>NZ_JACKUR010000025.1:0-566864 GCF_025822865.1 Mycobacterium paraffinicum | reverse complement strand
CCTAGTACTGCAGCCGTAGTTTGAGGCCAGTGGTCTTGGGCGTGTCTGCGCTGGTCAGAGCGGTGACCGCGGCATCGTTCAGAGTTTGTGAAGACAACCGAATTGGCCGCGGTCGCCGCGGTTCATAGCGTAGACCCTGACCGGTGGTGGACTGAGTACTCGGCGATGATCGATCGGATCGCGCCGCGTTTCGTTCGTTACGAGCCGTTGCGTCATGCCGGCGAGCTCATCCTGGGGATGGTGTCGGGTCTGGACCGCAAGAATTGCTGGACCATCGCCGAGCATCGCGGTGCCATTAATCCCGACGGGTTGCAGCATCTTTTGGCGCGGGCCAGCTGGGACGCCGACGCGGTGCGCGATGATCTGCGCGACTATGTCGTCGACGCCTTCGGTGACCCGCAGGCGATCCTGGTGGTCGACGAGACCGGGGATGTGAAGAAAGGCACTCACTCGGTGGGCGTGCAGCGCCAGTACTCCGGCACCGCGGGCCGTATCGAAAACTCTCAAGTCGCGGTCTACCTCACCTATGCTGCCCCGCGCGGGCACGCCCTCATCGACCGCGCCCTCTACTTGCCCAAATCGTGGACCGAGGATCACGATCGCTGTGATCAGGCTCGAATTCCGCAGCAGGACAGAGGGTTTGCGACCAAACCCGCCCTCGCCACGGCGTTGATCGACCGCGCCGTCGAGACGGCGGTGCCCACATCCTGGGTAGCCGGTGACGAAGTCTATGGCGCCGACCCGCGGTTGCGGGCCGCGGTGCGCGGCCACGGGCTGGGATACGTGCTGGCCGTCTCAGCCAACCGGTGTGTTCCCACCCACGCCGGACCTATCCGCGTCGACGCGCTACCCGCCCTGATCCCGCCGCGTGCCTGGCAGCGCCACTCCGCTGGTGTCGGAGCGCACGGCCCGCGCGTGTATTCGTGGGCGTGGTTTCGGCTCCTTGCCGAAGACGACAACGACACCGGTGTGCACCATTTGCTGATCCGCCGCAACGACGCCACCGGCGAGCACGCCTACCTGCGCTGCTACAGCCCACGTCCGGTACCGTTGCGCACCCTGGTCGCCGTGGCCGGCCAGCGGTGGCGCATCGAGGAAACCTTCCAAGCCGCCAAAGGACTGGTCGGACTCGACCAACACCAGGTCCGCCGATGGCGCTCTTGGCACCGCTGGACCACCCTGGCCATGCTCGCCCATGCCTTCCTGGCGGTGGCCACCGCGATCGAACGCGATACCACACCCACCCCGGCCGGGCTGATCGCGTTGACCGTCAACGAGTTTCGCCGCCTCTTCGACGCCCTGCTACTCGCCACCAACCACACCGTCGCGACCCTGCTGGCCTGGTCACGATGGCGCCGAAGACACCAATACCGAGCCCGCCAATCCCACTACAAACGACGTGAACAACAGTGATCTCGATCTACGGCTGCAGTACTAGCAACCACACCGTCGCGACCCTGCTGGCCTGGTCACGATGGCGCCGAAGACACCAATACCGAGCCCGCCAATCCCACTACAAACGACGTGAACAACAGTGATCTCGATCTACGGCTGCAGTACTAGAGCGGTGCCTCATTCTCACGCCCGCGGGGCGGCACGATGGGCGACGGATGGGGCTCTTCGCGGAACTTCTCCAGCGATCCGCCCACCTCGACGATGCCCTTCAGCGCGTTCCAGCTCAGCATCGTCAGGTAGTCGATCAACTCGTCGCGACTCATCCGCGGATCCGACATCCAGGAGTGAGTGGCCAGCTGAACGCCGCCGACGATCAGGTAGGCCCACGGTTCCGCGCCGCGGGTGTCCATCCCCGCCTGTTGCATGCGGCGGCGCATCAACACCGCCAGCATGCGGGCGATGATCCGCTCGGAGTCGGCGATCACCTTGCTTTTGCTGGCCGAGCTGTTGGACATCACGAAGCGATACGGCTCGGGTTCGTTGGCGACGGTTTCGACGTACACCCGGATGACCTCCCGGGTCAGGTCGAAGCCGTCGAGATTGGATGTCAGCGCCGACGCCATATTTGGAATCAGGGTGGTTTGGGTGAACCGCATCATGACGGCGGTCGTCAGGTCGTTCTTGTCGACGAAGTAGCGATACAGGACCGTCTTGGACACGCCGATCTCCGCGGCGATCTCGTCCATGCTCAACGTGCCGCCGCGCCGCCGGATCGCGTCGATGGTCCCGTCTACCAACTCGTTGCGGCGCTCCACCTTGTGTTGATGCCAGCGCCGCTTGCGACCATCCGTCTTGGCGGTCACAGCCAACATTTGCTCTGTCACTGTCGCCTATTTCCCATTCACTAGACGCACTCGATACTACGGTGTGCGGGCCTGTTCCGGACTTTGGCCGCACCCCGCCACGAGCCTCCCTAGCAGTGCCGTCACACCAATCGGCCGGGACGATGAATGATGGAGTGGTGGTACACAGAGCCTCGCCTCGAGGCGCAGCACCGGGCCCGCTAGCGGCGGGGCCGGACTCGACGACACCTTTGACCGGAACCGGGCGCCCGCACCCGTCGCTAGCCGAATCCTTCGCCGGCGCCGATCCGCAGGCCGACGCAGAGCGCCGGCTGGCGCTGCGCCGGATGAAAGCGGTCGCGCTGGGCTTCCTCATCGGCGCCACCGGACTGTTCCTCGCGTGCCGGTGGGCCCAGGCCCACACCCACCTGGGTGCCTGGGTCGGCTACGTCGGTGCCGCCGCGGAGGCGGGAATGGTGGGCGCGCTGGCCGACTGGTTCGCGGTGACGGCGCTGTTCAGGCATCCGCTTGGTATCCCCATCCCGCACACCGCGATCATCAAGCGCAAGAAGGATCAGCTCGGCGAGGGGCTGGGAACCTTCGTGCGGGAGAACTTCCTGTCGCCGCCGGTGGTGGAGACGAAGCTGCGGGACGCCGAGGTGCCCGGACGGCTCGGCAAGTGGCTGTCGGAGGCCGCGCACGCCGAACGTGTGGCCAGCGAGACGGCCACGGTGCTGCGGGTGCTGGTGGAGTTACTGCGCGACGACGACGTCCAGCAGGTGATCGACCGGATGATCGTGCGCCGCATCGCCGAACCGCAGTGGGGGCCGCCGGTCGGGCGGGTGTTGGGGACGCTGCTGGCCGAGAACCGGCAGGAGGCGCTGATCCAGCTGCTGGCCGACCGGGCCTTCCAGTGGTCGCTGAACGCCGGCGAGGTGATCCAGCGGGTGGTCGAGCGTGACTCCCCGACGTGGTCGCCACGCTTCATCGACCATCTGGTCGGCGATCGCATCCACCGCGAGCTGATGGACTTCACCGACAAGGTGCGGCGCAATCCCGACCACGAGCTGCGCCGGTCGGCGACGCGCTTTCTGTTCGAATTCGCCGACGACCTGCAAAACGACGCGGACACCATCGCGCGAGCCGATGCGATCAAGGAGCAGCTGATGGCGCGCGACGAGATCGCCAACGCCGCCGCCACGGCCTGGAAGACGCTGAAGCGCCTGGTGCTCGAGGGCGTGGACGACCCCTCCAGCACGCTGCGCACCCGCATCACCGACACCGTCGTACGCATCGGGGAGTCGCTGCGCGACGACGCCGACCTGCGCGACAAGGTGGATAACTGGATCGTGCGGGCGGCCCAGCACCTGGTTTCGCAGTACGGCGTGGAGATCACCGCCATCATCACCGACACCATCGAGCGCTGGGACGCCGAGGAGGCCAGCCGGCGCATCGAGCTGCACGTGGGCCGTGATCTGCAGTTCATTCGGATCAACGGGACCGTGGTCGGCTCCCTGGCCGGTCTGGTGATCTACGCCGTCGCCCATCTACTTTTCTAGTAGTGCTAACAAGTGCTTGCAAAAGCAAGCACTTGTAGTAATCTGGGGCCGTCAACATCGATCAGCCGACCAGGAGCACGCCATGGCACCCGAGGAGAAACTCTCCGCCAAGGTGTCCAACGCCGCCTCCGACATGGCCTCGGACATCGGTAGCTTCATCCGCAGCCAGCGCGAACTCGCGCAGGTCTCGGTGCGCCAACTCGCCGAGAGATCCGGGGTCAGCAATCCGTATCTGAGCCAGGTGGAGCGTGGATTGCGTAAGCCGTCCGCCGACGTGCTCAATCAAATCGCGAAGGCGCTGCGAGTTTCCGCCGAGGTCCTTTATGTGCGGGCCGGGATCCTTGAGCCCAGCGACAAGAGTCAAGTGCGCGACGCCATCATCACCGATACCGCGATTACCGAGCGCCAGAAGCAGGTTCTGCTCGACGTCTACGCATCGTTCACCCAACAAAACGAATCAATCGATAGCGACGAGGAGTGTTCCACCGAACCCAACGGCGACGAGTGATCAATGGCCCTTCCGGCCGTCGGGACTTCCGCGTCACGCTAGTGGGTGGTGATGTATCAACCACCGACCGCACGGGTTACCCAGGAGCGTGAATCCGGCGGTCGCGACGAGAAGGAGACGCTCGCCTTAACTTTCACAACCAACACCCAAGAACGCCAATAACGGAAAACCATGAAAGGAATAACCATGGCGGACAATTCGAACATCGAAGATTTGCGGGCACCCCTGCTCGCGGCGCTGGGCGCGGCCGACCTGGCCCTGGCCACTGTCAATGACCTGATCGCGAGCCTGCGCGAGCGTGCCGAGGAGACCCGCGCCGACACCCGCACCCGGGTGGAGGAGAGCCGTGCCCGGCTGACCCGGCTGCAGGAGGACCTGCCCGAGCAGCTGGACGAGCTGCGCGAGCGGTTCACCAGCGAGGAACTGCGCAAGGCTGCCGAGGGCTACCTGGACGCGGCGACCAACCGCTACAACGAGCTGGTCGAGCGGGGCGAGGCCGCCCTGCAGCGCCTGCGCAGCCAGACGGGCATCGACGACGCCTCCGCGCGCGCCGAGGGCTACGTGGACCAGGCCGTCGAGCTGACGCAGGAGGCGCTGGGCACCGTCGCATCGCAGACCCGCGCGGTCGGTGAGCGCGCGGCCAAGCTGGTCGGCATCGAGCTGCCCAAGAAGTCCGACGAGACTGCCAAGAAGGCTCAGAAGGCTGTCGCCAAGAAGGCGCCCGCCAAGAAGGCCCCGGCCAAGAAGGCTCCCGCCAAGAAGGTCACCCAGAAGTAAGTCAAGACGTCGACTCGGAGTTGTCCTTCGGGCGACTCTGAGTCGACGTTTTGCACGGCGCCCGCATACGCTTAAGGCGTGAGCCACCTCGTGGGTACCGTCATGTTGGTCTTGCAGATCGCCGTTTTGGTAACGGCGGTATACGCGTTCGTGCATGCAGCACTGCAGCGGCCCGACGCTTACACCGCCGCCGACAAGCTGACCAAGCCGGTGTGGCTGGTGATCCTCGGTCTGGCTGTCGCCCTGACATCCATCCTGAGTTTTGTTTTCGGGGTACTCGGGATGGCGATCGCCGCGTGCGCGGCGGGCGTGTATCTGGTCGACGTGCGGCCGAAACTTCTTGAAATCCAAGGTAAGTCGCGCTAGCGGGATGAAGGCCCTGCTGACGGCGCCCGCCGCGGTGCTCGTCGCGCTGTGGGCCCCGGCGGGTGCCGCCGCAGCGGACCCGGCCACGATGTCCCCGCCATTCATCGACCACATCGAGTGGGCGCAGTGGCACGGCTTGAGCAGTCTGCGGGTTTTCCCCACTCCGTCGGGGCGGTTGGCCGCCAGGCAGTCCGGCAACGCGGCCCTCGCCGACGAGGCGTGGGCCGAGGTGCTGGCGCTGTCGCCGGACGCCGACACCGCCGGGATGCGTGCGCAGTTCATCTGTCATTGGCAGTTCGCCGAACTGGCCGAGCCCGGCAAGACCAGCTGGAACCTGGAGCCGTGGCGCCCGGTCGTCGACGACACCGACATGGTCGCGTCCGGATGCAATCCGGGCGGACCCGAGGAAAGGTTCTAGTGGCGACCAAACCCACCCGGGCTCAGCTGGCGGCCATGGTCGACCACACCATGCTCAAACCCGAAGCCACCGAGGCGGACGTGGCCGCCCTGGTCGCGGAGGCCGCCGAATTGGGCGTCTACGCCGTGTGCGTCTCGCCGTCGATGGTTTCGGCCGCGGTGCGAGCCGAAGGGGGCGTCGCGGTGGCGAGCGTGGCGGGCTTCCCGTCGGGCAAGCACATTTCGGCGGTCAAGGCCCACGAGGCCGAACAGGCCGTGGCGTCCGGCGCCACCGAGGTCGACATGGTCATCGACATCGGCGCCGCGCTGGCCGGAGACATCGAGGCGGTGCGGGCCGATATCGCCGCCGTGCGCGCCGCCGTCCCCGGCGCCGTGCTCAAGGTGATCGTGGAGTCGGCGGTGCTGTTATCGGGACCGGACGAGCGCGGGCTGGTGCAGGTGTGTCGCGCTGTCGAGGACGCCGGCGCCGACTTCGTCAAGACCTCGACCGGGTTTCACCCCGCCGGCGGCGCCTCGGTGCGCGCGGTCGCCCTGATGAGCCAGACCGTCGGCGGCAGATTGGGCGTCAAGGCCAGCGGCGGCATCCGCGACGCCACCGCCGCGCTGGCGATGCTGGACGCCGGTGCCACCCGGCTCGGCCTGTCCGGCACGCGGGCGGTGCTCGACGGGCTCGACTGAGCTGGCGTCAGAGGTTGGCGAAGCAGGGGTCGTTGTTGTTGCCGGTGGGGATGCTCGCGTTCCGCGTCGAGAAGTGGCTCGTCACACCGCTGGAGGTGACCTGAACGCTGTCCGCGTGGATGCCCAGCGGATAGTTCTTGGTGAACTGCGAGGTGAAGTCGTCCAGGGTCGACTGCACCGACTCCTTCGGCATCGTGAAGCCGAGCGCGTTGAAGCTGACGATCTGCAGCTGCAGGCCGGTGCCCGACACCACGGGCTTGGTGGTCAGGTTGTCCAACATGCCCTTCAGCTCGATCGTGCCGTCGTTGGGGTGCGTGGTCACCGTGTTGGTGACGAACGGGCCCAGCACCGGAATCGCGTTCTGGACGGATTCCTTGATGCCGTCGGACGTCCAGGTGACGGTCGCGTCGAGCGACCCGATGGTGCCCTTGGAGTCCTGCGTGTCCCTGAGTTGGACGTCGCGGATGTTGATGTCGATCTTCATGCCCTTGGCGTCACGCACCTGGTTGCCCGCGGTCGACACCGAGATGTTGGTGTAGTGCTTGGTGAGCTGCTGCCACAGCATCAGCGGCGCCACCCCGAACGACGCGGTGGCCTGGTCCTTGACCTCGCACGCCACCGCCTCGGCGACCTTGCTGTTGGCGACGTGACGGACGTACAGCTCGCCCCCGACCAGCGCGGCGATCACCAGGCAAACCACGATGATGCAGACCAGCACCACGGAGAGCGGGTCGCGCAGGAAGCGACGCTTCTTCCCCGCGGCCGGTTCCTCGCCGGGCGTGGGCAGCTGCTCGGTCGCCCCCGCGTGCGGGATCGGCGGGGGCGGCGGCGGGTAGTCGGGCCGCTGCATGTTCGGCGGGGGCGTGCCGATCCGTTCGGTCTGACCCGGCGGCGGACCTGCGGCGGGAGGCGGCGGCGCGGCGGGCGGGCCGCCGGTGTTGATCCGCTCGGTCGGCCGCTCGGTGGGGGGCTGGCCGAAGGGGCCTTGGTTGGCCGGACGGCCCCACCTCGACGGGTCGGAGTTCGGTGGTCCCTGTGGGTTCGTCACCCGACTGATTCTGCCCTATCGAGCTGAGCAAAATCTGAGTGGTTGCGCAGCACCGCGATGCTCTCGCGAGCCTTGGCGACCCGATCGACGTCGAGGTCGGCCAGCACCAGCTGCGGTGCGGAGCCGGCGGACGCGACGACCTCGCCGAACGGGGAGGCAACCAGGCTGCCGCCCACCCCGGTGGGCGCGCCCGACCCGGTCAAAGACTCGCCCGGGTCGGCCTGGCCGGCCGCGGCGACGTAGCTCATCGAATCGAGCGCGCGGGCCCGCGCCAAGAGCGTCCACTGGTCGAGCTTGCCGGGCCCCGCGCCCCACGATGCGCAGACGGCGATCAGCTGGGCGCCGCGGCGGGCCAGCTCGGTGTACAGGGCCGGGAAGCGGATGTCGTAGCAGACGGTCAGCCCCACCCCCACGCCGGCGACCGTGATCACCACCGGCTCGCGGCCGGGTGCGACGGTGCGTGACTCGGTGAAGCCGAAGGCGTCGTAGAGGTGGATCTTGTCGTAATGCGTGTCCGGCTCGTTGGGACTGCCCGGACCGGCCGCGATCAGTGTGTTCTTCACCCGTCCGTCTCCGGCCGGGGTGAACATGCCGGCAACCACCGTGATCCCGCAGTCGGCCGCGATGCCCCGCACCCCGGCCGCCCACGGCCCGTCGACCGGCTCGGCGATCGGCGCCAGCGGAACGCCGAACCGGCACATGGTCGCCTCGGGGAACACCACCAACTTCGCGCCGGCGTCGGCGGCCCGGCCGCTGTACTCGCGCACCAGCTCCAAGTTGGCGGCCGGATCGGTGCCGCTGAGGATCTGCGCCAACGCGATTCGCATGAGCGCCAGCTTAGGCTCGACGCGGTCTCACGCCATTCCCGCGATCCACTCCGTGGTGAACCGCTGCTCGGCCGCCACCAGCTCGGCCAGTCGGGTGCCGATGATGTTCTCCAGCTTGCCGCCGATGATCGGGACGCGTACCTGGACGGTGGCCCGGAAGGTCAGTCGGGCGCCGCCGGTGTCCAGGATTGTCGAGAGCGTGGCGGTGCCCTTCAGATTCACCGGGGCGTCCAATATCGAGCCGACGACCGAACCCCGCGCGGCGCCGTCCGCGACGGGTCCCCAGACCTCCTCGCGCCTGATGCGGAGGTCGCCGCTGTGCAACTGTGTGACCATCCCCGGCAACTTGTGACTGTGGATCACCTGCACGGTGA
This sequence comes from Mycobacterium paraffinicum, assembly GCF_025822865.1. Classification (NCBI taxonomy): domain Bacteria; kingdom Bacillati; phylum Actinomycetota; class Actinomycetes; order Mycobacteriales; family Mycobacteriaceae; genus Mycobacterium; species Mycobacterium paraffinicum. The sequence continues at coordinate 558,073 of NZ_JACKUR010000025.1, read as the reverse complement.
CAACCTCGACGGTGTCGTCGTCCCCGGTTTCACCGCCGACCCGCATCGATTCCAGCGTGGCGAGGTCGACACCGGACCCGGCCAGCCGTGCCCGCCAATAGGTCTCGTCCGTGAACGCCCGATGCACCTCTTCAACGCTGCCGTCGTAGTCGGCCGACAAGTCGAATGAACGCGGCATAGCAGGTGAGGCTACCGTTACGGGCCATGAAATCCAGCGATGCCGGTTCGACATTCGCCGGTGCGCATGTCGCCGCGGCGGTGTCGCTCGCGCCGCTGACGACGTTGCGGGTGGGGCCGGTCGCGCGCCGCCTGATCACCTGCGCCAGCACCGAACAGGTGATCGCGACGGTGCGGGAGCTGGACGCCGAAAGCCGTGCGGGAGAACATGCCCCGGTGCTGGTGTTCGCCGGCGGGTCCAACCTGGTGATCGCCGATACCCTGACCGGCCTGACCGCCGTGCGGTTGGCCAACAGCGCCATCACCATCGACGGCGGCCTGGTGCGCGCGGAGGCGGGCGCGGTGTGGGACGACGTCGTGGTCAGTGCCATCGAGCACGGTCTGGGCGGGCTGGAATGCCTGTCCGGGATCCCCGGGTCGGCCGGGGCCACCCCGGTGCAAAACGTCGGGGCCTACGGTGCGGAAGTCTCCGACACCATCACCCGGGTCCGGGTATTGGACCGCGGCAGCGGCCAGGTGCGCTGGGTGCCCGGCAGCGAGCTCGGCTTCGGCTACCGCACCAGCGTGCTCAAGCAGGCCGCGCCCGAAACCCCTTGGGTGGTACTGGAAGTCGAGTTCGCCCTGGACTCCTCGGGCCGCAGTGCGCCGCTGCGCTACGGGGAACTGGCCGCCGCGCTGGGGTTGAGCGGCGGCGAGCGGGCCGATCCGCCGTCGGTCCGCGAGGCGGTCCTGAAGCTGCGGGGCCGCAAGGGCATGGTGCTCGACCCGGACGACCACGACACCTGGAGCGTGGGGTCGTTCTTCACCAACCCGGTGGTCGCGCCCGAGGTGTACGAGCGGCTGGTCGCGAGCGTCCAGGGGGAGGTTCCGCACTACCCGGCGCCGGAAGGCGTCAAGCTGGCGGCGGGCTGGCTGGTGGAGCGGGCCGGCTTCACCAAGGGTTATCCCGACGATCCCGCGGCGCGCTGCCGGCTGTCCACCAAGCACGCGCTGGCGCTGACCAACCGCGGCGGCGCCACCGCTGACGAGGTGATCGCACTGGCCCGCGTCATCCGCGACGGGGTTCGTGATGTGTTTGGTGTCACATTGAAACCCGAGCCCGTCCTGCTCGGCTGCAGGCTGTAGCTCCGAATCCTGTGAATGACCGCCCCGGCCCCGATTTGTCGCGGCGGGGTTGGTGGATTTTGCCCGGTATCTTTGACTTTCGTGAGCACGTCGCACACCCCGCCGCCGATCAACCGGCGTGTGGCTTTGGCGACCCTCGGACTGGGGGTCTTCGCCCCCAGCCTGTTGGCCGCGTGTGGCGGCACCACGGCCAGGCAGGCCGAGAAGAAAGAGCAGCCCGCGCCGCAGCTGAAGTTCCAGCCGGCCGATGCGACCGAAAACGTGGTGCCGATCGCGCCGGTCAGCGTCCAGATCAGCGACGGCTGGTTCCAGCACGTCGCGCTGACAAATTCCGCGGGCAAGCCCGTGGCGGGCAAGTTCAACTCCGACCGCACGGTCTACACCACCACCGAGCCGCTGGGCTACGACGCGACCTACACATGGAGCGGCTCGGCCGTCGGGCATGACGGCAAGGCGATCCCGGTGAAGGGCAAGTTCACCACGGTGTCTCCCACCAAGAAGATCGGCGGGGCGTTCCAGTTGGCCGACGGGCAGACCGTCGGGGTGGCGGCGCCGATCATCATCCAGTTCGACGCCCCCATCACCGACAAGGCCGCCGTCGAGAAGGCGCTGACCGTCACCACGAATCCGCCCGTCGAGGGCAGCTGGGCGTGGCTGCCCGACGAGGCGCAGGGCGCCCGGGTGCACTGGCGCACGCGCGAGTACTACCCCGCGGGCACGACCGTCAACGTCGACGCCAAGTTGTACGGCCTGCCGTTCGGCGACAGCGCGTACGGGGCGGAGGACATCTCACTGAACTTCCAGATCGGTCGGCGGCAGGTGGTGAAGGCCGAGGTCACGTCGCACCGTATCCAGGTGGTCAGGGACGAAGGCGTCATCATGGACTTCCCGTGCAGCTACGGCGAGGCCGATAAGGCGCGCAACGTCACCCGTAACGGCATCCACGTGGTCACCGAGAAGTACGCCGACTTCTACATGTCCAACCCGGCGGCCGGCTACAGCCATGTGCACGAACGTTGGGCGGTGCGGATCTCCAACAACGGCGAGTTCATCCACGCCAACCCGTCGAGCGCCGGCGCGCAGGGCAACAGCAACGTCACCAACGGCTGCATCAACCTGTCGACCGGCGACGCGGAGCAGTACTTCCAGTCGGCGATGTACGGCGACCCGGTCGAGGTGACCGGGAGCTCGATCCAGCTGTCCTACTCCGACGGTGACCTCTGGGACTGGGCCGTCGACTGGGACACCTGGGTGGCCATGTCGGCGCTCCCGCCCGCCACCGCACACCCGCCGTCCACGCAGATTCCGGTGACCGCACCGGTCACGCCGTCGACCGCGCCGAGCCTGTCCGGCACGCCCACGACGACGACCACCTCATCCAGCCCGGCGACTAGCCCCGGCGGTTGAATCGGGTGGCCGACGCCTGGTCGCGCGGCTTCATGACGATCAGGTCGAGGTCGACGTGGGGCGGCCGCGAGGCCACGAAGCCGATCACCTCGGCGACATCGGCGGCAACCAGCGGTGTGAGGCCGGTGTAGACGGCGTCGGCGCGTTGTTGATCGCCGTCGAAGCGAACCAGTGAAAACTCGGTCTCGACCGCGCCGGGTGCGATCTCGGTCAGCCGCACCGGCTTACCCAGCAGCTCGCCGCGCAGCGTGCGGTGCAGCGCTCCCTGGGCGTGTTTGGCAGCCGTGTACCCAGCGCCGCCGTCGTAAACCTCAAGTGCGGCAACCGAAGTCACCGTGACGATCAGGCCGTCACCGGAGTCGATGAGCTTGGGCAGCAGCGCTCGGGTGACCCGCAGCGTGCCCATCACATTGGTCTCCCACATCCACCGCCAATGCTCGAAGTCGGAATCGGCGACCGGTGCCAGCCCGCGGGCGCCGCCGGCGTTGTTGACCAGCACGTCCACCCGGGCCAGTTCGTCGGCCAGAGCGGCGACCGCCGCATCGTCTGTGACGTCAGCCACAATCGCGGTTCCGCCGATCTCCCGTGCCAGGGCGTTGATCCGCTCCGCCCGGCGCGCCAACGCCACCACGTGAAAGCCCTGCGCAGCGAGGATCTGGGCGGTCGCCTCGCCGATTCCCGAGCTGGCGCCCGTGACCACCGCGACCCGTTCATTCCTGACATTTCCAACCATAGAAACAACCTTAGTGAGCGTGCTAAATTTTCTTGGTGCACCTCAGCGCCCTGTCCAGCACCACCACCGCGTGTCTTTGCGCGGCGGGTGCGTGTTGTTGTCGCGCACTTTGCCGCTCCTGACTTTTTCAGGCGTGGCCAGTGACGGCCAACACAAATCGGACAAAGGACGCTCGTGCGCTCGAATACCCTCACCCAGCCTCATCATTCGCCCACCCGTGCCGGCTACAAGGGCCACCGGTCGGTGCGTCGTCAAATCGTGCCGCCGGCACTGCACATCGCCGACTCGGCGGCGGCCTCGGTGTTCCGGGCCGTCCGATTGCGCGGCCCCGTCGGGCGTGACGTCATCGCCGGCGTTACCTCGCTGAGCATTGCGACGGTCAACCGCCAAGTCATCGCCCTGCTCGATGCCGGGTTGTTGCGGGAACGCGCCGACCTGGCCGTCTCCGGAGCGATCGGGCGCCCACGCGTGCCGGTCGAGGTCAACCACGAACCGTTCGTGACGCTGGGCATCCACATCGGCGCCCGGACCACCAGCATCGTGGCCACCGACCTGTTCGGACGCACGCTCGACACCGTCGAGACGCCGACACCGCTCAGCCCGGCCGGGCCCGCGCTGGCTTCGCTGGCCGAGAGCGCCGCTCGTTACCTGCGGCGTTGGCATCGGCGCCGCCCGCTGTGGGTCGGCGTCGCGATCGGCGGCACCGTCGACAGCGCCACCGGTCACGTCGACCACCCCCGGCTCGGTTGGCGGCAGGCGCCGGTCGGCCCGGTGCTGGCCGACGCGCTGGGACTGCCTGTGTCGGTGGCCTCGCACGTCGACGCCATGGCCGGGGCAGAGCTGCTGCTCGGCATGCGGCGATTCCTGCCCAGCTCGCCCACCAGTCTCTACGTCTACGCCCGCGAGACCGTGGGCTACGCGCTGGTGATCGGCGGACGGGTGCACTGCCCGGCCAGCGGCCCCGGCACCATCGCGACGCTGCCCGCCCACTCCGAGCTGCTGGGCGGCACCGGCCAACTGGAATCCACCGTCAGCGACGAGGCGGTGCTGGCCGCCGCCCGCAGGCTGCGGGTCCTGCCGTTGGCTTCCCCGGGCCGACCCAACGCGCCGGCCGCCGGCATCGCCGACCTGCTGCGGCTGGCCCGGGCCGGCAACGAGCAGGCCAAAGAACTGCTGAACGAGCGCGGCCGGGTGCTAGGGGAGGCGGTCGCATTGCTGCGCGACATGCTCAACCCCGACGAACTGGTCGTCGGCGGCCAGGCTTTCACCGAGTACCCGGAGGCGATGGAACACGTGGAAGCGGCCTTCGCCGGGCGCTCGGTGTTGCCGCCGCGCGATATTCGCGTCACCGTCTTCGGCAACCGGGTCCAGGAGGCGGGCGCGGGGACCGTGTCGCTGGGCGGGCTGTACGCCGATCCGCTCGGGGCGATGCGGCGGGCCGGGGCGCTCAATCCGAGCCTGCGCGGCGTCGCCGTCGACGACTCTTCCGCTTAGCGCGAAGCCATGTCGTGGGCGTTGGGCTGGTGAGCGGAACGTCCTGTAAAGATGACAGAGTGCGGCACGATGACGTATTCCGGCTGAAACCGCGCCGCGTCGCAGTGTTGGCGGTGCATACCTCACCATTGGCCCAGCCGGGCACCGGCGACGCCGGGGGCATGAACGTTTACGTGCTGCAGACGGCGTTACACCTGGCACGGCGGGGCATCGAGGTGGAGATCTTCACCCGGGCCACCGCGTCCGCCGACCCGCCCGTCGCGCGGGTCGCGCCCGGCGTGTTGGTGCGCAACGTGGTCGCGGGGCCGTTCGAGGGCCTGGACAAATACGACCTGCCCACCCAGCTGTGCGCGTTCGCCGCCGGGGTGCTGCGCGCGGAAGCGTCGCACGAACCGGGTTACTACGACATCGTGCACTCGCACTATTGGCTGTCCGGCCAGGTCGGCTGGCTGGCCCGTGACCGCTGGGCGGTCCCGCTGGTGCACACCGCGCACACGCTCGCCGCGGTCAAGAACGCGGCGCTGGCCGCGGGTGACGCGCCCGAGCCGCCGCTGCGCACCGTGGGTGAGCAGCAGGTGGTCGACGAGGCCGACCGCCTGATCGTCAACACCGACGATGAAGCCAGGCAACTGGTCTCCATCCACCGCGCCGACCGGGCGCGCATCGACGTCGTCCACCCGGGAGTGGATCTCGAGGTGTTCCGCCCGGGCGACCGCCGGGCGGCGCGGGCCGCGCTGGGGTTGCCGCTCGACGGAGACGTGGTGGCGTTCGTCGGGCGGATCCAGCCGTTGAAGGCGCCCGACATCGTGCTGCGCGCTGCCGCGAAATTGCCGGGCGTGCGCATCGTGGTGGCCGGCGGGCCGTCGGGCAGCGGCATGGCCTCCCCGGACGGGCTGCGGCGGCTGGCCGACGAGCTGGGCATCGCGGCCCGGGTGACCTTCCTGCCCCCGCAGTCCCGCACGGACTTGGCCACCTTGTTCCAGGCCGCCAGCCTGGTCGCCGTGCCCAGCTATTCGGAGTCGTTCGGCCTGGTAGCCGTCGAGGCGCAGGCGTGTGGCACGCCGGTGGTGGCCGCCGCGGTCGGCGGTCTGCCGGTGGCCGTGCGCGACGGGGTCACCGGCACGCTGGTGTCCGGCCACGACGTCGATCAGTGGGCGGACGCCCTGGACCGGGTGTTGCGGCTGCGCGCGCCACAGGCCGAGGCGATGAGCCGCGCGGCCGCCGAGCACGCGGCCACGTTCTCCTGGGAGAACACCACCGACGCGCTGCTGGTCAGCTATCGGCGCGCGATCCGCGCGTACACCGCCGAGCGAAGCGGGGTGGGCGCATGACGTCCACCGTTGAGCAGGTGATCGAGGACGCGCTGCAGGCGAGCGGTCTGGAGTACTCGAAACACGAGGGGGCGCACGGCGGGCTGTCCGGCCTGGTGGTGGAGCTGCCCGGCGAGCGCAAACTCAAGACCAACACCATCCTGAGCGTCGGCGAGCATTCGGTGCGCATCGAGGCGTTCGTGTGCCGCAAGCCCGACGAGAACCACGAGGGCGTCTACCGCTTCCTGCTCAAGCGCAACCGCCGCCTCTACGGGGTGGCCTACACGCTGGACAAGGTCGGCGACATCTACCTGGTGGGCCGCATGTCGCTGGCGTCGGTGGACGCTGACGAGATCGACCGAGTGCTCGGGCAGGTGCTCGAAGCGGTGGATTCGGACTTTAATACGTTGCTGGAGTTGGGTTTTCGCTCGTCGATACAGAAAGAGTGGGAGTGGCGGGTGTCCCGCGGCGAATCGCTCAAGAACCTCGAGGCGTTCGCTCACCTGATCGACGAAGACGACGAATAAGCTAGCCGGCATGGGAGACACTGCCACGCTGGTGCTGCTGCGCCACGGCGAGAGCGACTGGAATGCCCTGAACCTGTTCACCGGTTGGGTGGACGTCGGGCTGACCGAAAAGGGTCGGGCCGAGGCGGTGCGCAGCGGGGAGTTGATGGCCGAACAGAACCTGTTGCCCGATGTCCTCTACACCTCGCTGCTGCGCCGCGCGATCACCACCGCGCACCTGGCGCTGGACGCCGTCGACCGGCTGTGGATCCCGGTGCGGCGCAGCTGGCGGCTCAACGAACGGCACTACGGGGCGCTGCAGGGGCTGGACAAGGCCGAGACCAAGGCCCGCTACGGCGACGAGCAGTTCATGGCCTGGCGGCGCAGCTACGACACGCCGCCACCGCCGATCGAGCAGGGCAGCCGGTTCAGCCAGGACACCGACCCCCGGTACGCCAACATCGGCGGCGGCCCGTTGACCGAATGCCTGGCTGACGTGGTGGTTCGGTTCCTGCCGTACTTCACCGACGTCATCGTCCCGGACCTGCGCAGCGGCAAGACGGTGCTGATCGTCGCGCACGGCAACTCGCTGCGGGCCCTGGTCAAGTACCTCGACCAGATGTCCGACGACGACATCGTCGGGCTGAACATTCCGACCGGGGTTCCGCTGCGCTACGACCTGGACGCCGACCTGCGACCGGTGGTGCCTGGCGGCACCTACCTGGACCCGGAGGCCGCCGCCGCGGGTGCGGCGGCGGTTGCCAGCCAGGGGCGCGGGTAACGCCGGGCCGCGGGGCTATTGCGAGTTTTAAAGGCCTGTTTGCCGAACATCGCGTTAACGGAAGTGGAACACCTGAAGCGCAAAGTGTGACTTGTCCGATTTTGGCCTCGTTCCGCTAGGGCGGCGTTCAGGAAGATTTGTAGGATTTGCTATGTGACTGTGTTCTCGGCGCTGTTGCTGGCCGGGGTCTTGTCCGTGCTGGGGCTGGCCATAGGGGTAGCAGCCGGGACCCGGCTGTCGCCGAAAGCTCGCCGGGAGCGAGCGAGCACCGAATGGACCGGGATCACCGTCGCGCAAATGCTGCAACGCATCGTCGCGCTGATGCCGCTTGGAGTCGCGGTGGTGGATTCCCACCGCGACGTCGTCTACCTCAACGACCGGGCCAGGGAACTGGGCCTGGTGCGGGACCGGCAGCTTGACGACCAGGCGTGGGAGGCGGCCCAGCAGGCGCTGAGCGGGGTCGACGTCGAATTCGACCTGCGGCCGGCCAAACGGGCGGCGGGCCGGTCCGGGCTCTCGGTGCACGGGCAGGCCCGGCTGCTCAGCGAAGAGGACCGCCGATTCGCCGTGGTGTTCGCCCACGACCAGTCCGACTATGCGCGCATGGAGGCGACCAGGCGCGACTTCGTGGCCAACGTCAGCCACGAGCTGAAGACCCCGGTTGGCGCCATGGCCCTGCTCGCCGAGGCCCTGTTGGCGTCCGCCGACGACCCCGAAACCGTTCGCCGCTTTGCCGAGAAGGTGCTCGTCGAGGCCAACCGGCTGGGGGACATGGTCGCCGAGCTGATAGAGCTGTCCCGGCTGCAGGGCGCGGAGCGGTTGCCCAACGTCACCGAAGTGGACGTGGATACCGTTGTGTCCGAGGCGATTGCACGCCACAAGGTGGCCGCGGACAACGCGCATATCGAGATTCGCACCGACGCGCCCAGCGGCTTGCGGGTGCTGGGCGACGAAACGCTTCTGGTCACCGCGCTGGCCAACCTGGTGTCCAACGCCATCGCCTATTCGCCGCCCGGTTCGCCGGTCTCGATCAGCCGCCGCCGCCGCAGCGACAACATCGAGATCGCCGTCACCGACCGTGGCATCGGGATCGCGTTGGAAGACCAGGAGCGGGTCTTCGAGCGGTTTTTCCGGGGAGACAAGGCACGCTCGCGCGCCACCGGCGGCAGCGGGCTGGGCCTGGCCATCGTCAAACATGTCGCCGCCAACCACAACGGCAGCATCGGCGTGTGGAGCAAGCCGGGGACCGGATCGACATTCACCCTGTCGATTCCGGCCTACACGGACAATGACGAACAACCCGAGCAACCGCAGGGTCGCGAAGTGCGGCCCAACAGGTCACAACGAGAGGAAGAACTAAGTCGATGACCCGCGCTTACGGCGATGCACAGCATCGCGACGACAAGGAGTGGCGCGCATGACCAGTGTGCTGATCGTGGAAGACGAGGAGTCGCTGGCCGATCCGCTGGCATTCCTGTTGCGCAAGGAGGGCTTCGAGGCCACGGTCGTGACCGATGGACAAGCCGCGCTGGCCGAGTTCGATCGTGGCGGCGCCGACATCGTGCTGCTCGACCTGATGCTGCCCGGCATGTCGGGGACCGACGTCTGCAAGCAGCTGCGCGCTCGCTCCAGCGTGCCGGTGATCATGGTGACCGCACGGGACAGCGAGATCGACAAGGTCGTCGGGTTAGAGCTGGGCGCCGATGACTATGTGACCAAGCCGTATTCGGCGCGCGAGCTGATCGCCCGGATCCGCGCGGTGCTCCGCCGTGGCGGTGACGACGACTCCGAAATCAGCGACGGTGTGCTCGAGTCCGGGCCGGTGCGCATGGACGTCGAGCGACATGTCGTCTCCGTCAACGGCGACACAATCACGTTGCCGCTCAAGGAGTTTGACTTGCTGGAGTACCTGATGCGCAACAGCGGTCGGGTGCTGACGCGCGGACAGTTGATCGACCGGGTGTGGGGCGCCGATTACGTGGGCGACACCAAGACGCTCGACGTCCACGTCAAGCGTCTGCGGTCCAAGATCGAAGCCGACCCGGCCAACCCGGTCCACTTGGTGACCGTGCGAGGGCTGGGTTACAAGCTCGAGGGCTAGATGGAGTCGGTGAAAGCGCGCGATTAGCGCGCCGCCTTGGCGGCTTTGCGCTGTCCCTTCTTATTCGCATGGGTCGAGCAGCAATGCGTCATTTCGCAATGAAACCGGTCGCTGCATTCGTGCGAACAATAAATTGACGCGGCCGGAAGCCAATCCGGGTCGGACAGGTCGCGCGGTCGATCATTGGGATCGAACGTGTGGCCGCAATGGACGCAGGTCCTGACCTTGGTAGCCATGTCGTCAGGGTACGCGCAGCGCCCCTCGATCGCTGCCGGTTTCTGCAATTCGAAAAATCGCCAAGTGTGCGATTTAACCCAACATCGCCTACTTCAGCGAATTACTTTTTCCAACTAACTCGGGCCTTGTTTCTGGTTTGATTGCGCCGCGGTCCGGCCCGGCTTCGGACGAAATCGCCCGCGTGACAGCTCAATAGGCTCCTAGATCGGCGGCCGACAGCGAAATACGTTGCAGCGCAGGCCCTTGCATGTTCGCCGCGCCGGCCGGCGTCGGGCGAGGGCCCCAGCCCGGGTACGTCGAGCGGTGCGGCCACCGCCCGGGCGGTGACGTGGCCGCGGCACGACGGCGCACCGCAGGAATTAAATCGGCGGACATGGTGTTGGGGGTAGCCGTGGCGCACGCGGACGAAATGCTGGAACAGATGAAGTGTCTTAGCATCAGCCCATTGGGCAAACGTCACCGGGGGGAACGGTGTTGACGCTGCTGAAGCGGGCATGGGTTCCGCTGGTCGTGGTCGTGGCGGTGATCATCGGCGGCGTTGCCGTGGACCGCCTGAACGGCGTCTTCCCGGGACCCGGCCTGCCCAAGCCCGATCCGCGGGACGCGACCCCGCCGTACGCGGCGAAGACCGCCATCTACGAAATTTTGGGACCGCCGGGCACGACCGGCGTCGTCAACTGGATGGATGCGGACGCGCAGCCGCAGAAGGCCAACTTCACCACGTTGCCGTGGTCGCACACGATCGTCGCCGCGATGCCCGGCATCTTCGCCTACGTCGTCGCGCAAGGTGACAGCACCACCATCGGCTGCCGGATCACGGTCGACGGCAAGTTGGTCGATCAACGGCAAGCCGAGACGCGCAATGCGCAGGTCTCCTGCCTGGACAAGTCCGCATGACCGACAACACCAGCGACACCGACGAAATACCCGTCGCGCGCCCCGCCGACGTCGAGCGCAAACCGCGTCTCGCCCGCGCTGTCCGCGTCCTGGCGCTGCCGATCGTCGTCTGCTGGGTGCTGATCGCGGTCGGCGTCAACGTCTTCGTCCCACAGTTGGAGAAGGTGGCCCAGGAGATCTCCGTCCCGCTCTCGCCGTCTGACGCACCGTCGGTCACCGGGATGAAGCACATCGGCGAGAAGTTCAAGGAGTACGACTCCGACAACCTCGTCCTGGTCACCCTGGTCGGTGATAAACCGCTCGGCCCAGACGCGCACCGGTTCTACGACGACCTGGTCAAGAAGATCCAGGCCGACCACGAACACGTCGAGCACGCGCTGAACTTCTGGGGACAGCGCTTCACGTCCTCGGGTGTGGAGAGCTACGACCATAAGGCCGCCTACGTCCAGGTCAACCTCAAAGGCGATCAGGGAGGGGCGGTCGGCGACGAATCCGTTGCCGCGGTGCGCAAGATCGTCGCGGACTCCAAGCCGCCCGCCGGCGTCAAGGCCTACGTCGCGGGCCAGGGAGCGCTGACCGCCGACGTGATCGTCGTTGGTGATAAGAGTCTGGCCAAGATCACCATCATCACGGTCGTCATCATCGCGATCATGCTGATGTTCGTTTACCGGTCCATCAGCACCGTGTTGCTGACAATGGTGATCCTCTTCGTGGGACTCGCGGCCGGCCGCGGCGTGGTGTCGCTGCTGGGCGAAACCGGCGTCATGGGGTTGTCGACCTTCGCCGTGAACCTGCTGACCTCACTCGCGATCGCGGCGGGTACCGATTACGCGATTTTCATGGTGGGCCGCTACCAGGAGGGCCGTGAACGCGGTCTGGACCGGGAAGCCGCCTATTACGACACCTTCGCCGGTGTCAGCAAGGTGGTCCTGGGCTCGGGTCTGACCATTGTTGGGGCGCTGGCCTGCTTGAAGTTCACCCGGCTGCCTTACTTCAGTTCGCTGGCGTTCCCGTGCGCGATAGGTCTGCTGGTGGTGGTGGCGGCCGGGGTCACGCTGACGCCCGCTCTCATCGCAGTCGCCAGTGGCTTCGGTCTTTTGGACCCCAAGCGCAAGTTCAACTACACCCGGTGGCGCCGCCTGGCGACGGCCATGGTGCGCTGGCCGGCGCCCATCCTCGCCGTTTCCGTCGTTCTTGCCATCGTTGGCGCCCTTGGTCTCGCGGGCTTCACCCCGCGCTACAACGACCTCTACTACCTGCCGCATAGCGCCGCCTCGGTGCAGGCCTACGACGCGGCCGATCGGCACTTCACCCAGGCCCGCCTCAACCCGGACCTGCTGATGATCGAATCGGACCACGATCTGCGCAATCCCCGAGACATGCTGGTGCTGGACAAGGTTGCCAGTGCCATCTTCCGGGTGCCGGGCATCGAACGGGTGCAGAGCATCACCCGACCGCTCGGCCCACCGATCGAAGACGGGTCAATTCCGTTCCAGCTCAGCGTGCAAACCGCGCCGATCCGTGACAACCTCAACTACCTGAGAGACCGCGTCGGCGACATCAAGAAGATCACCGGTTTCCTCGACACCCAGATCTCCCTGCTGGAACGCCAGTACGCGATCACCCAGAAGCTCGCCAACGCGACGGACGACAGCGCAAAGACCACGGCGGAGACCGCCGCCATCACCGACGAAATTCGCGACCACATCGCCGATTTCGACGACTTCTGGCGACCGATCCGCAGCTACTTCTACTGGGAGAGGCACTGCTACGACATCCCGATCTGCTGGTCGCTGCGTAGCCTGTTCGATGCCTTGGACGGGTTTGATCAGCTCGCCGAGAAGTTCCACGCCCTCACCGGCGATCTCACCAACACGGCCGCGGCCACGCGCGAATTGTTGGCGATCATTCCCGAGAACATCGCCGTGTCGAAGGCGATCCGGGATACGACGCTGACCATCTACAGCTCGTTCGACAGTCTGATCGACCAGTTCGACCGGCTCACCGACACCAATGCTGTGATGGGCAAGTCGTTCAACGACGCTCGGGTGGAAAGCCTGTTTTACCTGCCGCCGGAGATCTTCCAGAACTCCGATTTCCAGCTCGGGTTGAGCCTGATGGTGTCGCCCGACGGAAAGGCCGCGCGCTTCATCATCACTCACGCCCTGGACCCGGCGACCGCGGAAGGCATCAAGTCCGTCGAGCAAGAGCGCAACGCGGCCAAGGAGGCGCTGAAGCTCACCTCGCTGGAGAACGCCGACATCTACCTCGGCGGCACCGCCGCGACATTCAACGACATCGCCACCGGCGCCTGGTACGACCTGCTGATCGCCGCGGTGGCGTCGATCGTGCTGATCTTCATCATCATGGTGATCGTCACCCGCGCCCTGGTAGCAGCGGCCGTCATCGTCGGAACGATCGTGCTGTCGCTAGGCGCAGCGTTCGGATTCTCGACATTGATCTGGCAGCACCTGTGCCACTTCCAGTTACACTGGGTGGCAACGGAATTCGCGTTGATCGTGCTCTTGGCGGTGGGGTCCGACTACAACCTGATGCTGGTGTCGCGGATCGAGGAGGAAATCGGGGCCGGCCTGAACACCGGACTCATCCGCGGCGTCGGCGTGACCGGCCCGGTGGTGTCCGCGGCCGGTGTGGTGTTCGCCGTGACCATGGCCACGATGCTCTCCAGCGACCTGCGGGCGATCGGTCAGTTCGGTACGACGATCGGGCTCGGCCTGATGTTCGACACCTTCGTCGTGCGATCGCTCATCACGCCGTCGATCATGACGGTGATGGGACGCTGGTTCTGGTGGCCGAAGCGGGTACGCGTCCGTCCGGCCAGCCAGATGCTCCGCTCCATCGGGCCGCGCCCGCTGGTTCGCGCGCTGTTGCACCAGCCGCGGCACGCGGCTGCGCCGGATCCCCAGACGTAGCACGCGCCGGCGCAAGGCCGAGGGACGATTGTCCCGCCCCGTTCAAGCAGTGCTGGTGCTCAACGACCCACCGCGTTATTCTATCGCCGTTGAAAAGATATTCCATGGCTGTTGAAAACAGGCGCTGCTCACCGCGGAGAGGACTGACGACATGGACTTTGCGTCGCTGCCTCCAGAGGTCAACTCCGGACTGATGTACGCGGGCCCCGGGTCGGGGCCGATGCTGGCGGCCGCCGCGGGTTGGGATGCGTTGGCCGCCCAACTGGAGTCCACCGCCAGTGGCTACGCTGCCGAGCTCGCAGGGCTGACCGGCCAGGCGTGGTCCGGCCCGTCGTCGCTGCTGATGACGGCGGCGGCCACACCCTATGTGGAGTGGCTGTCCACTGCCGCCGCGCAGGCCGCGCAGACTGGCGTCCAGGCCTACGCGGCGGCGGCGGCCTACGAGGCGGCGTTCGCGATGACGGTGCCGCCGCCGGTGATCGCGGCCAATCGGGCGCAGCTGATGGCGCTGATCGCGACCAACTTCTTCGGGCAGAACACGCCGGCGATCGCGGCCACCGAAGCTCAATACATGCAGATGTGGGTCCAGGACGCCACGGCGATGTACGGCTATGCCGCGGCGTGTGAGACCGCCAGCACCCTAACCCCTTTCGACGAGCCACCGCAGACCACCAACCCCGCAGGGCAGGGCGCCCAGGCCCAGACGGTGGCGCAGGCCACCGGCCAGAACGCCACCAGTGTCACCCAGCAGCTGGCCTCGACCAACGCCACGATGCACACCCTCAGCTCCACCAGCGTCGGGCCCGTCGCTCCCGGCGAAACCGCCACCGCCGCCCCGGGCGACACCATCACCCTCGGGGCCGACACCGGCATGTTCCTCAACAGCGGCTCGATCACGATCACCGGCCCGGGCACTAACCTCATCAGCTTCGGCAGCGTTATCATGAACCCCGGCAGCACAATTCACACGATCATCGACTGTTCCGCGGACGGTGTTCTGATCCCCCAAGGCGTCGACTTCACCGCCGGAGCGAGTCCAGTCGTCCTCACCCCCGGCTCGTTCCAGGAAGTCTTGGTCACCCTCGTCAACGGCTCCGCCACGCTCCCCGTCGTCGGCACGGAACAGGTCGCCGTCCAGACCTTCGCGAACACCGCCACCGCTATCGCCGGCCCCGCCGGCGCGTCCATCACCAACGTCTTCGGCACCGTCAGCATCGCCTCCGTCACCCCCATCCCCAGCTCATCGAGTGCATTGGGGGCCGCTGTAGGCGGGCTGGCCTCGCCAGGCCTGGCGGGTACGGCAGGCATTCAGCCTCAGCTCGACGTGGACGGGTTGTCGGAATGGGCTCGAACCATCTCGGCTGCCGACCTGGCAACTGCCGGTTCAGGATAGGCAAATCGTGGCAGGAGGCGACGTGCGGTGGCCTTTCCATCCCTCGTCCGGGGTTGGCGCGCCGTCCGCAGGGGTCGGCGAGGCGGCCTCGCTCGGTTCGCTGTCCGTGCCGCCGGCCTGGACGGCGACCGCCCCGCAGGTCGAACCGGCGCTGTCGTCAACGGCTTTCAGCGTGGATGCCGCGCCGCCGGGGCGCACGTTCCGGGAGGCGCTCATGGCAACGGTGACCGGGCGCGCACTCGATCAGCTGCGCGCGCCCACCACTTCGTCGGCCACGCCCAACGCCAGCGCCATGATCGACACCTGCGGGTTCACCTCCGGGCAGCTCGGCAGGATCGAGGCGTCGGCGACCCATACGCCATCCACGCCGCGCAGCCGCCCGGTCTCGTCGACCGGACAGACCTGAGCGTCGACGCCGGCGGCTGCCGTGCCCGTCGGATGAAAGGCGGCCAGGTGCAAGCTCCTTGGGTCGCTGCGGCGCAAGGCGTCCTGCAGGGCGGGCAGCGACGTCACCGTCGTCGCGCCGGGTAAACCGGTGAGCACCTCGGTCGCCCCCGCCGCGAACAACAGCCGGCCCATGGCCTCGATCGCGACGACGAGCTTGGCGATGTCGGCGCGGGAGATGTTGTAGCGCACCAGCGTTTCGCCGCGCACCGAGGACACCGAGCCGACGCCGCGATCGGCCACCATGGCGCCGAATGTCGCGACGCGGGGCGCGTTGTCCAGCCAGCCGAGCAGCTCGGCGCCGTAGCCGGGAAACACCATCGAACCCATGCCGGGTGGGGTCGAGGTCGCTTCGATCAGCACGCCGTGTGATTCGTGAAGCTCGTGAACCGCGGCGCTTTGCAGCACCCCGTGCCACGCGACGACGTCGTCCTCGAAACGCCCGGCGAGCATCGTTGCCGGATGCAGCGCCAGGTTGCGGCCGAGCCGCGGGTGCGCACCGAAGCCGCTGCGCCGCAACAGCCCTGGCGTCTCGGTGGCGCCGGCCGCCACGATGACCGTGTCGGCCAGCACGTCCAGCGCCGTGCCGTCATCCCGGCGGGCCCGCACGCCCCGGGCGCGCCCGTGCCGATGCAACACCCGCTCGACGCGGGCATCGGAGATTATCCGTGCGCCCGCCGCGCACGCCTCGGGCAGCGCGTTGAGGTGCACGCCGAACTTGGCGTTGCGGGGACAACCGATCGCGCACTGGCAACAGCCTTCACAGCCCGGCGCGTTGCGCGGAATCGGCGCCGCCCGCCAGCCCAGCGTGGCGGCGGCATCCAGCAGCAGCCGCCCGTTGCGGCCCATGATCTCCAGCGGCACCGGGGCAACCCGCAGCGTGTGCTCGACGTCGTCGAGGCGCTCGGTCAGCCGGTCCGAATCGGCGAGGGCAAGCCCGAACTCGTCGCGCCAGCGCCGCTGCACGGCCGCCGGCGGGCGATAGCAGGTGCCGGAATTCACCACCGTGGTGCCGCCGACCGCCCGGCCGATGGGCAGCACCACCGACGGACGTCCCAGGGCGATGGTGGCCCCGGCGCCGCGGTACAACCCCGCATAGCGGTCGATGGGATGAGTGGTGCGGAATTCCTCGACCGTCCACCGGCGCCCCTCCTCGAGAACGACGACGTCCAGTCCGGCCCGCGCCAGGGTGCGGGCCACCATCGCGCCCCCGGCACCGGACCCGACAATCACCGCATCCGCGGTGACGACGGAACCGCTCTCGGCCGAGGAGACGACGTTCACCGTCGCGTCGGGGCGGGCCGTTCCCTGCTCTTTGGCATGCGAAAGCAGTTCCGGCGCATAGGTTTCCGCGCCATTGGCCAAGAGCACGACCGCCTTCATGGCCTCGACGGCCGCGCCGGCGTCCGGGCTCAGCGCGGCGACGCGCCGCACCACCTGCTCGCGCCGGTCGGGGCCGAGCCGGGGCAGTGACCGCCCGGTGGTGACGTAGCTCGCCGCGGCCAGCGCGAGCATCCCGGCGCGCATCGCGACCCGCGATGTCGTCGGCAGCTGTCGCAAGTAGCGTTCGACGCGGTCGGTCAGATCGGGCGGTGTTGGGCCGCCGTATTCCTCGGGTAGTAACGCGCTCCCGAACGACCCGACCAGGCTCATATCACCCGCGCGAGCCGGCGGCCCATCTTGATGAAGAACGGATAGGTGGCGAAGATGGCAGCCGCCGCGGCGTGCAGCGGCCAGTCCGCTTCAGCGGTGTTCACGCCGAAAACCCCGCTGTTCCACATGAAGTCGCGGCCATTGCGGGCGCGGAAGGGCCGCCACAACACTCCCAATCCGGGGACGTTGTTGTACAGCCCGAACGACCCGCCGAAGAAGACGCCCAGCGTGGCGGCCTCGGCCACATCGCGACGGTCGGCGGGCAGCCGCCGCTCGATGAGCACGCCGGAGGCGAACAGCAGTGGTGGGTCCAGCAGAAAGCTCATGTCGGAATCCTTTCGTTGACGTCGGGTGCCGCGCGGCCGCGCAGGCCCACTTCGGCGTGCCCGGTGCCCAGCACCGACCAGTGCCGGTCGTCGATCTCGATGTGGACGTCGGCTTGTTCGGTGTTGGTGCACACCGCCTTGCCGCCGTCGGGATCGGTGTATTGCAGGCTCACGCACCTGTCCTCGGGCTGGTCGATCCGGATGAGAACCCGGCGACCGCCGATGCGTCCCTCCAGCTGCCAGTGCGCCAGACCGAGCGTCGTGCGCATCCGCAGTGACGGCAATGGGCTTGCGGGCCAATCCTTTCCGTCGATCCGAAACCGGATGAACGCCATCGGCGCGAGCCTGTTCAGGCCCGGCTTGTGCGAGACGGCGGTGACCGCCTCGCACACGTCGCCGTTGCCGAGGTCGGCATGGACCCATGCCCAGCGTTTGGCATTGCCGTGCCCGTAGATGTGCGCGACGCCGCCGCGCCACCCCTCGATGCGCGCGGCGGCGTCGTTGATGGTCAATGAGCCGGTGAAGTCGGCGGTGGGGGCCAGGACGACCTGGGCGCCCGGCAGCAGCTCGCGCTCCCAGGCGGCGCGGGGAAACGTCCACAGGGGTGCGCCGGTGTCGGTCCAGGACAGATCCCAGGCGAGTGATCCGGCGCGTCCGCTCAGCCGTTCCTCGCCCACCCGCACGCCCTCGGCGTCGAACCACCATGGGCCGGCCGCGGGCCGGGTGGGCACGGGCCCGAACCGCTCCGTGCGGGGCGGCCCGTCGGGGGCAAACCAGGTGGTCCAGCCGTGCGCGTAGGCAGCGTCGGCGCCGGGCAGCGGGGCCACCGTCTCGCAGTGCACCCACAGCCCCGCGCGCGTCACCGGATCCGAGAGGGTGGCGTACCAGACCTCCAGGCGCCCGGCCTTGCCGCGCCAGCGCGGGGCCGCCGCCGATCGCATCTCGCCGTCCATTGCTCACCTCCCGTGGGTCCGTCCACTATATTGGTTGAGCCAATGAACCAGTCAAGTCCGCTGCGCCCGCCCGACCGCCAACGCGTCGATGAACAGATCGCCGCGTCCATCACCGACGCCATCCTCGACGGCGCGTTTCCGCCGGATTCGGCGTTGCCGCCCGAGCGCGAACTCGCCGAACAGCTCGGTGTCAACCGCACGTCGCTGCGGCAGGGGCTGGCCAGGCTGCAGCAAATGGGCCTGATCGAAGCCCGGCACGGCAGCGGCAACGTGGTCGCTGACCCGCAGGCGCTCACCCACCCTGCCGTCGTCGAGGCGCTGGTCCGCAAACTGGGCCCCGAGTTCCTGGTGGAACTGTTCGAAATCCGGGCCGCCCTGGGCCCGTTGATCGGCCGGTCGGCCGCGCGGCACGGCGCCCGCGGGGATGCCGAGGCGCTACGCGTCGCGTTGGCCGCGGTCGGCGGGGCCGACAGTGCGGCCGCGCGCCAGGCCGCCGACCTCGCCTACTTCCGGGTGCTCATCCATCACAGCGGCAACCGCGCGCTGGCGTTGCTGTACCGCTGGGTGGAGCACGCCTTCGGCGGCCGCGAGCACGACCTCACCGCCGCTTATGACGACGCCGGGCCCGTGGTAGCCGGCCTCAGTGCCATCACCGACGCCGTGCTGTCGGGCGACGAGGATGGGGCGGCCGCGGCGGTGGAGGAGTACCTGCGCGCCAGCGCACAGCGAATGGTTTTGTCTTACAACAAGACTGAAGCTACTCGGCGAGGCGAGTCGCCGGATGGACCGCGATGAGCCCCAACTTGCTGCGGCGCTTGCACATCGCCGCCAGCTCCGCGTAGGCCTTGGCGCCGAGCAGCTCGGTGAGCTCGTCGGCCATGCTCTCCCACACCTGCTTGGCGCCGACATGGGCGCCGGGGTCGCCGGTGCAGTACCAATGCAGGTCGGCACCCCCGGAGCCCCAGCCGCGCCGATCGTATTCGGTGACAGTGGTTTTGAGGATTTCGGTGCCGTCGGGCCGCGTCACCCACTCCTGGCTGCGCCGGATGGGCAACTGCCAGCAGACGTCGGGCTTCATGGTCAACGGCGCGACGCCCAGCTTGAGGGCCTTGCTGTGCAGCGCGCACCCGGGGCCGGCGGGGAAGCCGGGCCGGTTCAAGAAGATGCAGGCGTCCTTGTGTTTGCGGGTGCGGTACTGGGCCTGCCCGTCGTGCTCGTCGAGCTCGAGATATCCCTTGCGGCCCAAGCCCTTTTCGCGGAACTGCCAGTCGTCGTCGGTCAGGTGCTGCACGGCGTCGTCGAGCCGGGCGCGGTCGTCGTCGTCGGATAAGAACGCCCCGTGCGAACAGCATCCGTCGTCCGGGCGGCCGGCCACCGTGCCGTGGCAGGCGGGCGTGCCGAACACGCATGTCCAGCGGGACAGCAACCAGGTGAGATCGGCCGCGATCAGGTGCTCGGGATTGTCCGGGTCGTAGAACTCCACCCACTCACGGGCGAAGTCGAGTTCGACCTCGTGCCCCGGCCCCGGATAAGCATTCGCCACGGGTCCACGTTAGTCGACGATTCCGGCTCTTCGGCCTGCTGACACTCGGGGCCCGACGGTGCAACATCGGCAACCTCCACAGCGGGCCGCATCTTCGCCGACTAGGTTGTTTCCCGTGCGATTGGGCGTGCTCGACGTGGGCAGCAACACGGTGCATCTGCTGGTGGTTGATGCGCACCGTGGTGGGCATCCCACGCCTATGAGTTCGACCAAGGCCACGCTGCGCCTCGCCGAGTCCATCGACAGCTCCGGCAAGATCACCAAGCGCGGCGCCGAGAAACTCATCTCCACGATCGACGAGTTCGCCAAGATCGCCGACAGCTCGGGCTGCGCCGAGCTGATGGCCTTTGCCACGTCCGCGCTCCGTGACGCGGTGAACTCCGACGACGTGCTCACCCGCGTCCGCAAAGAAACCGGTGTCGAGCTGGAGGCTCTCAGTGGCGTCGACGAGTCGCGGCTGACCTTTCTGGCCGTGCGTCGCTGGTACGGGTGGAGCGCGGGGCGGATCATCAACCTCGACATCGGTGGCGGCTCGCTGGAAATGTCCAGCGGCGTCGACGAGGAGCCCGAGGTTGCCCTGTCGCTGCCCCTTGGTGCGGGCCGATTGACCCGCGAATGGCTGCCCGACGATCCGCCCGGCCGGCGCCGGGTGGGGATGCTGCGGGACTGGCTGGACGCCGAGCTCGCCGATGCCGCCGTGACCGTGCTGGAAGCCGGCGCCCCCGACCTGGCGGTGGCGACGTCCAAGACGTTCCGCTCCCTGGCACGGCTCACCGGCGCGGCGCCGTCGGCGGCCGGACCGCGGGCGAAAAGGACGCTCACAGCAAACGGCCTCAGGCAACTCATATCTTTCATCTCTAGGATGACGACCGCTGACCGGGCCGAACTGGAAGGGGTGAGCGCCGAGCGGGCGCCGCAGATCGTGGCGGGTGCGCTGGTGGCGGAGGCGAGCATGCGAGCGCTGTCGATTGAATCGGTGGATATCTGCCCGTGGGCATTACGGGAAGGTCTCATCTTGCGCAAACTCGACAGCGAAGCCGACGGAACGCCCCTCATGAAGCGATCCGTGCGCGATGCTGGAGGCCAGGCAGGTGATCGGGACGGGAACCGATCGAGAGGCGACAAAGCATGACCGGACCACATTCCGAGACCGAGAGCCCCGGCACTCGGCCGATCTCGGTGGCCGAACTTCTGGCCAAGAACGGAACCATCGGCGCCCCGGCAGTCACCCGGCGCCGGCGCCGCCGCCGCGGCGACAGCGACGCGGTGACCGTCGCCGAGCTGACCGGCGAGATTCCGGTCATCCGTGACGACCAAGAGGACCCCCGCACGGCCGAACGGCCCGGCGCCGAACCCGTCGTTGCCGCCTCGGAGCAGCAAACCGAAGACAAGCCCGCCACCGCGTACTGGTCGCAGCCGGAGCCGCGCTGGCCCAAGTCGCCGTCGCAACCCAGGACGGCGGCGGGGCCTGAGCGCAGCGCGTATCCCCGCCCCCTGAGCCACCTGGAGGCGGGGGAGACCAACGGCGCCGGGCAATCCGGTGCCGAGGGCATGAATCCCGACCCGCTGGACCACTACAGCGATCTCCCGGTGGACGTGATGGATTCGGAGGTGCGCGACGCCGAACCCGTGCAGGAGGACTCCGCATACGTGCGTTCCTTCCTGCGCACCGAGATCGACGAGGCCGACGAGGACGCGGACCCGCTGGCCACCGGATTCGTGGCGGACGAGGATCACCTCGACGGCGAGACCGTGCGCGCGGCCGCGGCCACCGACGTCCACCCGGCGCAGGGCAGGCTCGAGTCGCTGTGGCGCGGCAGCTTGGTCGTATTTCAGTCGATTCTGGCCGTCGCTTTCGGCGCGGGATTGTTCGTCGCCTTCGACCAGTTGTGGCGCTGGAACAGCATCGTGGCCTTGGTGCTCTCGGTGCTGGTGATCCTGGGCCTGGTGGCCGGCGTTCGGGTGGTGCGCAAGACCGAGGACATCGCCAGCACGTTGATCGCGGTGGCGGTGGGGTCGCTGATCACCCTGGGCCCCTTGGCGCTGTCGTTGCAGTCGGGCTAGGCGGACCCGGAACCACACAGACCGTTGCGCCCAGCTATCAAAGTCGGACTTTCGACGGCCTCGGTGTACCCATTGCGGGCCGAGGCCGCCTTCGAGTACGCGGCCCGGCTCGGCTACGACGGCGTCGAGCTGATGGTGTGGGCCGAGTCGGTCAGCCAGGACATCAACGCCGTCCAGAAGCTGTCCCGCCGCTACCGCGTACCGGTGTTGTCGGTGCACGCGCCCTGCCTGCTCATCTCGCAGCGGGTGTGGGGCGCCAACCCGATCTCCAAGCTGGACCGCAGCGTGCGGGCCGCAGAGCAACTCGGCGCGCAGACCGTCGTCGTGCACCCGCCGTTTCGCTGGCAGCGTCGCTACGCCGAGGGATTCAGCGACCAGGTCGCCGAGCTGGAAGCGTCGAGCGAGGTGATGGTCGCGGTGGAAAACATGTTCCCGTTCCGGGCGGACCGGTTCTTCGGGTCCGGCCAATCGCGGGAGCGGATGCGCCGGCGCGGCGGCGGCCCGGGGCCGGCGATATCGGCGTTCGCGCCCTCGTACGACCCGCTGGACGGCAACCACGAGCACTACACCCTGGACCTGTCCCACACCGCGACCGCCGGCAGCGACTCGCTGGACATGGCGGAGCGGATGGGGGGCGGGTTGGTCCACCTGCACCTGTGCGACGGCAGCGGTCTGCCCGCTGACGAGCACCTGGTCCCCGGACGTGGCACGCAGCCCACCGCCGAGGTGTGCCAGATGCTGGCCGGCAGCCACTTCGCCGGCCACGTCATCCTGGAGGTGTCCACGTCCAGCGCGCGCAGCGCCAGTGAGCGTGAAAGCATGCTCGCCGAATCGCTGCAGTTCGCCCGCACACACCTGCTCCGCTGACAACCCAGGAGACCATGAACGCGCTATTCACCACCGCAATGGCCTTGCGGCAGGTCGACCCCGGTGTCTTCGAAGGCGAGCTCAACAAGCACTGGACCATCGGTCCGAAGGTGCACGGCGGCGCGATGCTCGCGCTGTGTGCCAAGGCCGCCCGCAGCGCGGCTGGTGAGCAGGCCGGCTTGGGGCCGGTGCTGGAACCGGTCGCGGTCTCGGCGAGCTTCCTGTGGGCCCCCGATCCGGGGCCGATGCGGCTGGTGACCTCGATCCGCAAGCGCGGCCGCCGGATCAGCGTCGTCGACGTCGAGCTCACCCAGGGCGACCGCACCGCGGTGCATGCCGTGGTCAATCTCGGCGAGCCGGAGCACTTTCCGCCGGACGGTGATGCCAAGCCGCTGCTGTCGGCCAACCCCGTGGTGGATCTGATGGCACCCGAGCCGCCCGACGACATCGCGCCGATCGGGCCCGGCCACCCGCTGGCCGGCCTGGTGCACCTGGGCGAAGGGTGCGACGTGCGACCCGTGCTGTCGACGTTGGGACCGTCCGCCGACGGCGGCCCGCCGGTGATCCAGATGTGGGCGCGTCCGCGGGGCGTGGCCCCCGACGCGCTGTTCGCGCTCATGTGCGGGGACCTCTCGGCGCCCGTGACCTTTGCCGTGGAACGGACCGGCTGGGCGCCGACGGTCCAGCTGACCGCATTCCTGCGCGGCCTGCCCGCCGACGGGTGGCTGCGAATCATCGCGACGTGCACGGAGATCGGGCACGACTGGTTCGATGAGGACCACACCGTCGTCGACAGCCTGGGCCGTCTCGTGGTCCAAGCCCGCCAACTGGCGCTGGTCCCTGCCGCCGGGTAGCCGCCGCTGTCTGCGATGCTGTCGGGCATGGCAAGAATCGCGATCGTCGGTGGCGGCAGCATCGGGGAGGCGCTGCTGTCGGGTCTGCTGCGCGCGGGCCGGCAGGTCAAAGACCTGGTGGTGGCCGAACGGGTTCCGGAGCGCGCCCAGTATCTGGCCGACACCTATTCCGTGCTGATCACGTCGGTGGCCGATGCGGTGGAGAACGCGTCCTTCGTCGTGGTCGCGGTGAAACCCGGCGATGTCGAGCCGGTGATGGCGGAGCTGGCCCGGGTGGCCGCCGAGTCCGAGAGCGACTCCGCCGAGCAGGTGTTCGTCACGGTGGCGGCCGGGATCGGCATCTCGTACTTCGAGTCGAAGCTTCCCGCCGGCACACCGGTGGTCCGGGCGATGCCGAACGCGGCGGCGCTGGTCGGCGCGGGGGTGACGGCGCTGGCCAAGGGCCGGTTCGTCACCGTCCCGCAGCTCGAGGGCGTCTCGGCGCTGTTCGACTCGGTCGGCGGGGTGCTGACCGTGCCGGAAGCCCAGATGGACGCCGTGACGGCGCTGTCGGGGTCCGGCCCGGCGTACTTCTTCTTGATGGTGGAGGCCCTGGTGGACGCCGGGGTCGCCGCGGGCCTGAGCCGGGACGTGGCCGCCGACCTGACGGCGCAGACGATGGCCGGGTCCGCGGCCATGCTGCTGGAACGGATGGACGCCGAGCGGCGGCCGGGCGAGGGGGAGGCGCCTGGGTTGCGGGTGGACGCCACGGCGACGCAGCTGCGGGCGACCATCACCTCACCCGGTGGCACCACCGCCGCGGGGCTTCGCGAACTGGAAAAGGGCGGACTGCGGGCGGCCGTCGATGCGGCGGTTCAGGCCGCCAAAACGCGCTCTGAGCAGCTAAGAATTACATCGGAGTAATCCAAGAATTTTAAACTGATTGTCCCCCACCAGTACCAGTAACCCCATTAGTCCCGCTATTCTCCTCTTTGTATGCACGTGTGGGTGCCAGCGGAGGGGAAGCCGCTGGCATTGCGCGGGCCTGACACGATTGGGTTGCGATGACGTCTACGAACGGGCCATCGGCGCGAGATTCTGCTGGTAAGCGGGACGCCGGTTCCGGCGAGGGCCAGCAGGGCAGGACACAATTCTTGACGGTCGCCGAGGTGGCGGCGCTGATGCGGGTCTCCAAGATGACGGTGTACCGACTGGTGCACAACGGCGAGCTGCCCGCGGTCCGGGTCGGGCGGTCTTTCCGGGTGCACGCCAAGGCGGTGCACGACATGCTGGAGACGTCTTACTTCGACGCGGGCTGACCCTGAAACTGGCCGCTCGCGCGGAGTGTGCGGGCAGCCAGCGGTGCGCTCCGCGGTTACGCGGCGGTCGTCGACGCCGGTTTGGTGTTCGGTGCGTCCCGCCGGGTAAAGTGTCCGGGTCAATCCTGCAAGCAGGTCACGGGTCAGATAGCGGAGTTCATGGGTTCAGTAATCAAGAAGCGGCGCAAGCGCATGTCCAAGAAGAAGCACCGCAAGTTGTTGCGCCGCACGCGGGTGCAGCGCAGAAAACTCGGCAAGTAGGCCCGCCCGCGGCGTAGTGCTGCGGTCTCTGTCGGTGGATAGGCTGTCTGGGTGGATCAGTCGAGTGGGGAAGGCGCCGGAACCGGCGACGCCGCGAGCAACACGGTGCATTACCCCAAGGTTGTGCTGGTCACCGGTGCGTGCCGGTTCCTGGGCGGCTACCTGACCGCTCGGCTCGCGCAGAACCCGATGATCAACGCGGTCATCGCGGTGGACGCGATCGCGCCCAGCAAGGACATGCTGCGCCGGATGGGCCGCGCGGAGTTCGTCCGCGCCGACATCCGTAATCCCTTCATAGCCAAGGTGATTCGCAACGGCGACGTCGACACTGTGGTGCACGCGGCGGCGGCGTCGTACGCTCCGCGGTCCGGGGGCACCGCGGCGTTGAAGGAAATCAACGTGATGGGCGCGATGCAGCTGTTCGCGGCCTGCCAGAAGGCGCCCTCGGTGCGCCGCGTCGTGCTCAAGTCGACCTCCGAGGTGTACGGCTCGAGCGCTCACGATCCGGTGATGTTCACCGAGGACAGCACCAGCCGTCGACCGCTGCGCGGGGGTTTCGCCAAGGACAGTCTCGACATCGAGGCCTACGCGCGCGGCCTGGGCCGGCGCCGCCCCGATATCGCCGTGACGATCCTGCGCCTGGCCAACATGATCGGGCCGGCCATGGACACCACGCTGTCGCGGTACCTGGCCGGGCCGCTGGTGCCCACGATGTTCGGCCGCGACGCGCGCCTGCAGCTGCTGCACGAGCAGGATGCGCTGGGCGCGCTGGAGCGAGCGGCGATGGCCGGCAAGGCCGGCACCTTCAACATCGGCGCCGACGGGATCATCATGCTGTCGCAGGCGATCCGGCGGGCCGGCCGGATTCCGTTGCCGGTACCCGGTTTTGGCGTCTGGGCGCTCGATTCGCTGAGGCGGGCCAATCGCTACAACGAGATCAGCCGCGATCAGTTCGCCTACCTGAGTTACGGCCGGGTCATGGACACCACCCGGATGCGCTCGGAGCTCGGATACCAGCCGAAATGGACGACGGCCGAGGCTTTCGACGACTACGTTCGCGGCCGCGGCATGACTCCCATTATCGACCCGCATCGGGTACGCTCCCTGGAAGGTCGAGCCATATCTTTAGCTCAGCGCTGGGGTAGCCGAAATCCAGTTCCGTGGGGTGGGGTCAGGTAGGTATCGTGGCTGGTGAAACCAGAGCCAATGTCATTCCACTGCATACAAATCGGGGTCGGGTAGCGGCGCGTAAAAGAGCCGACCAGCGGGCGGAGTCAGCTCGCCAGCATCCTTCCTTGCTTTCGGACCCGCACGGTCGGGCCTCGGCCGAACAGATCGCCGCCGTCGTCCGCGAGATCGACGAGCATCGTCGTGCCGCGGGCGCGGGGTCGGCGGACGCCCCGCTCAACGAACTCGCTCAGCGCGTCGCCGCGGTTGCCGGCTTCCTGCGTCAGCGGCTCACCGGTGACTACACCGTCGACGAGTTCGGCTTCGATCCGCACTTCAACAGCGCGATCGTCCGGCCGTTGCTGAGGTTCTTCTTCCGGTCGTGGTTCCGGGTCGAGGTCAGCGGAATCGAAAACCTGCCCAGCGACGGGGCCGCGTTGGTGGTGGCCAACCACGCCGGGGTGTTGCCGTTCGACGGGCTGATGTTGTCGGTGGCCGTCCACGACGAGCATCCCGGCCAGCGGGACCTGCGGTTGCTCGCCGCCGACATGGTGTTCGACCTGCCCGTGGTGGGTGAGGCCGCCCGCAAGGCGGGCCACACCATGGCCTGCACGACGGACGCGCACCGGCTGCTCGCCGCCGGGGAACTGACCGCCGTGTTCCCGGAGGGCTACAAGGGGCTGGGGAAGCGCTTCGAGGACCGCTACCGGTTGCAGCGGTTCGGCCGCGGGGGCTTCGTGACGGCCGCGCTGCGCACCAAGGCGCCCATCATCCCGTGCTCGATCATCGGTTCGGAAGAGATCTATCCGATGCTGACCGATGTGAAGCTGCTCGCCCGGCTGTTCGGCCTGCCCTACTTCCCGATCACGCCGCTGTTCCCGCTGGCGGGGCCGGCCGGGCTGGTGCCGCTGCCGTCGAAGTGGCGCATCGCGTTCGGTGAGCCCATCTACACCAACGACTACGCCGCCTCCGACGCCGAGGACCCGATGGTTACCTTCGAGTTGACCGATCAGGTTCGCGAGACGATCCAGCAGACGCTGTACCGCTTGCTCGCCGGCCGGCGCAACATCTTCTTCGGCTGAACCTCTCCTGACGCGAAAACGCCCCGGAGCCAACGGCTTCGGGGCGTTTTGCGCTTGGATTACTTGACCATTGTGAACTGGCAGACGTTGGTGTAGCCGTCGCGGAACAAGTCCGAGCAGCCCCGCAAGTACTTCAGGTAGATGTCGTAGGTCTCCTGCCCCTTCAGGGCGATCGCCTCGTCCTTGTGCGCCTCGAGGGCATCCCCCCAGGCGGTCAGCGTCGGCACGTAGTTCTTGCCGATGAAGTGGTGTCGCTCGATCTTGAAACCCGCATCGGTCGCGTACTTGTCGACCAGGTTGACCTGGGGCAACTTTCCGCCCGGGTAGATCTCCTTGAGGATGAAGCTGATGAACCGCAGCAGGGTCATGTTCACCTGCAAGCCCATCGCTTTGCCCTCCTCGGCGGTGGGCACCACGATCGAGTGCAGCAGCATGCGGCCGTCGTCGGGCAGCAGGTCGTAGTACTTCTTGAAGAAGGTGGCGTACCGCTCGTACCCGGCGTCGCCGGCGCCGTCGGCGAAGTGCTCGAACGCGCCCAGCGACACGATGCGGTCGATCGGTACGTCCCCGGGGAATTCCTCCCAGCCCTGGATCCGCACCTCTTTGCGGCGGGGGCTGTCCATCTTGTCGAATTCGGCCACGCAGTGGGCGTACTGGTTCTCGCTCAGCGTCAGGCCGATGACGTTGACGTCGTACTCGGCCACCGCGTGCCGCATGGTCGAACCCCAGCCACTGCCGATGTCGAGCAGCGTCATGCCGGGCTCGAGGTTCAGCTTGTCCAGGGCCAGCTTTCGCTTGGCGTACTGCGCCTCTTCCAGCGTCTTGGTCAGATTCTGCGGGTCCGGATTCTCGTCGAAGTATCCGCAGCTGTAGGTCATCGACGGGTCAAGCCAGAGCTTGAAGAATTCGTTCGACTTGTCGTAATGGGACCGGACCTTCTCGACCGGTGGCTTGAGCTGGGTGCTACCCGTTTCCCCCTGTGAAGTCATTGATTCGAACCTACTTTCCCGCTGATATGGACGCGACTGCCGCGACGGTTGCTTCGTGGTCGGCTTCGTTGTTTGCGGCTTCCCCCAGCATCGTGACTGTACTGGTGATCACCGGTTTGCCCTCGGCGTCCGTGACCTCGCTGCGGATCTCTGTGATCACGGCGCCATGGGACTCAATGACAGAGTCTAGATAGGTGTCGAAGTAAAGCCTATCCCCGGCGACGATCGGCCGGTGGAACTTGAATTTCTGGTCTCGGTGCATGACCCGCGCGATGTTGATCGGAATGCTGAACTTGGTGAAGATCTCCAGCTGCACACGCCGGCCCGCGATGGCGAGGAATGTGAGCGGGGCCACCAGCGCGTCATACCCGGCGGCCGCGGCGTCCGCCTCGCTGAAGTGCGTCGGATGATCGTCCCTGATGGCGAGCGCGAACTCCCGGATCTTCTCGCGGCCGACGAGGAAGTAATCCGGCGCCCGGTAATGGCTGCCGATGAGCCCTTCGGCTCCCTTGGGGATTGTCATACCGCTGTCGCTCTCCGCTCGAGTAGGTCTCAGCGGCGCAGCCTATCAGCGCGATTGTCGTCGGGACGCCACCGCGGCCAGTGCGCCGCCGGCCGCCCCCAGCGCCAACGCCGACGGCACCCCGATCCGCGCGGCCTTGCGGGCGGTGCGAAAGTCGCGGATCTCCCAGCCCCGTTCGCGGGCCAGAGTGCGCAGCCGGGCATCGGGGTTGATGGCGACGGCGGTGCCCACCAACGACAGCATGGGCACGTCGTTGAAGCTGTCGGAGTAGGCGGTGCAGCGTTTGAGGTTGAGCCCCTCCCGGATGGCCAGCGACCGCACGGCGTGCGCCTTCCCGGTGCCGTGCAGAATGTCGCCGACCAGCCGCCCGGTGAATACGCCGTCGACGGACTCGGCCACGGTGCCCAGGGCGCCGGTCAGGCCGAGCCGCCGCGCGATGGTCGCCGCGAGTTCGTACGGCGTCGCGGTGATCAGCCAGACCTGCTGGCCCGCGTCGAGGTGCATCTGCGTGAGCTCGCGGGTGCCCGGCCAGATCTTGTCGGCGATGATCTCGTCGTAAATCTCCTCGCCCAAGGCCACCAGCTGTTCGACCGAGCGGCCCTCGATGAAGGCGAGCGCTTTGCGCCGGCCGGCGGCGACGTCGTTGCTGTTCTCCTTGCCGAGGATCTGGAATTTGGCCTGGGCGTAGATGAAGCCGAGCACATCGCGGTAGGTGAAGTAGTTGCGCGCCGCCAGCCCGCGGCCGAAGTGCACCGCCGAGGAGCCCTGCACCAACGTGTTGTCCACGTCGAAGAAGGCGGCCGCGGTCAAATCGATCGGCGGCTGCGGGCGATCCTCGGCGGCGGTTTCCTTTTCGGCCTGCAGGCCTTCCAGCGCGCGGGCGGCGCTGGCTTCGGCGGCCAGCGACTCCAAGTCAACGCGACTGAGGTCTCCGTTGACCGGGTCAGAGGAAGTCATCGCCAAACCTCCTAGATCGCTGTGTTGCCTGACGANCCAGTGGGTCCCGACGTTCAACCCTATCCGGGAGGCGTGGGGAGGGCTGGGTATGTCCGGCTTCTCGTCCGCGTCCGATCGGCTCGGGGGTGCGGCCTATTGACTTCCCCGGGGCAGCGCCGCACCTAGCTCACGACCACATACCGAGATTCGTCGACATGGCGCCGGTGTAGTTGCCGTGGGCGGTCGTGGCTGCCTTCTCGAGTTGCGCCAGCGCCTCACGCATCATCGCCTCGCCGCGCACCCAGTGCCGATGCGCCTCGGCATGGGCCGCGGCGGCCTCACCGGTCCACGCGGTGTGCAAACGTGTTACCCGAGAATCGATTTCGGTGATCATGTCCTCGGCATAGCGCTGAAACGCCGTCATGCGCTGCACCGCATCGGCCAGCGCTTGGGGATCCACCCGGAACGCCTCAGCCACCACGCACCGCCCGCTCGGCCCGGGCGGACCCGGCCTCGTTGGCCTGATAGCCCTCGCCGGCCTCACCTACCAGGTGCGCCAGCATCGACAGGCCGAGCTGTACCTCGCGGGCGCCCCGATGCCAGAGCTCCCATGCGGAGGCGTATGCGGTTCCCGACGCTCCCTGCCAGCCGCCCAGCATCTGACCCACCCGATCGTCGAGTCGGCTCAGCTCGGCCGAAAGCTGCTCGGCGGCGCCGCCGATGGAGACGGCATGGCTTTGCATCACCACCGGATCAACCCGCAGGATCTCGTCAGCCATAGCCGGAACATAACGCCTGGTAGGTGGCCTCACAAGTCACCGATGCGACACTTGTGACCATGACCGACGCCCCCCGGCGGCCACACGTGGAATTGCTGACCCGAGACGGCTGCACCATCTGCGAGCGGGTACACGCCCGGCTCGGCGAATTGGCGGCTGAGCTGGGCTTCGACCTGTCGACGATCGACGTGGACGCTGCCGCCTCGGCCGGAAGTCCGGCACTGCGAGCCGAGTTCGGCGATCGGCTGCCCGTGATCCTGCTCGACGGCCGCGAGCACAGTTACTGGGATATCGACGAGGCCAGGCTGCGCGCGGATCTCGCTCGATGAGGGCCGCCGGGCAATTATTTGGTAGCCCACCTGATAAACGATTACCGTGGAAACCAGTTCAATTACTGGAGAAAGCAAGGGAGCTGGCCAGGTGATGCTGCCGTGAGCGTCTTGCTTTTCGGGGTTTCGCACCGCAGTGCGCCGGTTTCCGTCCTGGAACAACTCACCATCGACGAATCCGATCAGGGCAAGATCGTCGACCGGGTGTTGCAGTCGCCGCTGGTGACCGAGGCGATGGTGCTGTCGACGTGCAACCGGGTCGAGGTCTACGCGGTGGTGGATGCGTTCCACGGCGGGCTGGCGGCAATCGGTCAGGTGCTGTCGGATCACTCCGGAATGTCGATGGGGGACCTGACCAAGTACGCGTACGTCCGGTACAGCGAGGCCGCCGTCGAGCACCTGTTCGCGGTGGCCAGTGGACTGGACTCCGCGGTCGTGGGTGAGCAGCAGGTGCTCGGCCAGGTCCGCCGCGCCTATGCCACCGCGGAAACCAACCGCACGGTCGGCCGGGTGCTGCATGAGCTGGCTCAGCGGGCGCTGTCGGTGGGGAAGCGGGTGCATTCCGAGACCGCCATCGACGCGGCGGGCGCCTCGGTGGTGTCGGTCGCCCTGAACATGGCCGAACGCCGGCTGGACGGGCTGCAGGGCAAGACCGCCGTGCTGGTCGGCGCCGGCGCGATGGGCGCCCTGGCGGCGGCCCACCTGACCCGGGCCGGCATCCGGCACGTGCAGGTCCTGAATCGCTCGTTGTCCCGGGCACAGCGGTTGGCCCGCAAGCTCCGTGAATCCGGTGTGCAGGCCGACGCGATGTCGCTCGACCACTTGGCCGACGCGGTGGCTGACGCCGACGTCATGGTCAGTTGCACGGGCGCGGTGAGCCCGGTCGTCACGCTGGCCGACGTGCACCACGCGCTGGCCGCCGCGCGCCGCGACGAGTCGACCCGCCCGCTGGTGATCTGCGACCTGGGCATGCCGCGTGACGTGGACCCCGCGGTCGCCGGTCTGCCCGGTGTGTGGGTCGTCGACGTGGACCGCGTGCAGCATGAGCCGTCGGCGCACGCCGCGGCCTCCGATGTCCACGCCGCGCGCCACATCGTCGCCGCCGAGGTCGCCGCCTACCTGGCGGGGCAGCGCATGGCCGAGGTCACGCCGACGGTGACCGCCCTGCGCCAGCGCGCCGCCGACGTGGTGGAGGCCGAGCTGCTGCGCCTGGACAACCGGCTGCCCGGCCTACAGAGCGCGCACCGCGAGGAGGTGGCGCGCACCGTGCGGCGGGTGGTGGACAAGCTGCTGCACGCGCCCACCGTGCGGATCAAACAACTCGCCAGCGCCCCCGGCGGGGACAGCTACGCCGAAGCGCTGCGCGAACTCTTCGAACTCGACCAGACCGCCGTCGATGCCGTAGCTGCCGGTGAATTGCCCGTCATCTCAACGGGATTCGATGCCGGAACGCACGAACCGTCCGCCGAGTAGCCGATTGGCGAACGTGATCCGGATAGGTACCCGGGGCAGTCTCTTGGCCACCACCCAGGCCGGCGTCGTCAGGGACGCCCTGATCGCCAACGGTCATCCCGCGGAGCTGGTGATCATCACCACCGCCGGCGACCGGTCGTCGGCGCCCATTGAGACCTTGGGCGTCGGCGCCTTCACCACCGCCCTGCGCGAGGCCATGAACGACGGCCGGGTGGACGCCGCCGTGCACTCCCACAAGGATTTGCCCACGGCGGACGACCCGCGGTTCACCATCGCGGCCATTCCGCCGCGGAACGACCCCCGCGACGTGGTGGTGGCCCGCGACGGGCTGGTGCTCGGTGAGTTGCCGGCCGGTTCGCTGGTGGGCACCTCGTCCCCGCGGCGGGCCGCGCAGCTTAGAGCATTGGGTCTCGGTTTGGAAATCCGCCCCCTACGAGGCAACCTAGATACCAGGTTGAACAGGGTAAGCAATGGTGATCTCGACGCGATCGTGGTAGCTCGGGCCGGACTGGCCCGGCTCGGTCGGCTCGACGATGTCACCGAGACGTTAGAGCCGGTGCAGATGTTGCCAGCACCGGCTCAGGGTGCGCTCGCCGTCGAATGCCGCGCAAGCGATGGGTTGGTGGCAGTGCTGGCGGAGTTGGACGACGCCGACACGCGCGCGTCGGTCACTGCGGAGCGAGCCCTGTTGGCCGAACTGGAGGCCGGTTGTTCCGCACCGGTGGGCGCGATCGCCGAGGTGGTCGAGTCCATCGATGAGGAAGGCCGAGTCTTCGAAGAGCTGTCGCTGCGCGGGTGCGTGGCGGCACTGGACGGATCTGACGTGATCCGCGCGTCCGGCATCGGCACCGCCGATCGGGCGCGTGAGCTGGGGGTTTCGGTCGCCGCAGAGTTGTTCGAACTCGGCGCCCGAGAACTCATGCAGGAAGCGCGGCAGGACCCGGCACGAGGAAATTAATTGCGAGTGACGTGGGAGCGACAATGACGACGCGAGGGCGTAAGCCGAGACCCGGCCGCATCACGTACGTGGGTTCTGGTCCCGGCGATCCGGGACTTCTGACCACCCGGGCCGCCACGGTGCTGGCGAACGCCGCCTTGGTGTTCACCGACCCGGACGTGCCGGAGCCGGTGCTGGCGCTGATCGGCAAAGACCTGCCGCCGGTTTCGGGCCCGGCGCCCGCCGATGCCCCTGCCGGGCACGGCGACGCCGCCACCGGCGCGGAGCAACCCGCGGTGATATCGGCCGGTCCCGATGTCCGCCCGGCGCTCGGCGAGCCCGCCGAGGTGGCGAAGACGCTGACGGCCGAGGCCCGCAGCGGCGCCGACGTGGTGCGGCTGGTGGCTGGGGATCCGCTGACGGTCGACGCGGTCATCACCGAGGTGAACGCCGTCGCGCGGAGCCACCTGCACCTCGAGATCGTGCCCGGCCTGGCTCCCACGGACTCTGTGCCCACCTACGCGGGGTTGCCGTTGGGCTCGTCGCACACGGTCGCCGACGTGCGCGACCCACATGTGGACTGGGACGCTTTGGCCGCGGCGCCCGGCCCGCTGATCCTGCAGGCGACCACGTCGCATCTGGCCGATGCGGCGCGCACCCTGATCGAGCACGAGCTGGCCGAGACCACTCCGTGCGTGGTGACCGCGCACGGCACCACCTGTCAGCAGCGTTCGATCGAGACCACGCTGGGCGGTCTGACCGACTCGGCCGTGCTGGGCGCGACTGACCCGGCGGGCCCCTTGACCGGGCCGCTGGTGGTGACCATCGGCAAGACGGTGGCCAGCCGGGCGAAGCTGAACTGGTGGGAGAGCCGCGCCCTGTACGGCTGGACCGTGTTGGTGCCGCGCACCAAGGACCAGGCAGGCGAGATGAGCGAGCGGCTCACGTCCTACGGTGCGCTGCCGATCGAGGTGCCGACCATTGCCGTCGAGCCGCCGCGCAGCCCCGCCCAGATGGAACGGGCGGTCAAGGGCCTGGTCGACGGCCGCTTCCAGTGGGTGGTGTTCACCTCCACCAACGCGGTGCGCGCGGTGTGGGAGAAGTTCGGCGAGTTCGGTCTTGACGCCCGTGCCTTCTCCGGCGTGAAGATCGCCTGTGTCGGTGAGTCCACGGCCGATCGGGTGCGCGCCTTCGGGATTAGCCCCGAGCTGGTGCCGGCCGGCGAGCAGTCGTCGTTGGGTCTGCTCGACGACTTCCCGCCCTACGACAGCATTTTCGACCCGGTGAACCGAGTCCTGCTGCCGCGGGCCGACATCGCCACCGAGACGCTGGCTGAGGGGCTGCGCGAACGCGGCTGGGAGATCGAGGACGTCACCGCCTACCGGACGGTGCGGGCCGCCCCGCCGCCGGCGGAGACGCGGGAGATGATCAAGACCGGCGGGTTCGACGCCGTGTGCTTCACCTCGAGCTCCACGGTGCGCAACCTGGTCGGCATCGCCGGCAAGCCGCACGCGCGGACGATCATCGCCTGCATCGGTCCCAAGACCGCCGAGACCGCCGCCGAGTTCGGTTTGCGGGTGGACGTGCAGCCGGAAACGGCCGCTGTCGGCCCGTTGGTCGACGCTTTGGCCGAGCACGCCGCGCGGTTGCGCGCCGAGGGTGCGCTGCCACCGCCGCGTAAGAAGAGCCGCAGGCGCTAGTGGTTGCGGCGATCGCAAGCGCGGCGCAGCCGGGCGCAGCGGGTCGCCGCTGATGAGCCCATTCCCGCGGCAGCGCCCGCGTCGGCTCCGCTCCACCCCCGCGTTGCGCCGTTTGGTGGCGCAAACATCTTTGGAGCCAAGGCATTTGGTGCTGCCGATGTTCGTCGCCGACGGTATCGACGAACCGCGGCCGATCGCGTCGATGCCCGGCGTCGTGCAGCACACCCGCGACTCGCTGCGCAGCGCCGCGGCCGACGCCGTCAACGCCGGCGTTGGTGGGCTGATGCTGTTCGGCGTGCCTCGCGACGAGGACAAGGACTCGACGGGGTCGGCGGGCACCGACCCCGATGGCATCCTCAATCTCGCCCTGCGGGACCTGGCCAAGGATCTCGGCGACGCGACGGTATTGATGGCCGACACCTGCCTGGACGAGTTCACCGACCACGGCCATTGCGGCGTGCTGGACGCCAGGGGCCGGGTCGACAACGACGCCACCCTGGCCCGCTACGTGAAACTGTCTGTCGCACAGGCGGAGTCGGGCGCACACGTGGTCGGGCCGAGCGGGATGATGGACGGCCAGGTGGCCGCGATCCGCGACGGACTGGACGCCGCCGGTTACACCGACGTGGTGGTCTTGGCCTACGCCGCGAAATTCGCCTCGGCGTTCTACGGCCCCTTCCGCGACGCGGTCAGTTCCAGCCTGTCCGGGGACCGGCGCACGTATCAGCAGGAGCCGGGAAACTTCCGCGAGGCGCTGCGCGAGATCCGGCTGGACCTCGACGAGGGCGCGGACATCATCATGGTCAAACCCGCGATGGGTTACCTCGACGTGCTGGCCGCCGCCGCGGAGGTCTCGCCGGTGCCGGTGGCGGCCTACCAGGTGTCGGGGGAGTACGCCATGATTTGCGCTGCCGCCGCGAATAATTGGATCGACGAGCGGGTGGCGGCGCTCGAGTCGTTGACCAGCATCCGCCGTGCCGGAGCCGATATCGTGCTGACCTATTGGGCCGTGGACGCGGCCGGTTGGCTTTCGTGAGATGGGGCTTGCTTTGACATCACAGTCGACGAGGGGCGAGCCGAAGCCGTTGTTCTACGAGCCGGGCGCCAGCTGGTGGTGGGTGGCATGGGGCCCGGTGGCGGCGGGCTCGATGGTCCTGATCGAGGTCTGGAGCGGCGCCCCGGTGTCGTTCTTGATCCCGGTGATCTTCCTGATCCTGGTGTCCGGGTTCGTCGGATTGCAGGTCAAGGCGGCCCGGATCCACGTCTCGGTCGAGCTCACCGAAGACGCGCTGCGCCAAGGCACCGAGACCATCCTGGTGCGCGAGATCCTCAAGGTGTATCCCGACGCCGAAAACCACGAAGCGTCCGGTAAGGAGCTGGCCCGGTGGCAGTCGGCGCGGGCGCTCGGCGAATTGGTCGGGGTGCCCCGGGGCCGGATCGGTATCGGGCTCCAGCTGACCGGAAAACGCACCGTTCAGGCCTGGGCCCGCCGGCATCGTCAGCTCCGCGAGGCGCTGACCCCGCTGGTCCAGGAGCGGGTCGAACCCGCCCGCTCGGATGTCATCGACGCCGATCGTGACGACGACGCCGGGCCCGCACAGTGACCGCCCCACGCTGGGGTACCAGGGTGCTGGTCGAACTCGGCCTGGCCTGCGCGGCGTTCGTCGGCGCGGGAGTGAGCTGGTCGCGTTCGCATCACCCGGTGGCGGTGGCGCCCATCGCGGACGGGCAGCCGTTCACCACGTCAACGGTGTATGACCCGCAGCTGCTGTTGCTGACCCTGTTGCTGCTGACGAGCGCTGGGGTGCTGGCGGTG
Source organism: Mycobacterium paraffinicum (assembly GCF_025822865.1). Taxonomy (NCBI): domain Bacteria; kingdom Bacillati; phylum Actinomycetota; class Actinomycetes; order Mycobacteriales; family Mycobacteriaceae; genus Mycobacterium; species Mycobacterium paraffinicum. The sequence continues at coordinate 520,985 of NZ_JACKUR010000025.1, read as the reverse complement.
GTCGGAACCACCCGGCACCTCCGTGAGCGACGCCCTAAGACGTCCTGACCAGCGGTAGCGCCAGCCGACGGCGCAGGGCGATGGCGTCGGCCAGGTCCTGCAGAGCCTCGGGCACCGAATGTTCGTCCGAAAACCCGCTGTCACCCAGGGATTCGGTGACCGCCGGGCTCGCGACCAGCGTCCATTGCACCCCTTCGGCGCGGCAGTCGTCGTCGAAGGTTTGCAAAAGCGAAATGCCCGGCGCAGCAAATCCGGTGACGCCACTCATGTCGAGCACCACGCGGTCCTCTCCGAGGATAAAACGGCGAATGCACCCGGCGATTCGGTCGGCATTGAGAGCGTCGATTTCACCCCGGATCGTCACCACGGTGGCCAGCTGGCGACGGTGGGCCCGGATCCAAGCGCCGTCGCAGTGGAGGACGCCGTTTTGCTCCCGCGTCAGGACTTCGGCGATCGTCATGAACACCCCTCGCTCTCCGTGGCGTTCGCTGTGCTTCTGACGCTAAACCCCAAGCTTAAGGAGGGTGAAAGCCGCAGCTAACGGTTTGCTAAGAAGCGATTGTCACCGCCCTTCCCGCCGTTCCCGAGCAAAGGTCGCCAGGCGCGAATTGCGGGCGAAATGCCGCATGCCACACCACAACCGTCCGCGCGCCGGGGCCATTGCGCTGCTAGGCTGCCAGGGCTGCCGGTTGCGATGCGGGGGCTGGTGACATCGCGTGGTCGCCCGGTCAGCCGACTAACAGGCGAACGAACAGCAGAGTCCAGGCGGAAAGAGCATCGTGCGCGGCGCAGAGATCAGGGGCGAGATCAAGGCCCTGACGGGGCTGCGCATCGTCGCCGCGCTGTGGGTCGTGCTGTTTCACTTCCGCCCGATGCTGGGCGACGTGGGGACCGATTTCCACGACGCCCTCGCGCCGGTGCTCAACTGCGGAGCCCAGGGCGTCGACCTGTTCTTCATCCTCAGCGGATTCGTGCTGACCTGGAACTACCTCGACCGGATGGGCCGGTCATGGTCGACGCGCGCGACCCTGCACTTCCTGTGGCTGCGGCTGGCCAGGGTGTGGCCGGTGTACCTGGTCACGCTGCATCTCGCCGCCCTCTGGGTGATCTTCACCCTGCACGTCGGCCACGTGCCGTCGCCCGACGCCGCCCAGCTGACCGCGATCAGCTATGTGCGCCAGATCCTGCTGGTGCAGCTGTGGTTCGTGCCGTTCTTCGATGATTCGAGCTGGGACGGGCCCGCCTGGTCGATCAGCGCGGAGTGGCTGGCCTATCTGCTCTTCGGCCTTCTGGTGTTGGTGATTCTGCGGATGAAGCAGGCGACGCGGGCGCGGAGCCTGATGGTGCTGGCGTTCGCGGCGGCACTGCCGCCCGTGGTCATGCTCCTGGCCAGTGGCCACTTCTACACCCCGTGGAGCTGGTTGCCGCGGATCGTCACCCAGTTCATCGCCGGCGCGCTTGCTTGCGCCGCGGTGCGCAGGCTGCGGCTGACCGATCGCGGCCGCCGACTGGCGGGCTACCTCTCCCTGGTTCTGCTGGCCGCCATGGTGGGCGTCCTCTACTGGTTCGACGCGCACCCGATCTCCGGGGTGGTGGAGAACGACAGCGGCGGGGTCGTCGACATCCTGTTCATTCCGCTGGTGATCACGTTGGCCATCGGCGTCGGCAGCCTGCCGAGGGTGCTCTCCACCCGGTTGATGGTCTACGGAGGCCAGATCTCGTTCTGCCTGTACATGGTTCACGAGCTGGTGCACACCGCGTGGGGCTGGTCCGTCGAGCAGTTCGAGCTTCGGCCGCAGGACAATCCATGGAAATGGAACATCATCGGCCTGCTTGCGATCGCCGTGCTCATCTCGATCGTGATGTATCACTTCGTCGAGGAGCCCGCCCGCCGCTGGATGCGCCGGATGGTCGATGTCAAAGCCGTCACCGCGAGAAGCGAGCCCGACGAGCCCGCGAACGGCAAGGTCCATCCGATCGACCGCTCGCTGGAAGCCGTTTCGGTCCGCGCGGTGTGACGGTTGCGTGGGCGCACGGCCGCGGGCCGGCGGCGGATAATCGATGAAAATCCGGTGGCACATGACGATGCCGTTGACGGGGGAGGTAGTGGTGAGTCGTCTGGCCACCTTTGTCATCGGCCTGACTTTTCTGGTCGGCGTCGGCATCGCATACCCCGCTCAGGTGCGCACCTACGACACGCTGACCCTGGATTTCCGGTTGAACCACATTGCCGTAGTAGGGGACTCATATACCACCGGCACCAATGAAGGTGGGCTGGGCCCGAGGTCATGGCCCGCCCGCGCCTGGGACGGACTCGCCGCGCGCGGCGAACGGATCTCGGCCGACGTCGCCGCCGAGGGCAGGGCCGGCTACGGCATGCCGGGCGACCATGGCAGCGTCTTCGAAGACCTGACCGCAAGGGCCGTGCAGCGCGACGATGTGCTGGTGGTGTTCTTCGGCTCGCGCAACGACGAGACCATCGATCCGGGTCTGATAGCTCAAAAGGCCCGCAGCACATTCGATTTGGCTCGCCAGCTGGCGCCGTCCGCGAGGTTCCTGGTGATCGGACCGCCGTGGCCGACCGCCGATGTGCCCATCCCCATGCTGCAGGTTCGCGACGTGCTCGGCGCGGCGGCCGCGGCCGCGGGTGCGACGTGGATCGACCCGATCGCCGAAAGCTGGTTCGTGGGCAGGCCCGATCTGATCGGGGCCGACGGTGTGCACCCGAACGACGCGGGGCATCAATACATGGCGGACAAGATCGCGCCGCTGATCCGCACGCAGCTGTCGACCTGACCTAGCTGTGGCGGGCCACTTCCTGAGCGAGTTGCACCCGCGACGACACGGCGAGTTTGGTGTAGACGTGCGTCAGATGAGACTGCACGGTGCGCGGGGAGATGAACAGCCGCGCGGCGATGTCCTTGTTGGGCAGTCCTTCGCTGACGAGCCGGACGACGTCGAGTTCGGTAGGCGTCAGCGACTCCCAACCGCTGGCCGGTCGCTTGCGTGCACCGCGCCCCCGCTGCGCGTAGCTGATGGCCTCGGCGGTCGACAGCGCGTTGCCTTCCGCCCATGCGGCATCAAAAGCACTGGGGTCCAATGCTTCCCGTGTCTTCGCGAGCGACGCGTCATAGGTGAATTGAAAAGCCTTGAAGCGCACCGAGCCATGGCATTGCCGCATACCGTCGGCCGCACCGAATAGCCGCGCGGCGTGCTCGGGATTGGTGTCGGCGGCCAGCGCCGCGAGGCCCTCGAGGGCATCGGGGGCGAATAGGTATCCGCCCGTGCGCTCGGCGACCGCGAGGGCCTCGTGCAGGTCGGTTTCGGCCTGCTGCGCCTCGCTTTGGGCGATGGCGATGCGGGCGCGCGAAGTCAGCGCCAGCATCTGTTGAAAACCCGGTGCGACCCCGACCATGTCATTTGCCCAGCGACGGGCGGCGACCAGATCGCCACATCCCAGGGCGGCGTCGGCCATCGGCACCGTGCATCTGGTGAGCAGTTCCTTCAGCGGATAGGTGTGCCGCATCGCCGCCTCGCACGCACGCCTGGCGGCGGCGGCGTTACCTTCGGCCAGCGCGGCCCCGGCCAACGCCGCGTAAGCGCTGTCGTCGTGAAAGCCGCCCAGTGTGGCCCCGACTTTGAGGGCGGCTTCGGCTGACTCGCGCGCCACCGCGGCGTCTCCGGTGAACGCGACTGCTTGCCCCAAGGTGATTAGACCGAACACCTCCATCGGGCGGTCCCCGGCCGCCTGCGCCTCCTCGACCAGCGAACGGGCCACAGCGACACCCTCGGCCAGCTTGCCCTGCTGCACCAGGGCAACGCCGAGGAACGTCCGGCTGTAGGGAGACGCGAAGCTGTCGCCGAGCGCGTCGGCGAGGTCCCGGCCCTCCTCGCCGGCCGCCTGCGCGGCGATGGGGTCGCCTGCGGCCGCGGTGGCGAAGCTCTGGTAGGCGCGCAGCTGGGCAAGCGCGGCAAGGTCACCCGACGCGCGAGCCAGATCCGCGGCCTCGACGAAGTACGGCGCGGCCAGTTCGGGGTCGTTGAATGCCAGCATGCTGCAGGTCATCAGGGTGTGCACGACCAGCGCCTCGTCGCCGACCTCACGCGCCACTGCCAGGGCTTGTTGCGCGCGCCGCAGGCTGAACGGGACGGAGAACCAGACGGCAAGTAGCCCCGCGTCGGCGACCGCCCGCACCCAGACCTCGGGCTCGACGTCCGCGTCGCGGTAGCGCTCGTCGCCGAGGACGGCGTCGAACCCGGCCACGCCCTCGCGGAATCGGCCGCGCGTGAGCCAGACCCGTTGCAGCGCCGACACCAGTCGCAACGCCGGTCCGAACTCGGCGGCGTCGCAGCTCCACGCATGGGCCGCGCGGAGGTTGTCCATCTCGCGTTCGGCCCAGGGGACCAGCGGCGTCCCGTCGCCGCGCATCCGCGATTCCAGCGCCACCGCGGCGGCGGTGTAGTGGTCGCGATGCCGGATCCGCACGGCCTCGGCCTCGCCCGACTCGGCCAGCTTTTCCAGGCCGTACTGGCGGACGGTCTCCAGCAGCCGGTAGCGCATCATGCCGTCGATTTCCTCGGTGACGATCAGCGACTTGTCGACGAGCAGCCCGAGCAGGTCGATGAGCTGGAAGTGCTCCACACCGGCGTCGGCGCCAACGGCGTGCGCGGCGTCCAGGTCGAAACCGCCCATGAACACGGCGAGGCGGCGAAACAGGATGCGCTCCGGCTCGGTGAGCATCGCGTGGGACCAGTCGATGGAAGCGCGCAGTGTCTGCTGGCGGCGCACGGCGTTGCGGGCGCCCCCGGCCAGGAGGCGGAAGTTGTGATGGAGGCTGTCGACGATCTGGGTCAGGGACAGGGCGCGGGTCCGCGCCGCCGCCAGCTCGATCGCCAGCGGCATGCCGTCCAGGCGCAGGCAGATCTCGGCGATGGCGGCCGAATTGTCTTCGGTGGGTTGGAAATCCGGTCTGGTGCGGCGGGCGCGGTCGACGAACAATTCGAAGGCCTCGCCGTCGCCCGACAGTGACGGCACGCGCCAGGTCAGTTCCCCGGCGACGCCGATCGGCTCCCGGCTGGTCGCCAGCACGGTGACGCCCGGGCACGCATCGAGCAGCGCCACGACCAGGGCCGCGCTGGCGTCCAGTAGGTGCTCGCAATTGTCCAGTACCAACAGCATTTTGCGGTCCCGGACGAACTTCGACACCGTCTCCGTGGTGGAGCGGCCCGGTTGGTCGGCAAGACCCAGGGTGCGCGCCAGGGTGACCGGCACGACGAGGGGATTGGTGACCGGAGCCAGGTCGACAAACCAGGCCCCGCCGGGAAACGTGTCCGCAACCTGCTCGGCGACCTGCACCGCCAACCGTGTCTTGCCGACACCCCCCGCGCCGGTCAGGGTCACCAATCTGTTGTCCCGCAAGATCTGTCCGATGTCGCTGATCTGCGTGCCCCGGCCGACGAAGCTGGTCAACTGCGTCGGAAGGTGGGCATTGGCAACGTCATTCGCCCCTCGCAACGGCGGGAAGTCGTTGGCGAGGCCGGGATGATTGAGTTGCACGACGCGTTCCGGCCGCGGCAGGTCGCGCAACGGGTGGAAGCCCAGGTCGGTGAGCCAGGCATCGGCCGGTAACCGGTCGAGCACCAGCGGTTCGGTGGCACCGGACAGCACGGTCTGCCCACCGTGGGCAAGGTCGCGCAGCCGCGCCGTCCGATTGATGGTGGGTCCGGCGTAGTTGCCGGCATCGCGCAGCTGGACCTCGCCGGTGTGCAGGCCGACGCGGATCCGGATCGGCGGCGGCACGGCCAGCTGGAGTGCAAGCGCGCACGCGACGGCGTCGCTGGGCCGGGCGAAGGCGACCACGAAACTGTCGCCCTCGCCCTGTTCGACGGGCCGCACCCCGCCGTGGGCGGCGACGAGATCGTTCACGGTTTGATTCAGCTGCTCGAGCGCCGCCGTCATGGTGTCGGACTGGGTTTCCCACAGCCGTGTTGAGCCCTCCACGTCGGCAAGCAGCAACGTCACGGTCCCTGTGGGCAGCTCGCTCACGCTCTGCTCGCTCCAGTCCAGCAGCGGCGTGTCCGCCGACGAATGAATGTCGATCATGTTAGCCAGCATGCGGGGACTGTGAGTGGCAAACATCAGCGAAAGCGCGTAACTCCGCCTGCCACTACGCGGAGCTACGACCCGGGTTCAGTCCTCGGCGTGCCGTTCGTAGTCCCATCGCTCCAGGCGGGCTTGCAAGTTCAGCAAGCCGAACCCGGCGATCGGAGCGGCGGCCGCAATGCAGGCCAGCAGCAGCGGAGTCATCCCCACAACCTCCCAAAACCCTTTGCTGATATGACGTTCATCGACCACCGGAAGTTCATTGCCGTTCACCCGCCCGCCAGGGCGCGGTCCGCCAGCGCGCCCATCACCGGCGCGAGCAACTGCGCGTACTCGGTCGTCACGTGGTTGTCGTCGCGGAACACCAGGGTGTTGCCGACGATCGTCGGGCAGCGGTCGGGGGTGCAGAACAAGTCGGTGAGATCGGCGTACTGACCGCCGCCGGCCGTGGTTGCCGCCCGTTCGGCCCCGATGCCGTCGTCATCGACCGCGGCGGCCCGCGCCGGCGCGCAGGCGCCGGCGTCGTCGAGGTGGGCGGAAAGGCAGGTGGGCACCGAGGAATGGGGATCCGGGGCGGGCCCCAGGATCAGTACCGCCGCGCCGGTGCTGCGCAACTGCGCCACGGTCCGGCCCAGCGTGTCGATCCAGGCGGGGTCGTAGGAGGTGAAGCTGAAGTCGGCGCCGTAACGCCGGCTCATGTCGACCACGACCAGGCGTGGGTGTTCGGCGGCCAGGCGGCCCATGATCTGGCCGCGCCACTGCTCGCACTCGGTGTACTCGCGGCCCAGGTAAGGGCTGAGGATGTGCAGATCCAGCAGCGGGCAGGTCACTTTGGCCAGCGTCTCCAACCGCCAGTGCCGTTGCTCGGCGACCTGCTGGAACGCCGGGTCCCACATGGCGGCGTGCGAGTCGCCGATCAACGCGACGGTCGTCGGCGACGCGAAATCACCTGTGGCACAATCATTTTGACCTACCTCGCGCCAGGAGCGCACACAGCCGTTGACGAAGACGGCGGCCTTGTCGGCGGGCGCCTTGGCGAGCGGGGGATCCAGATTGACCGGGACGGCCTTCAGGTTCGCCGATGCGGCGACGGCCGCGCGGGCCTGGGCGAAGGCGTCCCGCACCGCCGCCTCCTGCGGGCTGACGTTGGGCGCGGCGGTGGGAGGCACCGCGAGGATGTTGGCCCGCGGGGCGGCCACCCCGTGACCGATCGGCACCGGCACCACATTCAGCAGCAGCACGCAGGCACACGCGGCTGCCGCGCTGGCGGCGCCCGCGACGGCCAGGCTCGCCTTCGCCGACCGGCGCAGGGCGGCGGCGAACCGGCCGGGGTTTTCGACCAGGTGCAGCGTGATCATGGCGAGCCCCGCCGAGACGGCCGTCGCGGTCAGCCTGGCCGGCAGGCCGGCGGGCTCACCGAGCAGCGCCGGCATGAGCAGCAGCACCGGCCAGTGCCACAGGTACCAGGAATAGGAGATCCGGCCGACCGCGCGCATCGCCGGCCGGCACAGCAACCGACCTGCCCCCAGGCCGCGGGTGACGCTGCCGCCGCCGATGACCAGCGCAGTGCCCAGGACCGGCAGCAGCGCCGCGGTGCCGGGGTAGGGGGTCCGAGCGTCCAGCTGCGTGCAAGTCAGCAGGATCAGCGTCAGGCCGCCCCATCCGGCGATCGACGCGGTCAGCAGCGATAGATGACGCCAGTGCCGGATCGACAGGGCCACCAGGCCACCCGCGGCCAGTTCCCAGGCGCGGGTCGGCAGCGAGAAGAACGCCCAGGGCGGCGACGTCCGGGTCCACAGCACGGCCGCCGCCAGCGACGCCGCCCCGACCACTCCCAGGACCACCGCGTACGGTGCCGCGCCCCGCAGCGCCGGGATGCGCCGCACCAGCCAGGCCGTGCCGATGATCAGGACCGGCCAGACCAGATAGAACTGCTCCTCCACGCCCAGCGACCAGTAGTGCTGGAACGGCGACGCCAGGTGCGCGGTCAGGTAGTCGGTGCCCTGGGTGGCGAACCGGTAGTTGCCGACATAGAGGGCGGTGGCGATGCCGTCGAGGAACACGCTGCGCGCCTGCAGCGGCGGCAGCACCACGGCCGCACCGATGGCGGTGACAACGCCGACGACGGCCGCGGCGGGCAGCAGGCGACGGGCGCGCGCCGCGTAAAAGCGTCCCAGCGCAACGGTATTGGTGTTGGTGACCTCGCGGACCAGCAGCCCGGTGATCAGGAACCCGGAGATGACGAAGAACACGTCCACGCCTATGTAGCCGCCGGCTACCCCCGGCAGGCCGGCGTGGTACAGCACGACCGCGATGACCGCGACCGCCCGCAGGCCCTCGATGTCGGGGCGAAATCCGGTCCGCTTCACCGCCCGCTGCTCGGGGCGGGTGGGCAGTTCGCTCGGCCGGATGCTCATCGGGTTTCCGCTAGGTCGCCATCCAGGCGAGCTCGCCGGGCAACATGAGCCGCCACCAGGTCATGTCGTGTCCGCCGACCGTGAAGCTGACTGCCGGTGGCGTTTTGAGTTGGCTGACGAATTGGCGGGTGGCGGGATAGAAGCGGTCGAAGGTGCCGCAATCCACGCGCAGCGGGATCTGCGACAACGCCGGCAAGCCCAGCACGCTGTTCTGCGTGAAGTCGTCGTCGCTGTCGAACGCCTTGGGGGCGCTCTCGGCGAACGACGTGTACAGCGCCGGACTGATCGCGCAGATCCCCGCGGTCCGCGCCGGCCCCAGCTTGCCGCCCAGGTGCAGCGCCCCGTAGCCCCCCATCGACCAGCCCATGAAGCCCACCCGGGAGGTGTCGAAACCCATCGACGACAGCATCGGCAACAGCTCGTCGAGCACCATGGCGCCGGAGTCGGTGCCGTCGGCCCGTTTGTGCCAGTAGGAGTCGCTGCCGCCGTCGACGCCCACCACCGCGAACGGCGGCTTGCCCTCCCTGACCAGCTGGGCCAGGCCCCTCTCGACGCCGCAGTCGAGCATCATGTTCGCGTCGCCGTCCTTGCCGTGCAGGGCGATCACGGGTCGCAACATCCCGGTTTGGCCCGGCGGCAGCGCGATCACGTAATTCGTCTTGACCCCCCCACGGGCGGCGGAGACGAACGAACCCGTGAGCTTGGTGGGGAGGTTGCTGCTCGCCGCCGACGGCTCGAACGGCGCGGGAGCCTGCGGCAACGTCGCGGCTAGCGGCCTGACCGGATCGAGCAGGGCGCTTAAGGCGAACACGCCAGCGGCTCCCAGGCCGGTGCCGGCTCCCATTCTCAGCACCGCCCGGCGTGTCAGGTCAGGCATGATCGCAATAATGCCGCGCTGACCGGGCATTCCTGCCCGAGCCACGCCGAAATGGAATATTTGTGTGATCTCGCGTGACCGATCGGTCATGAACCGGTTACCTGTGGTGCACCGGCGGGTGGGTCCAGCGGCCGAGTTGCGCCGCATCACCGCGCGCTGCTATTCCCTTGTGCCAGAAGAGAAAAGACGGGTATGGGGCGGGGAGGGTCGATGCCCCCGGAGGACGCCGCCCGCCGCGGCGCCACGGCTGCCGGACGGGGATGCAATCTCGACGGTTTCAACCCTCCCGTGTCGGACGCAAGTTTCGCAGGATGGAGCTTTCGTGTCTGGCGTCGTGGAGTGAAAGAGGATTGAGGATGAGTCTGGCGTTCCATTGGTTTCTGCCGACCTACGGTGATTCCCGGAACCTGGTGGCGGGCGGACACGGGACGTCGATGTCCGGGGACCGGCCCGCCACGCTGAAGTACCTGCACCAGATTTGTGCGGCCGCCGAAGACAATGGCTTCGAGGCGGTGCTCACCCCCACCGGATTGTGGTGTGAGGACGCCTGGTTGACGACGGCGATGCTGGTCGAGGCGACCGAGACGCTGAAGTTTCTGGTCGCCTTCCGGCCCGGGCTGCTGAGCCCCACCCTGGCCGCCCAGATGGCCGGAACGTTCCAGCGGCATTCCGGCGGTCGGCTGCTGCTCAACGTCGTCACCGGTGGCGAACCGCACGAGCAGCGGGCCTACGGGGACTTTCTCGGCAAAGAGGCGCGCTATGCGCGCACCGCCGAGTTCTTGCACGTGGTCCGCCAACTGTGGACCTCATCGGAGCCGGTCACCTTTGCGGGAGAGCACATTCGCGTCGAGGGCGCGCAGCTGAACAATCCGCCCGATCCGGTGCCGGCGGTGTTCTTCGGTGGATCGTCGGCAGCGGCCGGCCCGGTCGCCGCCAAACACAGCGACGTCTACCTCACCTGGGGTGAGCCGCCCTCGGCGGTCGCACAGAAGCTCGACTGGATCCGTGGGCTGGCCGTGGACGCCGGCCGAATCCTGCAGTACGGCTTGCGGATTCATGTGATCAGCCGCGACACGTCCGAACAGGCGTGGGCCGAGGCCGACCGGCTGCTGGCCGCCGTCGACCCGGCCGACGTCGAGCGGGTGCAGGCCAGCCTGGCCCGCAGCGAATCGGAGGGCCAGCGCCGCATGCTGGACCTGCATGGCGGCAGCAGCGGCCGGCTGCTGGTCGGGCCCAACCTGTGGGCCGGCGTGGGGCTGGTCCGCGGGGGGGCGGGCACCGCGTTGGTCGGGTCGCACGCCGAGGTCGCCGAACGGCTCGCCGAATACGCCAAACTCGGCATCACGCACTTCATCCTGTCGGGATATCCGCACCTGGAAGAGGCCTACTGGTTCGGCGAGGGCGTCCTGCCGCTGCTGGAGCGAATGGGCTTGTGGCGTCATCCCAGCCGGCCCACCGGCCAGTCGCACCCGGCATCGGCGACGCCGTTCGCTGTCGCCTCGGCCCACTAAGGCCATGGCCGCCACCTTGCCCGCGCCGGCGACCGGCGCAGGCCTCGACGCGAGCGCCGGCGCGGTCGAGAGTCCGCAGCGCAGCAACGCGGGCGGCTGCGCATCGTCGTCGCGGCCAGCCTGTTGGGCACGACCGTGGAGTGGTACGACTTCTTCCTCTACGCGACCGCGGCGGGCCTGGTGTTCAACAAGGTCTTCTTTCCCAGCGAGAGCTCACTTGTCGGCACGCTGCTGGCCTTCGCGACGTTCGCCGTCGGGTTCGTCATGCGGCCGGTCGGGGGGCTGGTGTTCGGCCACATCGGGGACCGGATCGGCCGCAAGCGCAGCCTGGCGCTGACCATGCTCATCATGGGCGTCGCCACGGCGTTGATCGGGGTGTTGCCCACCGCCGCCCAGATCGGAGTGTGGGCGCCGCTGTTGCTGTTGGCGCTGCGGATCTTGCAGGGTTTCGCCCTTGGCGGCGAGTGGGCCGGTGCCGTGCTGCTCGCGGTGGAGCACAGCCCCGAAGGCCGGCGCGGCCGCTTCGGGGCGATCCCCCAGATCGGTCTGGCGCACGGATTGGCTTTGGGCACAGGCATCTTCGCGTTTCTGCAGATCGCCTTGGGTCCGGCCCGGTTTCTCGCCTACGGCTGGCGCATCGGCTTTCTGCTGAGCCTCGTGCTCGTGGTGATCGGCGTGGTGGTGCGGCTGCGGGTCGAGGAGACACCGGCCTTCCGCGAACTGCGTGAGCTCCAGGCCACGGCCACGGTGCCCATCCGCGAGATCGTCCGCGAACCCCGCTCGCGGCGAAACACCGTGTTGGGCTTGCTGTCTCGCTGGGCCGAGGGCTCGGCGTTCAACACCTGGGGCGTCTTCGCGATCAGCTACGCAACCGGGGCGCTGGGCTTCAATCGGGTGTCGGTGCTGGTGGTGGTGACCATCGCCGCCCTCTTGATGGCGGTGCTGCTGCCGGTGTCCGGGGCGCTGACCGACCGGTTCGGCGCCCGCCGGGTGTATCTGGCCGGTGTGGCCTGCTATGGCATCGCGGCGTTCCCCGCCTTCGCGCTGTTCGGCACCAAGAACCTGGCCTGGTTCGCGGTGGCGCTGATCGTCGTGTTCGGTGTGGTGCACGCGCTGTTCTACGGCGCCCAGGGCACCTTGTATTCGTCGCTGTATCCCACCAGCACTCGCTACACCGGTCTGTCCTTCGTGTATCAGTTCTCGGGCATCTACGCCTCCGGGGTTACCCCGATGATCGTGACCGCGCTCATCGCGGCCCTCGGCGGCGCGCCCTGGCTGGCGTGCGGCTATTTGGTGGCGACGGCCGTCATCAGCGTGCTCGCCACGGCACTGATCCGCGAGCAAGACCTACATCTTTGAGCTGACTTCGCACTAGTGTCGTTCCCGTCGGGAGTCGCGAGGAAGCGAGAAGGCAATGACTGACGGGAACGTCGCCGGTTTCGAGCCGTTGTACGACGAGGCAGAGCATACCGACGGGCGGATTCCCTGGGACATCGGCGGCCCGCAGCCGGCGGTGCAGCAGTTGGTGGCGTACGGCGGGATCCGCGGCGAGGTACTCGATCCCGGTACGGGCCCCGGCTATCACGCCATTCACTTTGCGGCGCATGGATATTCGGCAACCGGAATCGATGATTCACCCTCGGCCATCGAGCGCGCCAAGCGCAACGCCGAGCGGGCCGGGGTCCAGGTGGATTTCCAGGTGGCCGATGCCACCAGGCTCGAGGGGTTCGAGGGCCGCTTCGACACGGTGGTGGACAGCGCGTTCTACCACGTGTTCCTGAATGACGAGGACACCCAGACGCGTTACGCGCAGGCGCTGCACCGGGCCACCAGGCCCGGGGCGCGGCTGTACATGTTCGAATTCAGCCCCCACAACGTCAACGGCCTGCAGTGGACGGCCATACCCGCCGACAACTTCGAGCGGGTGTTCGGCGGCAACGGATGGCGCATCGACTACCTGGGCAGCACGACCTACCAGGCCCGCTTCCTCAAGGAGACGTTCGACGCCATGAAGACGCTGGCGTCCGAGCAGCAGGGCGAGATCCTGCAGCGGATGCGGCCGCTGGTACACCGCCTGGGCGTCATCGACCCCCTGCTGGAAGACCACCGGGTGCACCTCCCGGTGTGGTCGGTGGTGGCCACCCGCCTCGACTGAGCAGCGCTGCACCGACCGGCATGGCTAGCACTCCGCAACTGCGCCAAGGGCTGTCGCAGCGCCAGCTCAGCATGATCGCCCTCGGCGGCGTCATCGGTGCCGGCTTGTTCGTCGGCTCGGGTGTGGTGATCAAAGACACCGGCCCCGCCGCGTTTCTGACGTACGCGCTGTGCGGCCTGCTGATCGTCCTGGTGATGCGCATGCTGGGCGAGATGGCGGCCGCGGACCCGTCGACCGGATCGTTCGCCGATTACGCGGTCAAGGCGTTGGGCGGCTGGGCGGGTTTCTCGGTTGCCTGGCTGTACTGGTACTTCTGGGTGATCGTGGTCGGCTTCGAGGCCGTCGCCGGCGGGAAGGTCCTCAACTACTGGTTTCACGCGCCGCTGTGGCTGCTGTCGCTGTGCCTGATGGTCTTGATGACAGCGACCAACCTGTTCTCCGTCTCATCCTTCGGTGAGTTCGAATTCTGGTTCGCCGGAATCAAAGTCGCGACCATCGTGATCTTCCTCGGTGTGGGCACGGCCTTCGTCCTGGGACTCGTACCGGGCCATCACGGCGGGCTGGCCAACCTCACCGCGCACGGCGGCTTCTTCCCGAAGGGCGTCGGGGCCGTCTTCGCCGCCATTGTGGTGGTGATCTTCTCCATGGTCGGCGCCGAGATCGTCACCGTGGCCGCCGCGGAAAGCCGGGACCCGGAACTGGCGGTCCAGAAGGCCACCAGATCGGTGGTCGCGCGGATCGGCGTCTTCTTCGTGGGGTCGGTGTTCCTGCTGGTGGCGATATTGCCCTGGGACTCCGTGGAACTCGGCGCGTCGCCTTACGTGGCCGCGCTGAACCACCTGGGGCTGCGCGGCGCGGACCAGGTGATGAACGCCGTGGTGCTCACCGCGGTGCTGTCCTGCCTGAACTCCGGACTGTATACCGCGTCGCGCATGCTGTTCGTGCTTGCCGAGCGGGGCGAGGCCCCGACGCGGTTGGTCAGGTTGAGCGGGCGTGGCGTTCCGCACATCGCGATTTTGTGCTCGTCGGCGGTCGGGTTCGGCTGCGTCGTGATGGCGCGCGTCGCGCCCAACACCGTGTTCCTGTTCCTGCTCAACTCCTCGGGCGCCATCATCTTGTTCGTCTACTGGCTGATCGCGCTTTCGCAGATCATCCTGCGCCGCCGCACCCCCGCCGAGAAGCTGCGGGTGAAGATGTGGTTCTTCCCGGTGTTGTCCATCCTCACCCTGGCGGGTATCACCGCCGTGCTGGTGCAGATGGCCTTCGACCGCTCGGCGCGCAGCCAGCTCTGGCTCAGCCTGTTGTCGTGGGCGGTGGTGATCGGGGTGTACTTCGCCGCCCGCGCCCGCGGCCGAATCGGTAGTCGCGGCGCGATCCCCGCGGGGGAGTAGGCAGCTTAGGCCTCGGGCCGGGTGGCGGGGCGGGGCATCCGCATGTGTTCCTCGGCGCGACGCCATGTCACGGTCGAGACGAACCGCTCGTCAGTCCAAATCACCGATTCCACCCGCACCCGTCCCCGCCAGTTCTTCACGATGTCGGCGTGCACCGGCCAACGGATGAAGCGGCGCAAATCGCTTCTGCTGTCCCAGACGGATAGCGATCCGCCGCGCCACTCCGCGGGCTTGCCCCAGAGCCACAGCCCAACGGCCCCGTGCATGATCGGCCAGCTTTCCGCCAGCTTCATACCGAGTTCGGCGACCTGTTGCCAGTCCTTCTCGGATTCGGTATGAAAGTCGGTGAAACTCACCACAACCGGGAGCCGGGTCGAGTCGGACGGGCCCGGCAGCCAGTCGGTGCTGATGAGTCCGGCGCCGGGCGTGATCGGCGGTTGGCCGGCCGGTTTCACCCCACCCGAGGATGACCGGCCATCGTCAGCGTTGGCCAGGACGTCGCCGGGTTGGGTTGTGGTCATGGACAGCTCAATGTCAGATGGCAGGCGCGGCAGGCCCAACCGGTACGGGCAAAATAATAGGCGATCGCAGATGATGTGACAATGCGTATAAAATGCCAATGTCTATCATCACGGCATGGCACGAAAGTCGACGCGTCCAGATCTTGCGGCAATGCTCGTGCCGCTGACCCGTCAAGCCGTGGCCGCCGAGCGGCCGGTGCTGACCGCGCACGGCCTGTCGATGTGGGGTTACGTCATTCTCAGCGCCCTTGACGGCTCGCCGATCCGCACGCAGGCGGCCCTCGCCGAGGCGATCGGCGCCGACAAGACGCGCATCATTCCCACGCTCGACGAACTGCAGGAGCGCGGCTACATCGAGCGCTCACCCGATCCCGATGACCGTCGCGTGCGCCTGCTTGCGATCACCAGCGCCGGACGTTCGATCAAGAGTGCCGCGCAGCGCGACATCCAAACCGGCGAGGAGCGCTGGCTTGCGCAGCTGTCCACCAGCGACCGAAACGTCTTTCTGCGCGTGCTGCGCCGGCTGGCGTTCGGTTGAACGAGTCGACTGATGACCTAGTGTTCTGCCATGTGACCCACGCCGTGAACCGCGCCGCGTGGCGTCGGTCCCGTCGCGGCTGGTGTGGACCGCCGATCGGTGTGTCATGACAGCCGACGAGCGGCGCGCCGGCGTTGAGTTGACCAACCTGGACCAGCCGCTGAGCCCGGACGCCGGAGCCACCAAGCGCGACCTGATCGACTACCTGGAGGCGGTCGCCGACCGAATGTTGCCCGTCCTGGCCGGTCGCGCGCTCACGGTGCTGCGCCTGCTGCGGGGCCGAGCCGCGTTCATGCAGAAGAACGTGCCGAAATACGCACCGGCCTGGGTGACGACCGTCCCGGTATGGGCCGAAGCATCGAAACGCCAAGTGCACTATGTCGTCTGCGATGACCTGCGGACGCTGCTTTGGCTGGCCAATCAGCGCGCCCTCGAATTCCACCCGTCGCTCGGACCGGCCGGCGACCTGCGTCGGCCCACCCATTTGGTGCTCGACCTCGACCCGCCGGCCGACGACGACTTCTCCGCCGTGGTCGGCGTCGCGCACCTGGTCCGGCAGGCGCTGGCCGACAGCGGCTTGGCGGGCGCGGTGAAGACCAGCGGCGCCAAGGGGCTTCACGTCTTCGTACCGGTCGACGGCACCGCTGCGGTGGACGACGTCGCGGCGGCTACCCGGGCGCTCGCCGCCCGCGTCGAAGCGCTTGACCCACGAAGGGCGACAACGGCTTTCATCGTGGCCGACCGCGCCGGCAAGGTGTTCGTCGACTCCACCCGGGCCGGCGGGGCGACCGTCGTCGCCGCCTACAGCCCGCGCCTGCGCCCGGGGATGCCGGTGTCCTTCCCGCTCGCCTGGTCGGATCTCGATTCCGCCCGCCCCGGCGACTTCACCATGCACACCGCGATCGATGCCCTTGCCGGGCGCGACCCGTGGGCCGAGCACATGCCGGATCCGCAGCGTCTGCCGGACGATCTGATCGAGCAGGGCCGCGCGATTCCGGTCGCCCGGGTGGCCGCGATGCACGAGGGCAAACGACGCGCGCGGGCCCGCCGGACGCCTCCCGGGGTTTGACGACCTCCCGGGAGTGCGGGCCCCGCCTCACTCGGTCCTGGTGAGCAAGACCGCCCGCTCGAACGGCAGTCGGGCGAACACCGAGCGGCCCCGCGTCACATACCGGGCCGCCTCGTCCTTGGTGACCACTCGCGGCTCGGCGATGCCGAAGCTCTTGCCGTTGCGGCGCATGCGGCCGTCTCCCGCCGCGGTCAGGTTCTTCAGCCAGTCCCGGTCCGGGCCGTAGGTCAGCAGGATCGCCACCCCGGCCTTGCCGTCGACGTCCGTGCTGAAGACATTCACCGGGGTGCGGTACGGCTTGCCCGAGCGGCGGCCGACGTGTTCGACGATGGCGAACGGTGGCAGCCAGCCGGCCCACAGCCGCTGAACCGGATTGGTGACGCGACGGTTGAACCGGGCGAGCCCCTGCGGCATCTGCATACCGCTATCCAACTCGCCTGCGCCGCCGGGCATCAACCCAACTCTTGGCTGCGATCGGGTCTAGTGTCTGAACATGGGCGACTCGCCAGGTAACGAAGCGGCCCAGCGCGCCGAGGAGTTGCTGCGCAGGGGCCGAGACTTGGCCGCGCGCAAGCCCATCACCTCCGAGGACGTCGAGCGCGCGACCGACCGCGCCCAGCATGCGCACGAGCGGGACCAGGAGGCGCACCGCCGCGACCGGGACCGCCACTACGAGGCCGCCGCCGCGCACGAGCGGGCCGCCGAAGTCCACGAGCTGGCGGTCGTCGAGGGCCTCGGGGACGTCGAGGCGCACCGGCGCGCGGCGGAAAAGGAGCGCGAAGCCGCTCGCCATCACTTCCAGGCCGCCCAACAAGCCGACCAGCAATATGACGACTAACCCTTCCTGCTACACCCTGTAGTTGAACCGGCCGCGGAGGCTGGGACACTGGTTGTCATGGGAAGCAGTGACCAGGCAACCGCGCACGCCGCGACGACGGCGGCGTCGGCCCGGTTGTTCGAGGATGCCTGCGCCGTCATCCCCGGCGGGGTGAACTCCCCGGTGCGCGCGTTCACCGCGGTCGGCGGGACGCCGCGCTTCATCACCGAGGCCCGCGGGTGCTGGCTCACCGACGCCGACGGCAATCGCTACGTCGACCTGGTCTGTTCCTGGGGCCCGATGATCCTCGGACACGCGCACCCCGCCGTCGTCGAAGCCGTCACCACGGCCGCGGCGTCCGGACTGTCGTTCGGCGCGCCCACGCCGGGGGAGAGCCGGCTGGCCGCCGAGATCATCGAGCGGGTGGCGCCGGTCGAACGGATACGGCTGGTCAACTCAGGCACCGAGGCGACGATGAGCGCGATCCGGCTGGCCCGCGGATTCACCGGCAGGCCCAAGATCGTCAAATTCTCCGGCTGCTATCACGGCCACGCCGATGCGCTGCTCGCCGACGCGGGCTCCGGAGTGGCGACACTGGGCCTGCCGTCCTCGCCCGGGGTCACCGGCGCGGCGGCGGCCGACACGATTGTGTTGCCGTACAACGACATCGACGCCGTGCGGCGGGCGTTCGCCGAATTCGGCGACCAGATCGCCGCGGTGATCACCGAAGCCAGCCCGGGCAACATGGGTGTCGTCGCGCCGGCCGCCGGCTACAACGCCGGACTGCGCGCGATCACCGCCGAGCATGGCGCGCTGCTGATCGTCGACGAGGTGATGACCGGGTTCCGGGTCAGCCGAAGTGGTTGGTACGGAATCGATCCCGTCGCCGCCGACCTGTTCACCTTCGGCAAGGTGATGAGCGGCGGACTGCCCGCGGCCGCGTTCGGTGGGCGCGCCGAGGTGATGGAGCGGCTGGCGCCGCTGGGGCCGGTGTATCAGGCCGGCACGCTGTCGGGCAACCCGGTGGCGGTGGCCGCCGGCTTGGCGACGCTGCGCGCCGCCGACGCCGCGGTCTACGCGGCGCTGGACGCCAACGCCGACCGGCTGGCCGGCCTGCTCTCCGAAGCGTTGACCAGCGCCGCTGTGCCGCACCAACTTTCGCGGGCAGGCAACATGCTCAGTGTGTTCTTCGGCGACGCCCCGGTGACCGACTTCGCGTCCGCGCGGGCCAGCCAGACGTGGCGTTATCCGCCGTTCTTCCACGCCCTGCTGGACGCGGGTGTCTACCCGCCCTGCAGTGCTTTCGAGGCATGGTTCGTCTCGGCGGCGCTGGACGACGCGGCGTTCGACCGGATCGCCGAAGCCCTGCCCAACGCGGCCCGCGCGGCCGCCCAGGAGGACAAGCCCTGATGGCCGAGCAAACCCGCGTCCACGTCGTGCGCCACGGCGAGGTGCACAACCCCAGCGGCGTCCTCTACGGCCGGCTGCCCGGGTTCCACCTGTCCGACCGGGGCCGTGAGCAGGCGGCCGCGGTCGCCGATGCGCTGTCCGGCCGCGACATCGTCGCGGTGGTCGCCTCCCCACTGCAGCGGGCCCAGGAAACCGCCGCGCCCATCGCCGCCAAGCATGACGTGGCCGTGGACACCGACCACGACCTGATCGAATCGGCGAACTTCTTTGAGGGCAGACGCGTCGGTCCCGGCGACGGCGCCTGGCGCGACCCGCGGTTCTGGTGGCAGCTGCGCAATCCGTTCACCCCGTCGTGGGGCGAGCCGTACGCCGAGATCGCGGCGCGGATGACGACCGCGGTGGACAAGGCCCGCGCCCGCGCAGCCGGCAGCGAGGTCGTGTGCGTCAGCCATCAGCTGCCGGTGTGGACACTGCGGCTGCACCTGACCGGCCGGCGGCTGTGGCACGACCCGCGGCGCCGCGAGTGCGGGCTGTGCTCGATCACCACCCTGGTGTACGAGGGCGAGCGGCTGGTCGACGTCGAGTACCAGGAACCGGCGGGCGCTTGATCGCGCCGGCGACGATGCAGAGCGTGAAAGCGATGTGGGGTTACCTCCCGCTTGCGGGGGAGAGGAGCGGCGCCATAGTCATGCGGCGACTGGCGACGGCCGGGGTCGTCCTGACGACCCTGGTTGCCGGCTGTTCCTCCGGTCGCGACGCGGTGGCGCAGGGTGGCACGTTCGAATTCGTCTCGCCCGGCGGAAAGACCGACATCTACTACCACCCCCCGTCCAGCCGCGGCCACCCCGGCCCGCTGTCCGGGCCGGACCTGGCGGACCCCGCTCACCCGCTGTCGCTGGACGATCCGATCTTCGCCGGCCGCGTCGTCGTCATCAACATCTGGGGGCAGTGGTGCGGCCCATGCCGGGCCGAGGTCAGCCAACTGCAGCAGGTGTACGACGCCACCCGTGACAAGGGGGTGTCCTTTCTCGGCATCGACGTGCGCGACAGCAACCGGCAGGCGGCGCTTGACTTCGTCAACGACCGGCACGTGACGTTCCCCTCCATCTACGACCCGGCGATGCGCACGCTGATCGCGTTCGGCGGCAAATACCCGACCACCGTGATCCCGTCCACGCTCGTCCTGGACCGTCAGCACCGGGTCGCGGCGGTGTTCCTGCGCGAACTGCTGGCGGCCGACCTGCAGCCCGTGGTGCAGAAGGTGGCCCAGGAGTGAGCGGGTTCACCCAGATCGCCGCGGCCGGACCGCTCCTGGTGGCCCTCGGCGCGTGCCTGCTGGCGGGGCTGGTGTCGTTCGCCTCGCCCTGCGTGGTGCCGCTGGTACCCGGCTACCTGTCCTACCTGGCCGCGGTCGTTGGCGTGGACGAGCAGCCGCCGCCCGGCGCCATCAAGGCCCCACCCTCGGCGCGGTGGCGGGTCGCGGGCTCGGCGGCGCTGTTCGTCGCCGGATTCACCACGGTGTTCGTGCTGGGCACCGTGGCCGTCCTCGGCATGACGACCGCGCTGATCACCAACCAGCTGCTGCTGCAACGGGTCGGTGGCGTGCTGACGATCGTGATGGGGCTGGTGTTCGTCGGCCTCATCCCCGCCCTGCAACGCCAGGCGCGGTTCAGCCCGCGGCAGCTGACGACGGTCGCCGGGGCGCCGCTGCTGGGCGCGGTGTTCGCGCTGGGCTGGACGCCGTGCCTGGGGCCGACGCTGGCCGGCGTGATCACCGTGGCCTCGGCCACCGAAGGCGCGAGCGTGGCCCGCGGGATCACGCTGGTGATCGCGTACTGCCTGGGGCTGGGCATCCCGTTCGTGCTGCTGGCCTTCGGCTCGGCGGGCGCGGTGGGGGCGCTGGGCTGGCTGCGCCGCCACACCCGAGCCATCCAGATCTTCGGGGGCGCGCTGCTCATCGCGGTCGGTGCGCTGCTGGTCAGCGGGGCGTGGAACGACTTCGTCTCGTGGCTGCGCGACGCCTTCGTGTCCGACGTGAGGCTGCCGATTTGAGGCAAGTTCTCGCTTGGGCCCGCAACACCTGGCGCGCGCTGACGTCGATGGGCACCGCGTTGGTGCTGCTGTTCCTGCTCGCGCTGGGAGCGATCCCCGGGGCGCTGCTGCCGCAGCGCAGCCTCAACGCCGGCAAGGTCGACGACTACCTGAAGGCCCACCGCGTCATCGGGCCATGGCTGGATCGGCTGCAGGCCTTCAACGTGTTCTCCAGCTTCTGGTTCACCGCCGTCTACGTCCTGCTGTTCGTCTCGCTGGTCGGCTGCCTGACCCCGCGGATGATCGAGCACGCCCGCAGCCTGCGCGCCACCCCGGTGGCCGCCCCGCGCAACCTGGCCCGGCTGCCCAAGCACGCCAGCGCCGAGATCGCGGCCGACGCCGACGAGCTGAACGCCCTGGCGAACGAGATCACCGGCCGGCTGCGCGGCTGGCGCACGGCCATCCGGCACGAAGGCGAAGCCGTCGAGGTGTCCGCCGAGAAGGGCTATCTGCGCGAGTTCGGCAACATCGCCTTCCACTTCTCGTTGCTGGGCCTGCTGGTCGCGGTGGCCGTCGGCAAGCTGTTCGGCTACGAGGGCAACGTGATCGTGATCGCGGACTCCGGCCCGGGCTTCTGCTCGGCCTCGCCGGCCGCATTCGATTCGTTCCGCGCCGGCAACACCGTCGACGGCACGTCGCTCAACCCGATCTGCATACGCGTCAACGACTTTCAGGCGCACTACCTGCCGTCCGGGCAGGCCACCTCGTTCGCCGCCGACATCGACTACCAGGCCGGGCACGATCTGGCGGCCAACAGCTGGCGGCACTACCTCCTGGAGGTCAACCACCCGCTGCGGGTCGGCGGTGACCGGGTGTACCTGCAGGGCCACGGCTACGCGCCCTCCTTCACGGTGACCTTCCCGGACGGTCAGACGCGCTCGTCGACCGTGCAATGGCGGCCCGACAACCCGCAGACCCTGCTCTCGTCCGGGGTGGCGCGCATCGACCCGCCCGCCGGCAGTTATCCCAACGCCGCCGATCGCCGACAGCACGAGATCGCGATCCAGGGCCTGCTGGCCCCGACCGAGCAGCTCGACGGCACGCTCTTGTCGTCGCGCTTCCCGGCGCTGAACGCCCCCGCGGTGGCCGTCGACATCTACCGCGGCGACACCGGGCTGGACACCGGGCGACCGCAATCGCTGTTCACGCTCGACCCGCGGCTGATCCAGCAGGGCCGGCTGACCAGGGAAAAGCGCGTCAACCTGCGCGCCGGGCAGGAGGTGCGGATCGAGGCGGGCCCGGCGGCCGGCACCGTCGTCCGCTTCGACGGCGCCGTGCCGTTCGTCAACCTGCAGGTGTCCCACGACCCCGGGCAGGCCTGGGTGCTGGTCTTCGCCATCACGATGATGGCGGGCCTGGTGGTATCGCTGCTGGTGCGCCGGCGCCGGGTGTGGGTCAGGCTCACCCCGGGGGCCGGTACGGTGAACGTCGAACTGGGCGGGCTGGCGCGCACCGACAACTCCGGCTGGGGCGACGAGTTCGAGCGGTTGACCGAGCGGGTGCTCACCGGCCTGGCTGAGCCCGGAACGGCGCAGTCACCCAAGCCCCCCGCGTCCAAAAGGAGTTCTCAGGTGGACGTCAAATGAACACGGTGCACGTCAACATCGGCTTGGCGCGGTACTCCGACTGGGCGTACACCTCGGCCGTGGTGGCGCTCGTCATCGCGCTGTTGCTGTTGGCCTTCGAGCTGGCCTACGCCGGCGGCCGCCGCGTCGACCGGCGCGAGCAGATGCTGGTCGGTTCGGTTTCCTCCGACAGCTTCACCCCCGGCATCGTCGAGGAGGCGCCCGGCCGGCCGGTGGACGAACGGGTGGGGCGGGCCGGGCTGGCCGTCGTCTACCTCGGCGTCGGGCTGCTGCTCGCCTGCATCGTGCTGCGCGGCCTGGCCACCCTGCGGCCGCCGTGGGGCAACATGTACGAGTTCATCAACCTGACCTGCATGTGCGCCCTGCTCGCCGGGGCCTTCGTCCTGCGCCGCCCGCAGTACCGCCCGCTGTGGGTTTTCCTGCTGGTGCCGGTGCTGATCCTGCTCACCGTGTCCGGCCGCTGGCTCTATACCAACGCCGCGCCGGTGATGCCCGCGCTGCAGTCCTATTGGCTGCCCATCCACGTGTCGGTGGTCAGCCTGGGCTCCGGGGTGTTCATGGTCGCCGGCATCGCCAGCATCCTCTTCCTGCTGCGTACGTCTCGGCTGGGCGAACCCGGGGCCGAGGGCGCCCTGGCCCGGATCGTCCGGCGGTTTCCCGACGCGCAAACGCTGGACCGCGTCGCCTACCGGACCACGATCTTCGCCTTCCCGGTGTTCGGCTTCGGGGTCATCTTCGGGGCGATCTGGGCCGAGGAGGCCTGGGGCCGGTACTGGGGCTGGGACCCCAAGGAGACGGTGTCCTTCGTCGCGTGGGTGATTTACGCCGCATACCTGCACGCCAGGTCGACGGCGGGCTGGCGGGACAGGAAGGCGGCCTGGATCAACGTCGCGGGGTTCGTGGCCATGGTCTTCAATCTGTTCTTCGTTAACCTGGTGACCGTGGGCCTGCATTCGTATGCGGGCGTGGGGTGACCGCAGCGACCGACCCAGGTAACACAACAAGGGGGAGTGCACGTGTCCGACCATCCAATGATGGGCGTCGGGACGCCCGATCAACCGACGACGCAATTGCCTCCGCAGGAGTTTTCCGCCACGCCATCGCCGGAAAACGCTGACGAATCGCTTGCCGACGGCGGCGAAGCGCCGACTCGCGCCTTCGCCGGATTTCGCACCGAGCGGCGGGTCCCCGGCCCCGAGCGGCGCGAGGCGGCGCCGCCCACCACCCCCAGGCCCGCGGGGATGCCGCCGTGGGACGCCACCCCGGTGACCGGGATCCCGCGGGTCGACCCGACCGCGTACGGCGCCTACTACACGGGCCCGGCCGACGCGCCGCCCCCGCAAGCCCCGCCGCGCCCGGAGCCGCTGCCGCACACGCCGTACCCGGAGCTGTCCACCGGAATGCTGCTGCGGCCCGTCAAGCCACCGCCCTCCGAGGGCTGGCGCCGGCTGCTCTACGAACTGTCCGGCCACCTGATCAACCTCGGGGAGGGTCCCCGGGCCGCCCGTTACAACAACTTGGTGGCGCAGGTGAACCGGCCGTTGCGCGGGTGCTACCGGATCGCGCTGGTGTCGCTCAAGGGCGGCGTCGGCAAGACGACCATCGCCGCGACCATGGGTGCCACCTTCGCCTCCATCCGCGGTGACCGGGTGGTGGCGGTAGACGCCAACCCCGACCGCGGGACCCTGAGCCAGAAGATCCCGCTGGAAACGGCCGCGACGGTGCGCCAGCTGCTGCACGACGCCGGCAGCATCGAGCGCTACAGCGATGTGCGCCGCTACACCTCGAAGGGCCCGAGCGGGCTGGAGGTGCTGGCGTCGGAGACCGACCCGGCGATCTCGGAGGCGTTCGGCGCCGACGACTACACCCGGGTCCTGGACGTCCTGGAGCGGTTCTACGGCTTGGTGCTCACCGACTGCGGCCCGGGACTCCTGCATTCGGTGATGTCATCGGTGCTGGAGAAGGCGGACGTTCTCGTCGTGGTCAGCTCGGGATCCATCGACGGGGCCCGCAGCGCGTCGGCGACGCTGGACTGGTTGGACGCGCACGGCCACGAGGAGATGGTCCGCAACTCGGTCGCGGTCATCAACGGGGTCCGGTCGCGAACGGGCAAGGTCGACATGAACAAGGTGGTCGACCACTTCTCCCGCCGCTGCCGCGCGGTCCAGATCGTGCCGTTCGACCCGCACCTCGAAGAGGGCGCCGAAATCGAGTTGGACCGGCTCAAGCGCTCGACCCGCGAGGCGCTCACCGAGCTGGCGGCCATCGTCGCCGACGGGTTCCCGGGCGACCAGCGCAATCCCGGAGTCGCGTAGCGCGAGGCTTACCGGGGGTTGTTGTCCCCGCGCCCCAACCGCCGTAAGAAGTCCGGATCGTCGTCAGGCCCGATAACGCGCGTCTTCGCCCGGTTCGTTTGTGACCGGGCCGTCCGCCAGCCCACGTAGATCAGCGTCCCCAACATCAGGACGAGCAGCAGGTAGAGCACTCGACACCTCCGTTGACGAATATACCCGCGTCGTAGGCTCTCCCCTGTGTCAGAAGGAGCTAGCGACGACGGCGCCGGGGACCGCGTGGACGAGGGCGGGCCGCAACGCGCCGGCCATCGGGCGGTCGTCGACGTTCTGCTGTATGCGGGGGCGCGGCTGCTGCTGGCGGTGGCGCTTGCCGCGGCGATCTACGGGGTGGCGCGCCTGATGGGTGTCAGCCAGTTTCCGATCGCGGTCGCCGCGTTGTTCGCCCTCATCATCGCCATGCCCCTGGGCATTTGGCTGTTCGGCCCGCTGCGGCGGCGCGCTACCGCGTCGCTGGCGATCGCCGGCGAGCGCCGGCGCCGGGAGCGCGAGCAATTGCGGGCGCGGTTGCAGGGCGAGGCGCCGACCGACGACGGGTGAGACCGGTCAGAAGTTGGGCATCCGGACGACCTGCGCGGCGTAACTGAGGCCCGCGCCGTAACCGATCAGCAGCGCGAGGTCGCCCGTCTTGGCCGCCCCGGTCGCCAGCAGTTCGGCCATCGCCAGGGGGATGGAAGCCGCCGACGTGTTGCCGGTGTGCTCGATGTCGTTGGCGACGACGGCGTCCGGCCGCAACTCGAGGCTCTTGGCCAGGACCTCGTTGATGCGGCTGTTCGCCTGGTGCGGCACGAACACGTCGATCTCGTCGGGCCGCACGCCCGCCGCGTCCATCGCCTGCCGGCCGACCTTGCCCATCTCGAATGCCGCCCACCGGAACACCGCGCTGCCCTCGAGCCGCAGGAACGGGCGGGGCCCCGTGGGGGCGTCCATGTAGTCGATCCAGTCGATGTCCTGGCGTATCGCCAGGGCCTGCTCGCCGTCACTGCCCCAGACGGTCGGCCCGATCCCCTGATCGGGCGTCTCGCCGACCACCACTCCGGCCGCGCCGTCGGCGAAGATGAAGCAGTTGGTGCGGTCCTGCATGTCCACGGTGGGGGACAGCTTCTCCGAACCGAGGACCAGCACCTTGGCGGCGGTCCCGCCGCGGATCATGTCGGCCGCGACGCCGAGCGCGTAGCCGAACCCGGCGCACCCCGCCGAGACGTCGAACGCGGGCACGCCGGTGGAGCCCAGCGCCGCGGCGACGGCCGGCGCGCAGGCCGGGGTCTGCAGAAAATGCGTGCTGGTCGCGACGATCACGCAGTCGATGTCCGTCGACGTCAACCCGGCGTTCGCGATCGCCTGCCGCCCGGCCTCGGTGGCCATCGACGCGGCGGATTCGTCGCGGGCGGCGAACCGGCGGGTCTTGATCCCGGTGCGCGAGTAGATCCACTCGTCGGACGATTCGATGTTCTCGCAGATCTCGTCGTTGGTGACCACCCGGTCGGGGCGGTACGCCCCGACGCTGAGCATGCCGATGTTCTTCGGTCCACTGGTCGCGGCGATCTGCTTCATTGCTGTCCCCGATCGGTGCTCGCTGTGAACGGCATACGTCTCCGACGCCGGTCCCTCATTGTTATCGGATCCGGCCGCGCTAGTTCACTCGAGTGTGCATTTACGGCGGCGACACGCCGTGAAACGCCGCCGCCAGTGCACAGTCAACGCCGTGGGCGCCCGCCCGGTCAGCCGGCCAGCGCCAGCGCCGCGGCCACCGCGATCGCCCAGGCGACCATGGCCAGCCCGGTATCCCGCAGCACCGGAATCAGCTCCCGGCCGCCGCGTCCCGACCGCACCGGACCCGCCGCGCGCAGCGCCAGCGGCGTGGCAACGAATCCCATGGCGCACCACGGCGTGGCGGCCATCAGCACCAGGGTCAACACCCCGGCGATCGCCAGCAGCGCCTGGTACAGCACGCGAGTGCGGGCGTCACCCAGCCGCACCGCCAGCGTGATCTTCCCCGACTGCGCGTCGGTGGGGATATCCCGCAGGTTGTTGGCCACCAGCACCGACGACGACAACGCGCCGATCGACACCGCGAGCACCACCCCCACCCAGTCCACCCGCAGCGACTGGGTGTACTCGGTGCCGAGCACGGCCACCAGGCCGAAGAACACGAACACCGCGACCTCACCGAAACCGGCGTAGCCGTAGGGTTTCGAGCCGCCCGTGTACAGCCACGCGCCGGCGATGCACACCGCCCCGACGGCGATCAGCCACGGCGCGCTGACGAGCGCGAGCGCCAGGCCGGCCGCCGCCCCGATCGCCAGGCTCGTCACCGCGGCGGCCAGCACCGAGCGGGGGGACGCCAGCCGCGAGCCCACCAGCCGCACCGGGCCGGCCCGGTCGTCGTCGGTGCCGCGGATGCCGTCGGAGTAGTCGTTGGCGTAGTTGACACCGACGGTCAGCGCGACCGCGACGGCCAGCGCCAGCAGCGCCTTCCACCACACCGCGGATCCCAGCCACGCCGCCGCGCCGGTGCCCGCGACCACCGGCGCCACCGCGTTGGGCAGCGTCCGCGGCCGCGCACCAGAGATCCACTGCCCGAAATTGGCCACGCACGCATCCTGCCAGGAGCCCGCGCGCCCCCGCACCCGCGATCGGCGTGCGGCCATGCACCACAATGGGCTGATGCTCGGAGTCATCGGCGGCAGCGGCTTTTACACCTTCTTCGAGTCCGACACCCGCGCCGTCGACGTCGACACCCCGTACGGCCCGCCCAGCGCCCCGGTGACGATCGGCGCCGTCGGGGGACACGAGGTCGCGTTCCTGCCCCGGCACGGGACCACGCACCAGTTCTCGGCGCACACCGTGCCGTATCGGGCCAACATGTGGGCGCTGCGCAAGCTCGGGGTGCGACGGGTTTTCGGCCCGTGCGCCGTCGGCAGCCTGAACCTCAACAACGGGCCGGGCGCGGTGGTGGTGCCCGACCAGCTGGTGGATCGCACCAGCGGCCGCCCCGACACCTACTTCGATTCCGGCGGCATCCACGTCGACTTCGCCGACCCCTACTGCCCCACCCTGCGCGCCGCGGTGGCCGGCCTGCCCAATGTGGTCGACGGCGGCACCATGGTGGTGATCCAGGGCCCGCGGTTTTCCACGCGTGCGGAAAGTCAGTGGTTCGCCTCGGCGGGGTTCTCGCTGGTCAACATGACCGGCTACCCGGAGGCCGTGCTCGCGCGTGAACTCGAAATGTGCTATGCCACAATCGCTTTGGTTACCGACCTGGACGCCGGTATCGCGGCCGGCGAGGGCGTGACGACCGTTGAGGTGTTCGCCGAATTCGAGAAGAACATCTCCGGATTCAAGGAGCTGGTGCGCCGGGCCATCGGCCGCGTCGCCGACGAACGCAACTGCACGCACTGCCTGCCGCACACCGGCGTCACGCTGCCCCTCGAGCTGCCGTGAGGGTGTTGCTCACCGGGGCTGCCGGTTTCATCGGTTCGCGGGTGGCCGCGGCGCTGCGGGCGGCGGGCCACGACGTGGTCGGCGTCGACGCGTTGCTGCCAGCGGCGCACGGCCCGAATCCGGTGCTGCCGCAGGGATGTCACCGCGTAGACGTCCGCGACGCCGACGCCCTGGCGCCCCTGCTGGACGGGGTGGACCTGGTCTGCCACCAGGCGGCGATGGTCGGTGCCGGCGTGGACGCCGCCGACGCCCCCGCCTACGGCGGCCACAACGATTTCGCCACCACGGTGTTGCTGGCGCAGATGTTCGCCGCCGGGGTGCGCCGCCTGGTGCTGGCGTCGTCGATGGTGGTGTACGGGCAGGGCCGTTACCACTGCGGGCAGCACGGACAGGTCGACCCGTTGCCCCGGCGGCGCGCCGACCTCGACGCCGGGAGCTTCGAACACCGCTGCCCGATCGGGGGCGAGGAACTGCAGTGGCGCCTCGTCGACGAGGACGCCGCGCTGCGGCCGCGCAGTCTGTACGCGGCCAGCAAGACCGCGCAGGAGCACTACGCGCTGGCGTGGTCGGAGTCGACGGGCGGTTCGGTGGTGGCGTTGCGCTACCACAACGTCTACGGCCCCGGGATGCCGCGCGACACCCCGTATTCCGGGGTGGCCGCCATCTTCCGGTCGTCGCTCGAAAGGGGCGAGCCGCCAAGGGTTTTCGAGGACGGCGGCCAGATGCGGGACTTCGTCCACGTCGACGACGTGGCCGCCGCCAACCTCGCGGCGACCCAGGAGATCGACGGTTTCACCGCGGTCAACGTCTGTTCGGGGCGGCCCATCTCCATCCAGCAGGTGGCCGGCGCCTTATGCGACGCGCGCGGCGCTTCACTCTCGCCCGTGATCACCGGCCAGTACCGCAGCGGCGACGTGCGCCACATCGTCGCCGATCCGTCCCGGGCGGCCGAGGTGCTCGGCTTCCGCGCGGCGATCGACCCGGCCGAGGGCCTGCGCGAGTTCGCGTTCGCCCCGCTGCGCTGAGCGCCCTACGCCTGCGGCGGCCGGTAGATCTTGGGCTTCTGGACCGGAATCTGTCGCGTCGCGGAGTCGTCGCCGCGGAAGAGCCGCGGGCCGGTGGTGATCCGGGTGGTGGCCGCGGCCGACGGCGGGGCGGCGTGGCCCACCGGGACGCGCGCCCTCGGCGCGGGCGTAGCGCCGCCCGCCGGCACGGGGGGCTTGGGGGCGGCGCGGCGGCGGCGCACGCGGCGGCCGCGCAGCTGCCCGGTGACGATGGCGGCCCCCAGGATGCACAAAGCCAGGCCGCACAGCGTCACATCGAAGGTGCTGGTGATCTGCTGGGCCAGGTTGTTGCCGTAGACCGGGTGCTGCGCGGGGGAGTTGGCTGAGTCCGCGAACCGCGGCGCCAGCACCACGCCCACGACGACGCGGGCGACGCTGAGCGTGGCGACCAGGCCGCACAGCGACGAGATCAGTCGCGCCGAGTGGGCGGCGTGGCGCAGGTTGATGCGCAGCCAGATCGCCAGCACCGCGGTGGCCAGATCGAACGCGGCCAGCACCATGCTGTCGTACCGAGAGAAGGGGTAATCCAGGCTCACGGCGACGAAGAGGTCGGTCAACCGCATCAGCATCGAGCCCAGGCCCCATACGGCGATGAGCAGCAAGCCGTTTCGGGCCGCCACCCGCCAGGCGCTCTCCTCGGCCCCCGTCGTGTTGCGGTGACCGAACAGGGTTTGTGGCGCGAACATCGCGGCGGCCGCCGCCCACGCCAAATATCCCTCGAAGCCCACCCCGGCGGTCGACGTGTTCTGCGCGATGCCATGGAACGCGTCGACATCCCGTCCCAGGGGCAGAATCCACACCAGTATCCCGGCGACCAGTGTCGACGTGCCGAGCGCGACGGTGGCCAGCCGCCCGGCGCTGGTGCTGCGCAGCAACCACCTGGCGGCGACCAGCACGGCCACCAGCGCCACGGCGCCGTACACCACCGCCGTCACGATGACGGCGACGTTCTGCTTGCCGAACGCGGCGGCGCCGCCGGTGTTCTGCAGCGCGTAGCGAACCCGCCAGTACAGGTTGAAGCCAAAGCTGAGCGCCGCCAACGCCATCGACGCGTAGCCGATGAACCGGGCCGACCTCAGCCAGCCGGTGTGCTCGTCGCCCTCGGGAACCGGTCCCGTGTGGGCGCCGGCGGCCACCGCTTGGGCGCTCAGCATGCAGCCGGCGATTCCCACCCACGCTCCCGGCCCCACCCCGCCCGGCACGTTCACCGTGCCACCGAACCGGACGGTCTCGAACGCGTCGAAGACCACGAACGCCAGCACCAGCAGCGCGTAGGGGACGTTGAGCCCCAGGCGAAGCCGGCCCGCCCGCGCGGGGTTGAAACGCGCGCCGGAGGACCTCCAGGAACCGGCCACGACGACGGCGATGACGGACAGCGCGGTCACGGCGAGCAACACCGCGAAGAGGGTCGGACCGCTGCCGGGGATCCCGACGCCGAAGTACAGATTCCACGGCAGGAACAGCGCGCAGACGAGCAGCGCGATCGCGGTCAGGTCGCTGACGATGTGCCAGCGCCGCGTCGTCGCGTTCCCCGCCGCCGGCGGAGCGTCGGCGGCCGGCCGGATGATGCGAGCGGTTTGCTGCGCCTGTACGGGATCGATGGGGCCGGTGGGCGCGTCGTCACTGCTCTGGATCACCATGCCCCCCGGAATTCAAGGACGGTCAATCGTGGCGCAGGTTCGGTTGCGCGGCGGGTGAATGCCCTGCCAAGGCGGCCGGACTGCTCGCTTGCGAACATATTCTCCGTTCGGACGCCCTCGCAGATTCCCCCGCGACCGTCCTGTCGTTCGAGAAGCTGGTTACGCTGCGCTATGGGCAAACGTTGTCGCCCGAATAACGGATACTGCCAACGGTATCGCAAGTGTAATGATGCCGGGACATTGCTGGTCGTGGGGTAGCCAGCCGAAGGAGAACCGGGATGGACGTCGTGTTGGGGGTCGCGGTCACGGGCCCGGTTGCCCGCTTGGCGCTTGTCGGGCCGGGCGCGGACGTGATCGACCAGTCCGTCGTCGACCTGGAGGAGAACCCGGTCGGCAAACTCACCGAGACGGTGGTTGGCACCAATCGGCTCCTGGCGGACGAGAACCACCGGCTGGTCGGCACCCGGGTGTGCTGGAGCGACGATCCGCGAGCAGGCCAACTGCGGCAGGCGCTGGAAGATTCCGGCGTTTCCAACGTCGCGTTGCTCTCCGACTCGCAGGCGGTGGCCGCACTGATGCGCGCGGCCGGCCGCCCCGGCGCCGCCGCGCTGGTGCTGGACGACGCGACGGCGACGCTGTCGGTGCCGGGTTCCGCCGATGACCAGAACGCACCGCCGACCGTGTTGGCCAGGGAGGCGGTCGCCGGCGGCGACGCGACCGCGACGTTCAACACGATGATGGCCCAACTCAGCGCCCGGCCCGACGCCCCGGGCGACGTGTACCTGGTGGGCGCTTCGCCTGAGCTGGCCCAGTTCGCCGACCAGTTCCGCGATGCGTCGACCATGCGGGTGCAGGTCGCCGACGACCCCTCCTTCGCGATCGCCCGGGGCGCGGCGATGGCCGCCGCGGCGCAGACGGCGTTGTCGGTCGGGGATGCCACCGCGATGGCGCCGGCCGTCGGACTCACCGGGGACGAGACCGCGATGGCGCCCGGACTCACCGGCGACGAGACGGCGATGGCACCCGGGCTCACCGGCGATGAGACGACGCTCGTGCCGCCGGCAGATGTGGAGGAACCACAGCTGGCGTACTCGCTGACCGAGGATGCCGAGCCGTTCGCCGGCGACGAGTACGGCCCCGAATACGACGACTTCGACGACTTCGACGAGACCACGGCCATCCCCTCGCGGCTGAGCCGCCGATCCCTGGTGGTGGGCAACGCCGTGATCGCCTTCGCGGTCGTCGGTTTCGCGTCGCTGGCCGCTGCGGTGGCCATTGCGGTCCGTCCCACCGCGAGTCAACAGCCGGTGGTGGGACACCAGAACGCCGCCCCGGGCAAGTTCATGCCGTTGCTGCCGACCCAGCAGCAGGCGCCGGTGCCACCTCCCCCGGTTGACCAGCCCAACGCGGGTTTCCAGGGCGGCGTCATCCCGGACGCCAACGGTCTTATTCCGGCACAGGGCGGCGGTGGGCCGGCCGTCCCCGCCGCGCCGGTGTCGCCCGGCACTCCGGGCTTCGTACCTAACCCGAATCCCGCTGTGCCCGTTCCGGTCCCGATCATCGTTCCGGTCCCGGTGTATCCCCCATACACCCCGCCGACATTCACGACGCCGACGACCACGACGCCGACGACCACGACACCGACCACGACGACGCCAACCACGACGACGGAGCCGTCCACCACGACACCAACCACGACGACGCCGACGACAACGACGCCGCACGTCACCACGACCACCCCGCCGACGAGCTCGAAGGAGCCGTTCACCTCGACGCAAACGCCGACAACCCAGGCGCCGCCGCCCAGCACGCACCAAACGACGGCGGCGCCGCGCACGCAGACCCAGCAGCCGCTGGTCCCGCAGGAGCCACGCACCCATCGCGGGTTCTGAGGCGTCCATGCCCGACGCCGTCACGGTGGTGCTGCCCTGTCTCGACGAAGAGGAGTCGCTGCCCGCCGTGCTGGCGGCCGTCCCCGCCGGATACCGGGCGCTGGTCGTCGACAACAACAGCACCGACGACACCGCCGGGGTCGCGCGGCGGCACGGCGCCGAGGTCGTGGTCGAGCCGCGGGCCGGGTACGGCTCGGCGGTGCACGCGGGCGTGGTGGCCGCGAGGACGCCGATCGTGGCGGTGATCGATGCCGACGGCTCGATGGACGCCGGGGAGTTGCCGCGGCTGGTCGCCGCGCTCGAGCATGGTGCCGATCTGGTGATCGGACGGCGCCGGCCGGTAGCCGGGCTGCATTGGCCGTGGGTGGCCCGGGTCGGCACCGTGGTGATGAGCTGGCGGCTGCGCACGCGCCACGGATTGCCGGTGCACGACATCGCGCCGATGCGGGTGGCCCGGCGCGAGGCTCTGCTGAATCTCCGTGTCGCCGACCGGCGTTCGGGTTACCCGCTGGAGCTGCTGGTCCGGGCCGCGGCTGCCGGCTGGCGCGTGGTCGAACTCGACGTCAGCTACGGCCCCCGCACCGGCGGTAAGTCGAAGGTCAGTGGTTCGCTGCGGGGGAGCATCACCGCGATCCTCGACTTCTGGAAGGTGATCTCGTGACACTGCCGGTGACGCTGTTGGTGGTCGCGAAGGCGCCCGAGCCGGGCCGGGCCAAGACCCGGCTCGCGGCGACGGTCGGGGACGTCGTGGCCGCCGAAATCGCCGCCGCCGCACTGCTGGACACGCTGGACGCGGTGGCCGCCGCGCCCGCGGCGAACCGGGTGGTGGCCATGACCGGCGATCTGAGCGCCGCGGCCGCCGCCGACGAGATCCGGCAACGGCTGGGGTCCTTCACGGTGATTCCCCAGCGCGGCGACGACTTCGCCGACCGCCTCGCCAACGCCCATGCCGACGCGGCGGACGGCTATCCGGTGGTGCAGATCGGAATGGACACCCCGCAGGTGACCGCCGACATGTTGATCGACTGCGCGCGACGCTTGCAGGAGGCGCCGGCGGTGCTCGGGCCGGCCGTTGATGGCGGCTGGTGGGTGCTCGGTCTACGGAGCCCCGAAGCGGCCGCATGCCTGCGCACCGTCCCGATGTCGCAGCCCGATACCGGACTGCTCACGTACCGGGCGTTGCACGACTTGGGAATTGAGCCCTATGCGGCGCCACGACTGGCCGACTTCGACATCGTCGACGACGTGGCCGCTGTGCGCGAGGCGTGCGGGCCGTCGAGTCGCTTCGCGAAGGTGACCCGCGCGGCCGGCCTGTAAAGCAATTCGGTGTGCGTCCAGGGTTTTGTGTGTGCGCCCAGGGCGCGAAACTCGCCGAAATCGCGCCCTGCGCGCACACCGAAAGCCGCCAGTACACACGGGATCACCAGTTCGTGACGATGAGGGTGTTGAGCAACAGGGCGCCGGCGACGTTGAGCGCAAGCCACACTCGGTGCGACCGGACGGGCAACAGCGCGGGCGCCGCGGTGAGCCAGATGGTGAACGGCAGCCAGATGCGCTCGACCTCGGCCTTGCTGAGCATGCTCAGGTCCGCGCAGGCGAGGGCGGCGAGCACGGCCAGCAGCAGCAGGTGGAACCCGGAACGGCGGCGGATGGCCACCGCGTCGAACAACCGGCTGACGCCGGCGACGCTGCCCAACCCGATCGCACACACCACCGACGCCAGGTTGGCCCAGCTCCAGTAGGCAAACGGGCGGTCTTTGGCGATGCCCTGCCAATAGCGTTGCTGCACAAGGGTATAGCCGTCGAACCAGTAGAACCCCGCGACCGCGAAGGCGACCGCCACGGCCACCGCGGCCAGGGTCGCCGGGCCGAGCGCCCGCAGCACCGCGCGCCAGTCGGCGGCCGATGCCAGCACCGCTAGCGCCGGGAGCCCCATCAACATCAGGCCGTAGTTACAGAACACGCCCCAGCCCAGCAGCAGGCCCGCGGCGGCGCCTGTCAGGGCCGGGAACCGGACCGGTAGGTGC
This sequence comes from Mycobacterium paraffinicum, assembly GCF_025822865.1. NCBI lineage: Bacteria > Bacillati > Actinomycetota > Actinomycetes > Mycobacteriales > Mycobacteriaceae > Mycobacterium > Mycobacterium paraffinicum. The sequence continues at coordinate 486,081 of NZ_JACKUR010000025.1, read as the reverse complement.
ACCGCTATGGCCAACAGCGCGATGCCCCACGCCGCGACCCCGGCGAAGTAGCCGTCGGCGGAGACCGCGACCCAGATCGCGGTCGGCGCCACAGCCACGAACGGCGCGGCGCGCCGCGCTGTCTGCTCGTCGGCCAGCGCGCGAACGGCGATCAGCACCGCGGCCGTCGCGCTGGAGCCGACCAACAGGCACAGCAGCCCAGCCCACGCGCCCCCGTGCAGGCCGATCCGGTCCAGCCAGACGAAGGTCAGCAGCGCGCCGGGTGGATGCCCGGAGACGTGGGTGGTCCAGGAGTTCGGTTGGTAGTCGACGATCCGGCTCGCGAACGTGCGCACCGTAGCCGGGATGTCGGCGATGCTTCCCACCTGGGACAGGTACTCGTCCCGGGTGGTCAGCCGGCCGGCGAAGCCGCGCTGCCACCCGTCGATCATCGCCAGCGCGAAGGCCCAGGCGAAGGCGGTGGCCCAGGTGCTCAGCGTCAGGATCCGCCACGAAAGGCGTTGCGCCAGAAGCGGTCCCCACGCAACCGCGGCAATCGCGAGGGCGATGGCAGGCCCGGTACCCCAACTGGCGTGGATTTCCCAGGCGCCGAAAATCGGCGCGGCCCCGGTGTGCGTGCCGAACCGCTCCTGGCCCACATCGGTCCGTGGGCGCACACCCCAGTGCAGCCGCGGCAGGATGAACGCCGCCCCGACCAGAACCGCCCCGACCGCGACGGCCGCTAACTCCCGACGTGCCACCCTCACGGTCGAGAAGCCTATTGATCGCCAGAATTGGCGAAGCGGCGCACCAACGCCGCCCGGTCGACTTTGCCGATGCCGCGCCGCGGCAGCGCGTCGACCACGTGCAACTCGCGCGGGGCGGCGGTGGCGTCCAGGGTGCGCGTCACGTGGGCGCGCAGCGCGTCCAGCGTCGGCGCCGGGCAACCCTCGGCCGGCACGATCGCGGCGACCACCCGCTGGCCCAGCCGGTCGTCGGCCACGCCGAAAACCGCGCAGTCCTCCACGGCGGGATGGGTGCCCAGCGCCGCCTCGACCAGCTGCGGCAACACGGTCAACCCGCCCGTGCTGATCGCGTCGTCGGCGCGGCCCAGCACGGTCAGCACGCCCGCCGCGTCGACAACGCCGAGATCGTCGGTGCGGAACCAGCCCGGCTCGGCGAACGGGTCGGGGTCCACCGGATTGCGGTAGCTCTTGGCCAGGGTCGCGCCCCCGAGGGCGATGCGCCCGTCGTCCACCCGGACCAATACGCCGCGCAGCGGTACGCCGTCGTAGACGCAGCCACCGGCGGTCTCACTCATGCCGTAGGTGCGAACCACGGTGATGCCGGCCGCGGCCGCGGTGTCGAGCACGCCCTGCGGGGCCGGTCCGCCCCCGAGCAACACGGCATCGAGCTCGGCGAGCGCGCCCGTGGCCGCGGGATCGGTCAGCGCCTTGGCCAACTGCGCCGCGACCAGCGACGTGTAGCGCCGGCCGGGTCCCAATCGCGTTATCGCGCTGGGCAATTCGGCCACATCGAAGCCCTCGGACATGTCCAGCTCGACGGGCGTCGAGCCCGCGAGCGCGCTGCGCACCAGCACCTGCAGCCCCGCGATGTGGTACGGCGGCAACGCCAGTAGCCAGCCGCCCGACCCGCCGAGGCGGTCGTGGGTGGCCGCGGCGCTGGCCGTCAGCGCGGCCGAAGTCAGCAGGGCGCCCTTGGGCGCACCCATGGTTCCCGACGTCGTCACCACCAGGGCCACGTCGTCGTCGATGTCCGCCCCGACCCGCAGGGCCGCCGCCAGCGCTTCCGAGCCGGGGGCCAGGGCGACCAGGGCGGGGTCGCGGCCATCCAGCACCCGTTCCAGGGCCGGCAACAGCGACGTGACGGCCGAACCCGGCAGGACGGTCTTTGCGCGCAGTACGGCTATGCGGGGTCCTCGACCTGGTCCGCGTCATCGAACGGCCAGCCCTGCGCTTCCAGCCGGACCCGCACCCGCTCGACGTCGCCGGGGGTGGGTAGCTCGTCGGTGATCTGCGTGATCAACACCCCGATGTCGACGTCGTCGAACTCGCCGCGCCGGATCAGCTCGCAGGCGACCTCTTTGACCTCGTCGTTGGACATGCGGCGGGCCAGCAGCGCCAGCACCGGGAAGGTGTCCGTCGGCGGGACGCCGTCCGGGTATCCCGCGCGCAGCCACGAGACGATCGAATTGAGAAATCCGTTCACGCTGGTCCAACTCCCCCCGGTGTCCGGCTCGTTGACGCGGTGGGCATCGCTCGATGCTACTTGGGTTTGGCTCCAAGGAAGGCGATGCCGGTGTGATGGGCGATGAAGTCCCGGGAGATGTAGGCCAGAGCGAAGGCGATCACCAGTAGGACCAGCGCATAGATCGCCCAGGCGAGGGCCAGCAGCGCCGGGTTCTTCTGCGGTGAACTGCCATCGGTGCTTACCTGCCCGGCTCCCACCGCGTGAAACCGGAGCCCCAGGGCGAACAGCGCCGGCAACGCGGCTCCGGCCAGCATGGCGAAGAGCAGGATCTTGAGGGAGGCCTGGTAGTTGAACCAGTCGCCGAAGTGACTCATCAAGCGTTCGCCTTCATCGTCGGGTCATCGGAGTCGTACCTGCCAGGCGTGCCGCTGCCGTTGGTCGGGTGAACGTCGGACGGCGGTTCGTGGCCGTCCGCGGCGTCCAGGCCGGCGGTCAGGTCGCCCTTCCATTCGGCGTTGACGTTGTTGTGGTCGACCTTGACCTTGCGCGACCGGACGTAGATGGTCGCCGAAACCGCGATCAGCAGCGCGAAGCCGACGATCGCCCCGGGGTAGCCGCCGATGTAGTGCACGATCCAGTAGGTGACGGCACCGACCAGCCCGGCCAGCGGCAGCGTCACCAGCCAGGCGACACCCATGCGACCGGCGACGCCCCAGCGGACCTCGCCGCCGGGCTTGCCGAGCCCACTGCCCAGCACCGAACCGGTGCACACCTGGGTGGTCGACAGCGCGTAGCCGAAGTGGGCGGAGAGCAAAATCACCGCGGCCGAGGAGGACTCGGCCGCCATGCCCTGCGGCGACTGGATCTCGACCAGTCCCTTGCCCAGGGTGCGGATGATCCGCCAGCCACCCAGGTAGGTGCCCAACGCCATCGAGACCGCGCAGCCGACGATGACCCACAGCGGGGGCATGGCGGCATTCTTGCTGACCGAGCCGTAGGACATCAGCGCCAGGAAGATGATGCCCATCGTCTTCTGCGCGTCGTTGGTGCCGTGCGCCAGCGAGACCAGCGACGCCGAGCCCCACTGGCCGTACCGGAAGCCGGCCTCGGTGCGCTTGGTCGGGATGCCGCGGGTGATCCGGTACACCAGCCAGGTCGCCACCGCCCCGACCAGGATGGCCAGGATCGCCGACACGACCGCCGGGATGATCGCCTTGGACACCACGCCCTTCCAGATCACCCCATGCGCGCCGACGGCGGCGATCGTGGCACCGACGATGCCGCCGATCAAGGCGTGCGAGGAGCTGGAAGGGATACCGAGGAGCCAGGTCAGCAGGTTCCACACGATGCCGCCGACCAGGCCGGCGAAGACCAGCTCCAGCGTCACGATGTGCCCGTCGATCAGGCCCTTGGCGATCGTGGCGGCGACTGCGGTGGACATGAACGCGCCTACCAGATTCAGCACCGCGGACAGTGCGACAGCCGCCTTGGGCTTGAGCGCGCCGCTGGCGATGGAGGTCGCCATCGCGTTGCCGGTGTCGTGGAAGCCGTTTGTGAAATCGAAAGCCAGTGCCGTGATTACGACGATGATCAAGAGGAACAACTGGATGTTCACAGCGCCCGATTCTGGTGGTAGGGGGATTCCATTGTCGAATGCAGGAAGACCTGAATCGCGGGTGTATTTTGAGTCGTCGCCAGATGTTACCTCTCAGTTAACCGGAATTCCCCTGCGGTTTACTTCGAGTGTCGCGGCGTAGTGGGTGGTCGGGCGGGATTTGAACGAAGATCAGCGTGATCCCGTCCGGGTCGGTCACGTGCATCTCGTATAGGCCCCACGGTTCTTGGCGTGCCTCGCGCGCGATCGGCACGCCCCGGCTCTGCAGCTCGGCCTGGGTCGCTTCGATGTCGCGAACCTGGAGCCACAGCGCGCCGGGGAACGGGCCGCGGGAATGGTCCGGGGAGCCGTAGCCCGCCAGCTCCAGCAACGACTGGCCGGCGAAAAAGACTGTGCCCGCGCCGTATTCACGGGCTATCGCGAGCCCGATCTGGTCCCGGTAAAACGTCAACGACTGCTGATAGTCCGCCGGCCGGAACAGCATCCGGCTGGCCAGGATCTCCATAGCGTCGTGTCTATCACATGGGACGGTTCAGCTGCCGTTTTCGCGGTTGGGCTGGATCCGCTGCCGCTGCATGAGCGTGTTCACCAACCGGGGACCAAACGTGTCGATCGCCTTCGCGGCGATCGCCATCCGCGGCGCGATCCGCACCGGCCGGGTGCGGGCGGCGGTCAGCATCCACTCGGCCGCCTCTTCCGACGTGAGCGCCGGCATGCCCTCGTACGCCTTCGTCGGCGCGATCATCGGCGTGGCCACCAGCGGGTAGTACAGCGTCGTCGAATGCACACCCTGGTGGCCCCACTCCGTTTCCACGACGCGGCTGACCGCCGACAGCGCCGCCTTCGATGCGTTGTAAACCGCGAACAGCGGCGACGCCTCCGACAGCACCCCCCAGGTGGAGACGTTGATGATGTGGCCCTGGCCGCGCTCGAGCATGCCGGGCGCCAGCCCGCGGATCAGCCGCAGCGGCGCGTAGTAGTTGAGCGTGATCGTCCGCTCGACGTCGTGCCAGCGCTCCAGCGACTCGGCCAGCGGCCGGCGGATGGACCGGCCGGCGTTGTTGATCAGGATGTCCACCCCGCCGAGCCGCTTCTCGACGTCGGCGACCAACGCGTCGACGGCGTCCATGTCGGAGACGTCGCACGGCAGGGCCAGCGCGGTGCCGCCCGCCGTGGTGATCCGTTCCGCGAGCGCGTCGAGCAAATCCTGCCGACGGGCGACGACGGCCACCGTCGCGCCCTCGCGGGCCAGCAGCTCGGCGGCGGCCTCGCCGATGCCCGACGACGCGCCGGTGAGCAGGATGCGCTTGCCGTTGAGGTCGACCGGCCTGATGGCGGGCCGGTTGATCAGCACCTGCGGGGCCATCGGGGGGCGCATGGTGGCCAGGACGAGCTGATCGGTGATCCGGCGCAGGGGACTCTTGCTCACGTGGGGAGTCTAGGGGCGGGCCTGAGTCCCACGAGCGTCACGCCAGCGTGAAGTGGGCCGCCGAGCGTCACGCCAGCGCGACCCGCTAGAAGTACCGCGGGAACCGGCTCCAATCCGGCGGCCGCTTCTCCAGGAAGGCGTCGCGGCCCTCGACGGCCTCGTCGGTCATGTAGGCGAGCCGGGTGGCCTCGCCCGCGAACAACTGCTGGCCGACCAGCCCGTCGTCGAGCAAATTGAAGGCGAACTTCAGCATCCGTTGCGCCTGAGGCGATTTGGCGTTGATCTCGGCGGCCCACTCGATTGCCTCCCGCTCCAGGCCGGCGTGGTCGACGACCGCGTTGACCGCGCCCATGTGGTGCATCTGCTCGGCGGTGTACGCGCGGCCGAGGAAGAAGATCTCGCGGGCGAACTTCTGTCCGACCTGGCGCGCCAGATACGCGCTGCCATAGCCGCCGTCGAAGCTGCCGACGTCGGCGTCGGTCTGCTTGAAGCGCGCGTGCTCGCGGCTGGCCAGGGTTAGATCGCAGACCACGTGCAGGCTGTGCCCGCCGCCGGCCGCCCAGCCGTTGACCAGGCAGATGACCACCTTGGGCATGAACCGGATCAGCCGCTGCACCTCGAGGATGTGCAGCCTGCCGGCGCGGGCGGGGTCGACGGTCTCGGCGGTGTCGCCGCTTGCGTACTGGTAACCGCTGCGCCCACGGATGCGCTGATCGCCGCCGGAGCAGAACGCCCAGCCGCCGTCTTTGGGGGAGGGGCCGTTGCCGGTCAGCAGCACCACGCCCACATCGGGGGACATCCGGGCGTGGTCGAGCGCCCGGTAGAGCTCGTCGACGGTGTGCGGCCGAAACGCGTTGCGCACCTCGGGCCTGTCGAACGCCACCCGCACGGTCGCGTCGGTGACGTGGCGGTGGTAGGTGATGTCGGTCAGGTCGTCGAACCCGGGCACGGGCCGCCAGGCCTGGGCGTCAAAGGGATTGTCAGTCAAGGTTTTCGAGCTCCTATACCGGGTCCAGGCGAAACACAGCGCAGCGGCCGGCCAGGGCTTCGAACTCGTCGGGGCGCCCTTCGGTGACGAGCCCCGCCCGCTTCATGAAGCCGACGCCCGTCGGCACCTCAATGGGGAACAGCCGCAGGATCGGCCGAGCGTCGTCGGCGGACAGCTCGGCCATCCTTACCCGCTGGACGTGCCGGCCGCGCGCGATCTTGGCCTCACCGGCCGCCCGCACGTTGGCGACCCAGTCGGCGCCCGGGAATCCGGCGACGACGTACTGCCGGCCGTCGACGGTCATGGGGGTCACCGGGGTCGAGCGGGCCGCACCGGACTTTCGGCCGGTCACCGTCAACACGACGGGGCTCTCGCCGCCGAAACTCATTCCCAGCCGCGACATCTGGATGAAGACCTTGTTGGCCGGCTTCAGCCACCACGGCGGCTTGATCGGTTTGCCGCTTCCCATACCCAGCGACGTTACCTCTGAAAGGAATCCACGCCATGGGGCTGGGGCTCGGTTGTGCCGATGGCGTCCAGCCTTTCCAGCGCTTCGGCAGCCAGGGTGACGTCGCCCGCGCCGAGGTTTTCCTCGAGGTGCCCGACGGATCGCGTGCCCGGAATCAGCAACGTGTTCGGCGCGTGCGCCAGCAGCCACGCCAAGCCGACCTGGGCACCGGTGGCGCTGAGCTGGCGGGCGATCTCGGCCACGACCGGATGGTCGGCGACCTTCGGGAAGCCCGGGAACGACGAGCCCAGCGGGAAGTAGGGCACCCACGCGATGCCCTCGTCCGCGCAGAGTTGCAGGGCGGCTTCCTGCGAGCGGTCGAGCAGGCTGTAGGCGTTTTGCACGCAGACGATGCCCGCCGGCAGCGCGCGCCGCACCACGTCCACCGGCACGGCGCTGATGCCGATCACGCCGATCTTGCCCTCGTCGCGCAGCGCGACCATCTCGGCGAGCTGGTCGTCGATGTCCACCAGCTGATCGCCCTCGGCGGCCACGCCGGGCCCGAGGTCCATGCGGCGCAGGTTGACCACCGGGACGCAGTCCAGGCCGAGCTGTCGCAGGTCGTCCTCGACCGCGGCGCGCAGTTCCGCGGGTTTTTGCGCCGCCGCCAGCGGTATGGGCTGTTCGCCGGTGAAGCGCGCCCCGACCTTGCTGACGATGACGAGGTCGTCGGCGTAGGGGAACAGTGCCGCCCGGATCCGGCGGTTCACCTCGCCGGGGCCGTAGAACGACGCCGTGTCGATGTGGTTGACGCCGAGCTCGATCGCGCGGCGCAGCACCCCGGCCGCGTCCTCGACGGACGGGGCCTCGAACAACTGCATTGCGCCGTAGCCGATGCGCGCGACGGTCGACGCGCCGATGCCGCCGGGACCGCCGGGCCGTGGTTTGTCCGTCATGGTGCTCCCTAGTGCCACACTGGAGAAAATGCGGAGGATCCTCCGCTTATCCGAGCGTAGCAGAAACGGAGGTTCCTCCGCTTGGCCGAGATCCGATCGGACGCGCGCCGGAATCGCGAGCGGCTGCTCGAGGTGGCGACGGCGGCGTTCGCCACCGCCGATGGGCGACCGGTGTCGCTGGAGGCCATCGCGCGCGAGGCCGGCGTGGGGATCGGCACGCTGTACCGCCATTTCCCGAATCGAGAGGCGCTTGTCGAGGCGATCTACCGCGCCGAGCTCGACGAAGTGGCCGCGGCGGCCGAGCGGCTGCTCAAGCGCCACCCGCCCGAGACGGCGCTGCGCCGCTGGATGGACCGCTACGCGTCATTCGTGGCCGCCAAGCGTGGGATGGCCGAGTCGCTGCAGGCGATCTTCGCCTCCGGCGCCATGCAGGCCAGCCAGACTCGTGACAGCATCGTCGGCGCCGTCGACCTGCTGCTGCGGGCCGGGGCCGAGGACGGCAGCCTGCGCCCCGACCTGCAGGCCGACGATGTGGTGTCCAGCCTGATCGGCATCTTCCTGGCCAGCGGCTCGCCCGAGCAGACCGGCCGCATGCTCGACCTGCTGGTCGCCGGCGTCACCGCACCACGAACGTGAAGCTAATTTCACGCTCGGCGCCGAACGTGAGGCTAATTTCACGCTCGGCGCAGCCCAGCGCCCGGCCAGCCGGGCGCTCGAGCACACTCAGCCGACGGCGCGGTCGGCGCCCTCCCAGAACTGGGCGCGCACGGCCTTCTTGTCCGGCTTGCCCAGCGCGGTCACCGGCACCGACTCGACGACGATCACCTGCTTGGGTGATTGCACCGAACCCTTGCGCTCCTTGACGGCGGTCTGGATCTCGACGGTCACCCGCGCTACCGACACCTCGTCGGAGGGATGGTCGGGCCGCAGCACGATCACCGCGGTGACGGCTTCGCCCCACTTCTCGTCCGGCGTGCCGATCACGCAGACCTGCGCGACGGCGGGGTGGTCGGCGACGACGTCCTCGACCTCGCGCGGAAACACGTTGAATCCGCCGGTGACGATCATGTCCTTGACCCGGTCGACGATGAACCAGAAGCCGTCCTCGTCCTCGCGGGCCATGTCACCGGTGTGCAGCCACCCGTCTTTGAACGTCTTGGCCGTCTCCTCCGGCAGGTTCCAGTACCCGCCGGAAAGCAGCGGCCCGGACACGCAGATCTCGCCGACCTCGCCCTGTGGCACGGGCTGGCCGTCGGCACCCAGCAGTGCCGTGCGGGCGAACAGGGTGGGCCGCCCGCAAGAGGTGAGCCGCTTCTCGTCGTGGTCCTTCTTGGCCAAATACGAGATCACCATCGGTGCTTCGGACTGCCCGTAGTACTGGGCGAAGATCGGCCCGAAGCGACGGATGGCCTCGGCCAGCCGCACCGGGTTCATCGCCGAGGCACCGTAATAGACGGTCTCCAGCGAGGACAGGTCACGGGTGTGCGAATCGGGGTGGTCCATCAGCGCGTAGATCATCGACGGCACCAGCATGGTCGCGGTGATCTTCTGCTCCTCGATCACCCGCAGCACCTCGGCCGGGTCGAACTTGGTCAGCACCACCAGCTCGCCGCCCTTGATGATCGTCGGCACGAAGAACGCCGCCCCGGCGTGCGAGAGCGGGGTGCACATCAGAAAGCGCGGGTTCTCCGGCCACTCCCACTCGGCGAGCTGGATCGTGGTCATCGTGGTGATCGACTGCGCGGTACCCAGCACACCCTTGGGCTTGCCGGTGGTGCCGCCGGTGTAGGCCATCCCGCCGATGTGATCGGGCGGAAGCTCGGCCGCCACCAAAGGTTTGGGCTGATACTTCGCGGCCTCGGCCACCAGGTCCACCGCCGAATCGCCGAGCGCCTCGGGAACCGGGCCGATGGTCAGGACCTGCTTGAGGCCGCGCACCTTCTCCAGCAGGCCCAGCGCCCGCTCGACGAACATCGGGTTGGGGTCGATGATCAGCGACGTCACGCCGGCGTCGCCCAGCACGTAGGCGTGGTCGTCCAGGGAACCCAGAGGATGCAGCGCCACGCGCCGGTAACCCTGGGTCTGGCCGGCGCCGATGATCATCAGCACCTCGGGCCGGTTCAGCGACAGCAGCCCGACGGTCGCGCCGGTGCCCGCACCGAGCGCCTCGAACGCCTGAATGTACTGGCTGATGCGCTCGGCGAGCTGACCGCCGGTCAGCGTGGTGTCGCCGAGATGCAGCACCGGCTTGTCCTTGTTGCGCTTGAGCGCACCGACGGTCAGGTGTCCGGAATGAATGGGATGGCGCAGCAGCTCGTCACTCATGGGCCAAGACTAGAACGTGTTGCAGTTTCAGTCAGCCACCCCCTTGAAAGAGACGCCTAGGGGTCGGGCTGGGCAAGTATGCGCTGCCACCGTTGTCGCCCCCTCGGCGTGAGGCCGACGTCGCGAGTGTTGGGCCACTCCTCGATTTCCTCGATTGTCCGTTCGCACCATGCGATGACGTTTCGGTAGAACTCGGCGATGAACGTCGCCTCGGGTTCCACGAGGTGAAGCCGCTCCGGAAAAGGTCCACCCGTGTGCAGGAGCTCTTCGATGAGCGCCTTGCCCTTGGCATGCATCTCGCGCGCCTCGCGCGCGGTGGCTTCGAGTGACTCGCGCAGATCGTGCTTGGTTGCCTGGTCTCCGAGAAACAGCCGGAGGAACCCCTCGGCTTCGATCACCGGCACGGCCGGCCGGCTGCCGAACCAGTCCTCAAGGGCCGCACGGCCTTCCGGGGTGATGGTGTACCGAGTGCGTTGACGGCGGCGGCCCTCGACTGTCTCGGCGCTGGCGTGACCGCGCTCGACGAGCCGCTTCAGCTCCGCGTACAGGTGAGCCTCCGACCGCGGCCAAAAGAAGTGCACGCCGCGTTTGATCTGCGCGACGATCTCGTACGCGGTCCACGATTTGATGCCGAGCAAGCCGAGAAGCGCGAAAGATGTGGTGGTCGGTTGGGAGGCCATTCCTTGACAATACTCAATCCTGGAGTAATTTAACTCCAAACTGGAGTATGGAGGTGCAGGATGAACGACACCGATTACCTCGCGCTCGTCGAGACCACCAGGGACGAATTGCGGGATCGCATCGGGCAGGCGCGGGTTCGCTTCGACCGGCTGGTTCGCACTGCCGACCCGAATGCGCGCGTACCAGGTTTGGACTGGACCGTTCAACAAGTCGCCGCTCACATGCTCTCGGTTGCGCACCGCTATCAGGCGGTGGCAGAGGGGAGAGATTTCCGCCGCGCCATCATCCGCGCGAGCTGGACGAAATCAACCGGGCAGAGCTTGATGCGCTGATGGCGCCCGTAACCGAGATCGCAGACGAACTCAACGGCCTCGCACCAACGATGGACGCATTCTTCGACACCTGTTCGAACGACCGCGTATACGAGCTGCATTGTGGAGCCTTCGCGGACGGCATCACGGCGCAGACGAACTGGCTGGGCGAATTGATTCTCCATGGGCGGGACGTCGCGCGAGCGATCAAGGCGCCGTGGGAGATCCAAGAACGCGACATGTTGCTGATCGCGAGAGGTCTTATGCAGTTCGCCGATGGCCCGGGCTACCTGCGCACCGGTTTGTCGGCCGGCACCGACGTGTGCGTCGCGGTCAAGGTTCCCGGCGCTCGCCCGTACGTCATTCATATCCACGACGGCGTCATCGAGATCCGCGCGCGTCGCCCCGCTGATCGCCCGGATGCCGTACTTCAGGCGCCCGCATCGACGCTGTGCGACATGATGTACCAACGCATCGGGCCGGTCACGGCCGCGCGGCGGGGGCTGATGATCGTCGGGGGCCGGCGGCCGTGGAAGGCGCTCAGGCTCCAGTCCTACCTGGAACGGCCATGACGCCATGTTGAGCGCCATCGATCACTAGCATCCCTGCACATGGCCGCTGCAGATCTCGTCGTCACCGGAACTGTGCTCACCGTCGACGACGCGCGACCCACCGCCGAGGCGCTCGCCGTCGCCGACGGGCGCATCGTCGCCGTGGGCAGCCGCTCCGAAGTCGCAGCGTTCGCCGGCCCGAATACCCGGACCCTCGACGTCGGCGACGGCTGCGTCATGCCGGGATTCGTTGAGGCGCACGGGCATCCGCTGATGGAGGCCCTGGCGCTGTCGGACCGGATCGTCGACATCCGGCCCGTCACCATCAAGAATGCCGACGACGTCGTCGCCGCGGTGCGCCGCGAGGTCGACGCCAGGGGCGCCGACGGCGCCTACCTGAACGGCTGGGATCCGCTGCTGCAGCCCGGGTTGCCCCAGCCGACGCTCGCCTGGCTCGACGCGACCGCGCCGGACGGGCCGCTGATCATCATCCACAACTCCGGGCACAAGGCCTACTTCAATTCGCACGCGGCCCGCCGCGCCGGCCTGAGCCGCGACACCCCCGACCCCAAGGGCGCCCGGTACGGCCGCGACGCGCACGGCGAGCTGGACGGCACCGCCGAGGAGACCGGCGCGGTGTTCCCGCTGCTGGCCGGCGCCATCGCGCCCGGCGACTACCCGGCGATGCTGCGCGCCGAGTGCGCCCGGCTCAACCGCGCTGGCCTGACCACCTGCTCGGAGATGGCCTTCGACCCGGCGTTTCGGCCGCTGGTCGAGCAGTTGCGCGACGAGCTGACGGTCCGGCTGCGCACCTACGAGATCTCCAACCCGCAGATGCGCACCGACGCCACCCCCGGCCAGGGCGACGACATGCTGCGCCAGGTCGGCATCAAGATCTGGGTGGACGGCTCCCCGTGGGTCGGCAACATCGCCCTGTCCTTCCCGTACCTGGACACCGACGCCACCCGCGCCATCGGGGTGCCGCCCGGCTCCTGCGGACACGCCAACTACACCCGCGAACAGCTGGCCGAAATCGTAAGCGCCTACTTCCCGCTTGGCTGGCCGATGGCCTGCCACGTGCAGGGCGACGCCGGTGTGGACACCATCCTGGATGTCTACGAAGAGGCGTTGCGCCGCCATCCGCGCGACGACCACCGGCTGCGCCTCGAGCACGTCGGCGCCATCCGGCTCGAGCAACTCCGAAGAGCCGCCGCCCTCGGGGTCACCTGCAGCATCTTCGTCGACCAGATCCACTACTGGGGTGACATCATCGTCGACGGCCTGTTCGGGCCGGAGCGCGGATCCCGTTGGATGCCAGCGGGTTCCGCGGTGGCCACCGGTATGCGGATCTCGCTGCACAACGACCCGCCGGTCACACCCGAGGAGCCGCTGCGCAACATCAGCGTCGCCGTGACCCGGACGGCGCCCAGCGGCCGGGTCTTGGCGCCCGAGGAGCGGTTGACGGTCGAGCAGGCCATCCGCGCGCAGACCATCGACGCGGCCTGGCAGTTGTTCGCCGACGACGTGATCGGCTCGCTGGAGGTGGGCAAGTACGCCGACCTGGTGGTGCTGTCGGCCGACCCGCGGGCCGTGCCGCCGGAGCAGATCGCCGACCTGGACGTCCGCGCGACGTTCCTGGCGGGTCGGCAGGTCTACCGCGCGTGACGCCCACGTGTCAGGACCTGCTCGACGGCCTGCACGTGGTGGCGCTGCCGATGCGGGTGCGCTTCCGCGGCATCACCACCCGCGAGGTCGCGCTCATCGAGGGCCCGGCGGGCTGGGGCGAGTTCGGGGCCTTCCTGGAATACGCGCCGCCCGAGGCCGCGCACTGGCTGGCCGCCGGCATCGAGGCCGCCTACCGCCCGCCGCCGCCGCGGCGGCGCGACCGCATTCCGATCAATGCGACCGTGCCGGCCGTCGACGCCGGCCGAGTGGCCGAGGTGCTGGCCCGGTTCCCCGGCGCCCGCACGGCCAAGGTGAAGGTCGCCGAGCCCGGCCAGACGCTGGCCGACGACGTCGACCGGGTCAACGCCGTGCGTCAGCTCGTGCCGACCGTGCGGGTGGACGCCAACGGCGGCTGGACGGTCGAGGAGGCGGTGCGGGCGGTCACCGCCCTGACCGCCGACGGCCCCCTGGAGTACCTCGAACAACCATGCGCGACCGTCGACGAGCTCGCGGCCCTGCGCCGGCGGGCGGACATGCCACGCGTGCCGATCGCCGCCGACGAAAGCATCCGCAAGGCGGATGACCCGCTCGCCGTGGTCCGCTCCGGCGCCGCCGACATCGCGGTGCTGAAAGTCGCCCCGCTGGGCGGCGTCGCGGCCATGCTTGCGATCGCCGCGCAGATCGACATCCCGGTCGTGGTTTCCAGCGCGATCGACTCGGCGGTCGGCATCAGCCAGGGTCTGGCCGCCGCGGCGGCCCTGCCGGTACTGAGCCACGCGTGCGGGCTCGGCACCGGCGGGCTGTTCGTGGAGGACGTGGCCGACGTCGCGTCCCCCGTCGACGGGGCCCTGGCGGTCGGGCCGGTCACCCCCGACCCGGCGCGGCTGCGGGCCCTCGCCGCGCCCGCGGAGCGGCGGCAGTGGTGGATCGACCGGGTCAAGGCCTGCCACGCACTCCTTGTACCGTCGTCCGAGTGATCAACCTGGCTTACGACGACCGCGGCTCTGGTGAGCCGGTGGTGTTCATCAGCGGTCACGGCGGGGCCGGCCGGACCTGGCAGCCGTATCAGGTTCCCGCGTTCCTGGCGGCCGGCTACCGCGTCATCACCTTCGACAATCGGGGCATCGGCGCCACCGAGAACGCGCAGGGTTTCACGACGCAGACGATGGTGGCCGACACGGCGGCGCTGATCGAAGGACTGAGTGCCGCTCCGGCCCGCGTCGTGGGGATGTCGATGGGCGCGTTCATCGCCCAGGAACTCATGCTTGCCCGGCCCGAACTCGTCAGCTCCGCGGTGTTGATGGGCACCCGGGGCCGCATGGACAAAACCCGCGAGTTCTTCCGCGACGCCGAGGCCGAGCTGGCCGACGCCGGTGTCCAGCTGCCGAGCTCGTATGAGGCGAAAATCCGTCTGCTGGAAAACTTTTCGCACAAGACGCTCAACGACGACGTCGCGGTCGCGGACTGGATCGCCATGTTCAGCATGTGGCCCGTCAAGGCCACCCCGGGCACGCGTTGCCAGCTCGACATCGCCCCGTATACCAACCGGCTGCCGGCCTACCGCAGCATCGCGACGCCGGTGCTGGTGATCGGCTTCTCCGACGACGTGTTGACGCCGCCCTACCTGGGGCGCGAGGTCGCCGATGCGCTGCCCAACGGCCGTTACGTGCAGATCCCCGACGCCGGCCACCTCGGCTTCTTCGAGCGCCCGGACGCCGTCAACGAGGCGGCGCTGAAGTTCTTCGCCAGCAACTAGTTCTGGCGCCCCTCCGCTCCGCGCCCCCGGTGCGCGGGTTGTGACAGGCTGTACTGGTGAACCCCTCGACGACACAGGCGCGCGTCGTCGTTGACGAGCTGATTCGCGGCGGCGTCCGTGACGTGGTGCTTTGCCCCGGGTCGCGCAACGCGCCGCTGGCCTTCGCGCTGCAGGACGCCGACCGTTCCGGCCGGATCCGGCTGCACGTCCGCATCGACGAGCGCACCGCCGGCTACCTGGCCATCGGGCTCGCGATCGCCGCCGGCGCCCCGGTGTGCGTCGCGATGACGTCGGGCACCGCCGTGGCCAACCTGGGGCCGGCCGTGGTGGAGGCCAACTACGCGCGGGTGCCACTGATCGTGCTGTCGGCCAACCGGCCCTACGAAATGCTGGGCACCGGGGCCAACCAGACGATGGAGCAGCTGGGCTACTTCGGCACCCAGGTCCGCGCCGCCATCAGCCTGGGCCTGGCCGAGGACGCGCCCGAACGGCTGGACGCCCTCAACGCCACCTGGCGATCGGCCACCTGCCGGGTCTTGACTGCCGCTACGGGGTCTCGCACGGCCAACGCGGGCCCGGTGCAGTTCGACATCCCGCTGCGCGAGCCTCTGGTGCCGGACCCCGAACCGCACGGCGCCGCGATCCCGCAGGGACGGCCCGGCGTACGGCCGTGGACGTACACACCGCCGGTCACGTTCGACCAGCCGCTGGACATCGACCTGTCGCCCGACACCGTCGTCATTGCCGGACACGGCGCGGGCGCGCACCCCAACCTGGCCGAGTTGCCGACCGTCGCGGAGCCGACGGCACCGGCCCCGGCCAACCCCCTGCACCCGCTGGCCCTCCCGCTGCTGCGTCCCAAGCAGGTGATCATGCTCGGCCGCCCGACGCTGCACCGGCCCGTCTCGGCGCTGCTGGCCGACCCGAAGGTGCCGGTGTACGCGTTGACCACCGGGCCGCGCTGGCCGGACGTCTCGGGCAACTCACAGGCGACCGGCACGCGGGCGGTGACCACCGGGACGCCGAATCCGGCGTGGCTGAAGCGCTGCGCGGAGGTCAACAGGCACGCGATCGACGCGGTGCGCGGCCAACTCGAGGCGCACCCGCTCACCACCGGCCTGCACGTCGCCGCGGCGGTGGCCGGCGCGCTGCGGCCGGGAGACCAGCTGGTGCTCGGCGCGTCCAACCCGGTCCGGGACGCGGCGCTGGTCGGCCTGGACACCCACGGCATCCGGGTCCGCTCCAACCGCGGCGTCGCCGGCATCGACGGCACCGTGTCCACCGCGATCGGGGCCGCGCTCGCCTACGAAGGACGCACCGTCGCGCTGATCGGCGACCTGACGTTCGTCCACGACAGCTCCGGCCTGCTGATCGGCCCCACCGAGCCGACACCGCGCAAGCTGACCATCGTTGTCTCCAACGACAACGGCGGCGGCATCTTCGAACTGCTCGAGCAGGGCGACCCGCGGTTCTCCGACGTGTCGTCGCGAATCTTCGGAACGCCGCACGACGTCGATGTGGGCGCGCTGTGCCGCGCCTATCACGTTGAGAGCCGCCAGATCGAGGTGGAGCAGCTCAGCGCGGCCCTCGACGAACCCGCGACCGGGATGCGGGTGCTGGAGGTCAAGGCCGACCGGTCCTCGCTGCGGCAGCTGCATGCGGCCATCAAGGCGGCCCTGTGAGGGTTTCGTGAACTACCCGAAAAGGGTGCTGCACATACTGATTCACGGCCGCAGCGATAAGCCGCCGAGCACCCCGTCGAGAATTGCGTTGCGCTGGGCCCGGATTGCGGTGCTCATCGTGGCCGGCTTGGTGACCTTGCAATCGGCCCTGCTCGTCGCGGGCGCCTGGCGCAACGACCTTGCGATCCAACACAACATGGGGGTGGCGCAGGCCGAAGTGCTCAGCGCCGGGCCGCGCCGCTCGACCATCGAATTCGTCACACCCGAGCGCGTCACGTACCGTCCCGAGCTCGGCGTGCTGTACCCGTCACATCTGGCCACGGGCATGCGAATCTACGTCGAGTACAACAAGAACGACCCGAATCTGGTTCGCGTGCAGCACCGCAATGCCGGGCTGGCCATCATCCCGGCGGGGTCGATCGCGGTGGTGTGCTGGCTGGTGGCGACGGTCCTCCTGGTGGGCCTGGCGCTGCTGGACAAGATGCTGGATCGTCGCGCTGAGGCTCCCGACCAGCAGATTTCGCACGACGTATGCCCGTAGGCAACCTTGTCGAAAGTCGGCGCTGACACTGTGGTGTCGTGCGCGTTGCCATCGTCGCCGAATCGTTCCTGCCGGAAGTCAATGGTGTCAGCAACTCGGTGATCCGGGTGCTCGAGCACCTGCGCCGGACCGGTCACGAAGCCCTCGTCATCGCCCCGGACACCCCGCCCGGTGCGGCCCCGGCGGATCGCGTCTACGACGGGATCCGCGTGCATCGGGTTCCATCGCGGATGTTTCCCAAAGTGACCACGCTGCCCCTCGGTGTGCCGATGCCCCGGATGGTGAGCGTGTTGCGCGGATTCGACCCGCACGTTGTGCATTTGGCCTCCCCGGCGCTGCTGGGGTACGGCGGGGTGAAGGCGGCCCGGTGGCTGGGGGTGCCGACGGTCGCCGTGTATCAAACGGACGTACCGGGTTTCGCGGCCAGCTATGGCATTCCCATGACGACACGGGCCGCGTGGGCCTGGTTCCGCCATCTGCACAGCCTCGCCGACCGGACCCTGGCGCCGTCCAGCGTGACGATGGAATCACTTGTGGCGCATCGCTTCCCGCGGGTTCACCACTGGGCACGCGGGGTTGACGTGCTGCGGTTCGCTCCGTCGGCGCGTGACGAGGCACTCAGGCGGCGATGGTCGCCGCAAGCCAAGCCGATCGTCGGTTTCGTGGGCCGGCTGGCGCCCGAGAAGCACGTCGAGCGGCTGATCCCGCTGGCGGCCCGAGACGACGTGCAGCTCGTCATCGTCGGTGACGGCGTCGACCGAAGCAAGTTGCAGAAGGCAATGCCGACAGCGGTTTTCACCGGCGCGTTGTACGGCGACGAACTCGCAACGGCGTACGCCAGCATGGACGTCTTCGTGCATCCCGGTGAGCACGAAACGTTTTGCCAAGTCGTGCAGGAAGCGCTGGCGTCGGGGTTGCCGGTGATCGCCCCCGACGCCGGCGGCCCACGCGACCTCGTCACGCCGTGGCGCACCGGTTTGTTACTGGGCGTCGGCGAATTCGAGGCGAGGTTGCCCGCGGCCGTCACCCATTTGATCGACGAACGCCACCGCTACGCGCTGGCCGCCCGGCGCAGCGTGCTCGGCCGCAGCTGGCCGGTCATCTGTGATGAGCTGCTCGGCCACTATGAGGCGGTGCTCTCGCCGTTTGCCCGCAGGCGGATGTTCGCCAAGCGGTACGCGCAGGGCCAGTGAGTCAGCGGTCGGCCCGCGCGGTATCAACCCCAGGTGCTGACGTCAGTCGTCGCGCCCGGGCGCGGCGTCCTCAATCGGATTGTCGGGTCGCCCCGTGTGTGGTTGCTCTGGTGCCTGGCCGGAGCGCGACGCTAGCAGCTGCGTAATACGTTGCGGATCTGCCACACCCGCCAGTTCCTTGAGAAAGGAATAGACCCCCTGCAGGGGGAAGCGGAACGGTTCATCCGTCGTCTTGCGCAGCACGGCGCACGCGAGACTGTCCCGGATGCCCGGATTGGCGGCGACCAACTCGGAAGTGATCCGGCCTGGGATGATCGGCATCATCATGCTGTCGCTCGACAGCACGGCGAGCAGGACCTCATAGCCGTTCGCGGTGGCCAGGTCGTGGAAGAACCCCGGCTGGATGTTGTAAAAGCCATGGTCGATCCATCCCAGGCAGGGCGTCCAGTGGATCATCACGCCCCCCGGGGCGGTGTGATCATGAATCGCCTTGTAGCAATTGGCCTGATTGAAGACATGCTCGGTGGTGCCGTTGTTGATGCAGACGTCGAACCTTGTCCCAAGGTCGAAGGGCAGGTTGAGATCCTGCTGCAGACGATAGTGATTGGGCGGGAGCAGATCGATGGCGTTGTAGCTGCTGAAGTCGAACAGGGCTCGGTAGATTCGCTTGGCGTCGGCATAGACCTGGGCCATGCCGTCCGGCGGCGTCTCGGCCAGCAACGCGTCGCGCCGTGGCCCTTCGGCGAGAAGGAGCGGGATCGCCTGCACCACATCGATCATGGTCTCGGCTTCACCGAATTCCAGGAGACGGCCTTGCTGAGGAAGCAGGCCGCGGCGCGACGCCTCCAGCAGGAAGCTGAGCTCAACATTCGTGATTGCCATCACGAAGCCGGGCTAGGGATGCGGCGACGCATGCTCGTAGATCCTATGGCTTGCTGCCGGCACGGAAAGCGGCTTCCGGCGATACGTCACCACGGTCCAACCGCAACTGGGCGTCGCGGACCCGAATACCGGGGGAATCGGCAGCCGAGCGGGCGATTTGTGGCTTAGCGGACGGTTCCCGGCCAAGCTTGGAGCCGCAGGGGCAGAATTGGCCCGATAGGAGGGTCAGTATGGCGTCCCATTTGGAGGTCTGGAAGCCGTCAGGGCGAGAGCTGGTCGCGCTGAGCGGTGAACGAATGACCCTCGGCAAGTCTTTGACCAACGCGGTGTCGTTCGAGCACGACCCGACCGTGTCCCGTGTACACGCCGTCTTGGAGAACTTCGGTCAAGCGTGGTCGGTGCGGGACCTGGGTAGCCGCAACGGCACCTATGTCAACGGGGAAAAGATCGCTGCGGAACGGATTCTGCGGTCTGGTGACGAATTGCGCCTCGGCAGTTCACGGTTGGTCTTCTGGATGACCAGGGGCGCTGACGAAGCACCGGCCGATCAAGAAACCGAAACCGGCAAGTCCATCCTGCGGCCGCCTCGGATGACCCAGCGCGAACTCGACGTCCTCAAAATCTTGTGCCGGCCCTTCGTATCCGACGACCCGTTTCCCGAGCCTGCATCGGTTCGTCGGATGGCCCAGGAGTTATTCGTCACGGAGGCAGCCGTCAAGCAACATCTGCAACACCTGTACGACAAGTTCGGCATCAAAGCCGATGGAGACCGCCGGGTAAGACTGGCCAACGCGGCCATCCGGCTCGGTGCCGTCAACCGCTCCATGCTGCGTGACCGTCGTACGCAACGGTGAGCGGCCGGGTGACTAGGAGATCTTGTCGAGCACTCCGCCGCCGAGCATGGCGACGGCATTGAGGGCACTGCGACGGTATTCGTCGCATGTGGGGCACGACTCGATATGGCGGGCAATGCGTTTCCGCATCAGGACGGTGAACTGTTCGTCCCAGCCCGCCAGATCCGCGGCGAGCCGAGGGCAGCCGTTCCGCGGGGCGCGCTTTGCCACCAATAGCGCACCCAGCGAGCGTTCGATGGTGTCGCGCAGCCGCTGTAGGAGCTTCTTGGTGGAGTCATAGCTGATGCCCAGCGCTTGCGCGAGCTCGGTTCCGGTCACGCCGTGGCGGTAGGCAAGATCCAGCACGTGGCGGTCGCGCTCGGACAAGCCGCCGGCGGCCTGGGCGATCAGTTGGCGGAGCTCGTTCTGGGCCGTCAGCGTAAACGGCCCCGGACCCGTCGCCACATCATCGGGCAGCTCGTCACAGGCGGCCTCACGGCGACGTTCCGATAGGGCCCGCAGGGCGCGGCGACGGGCGATGGCGTACAGCCAGGGCCTCAGCTTGTCCGCATCACGGAGCTTCGGCAACTCTGTCGTCGCGATGCAGAAGACCTCCTGCACGCAGTCGGAGGCCGCGTGGCGGTCACGCAGCATGCCGACGCAGTAGGCGTGAAGTGGGGCGGCATAGCGGTTGTAGATAGCGGCCAGCGCCGCGCGATCGCCGGTGGCCGCGGCGCGGGCGAGGTCCGTGTCGCTGATGATGCGGTGCTTCGGCACCGTGGTCATGAAAGTCATGACTGAAATGCTCGGGGTTGGCGGGTGATTTCGTAATTACCGTGGAAGCCAGTTTCACCTTCCGCAAGGGAAGGGTTTCCTACCCATTTGGTAAGGGTCGTTACCTGGAGCACGCGTACGACCGCCGCCCCATAACCGTGGGTTATGGGGCGGCGACGACGATTGTGACGTGTTTTGGAGCAGCTCACGCCTTCGTCTTGGTGTGCGCCGTGCGCGTGCCGGTGCCGTTTCCGGTGCCCGTTCCGGTGCCGTGGCCGGTGCCGGTGCCGGTGCCGTTGCCGCGGCCGCCGTGAGCGATGCGCAGCTCGTCGGCGGTGAGAGTGCGGATGCTCTGTCGGCGCAGCGCAATCTTGTCGTGGTTGATACTCATTTGATCTTTCCTTCTTGTGTGATGTGGTGATGGCAAGCCCGGGTGGGTCCGCTCATAGGTAGGAGTGCCGGCGACGTCCAAGGGTGACCATTTTTCCGCAGAATTTCGCAGATTCGTGGCATCCGGCCTTACTTGCCGCACGGCGAGAACCGCCCCGCAATCGATGGCAAATCGGTTGCGGGGCGGTATGTTTCGGATGAGCGCCGAGCTCTGCTAGGCCACCGTCAGCGTCTGCGGGGGCGAATGCGTAGCCGTCAGCGTCGGATTGGGGCGGGTGCCCGTGCGCGTTCCCGTGGTGGGCACCGTGGTGTGTTTGGTGGCCCTGCCCGTTCCGGTGCCGTTGCCGCCCTCGCCGCCTTGGGCCATGCGCAGCTCGTCGGCGGTCAGGGTGCGGATGCTCTGCCGGCGCAGTGCCAGCCTGTCGTGATTGGTGTTCATTTTGTTTCTCCTTACTGTGATTTGTGTTAGCGCGGACCGGTTTTGGCCCGTGCTCACAGGTAAGAGCGAGAAGCCGGGCTAAGCGTGACGCTATTTGGCACGCGCCAATTGGCTCGCGTAGTGGCGATCAAGGAAGCTCAGCAGGATGAGTTCGTGGGTGCGGGCGGCCGAGCGCAGCAGCCGCACGGCATTCAGGTGGCTGAAGCTGTGCAGGAGCTGCGGAAAGGACTGAGTCAGCTCGCCCCGCGTGGACAGGTCCGCCAGTTCCGCGAGCAAGGGCGCCATTCGCTCGGATCGCCGCCTGAATGCTTGGCGCGCGGATTCGTATGGGTGCGCCGTGGTGTCGTCGAGCAGCGCCGTGACGTCGGCGCGCTCGCGCCGCCAGCGTTGCCCGATCCCGGCATCCAGGTTGGCCGCGTTGGGGTATTCGTGCCGGTAGCCGTCGGCCCCGTCCTTGGCCCAGTCGCGCCGCTCCCCTATGGCCAGGCCGGCATCGGCCAGCAGGCGATCGGTGGCGTAGAGGCACAGCTTCCAGCGGGCCTCGGCCGCGTCGTCGCCATAGAGGTCAAGCAGGCCCATGATCTTCAGCACGGCCTCGCTGTCGGCGGCGTGGATCCGCTCGGCCAGTTCGATGCCGGCGTCGCCCCCGTACCGTTCGATCTCGCGGTGGTAGGTGTCGGTCGCGAACTTCCATACCGTCCCGTCACCGAGGTGTGGGGCCAGCGCGTCGGTCAGCGCCGGCAAGGCGTGGTCCCGCAATGCCGTCGGGTCACCGTGCAACCGAAGCCGCAGATGATGTTCGGGGTCGGCATAGCGCAGGAAGAACCAATGGTCGACGACGCCGGTTTCGCGCAGCTGTTCCGTCACGGGTCCCACGGCGTCGGTGAGAATGCGATCGGCGGACGCGGTGCCCGTATACGCCTTCAGGTAGAGCCACTGGCTGCCCGGGCCGAAAGTCCGGCGCACCTTCGGCGCGGTCCACAGCCCGGGCGCCGGTGCCGGCTCGCCACGTCGGATGAACGGCACGATGAGTTCGTGGGCGAACCGGCCCTGTGGCCCGGTGGCGGTCCCGGTGGGCAGGACCTCCTCGATGATCGCCTCGGTCCGCCCGCGCAGCACCTTGGCGGCCGCGGCCGTGAGAACGGGACTGGCGGTGTCGACATACAGGCGGTTGTCGCCGTCGGCGATGAGCAGCTCACCGGGCAGTCCCCGCTCGCGAGCCAGGGCCGCCCATCCGGCTGAAGCGTCGGGGGCGTCGGGTTTCGTGACCTTGGAGATCTCGGCCGCCGACAGCCGCCAGCGGGCCCGGGCCAGCACCAGGCGCCCGGCGGTGACCCGCGGCAACGCCGGCGCCCCTGACAGGGCGCCCCAATCCCACGCCAGCCCGCCGGTCACCCCGTCGCTTTGCAGCGCCGCGAGAAACCGGTACACCCCGAAGCCGCGCCACGCCGGATTGTGCGCCGTGGTCAGCCGCGGCCTTACTTCGGCGCCCAGCCGCGGGCTGTAGAGGACGACGCGGTCACCGTCGAGACGCACGGTCAGCTCATCGACACTGAGCTGACGATCCGCGGGTGCGCCCGAACGCCCCAGCAGGACCAGTTCGTAGTCGCGCAGCACCGGCCGGGCCAGGACATTGCCGACTCGGCCTTCCGGCAAGTGCACGATCTCGGCGAACACCACCCCGGGGGACTGGACTTCCTCGGCGCGCAGGTGGGCTCGTACCGCGTCGTGCACTCGCGCGTCGCCATGACAGAACCGGCCGAGCAGCTGTGCTCCCGAAGGCCCGTAAGCGCAGTCGATTTCGATACCGTCCTCGAGCAGGTTCGCGTTGACCGCCAGGCCGTCGGGCAACGGCAACGGCGGTGGCAGATCCTTCTGTGACGATTCAAGGCGCGCGACCGTGGGGCCATCGAGTTCGAGGCTCGCGGCACCGCTCTCCCGCGTGCGCATGACCAGATCGAGCAGGGCAGCGTCGCGCGCGGTGAACGCGTACTGCGGAGTTACGCCGCCCGGGGCCCCGCCCAAGTCGATGCCGGCCAGCAGCGGCGACTCGTCGGCCGCCGGGTGCCTCGACGGGTCGAACCCGATCCCCATCTCCTCGTCGAGCGCCTCCATCAGCGCGACCTCTCGGTCCTCGTAGCGCGCCGCGAACTGCTGCTTGAACCGAGTCAGCGCCAGATCCTCGCCGCCCGTGGACAACCGGTGCAACAGTTGCACCCCCTCGGCCAGCAGCTTCACCGTGTCGGATCCCAGGGTCAGACCCGACCCGGCCCGGTGCAGGTCGACCTGGATCAGCCGGGCTTCGTCGCCTTCGCCGGCCAGCTCGAGCAGTATTGCGGCCGCCGCCTCGTAGGCCTCGGGCGGATTCCCCAGTCCGGCGGCGTCCAGACCCGCGAGCTCGTCGGAGACCCGCCGCAACGCCTCCGAGGTGGCGGCGAAGTCCGGCCCGCTCAGCGACGACATCAGCTGGGCCAGCGGTTCCGGGCCCGTCACCGCGGGCTCGGCCACCGGCGTCAGGACCTTGGCCTCGATCAGGGCATCGACGTATTCGCGGGCCTCGTCGCGCTCGACCCCCACTCGTTCGGCCACGGCCTCGACGACCTTGTCCACCGCGCAGCCACCGGCTGCCGCAGCCAACGCACAACGCAACGGCGCGTCGTCCTCGACCACGACCAGATGATGCGTGCGACGGCCCTGGTGAAGCCGGCTTTCGATGAGCCGCATGGCCCCGGCGGCGTGGTAGCGGCTGGAGTTGGGCTCCACCAGCATGGTCTGTCGTGTCGACGCATCCGCCAACAGCCGCTCGACCAGCGCCGCCAGCACCTCCGTGTCCGGTCGGCTGTGCCGGCAGGTCCCCTCCGGGCCGTCGACCACCAGCGCGGTGGTGTCGCTCACCTCTCCCAGCGAGCAGCCGGCGAAGAGTCCGAAAGGCGTTGCGCGGGTGCACATGCGGGTCAGATACGCAGTCACCGAGGCGATCACCCGGTCGTCCGCATCGCCGGCTGCCAAGCGGCGCATCAACCCGGGCGAGGCGAGGTGGAGCGCCTCACGAACGTCCGGCCGTGCGACCAGCTTGCGCCAGTAGGTGGAATCGGCGCGCAGGCGGTCCAATTCGTTCAGCGGCAGCAACGGCGCGCGCATCACGAAGAAGCCACTCGGCTTCAGCGCGGATGTTGAATCGTTCATTTCCAGCTCCTAATGCGTTGTCTCGCCGACGAGTTGGCCCGCGACGAGTTGTGCGTAGTGACCACCCGCGGCCATCAGGTCGTGGTGGCAGCCCGATTCGACGACCCGGCCCGCGTCCATCACCACGATGTGGTCGGCGTCGATCACGGTGGCCAGCCGATGCGCGATCACGATGACGGTGCATCCGAGCCGGGCGATGTTGCCGTGGACCCTCGCCTCGGTGACCGTGTCGAGACTGCTTGTCGCCTCGTCAAGCAACAAGATCCGCGGCCGGGGAGCGAGCGCGCGGGCCAGGGCGAGCCTTTGACGTTGACCACCCGACAGCGAGGCGCCCGCGTCCACGAGCGGGGTCTCGAACCCCATCGGCATCGCGCGAATGTCCTCGGCGACGCCGGCCAGCTCAGCCGCCGACTCGAGCCGGTCCAGCGGCAGACTGGGGTTGCCCAGCACCAGGTTGTCGCGAATGGACAGCCCGAAAATGTAGGGGTCCTGCGTCACGACGCCGATTTGAGAGCGCACACTGCGCGGGTGCAGGGTGGCAAGGTCCACGCCGTCGAGCAGGACACGACCCTCCGAGGGCGAGTAGAGACCGAGCAGCAGCCGGCCGAGCGTGGATTTGCCTGAGCCCGAACGCCCCACGATGGCCAGGACCTGTCCGGGCCGCACCTCGATGCTGGCGCCATCGACGACCGGTGGGCCATGGGGGGTGTAGCGGAAGGTGACCCGTTCGGCGCGCACCGATCCGGTGAGCTCGGGCGCTTGCCGGAGCTCGCGTCCGGCGGTTTCGGTGGGGGTGTCGAAGACGTCGTCCAGGCGGGCGAGGTAGCTGCCGAGCAGCTGCACCTGCAGCGCGGTGGCGACCAAGATACCAAGTGGCTCAAGGAATCCGGTCGCCAGCGCGGCCAGGGCAAGCATCATGCCCAGCGAGAGCTTTCCGCTCGACGTCAGGCTGGCGCCAACCAGCAGAACCGCGATGGGCGATAGCAGCGCCAGCCCATGGATGGCGGTCGACACCAATGCCTCGAGGCGCCCGCGGCGCAGCGAAACGTTCAGTTCGGCAACGAACAGGTTGGTCCAGTGCGACACCGCGCGACGCTCCGCTCCGGCTGCCTTGAGCGTTTCGACCCCGGAAAACATCTCGAAGGCATAGGACTGGGATCGGGCTTCGGTCGCCAGTGCTTCCCCCATCAGGTGCTGGTTGCGGCGGCGGGCCGCCAGCAGAATCGCGACCTGGGCGGCGCCCAGCGCGAAGACCAGCAGTCCCAGGGCCGGCGACAGGGTGAATATGACGACCAGATAGAGGGTGGCCAGCGTGCCGTCGAGTAGAGCGGAAATGGTTCCCGTGGTGAGGATCTCGCGGACCGTCGCGTTGCTGCGCAATCGCATCATCAGATCTCCGGATGAGCGCTTCAGGAAGAACGCGTACGGCAGGTCCACCAGGTGCTCGAGGAAGTCGAGCGTCATGTCGACGTCCAGGCGGCTGCGCAGCCGCAACAGCAAGTGCGCGCGCAGGTACGTCGCGAGCACCGAATAGGCGATCAGGGCGGTCATCACCGCGGCGAGCACCTTCAGCAACTGCCCATCGTTGTTGGGCACCACGCGATCGACGATCACGCCGGTCAGCACCGGCACCGCCAGCGCCATCACCCGCACCACCACCGAAGTGGCCAGTACTCTGCCGAGTCCGCTCGATCGGGACAGCAGCCGACGGGCGTGATGGAGCGCGCCGGGGGCCTTGCGCCCGCCCGACGCAAATGTGTCGGTGGGTTCCAGCATGACCGCGACGCCGCTGTAGAGGTCGTTGGCCGCGGCCCAGCCGAGCCGATAGCGGCCGGCTGCCGGATCGACGATGGTCACACCACGCCGCGATGTCGAGTCCAGGACGACGAAATGCGCTGCGCCCCAATGCAATACGGTGCCGCGCGGCAGGTGTCGCAGGTCGTCGAGCTCGGTGGCCACCCCGCGCGCCCGCAAGCCGAACGAGGACGCGGCTTCGGCAAGCCGCAACGCGTCGACACCGTCGCGCCCGGTCCCGGTGGCGTCGTGCATCTCGGCGAGCGAAACGTGGCGGCCGTGATAGCCGAGTGCCATGGCGAGCGCGGCGGCACCGCAGTCGGCCATCTCAGCCTGGGCGATATACGGGATGGCGCGCCGCCGCCCCTTCACCGGAGCCTCGGCAGTAACGTGCTGATCAGCCGCCGCCGTCCCTGCGGAACAACAAGTTCACCGGCCGGTGCCGAAACGGGGTGGCCTAACTCGGCCTTCACCTCGGTCGCGGTCACGTCGACGACGACGGCGGCCTGCGTCGTGCCGGAAGCATCCCGGAATTGGACGGCCGCGCCCCGCGCAGGCGGTATCCCGCCGCCACGGCTCGCCGTCACCCAGATGCCTTGAGCGACGGCTGGTAGCGCCTCGGTCTGCGCAATGCTGACGGTGCCGGCGGTCACGGCACCCGCTGCCAACAGCACGGTGAGTGCGACAAGCCCCCCGTCGACCCACCCCTGTTGCTTGATCAGTTCGCCGGGGCGGGTGGCCGCGGACTGGCGGTCGCGCCAGCGCTCACGAAACACTGACGCGTGACGGGTTTCGCCGTCGTCGCCGTCTCGGTCGGTTTTCATTCGTCTCTCCTAGGTGGCGGTCGGTCCCGGAAGGGACACTCACACGGGTAGGAGGACTGACGGCGGAAAAGGGTGACGCTTTTTCGCCACGTTGCGCGGGTCCGTTGGCACGACGCTCGATCTTCCATTCGATACCCTGACTGCAGGAAAAGTGGCGAGGCGAAAGAATTGGACCCGCAACAGGAATGGAATCGAAGCGATGATCACGACACGTGCTCAAGCGGCGCAGTACGTCAAGGACGCCGGAGGGTTGAAGCTTGTCGTTTTTGGAGCCGACGGGCACGAGGTTGCAGCGATGTTCGTGCAAGGATCGGTGACGTACAACCCGGAGGAATCGACCTTCATCGCCGTCGCCGAGGACGGCCACCCGGTGGGCGAGCTGTTCGTGGATGAGTCGGTCGGCTATGACGAGAACATCGACGCCTTCGTCATCCGGACCGTGCGGTAGTCGCGGTGCTCATTGATATCGGGTCGAAATCGAGCGGCAACGTGGTCGGTCCGCTCAGCCCGGTGAGGGGCTTCCATGGCGCGGGGCCGGTGCGGCGGGCGTTGGGCATGCGCTGTGCCATCGTCGCCAGGGCTTCGGCGAGCTCGAGGCGGGCCAGGTTGGCGCCCAGGCAGTAGTGCACACCGGCGCCGAACGTCTGCATAGCGGGGGCTCCCACCCGGGTGATGTCGAGTCGGTCGGGGTCGTCGTAGACGCCGGGATCGCGGTTGGCGGCAGCGGTGTTTGCGATGACCACTGTGCCCGCAGGGATTACCACCCCGGCGATTTCGACGTCCTCGAGAGCGATGCGCAGGGTGGCGGCGGCGATCGGCGAATGCCGCATGGTCTCTTCGACCGCACTGTTCGCGAGGTCGGGATGCTCTGCCAGCAACTCCCACTGGTCGGGACGTCGCACAGCGCGTGCACGGAGGCGGCCAGCTGATTGCGGGTGGTGTCGGTGCCGGCCGCCAGCAGGCCCGCTGCCAGCATTCGTAGCTCGTCGGCGTTGAGGTGATCGCCGTCGTCCTCGGCGCGGATCAGGTCGGAGATGAGGTCGTCGGTCAGGCGGTGGCGTCGCTGCGCGACCATGTCATCGATGTAGGCGTCGAGTTCTTCCCAGGCGGCCAAGATGGTTCGCTGGTGGGCGGCGGCCTCCCAGCTGAAGGCCTTGAAGATGTCGTCTGTCCATTCCGAGAACAGCTTCCAGTCCTCGGCCGGGGCGCCCAACAGCGCACAGATGATCGGGATGGGGTATTGACGGGCGATGTCGTTGACCACCTCGCAGCGTCCAATTGCGGCATGGCGGTCCAACAGTTCGGTGATCACCTCGACGATCGTCGTGCGCAACCGCGCGGTGGCTCGCGGCGTGAAGGCTTTGGACACCAGTCGGCGCAGCCGGTGGTGCTCGGCACCGTCGAGACTGATCAGGTTGGTTGCGACGCCCTCCCACAACGGGCCGGTCGTGATGCCTTGGGAGGCAAGGAACATGCCTTGGGGTAGGCGGAATCGAGGGCCGCGCAGCACACTTCGTACTAGTTCGTACGTCAGCAGCTCCGGCCCGTGCGGGCCGATCGCAATCGGCGCCCGGCGTCGCGCCTCGCGCAGAATCAGGTGAGCCTCATCGGGGCTCAGGCAATGTTCGTAATCGATCGTCGGAAGGCCGGCATCCAAGACGCTCGGGCAAGTCGAGGCGTCAACCGTGGTGATCATGGTGGTGCTCCCGAAAGGTGTCGGTCGAGTACTTCCGCCACCAACTCTTGTCGGCGCGAGGGCACCACACGCGCGTAGTCGACTACCTGTCTTGAGCAGTACTCTCGCAAAGCGCCTGGGCCCATCGGGTCGGCGGGTGGAAACCATGGCGACCGGGGCATCGAGAAATTAGATCTGTGGAGGGGGGTGAACTCGAGACCAGTAAGCCCGGCGCGGGTGTGCGCTACGCGCTCAGTGGCCCGCAACGAATTTCGAATCGCTCCCGCACCGTGTCGAGCACATGGCGCTCGTGCTCGCATTCGCGGCGGTGCCCGAGCACGAACCGCGCCAGGCCCGGCAAGCGGCGCGGTAGCGGGTACCACTTATCGAAATCGAGGCCGTTGTCGGCGAACACGCGACTGGGAACGTTGTCGTAGATCAGGCTGATGTTGTGCTGGACGAGCGCGAAGAGCACGTACGGGAATGCCAACGGCGCCTTGCGCCGCAGTTCTTGCCAGTCGATTTCGTAGAGCGGGATCTCACCGAGTTTGTTCAAGAACAGCAAGTGGCCCAGGAAGTACCCCATGAAGGCGGGTAGGTGCAGAATGGCCGACCGCACATTGATGGAAACGACTGCGCCACTGGGCGAAACGTACGGCTCGTACGGGTACTCGTCGGGGAATTTGACGTATCCCGTGCAGTTGACAACCCAGCTGTCCGGTTCGATCGTCTTCGTCGATCCACTCCGGAACACCATCTCGGTCGTGCCATTGCGGTCGACCGCATCCTCGAAGTAGTCCATAACGAGATCGTTCAGCCCGGCGGAGATCGTGCGGTTCTCGGCTTCGGACAGCACTCCCAACACGAAGTTGTCCGCCTGCGGGGTCAAGTATGTGCCATAGGTGGCTCGGTACCAATCTTGCACTTGTGACTCGTTGGTGCCGTCGTACCGGTGACTCATCTGTGCGGCGACGGTGCTCAGCGGTGTGCCCTTCCACCACCGCTTGGCGCCGCTCGGCAATAGATTGTCGCGGCTGGAGAAGAACGTTCCTCGGCCGGCGACGAGGTTGACCTGGCGACCGGGGCATGCCGTGATCAGCGCGTGCGCGGTGTCCATCGCGGTCTTTCCTCCGCCGATGATCCACACCGGCGCATCGCTTTCCCTGATGTCACCAGCCCGCACGTCGCAGTAGTCAGGCGACACCGAATGGACGCGCTTGCTGGAGATGTCCAGCGGTTCGTTCGGCGTCACTCCCAAGCCATAGGCTTTGATCAAACGTTGCGTCTCGACGACGAGCACCCGGCCATCGGCGGCCCTGCAGGTGACCCGCACGATTCCGTCCGCTTCTTCTTCCGACTCGAAATCCCAGCCGAGATACTCGTCGACCTGCACGCGCGCCCGTATCACGTCGATGCAGTGCTGAAAATGGTCGAGCACCTCACCCTTGGTCGCTAGGTAGCTGCGGTCCTTGCCAAGGGTCCACTCGATGTTGCCCGCCGTGAACATGGGGTGCGGCTGGTGCAGTCGGACATAGGGGTAGACGTCGACCCACATGCCGCCGACCCGTGCCCGACGGTCGATCAGGATCACCCTTTGATCGCGGGACAGGTATCGGCTGGCGGCGAATAGGGCGTTCAACCCGGCGATGCCGGCCCCGACGATGCACACGTCGCAGGTTTCCACGGGATGGGACTCGAGTGCGGACATCTGACCGCCTTTCCTGGCAGATGCCCACAATTATATGTCCGCACCGTGCCGCTGGAATGAGTAATCGACTACCTCATTTCGCTACCGACGGCCGCGGCTACACCGAGGGTTGTGGGAGCGGCGGGCCGGTTAGCCCTGCGCCAGCTCCGCAACGGGCTGCCATTCCTCCCAGGTGCGCAGCCGGCTCTCGTAGTCGGCCTTGGCCGTTTCCAGCGGCGATTCGCCGAAAAACACTCGCAGGGGCGGCTTTTCGGCGTCGACGACCTTCAGCAGCGCTGTGGCGGATGCCTCCGGGTTGCCCGGGCTGGCCCAGCGCTTGCTGCGCTCGGCCTGCACGGCGGCGCGAACGTCGTCGTACGCCGGGAGCGGATCGGCCAGCTTGGCCGAATCTCCGGCCCAGTCGGTGTCGAAGCCACCCGGCTCGATCAACGTGACGTGCACGCCGAACGGGGCGACCTCCAGCGCCAGCGCCTGCGAGAAGCCTTCCAGCGCCCACTTCGATGCGTGGTAGGCGCCGAGCAACGGGAACGCGGTGATGCCCCCGATCGAGGACACCTGGATGATGTGGCCGCTGCGCTGCTCGCGCAGGTACGGCAACGCGGCCTGGGTGATCCACAACGCCCCAAACACATTCGTCTCGATCTGTTCGCGGGCCTCTTGCTCGGAGAGCTCCTCGACGAACCCGAACTGGCCGTAGCCGGCGTTGTTGACCACGATGTCCAGGCGCCCGAAGTGGTCGTGCGCCTCCTTGACGGCGGCGAAGTCAGCGTCCCGATCGGTGACGTCCAACCTCAGCGGCAACAGCGCGTCGCCGTACTTCTCGGCCAAGTCCTCCAGCGACGCCGTGTTGCGCGCCGTCGCCGCGACCCTGTCGCCGCGCTCCAGCGCCGCGATCGCCCATGCCCGTCCGAAACCCCGCGATGTACCGGTGATAAACCAAACTTTTTCAGTCACGCAGTCCTACAACGCCGATGTCGCCACCTAATTCCCGGCAGGTAGCGTCTCCATCGTGAATCGCGCGGCGTTGGACAAGGACCCCCGGGATGTCGCGTCGATGTTCGACGGCGTCGCCCGCCGCTATGACGTGACCAACACCGTGCTGTCGCTGGGGCAAGACCGCTACTGGCGGCAAGCCACCCGGTCGGCGCTGGCGATCGGACCCGGCCAAAAGGTGTTGGACCTGGCCGCGGGCACCGCGGTATCCACCGTCGAGCTGAGGAAATCGGGCGCGTGGTGTGTGGCGGCCGATTTCTCGGTCGGCATGCTGGCGGCGGGTGCCGCGCGCAACGTGCCCAAGATCGCCGCCGACGCCACGCGGCTGCCGTTCGGCGACGACGTATTCGACGCTGTCACAATCAGTTTCGGTTTGCGTAACGTCGTCGATCCCCAGGCCGCGCTGCGCGAGATGGCACGCGTCACCCGGCCGGGTGGGCGATTGGTGGTGTGCGAATTCTCCACGCCCACCAACCGGATCTTTGCCACGGCCTACAAGGAGTATTTGATGCGTGCGCTGCCGCGGGTGGCGCGTGCGGTCTCCAGCAACCCCGATGCCTACGTCTACCTCGCGGAGTCGATCAGGGCGTGGCCGCACCAGGCGAGCCTGGCGCACGACATCTCACGTGCGGGATGGGCGGCGGTGCGGTGGCGCAACCTGACCGGCGGCATCGTGGCCTTACACGCGGGGTACAAGCCCCTGCGCTGAGAGCGACCTAGTGGGTACCGGCGCGCTGGACGAAGCCGACCTGGTCGGGGCAGTAGTGGTCAACCGCGGCGCCGAGGAACTGGAACGCCTGGCCCTGGGTGGTGCCCCGCGGCAGGTTGTGCTGAATGAAATTGGCCGACTTGTACGGGTCGCCGTCCACGCCCCGGCCGATCCGGTCGCAGGTGATCTTGCCCAGCCACGCGAGCTGATCCTGTGGCTGGTAGATGCCGAAGCCGTTGACGGTGTTCTTGAACGGGGCGTCGTAGTCATTCGACGGTGGCGGCGAGGCCAGCGCCGGCGCGGCCAGCGCGATGGCGGCGGCGGCCAGGCCGCCGATAGTAGCCAGCTTCGTTCCCTTCATTAGCCGGACTATACACCGCTTGCCCGAAGCGCGCGGAAAATTGTGAACGGCCGCCACCAGGCCAGAAGGCTCTTTCCGCACGTCAGCGGGTCAGCTGAACGGCACCCGGCGATCGATGAGCCGAGACAGCCGCCCACCGCCCCGCCAGGCCCGCGCCACCCAGTCGGCGTCGTCATCGGTGACCAGGTTGGCCATTACCCGTACGGCGATGGTCATCAGCTTCGGGGAGCGCATCGCGATCGGCCCCGTCGAAGGCAGGAACCGTTGAAAGGTCAGCAACAGGGCCAGCCGGCGCGCGACCGAGAACCCCCGGCCGTAGTGCTGCTGCAGCAGCGACGGCCACACGTGGGACGGGTCTTGAGACAGGCCACAGCAGTTCAGCAGTTCGGCCGCCAGCCGCCCCGTTTCCAGGCCGTAGTCGATGCCCTCGCCGTTCAGGGGGTTGACGCAGGCCGCGGCGTCGCCGATCAGCATCCAGTTGGGCCCGGCCACCCCGGACACCGCGCCGCCCATCGGCAGCAGGGCCGACGCGACGGCCCGCGGCGGCCCGGTGAAGCCCCACTCGTCGCGGCGCAGGTCGGTGTAGTAGTTGATCAGCGGTCGCAGCGCGAGCTCGGCCGGCCGTTTCACCGTCGACAATGCCCCGACGCCGATGTTCACCTCACCGTTGCCCAGCGGGAAGATCCAGCCGTAACCGGGCAGCACTTTGTCCTTGGGGCCGTCGGGTCCGCGCAGCTCCAGATGCGACGTCAGCCACGGATCGTCGGCGCGCGAAGTGGCCAGGTACCCGCGGGCCGCGACGCCATAGACCGTCTCCTGGTGCCAACGCCGACCTAGCTTGCGGCCCAGCGAAGACCGGGCCCCATCGGCCACGATCAACTGGCGGCAACCCACCTCCGTGCCGTCGGCCAACGTGAGCGACACCACTCGTCTGGACGAGTCATGATGCACCGCAACGGTTTTCGTTCCGAGCATCATCCGCGCACCGGAATCCTCGGCGACCTTGCGGATCCGGTCGTCCAACGCGAGCCGGGCCACCGCGCTGCCGGTCGAGGGAAACGACGGGCCCGGCCAGTCGACTTCCACCTCGCCGCCGAACCCGCTCATCCGCAGGCCGCGATGCCGGATGCGGGTGTCCAGCCAGTCGCCCAGCCCGAGGCGCTCGCACTCGGCGACCGCGCGGGGGGTCAGCCCGTCACCGCAGGGCTTGTCCCGCGGAAAGCTGGCGGAGTCGATGACCAGGACGTCGTTGCCCGCGCGTGCGGCCCATGCGGCGGCAGCCGAACCGGCGGGTCCGGCGCCCACGACCACCAGGTCGGCTTGGGTCTCCACGCTCACCAGTATGTTGGTCGAGTGAGTACTCCGGCGACGGTGGTGGCGGGCGTTGACTTCGGTGACCCCGCGTTCGCCGCGACGGTGCGCGACGGCGTCGGGCGGATCGAGCAGCTCATGGACACCGAACTGCGCAGCGCCGACGAGGTGATGACCGAGTCGCTGACGCACCTATTCAAGGCCGGCGGCAAGCGATTCCGGCCGCTGTTCACGGTGCTGTCCGCCCAGATCGGGCCGGACCCCGACGCGCACGACGTGACCATCGCCGGCGCGGTCATCGAGCTGGTTCACCTGGCCACGCTCTACCACGACGACGTGATGGACGAGGCGGAGGTGCGCCGCGGCGCCCCCACCGCGAACGTCCGCTGGGGAAACAACGTCGCGATCCTGGCCGGGGACTACCTGTTTGCCACGGCATCGCGGTTGGTGTCGCGGCTGGGGCCCGAGGCGGTGCGGCTGATCGCCGAGACGTTCGCCCAGCTGGTGACGGGGCAGATGCGCGAGACGCGCGGCCTGACGGGCCCGGCCGAAGGGGCCGACCCGATCGAGCACTACCTGAAGGTGGTCTACGAGAAGACCGCCTGCCTGATCGCCGCGGCGGGCCGGTTCGGCGCCACGTTCTCGGGCGCCGATGCCGAGCAGGTCGAGCGGCTCAGCCGGCTCGGCGGCATCGTGGGCACCGCCTTCCAGATCTCCGACGACATCATCGACATCGACAGCGACTCGCACGAATCCGGCAAGCTACCGGGCACCGACGTCCGCGAGGGCGTGCACACCCTGCCGATGGTCTACGCGCTGCGCGAACCCGGGCCCGACTCTGCGCGGTTGCGTGACCTGCTGGCCGGGCCCATCGAGGACGACGCTGCGGTGGCCGAGGCGTTGGCCCTGTTGCGGGCGTCCCCCGGCATGGCGAAGGCCAAGCGCACCTTGGCCGAATACGCGGCCCAAGCGCGCGATGAGCTGGCCCTTTTGCCCGACGTTCCCGGCCGGCGCGCGCTGCAGACGCTGGTCGAATTCACCATCAGCCGGCACGGGTAGCGCGTCGGTGGAACCCGGAGGGTCATCTCGGGCGTTGAATTGACAACAGTCAAGCAATGAACGGGCTCTCGTAGGAGGACACCGATGACCTGGCATCCCCATGCCAACAGGGCAAAGACCTTCGCCCTGCTGGTCGGTATGTCCGCGTTGATCGTGTTTGTCGGGTCGCTGTTCGGCAGGACGGCGATGTTCCTGGCGGTGCTGTTCGCCGTCGGGATGAACATCTACACGTACTACAACAGCGACAAGCTGGCGCTGCGGGCGATGCACGCGCAACCGGTGTCCGAGCTGCAGGCGCCGATGATGTACCGGATCGTGCGCGAGCTCGCCACCGCCGCGCACCAGCCGATGCCCCGGCTGTACATCAGCGACACCAACGCGCCCAACGCGTTCGCGACCGGCCGCAACCCGCGCAACGCCGCCGTCTGCTGCACCACCGGCATTTTGGACATCCTCAACGAGCGTGAGCTGCGCGCGGTGCTGGGACACGAGCTGTCCCACGTCTACAACCGCGACATCCTCATCTCCTGCATCGCCGGCGCGATGGCGTCGATCATCACCGCCCTGGCCAACATGGCGATGTGGGCCGGCATGTTCGGCGGCAACCGGGACGGCGAGAATCCCTTTGCGCTGCTGCTGGTTTCGTTGCTGGGCCCGATCGCCGCCACCGTGGTGCGCCTGGCGGTGTCCCGGTCGCGCGAGTACCAGGCGGACGAATCGGGTGCGCTGTTGACGGGCGACCCGCTGGCTTTGGCGTCGGCGCTGCGCAAGATCTCGGGCGGTGTTCAGGCCGCCCCGCTGCCGCCGGAGCCGCAGCTGGCCAGCCAGGCACACTTGATGATCGCGAACCCGTTCCGCGCGGGCGAGCGCATCGGGTCGCTGTTCTCGACGCACCCGCCGATCGAGGACCGCATCCGGCGCCTGGAGGCGATGGCGCGGGGCTAGATAGCGCCGGTGCCATCGCGAGCGTAACCTGGCTGCGAAATTTCGCCGCCAAAATCGCAGTGGGGCTACGCTCGCGGGCCAGCGGGACTCAGGCGGCGGCCTCGGGCCTTTCGGGGCCGATGGCCTCACTTGCATCCCTGCGAGCGGAATGGCCCGTCTCGAGCCTTCCCCGGATGCGGACCGTGCCGCCGTTGGCCTCATGCTGGTGTTGCCAGTCGCTGATCGCCTGGTGCGCCGCGTGATCCAGGTAGTGCACCGAAACCTCCACGGTGACAACCGATCCGGAAGGTATGGACGCCAGTACCCGCGTCAGCCGCGGGAGCGCCAGAAACGTGCAGGCCGCACCCTCGATGAGCACCTGCCACTCGCCGTCGACGGGCTTGGCATCGACCTTGGCCCGGATCACCCGCCAACCGGTCAACGCGATGGCCAACGCGAGCCCGATCAGGACGCCGTGCAGCAGATTGAGGAAGACGACGCTGACGGCGGTCACGACGTACACGGCGAGATCGCCATGCTTCATGGCGGTTTCGATGTGTGCCGGCTTGAGTAGCTGGATGCCGATGACGATGAGCAGCCCGGCAAGTGCGGCGGTGGGGATCTCGTCGACCAGCCCGGCGAACGGGATGGTGAACAACAGGATCCATACGCCGTGCATGAAGGCCGAGGCGCGCGATTGGGCGCCCGCGTTGACATTGGTGGAGCTGCGGACGATGACACCGGTGACCGGCAGCCCTCCGATGGTCCCCGACACGATGTTGGCGGCGCCTTGTCCGACCAGCTCGCGGTCGAAGTCGGTGCGCGGCCCGTTGTGCATGCGGTCGACCGAGACCGCCGACAGC
This sequence comes from Mycobacterium paraffinicum, assembly GCF_025822865.1. NCBI lineage: Bacteria > Bacillati > Actinomycetota > Actinomycetes > Mycobacteriales > Mycobacteriaceae > Mycobacterium > Mycobacterium paraffinicum. The sequence continues at coordinate 449,025 of NZ_JACKUR010000025.1, read as the reverse complement.
AGGCTCTCGACGCTGGCGATGAGCGCGACGGTGATCACGCCGATCGCAACCGCGCCCCAGTTTCCGTGCGGAATGTCGGGCAGTTGCAACGCGTCCAGCGGCGACCCCTCGAGGTCGATCCGGCGCACATGGAACGGGAAGACGACCGACACCACCGTGGCGGCCACGATCGCGACCAACGGTCCCGGAACCCGGCGCACCTTGGCCGGAACCCACCGCCAGGCCACCAGGATGACGATCACCAGCACGCCCAGGATGACCCCGGGGCGGTGCGCGCCGATGATCTGGCCCGGCAGCCCGATGAGGTTGTGCCAGGCCGTGCTCTTGGACTTTCCGCCGAGCAACACGTGCGCCTGCTGCAGCGCGATCGTGATGCCGATGCCGGCCAGCATCGCGTGCACCACCACCGGTGAGATCGCCAGGGCCGCCCGTGCGACGCGGCTGAGCCCCAACAGCACCTGCAGGGCGCCCGCGGCGACGGTGATCAAACACGTTACGCCCCAACCGAAGTCGGATACCAGGTCGGCGACGACGACGGTCAGGCCGGCCGCGGGGCCGCTGACTTGCAGCGGTGATCCGCCGATGGCGCCGACCACGATGCCCCCGACGATCGCGGCGATGAGGCCGGCGAGCACCGGGGCGTTGGATGCGATCGCGATGCCCAAGGACAGGGGGAGCGCGACCAGGAAAACCACGAGTGACGAAGGAAGGTCGTGGCGGATGATCGATCGGATCCGATCTTTGCGTGAGTCCTTGGCCCCCTCGGGAGGTTGGTTGCCGAGCTGTTCGATGTCTTGCATCGGTCTCGTCCCTCGTTAGGAGTTAGCGGGGGAAGTTCCGATATCCGCCCCGAATTGCGTATTACGTCGGCGTAACACCTTGGCGCACAAACGGTTAAGACCCGGCCGGATCCACAGGATCATGGCCGGGAACCCCTGGCTGCGTTAGTGACGGTATTTTGCTGGCAAACCCGGGGTCAAGCGGACGGGCCAACCCCATATGGAACGCAAAGATTTAAATTCCGCATCATCTGACGGACATCTTCAGAATCCCGAACCGTGCACCTCGTGGCCCGGGACCTCGGCGATCAGGCCCCGGTAGGCCTCTTCTACGGTCGAGCCGTGGTTGATCACCGCGTCGACTTCGCGGGCGATCGGCATGTTCAGTCCGAACTCGTTGGCGAACTCCATGATCACGCTGGCGGCCTTGACGCCCTCGGCGACCTGGTTCATCGAGGAGATGATCTCGTCGATCGGCTTGCCGGCGCCCAGTTGCTCGCCGACGTGCCGGTTGCGGCTGCGCTGGCTGGTGCAGGTCACGATGAGGTCGCCCAGGCCGGCCAGGCCGGGGAAGGTCTCGGGATTGCCGCCCAGGGCCACGCCGAGCTTGGTCATCTCGCGCAGCGCGCGGGCGATCACCAGCGCGCGGGTGTTTTCCCCGATGCCCAGCGAGTAGCCCATCCCGACCGAGATCGCGTAGACGTTCTTCAGCGCCCCGGCCATCTCGACGCCGATCACATCGTCGGTGGTGTACACCCGGAAACGCCGGGTGCGGAACAGCCCGGACAGTCGCGTCGCCAGATGCTGGTCGGGCATCGCCAGCACCGCCGCGGCGGCGTAGCCCTCGCCGACCTCGCGCGCGATGTTCGGCCCGGCCAGGATGCCCGCGGGATGACCGGGCAGGACCTCCTCGATGATCTGCGACATTCGCATGTTGGTGCCCTGCTCGAGGCCCTTGACCAATGACACCACCGGCACCCACGGCCGCAGTTCCTTGGCCAGCTCGGCCAGCACGCCCCGGAAGCCGTGGGAGGGCACGCCCATCACCACGACGTCGGCGGAGTTCGCCGCCTCGGCGAAGTCGGTGGTGGCGCGCAGGGTGTCGCTCAACACCACGTCGTTGCCGAGATAGCGGCTGTTGCGGTGCTTCTCGTTGATGTCGCTTGCGGTCTCCTCCGAGCGGACCCATTGCAGCGTCGGGCCGCGGCGCGCGCAGATGGATGCCACCGTGGTTCCCCAGGAACCGCCACCAAGGACAACGACTTTGGGTTCGCGCTTCTCAGCTGCCATGGCGATCAGCGTATTGCCGACACCTCTCATTTAGTAGCAGTTCAGGTCGCAGAGGTTGACCGGGGCGCAGCCCGCGGGCCGCAGCGAGGCGTTCGACCCGCTTTCGACCCAATTCCATGCAGAATTCATAGATGCGCTCGAGGGGGTTGTGTGTCTAATATGTCGACGGGGTGCTCCTTCGCCGCCTAATGCGGTTCGGTATTGAAAACGCATAGCCAATTCATAGGAGTCCGCGCTGCGTTCAGGGAACGCTGGTCCGATTCATGTCAAAGTCACAAATCATTCGGAAAACACTGGCGCGCAGTCGATCCGGAGGGCCTGCGTAAGTGGCCCACTAGGCGGGGCGGCGAGGCCGGGATTAAAAATCAGTATGAGTGTTCTCGAAATCGCGAGTTCACCGTCGATTAATTGAATTCACCGGCTTGATCGCCCTAACCGGTGTTTATAGCGTTTCGCGGCAATCGTCCGATTCGCCGAAAGGGAATGCCGCGTGTCCTATGTGAGTGTCGAACCAGAAAAACTGTCGGCGGCGGCCGGCAATCTTCAGTCCATCACCGCGGCGTTGAGCGCGGGCAACGCCGCGGCGGCCGGCCCGACCACCGCGGTGGTTCCGGCAGCCGCCGACGAGGTGTCCGCGCTGACCGCGGCGCGCTTCGCCGTCCACGCGCAGCGGTATCAGGCGCTCAGCGCCAGGGCCGTCGCCATCCACGAGCTGTTGGCGGCCGCGTTGGCATCGGGTGCGGGCTCCTACGCCGCCACCGAGGCTGCGAACGCCGCGGCGTCAGCGCTTTAGAACGAGCGGAGATATCGACGTGGACTACGCCTTACTGCCACCGGAGGTCAACTCGGGGCGGATGTACGCCGGCCCCGGGGTCGGTTCGTTGTTGGTCGCCGCGGCGGCCTGGAGTGAGCTGGCCGTTCAGCTGCACGCCAGCGCGTCGTCGTACCGATCGGTGATCTCGGCGCTGACCGGCGGGCCGTGGCTGGGTCCGGCGTCGCTGGCGCTGGCGTCGGCCGCCGCTGCCAATGTGGCATGGCTGCAAGGCAGCGCGGAAAGCGCCGAGCTGACTTTCGACCGGGCCGCCGCGGCCGTGGCCGCCTACGAGACGGCGTTCGCGCTCACGGTGCCGCCGCCGGTGGTCGCGGCCAACCGCGCCTTGCTCGCGTCGCTGATCGCGACGAATGTCTTGGGACAGAACAGCGCTGCCATTGCGACTCTGGAGGCGGAGTACTTCGAGATGTGGGCCCAGGACGCCGCGGCGATGTACGGCTACGCGGCAGCTTCCGCCACGGCCAGCCAGTTGGCCGATTTCGCGGAGCCCGAGGAAGTGACCAACCCGGCCGCATCGGCCGAGCAGGCCGCCGCGGTGGCCAAGGCCGCCGGCAATTCGGCCCAGACCGGTGCGCAGGACGCTGCGGCCAACGAAGCGCCTGCGCCCACCTTCGGCAACCTCAAGCCGATCGACGATTGGATTTCGGCGAACACGCCGTTCGACGACATGGCCGGGATGTACTCGAAATACGTTGTCCCGTACGTGTCTTCCGGGCAGGTAGGCGTTCAGACGGCGCAGTCCTTCGGGCAGATCAGCAACGGCATCACGGCCATGAGCACGTTCGGGAAGGGCTTGCTTCCCGCGGCCTCCTCGGCGGCTCAGGCCGCCGGGGGCGGGGCTAACGCGCTCGGCGCCGCCGGTGCCGGCCTGGGCAACGCCGGGTCGGCCGCGGCCGGGCTGGGGCGCGCGCTTCCGGTCGGCGTGCTGTCGGTCCCGCCCAGCTGGGCTCCGGTGACCGCGGTGACCAATCCGGGGGTCGCCACCCTGACGAGCGCGGCTGCCCCCGCCGCGGCGGACGGGCTCCATCCCTTCCCGATGACGCCGTTCGGGCCGATGGCCGGGCACGCGGGCTGGCGTCAGACTCCGACATACGGATTCAAACCGTCGGTGATGGCCAAACCGCCGGCGGCCGGATAGCGCTAGCCCGCCAGGGGGGCCCGGTCGGATGCCCGGCCGAACACCATCGCTTCCTCGATGCGGTCGAAGCGGTAGTCGATGGCATCGGCGAGGTAATTCTGCCGCACGTTCCAGGGCCGCTTGGTTCCCGATTTCGGCAGCGCGTGCACCGACCGCAGCACGTAGCCGGCGTTGATGTCCCACGACGGCTTCTCGGTCATCGGCTCGTTGCCCCGATGCGGGTACGCGTGGGTGTAGCCGTGAGCGGTCATGTGCGCCAGCAGCTTTGCCGTGGCCCGGGCGGTGATGTCGGCGCGCAGTGTCCATGACGCATTGGTGTAGCCGACGCACCAGAACAGATTCGGCACGTCCTCGAGCATGTGGGCCTTATAGACGAAGCGGTCGTTGGTCTTGATCTCGTTGCCGTCCAGGCTGATCGCGGTCCCGCCCAAGGCCTGCAGCTGCAGTCCGGTGGCGGTGACGATGATGTCGGCGTCGAGGTGCCCGCCGGATTTCAGCGCGATGCCGGTCGCGTCGAAATGGTCGATGTGATCGGTGACCACGTCGGCGCGGCCGGCGGCGATGGCGTTGTACAGGTCGGCGTCGGGGATCAGGCACATCCGTTGGTCCCACGGGTTGTAGCGCGGTTTGAAGTGGGTGTCGACGTCATAGCCGGCGGGCAGGCTGCTGATCGCCTTGCGCCGCAGCAGCCATCGCACCAGCCCGGGCGCCTTGCGCGAAAGGGCGAAGAACACCGCCTCGGTGAGCGCGCTGTACATCCGGACCACGAGATGGGCCGGCTTGCGGGGCAACACTTTCCGCGCGACGGCGGCGACCCTGCCGTACTTCGACGCCGAGATGAGATAGGTGGGCGAGCGTTGCAGCATGGTCACTTTCGCGGCCCGGTCCGACAGCGAGGGAAGCAGCGTCACCGCGGTGGCCCCGCTGCCGATCACCACGACCTTCTTGCCGGTGTAGTCCAGGTCTTCCGGCCAGTGCTGCGGATGCACCACGACGCCGCCGAAGGTTTCGATGCCGGGGAACTCGGGGGTGTACCCCTCGTCGTAGTTGTAGTAGCCGCTGCCGAAGAAGAGAAATCGGCCTCGGTAGAGCTTCCGCGCGCCGTCCTGCTCGACGGTGACCGTCCAGGTGTCGGCCGACGAATCCCAGTCGGCCGAGCGGACGTAACTGTTGAACCGGATGTGGCGATCGATGCCGTACTTGTGTGCGGTGGCGGCCAGGTACTCGCGGATGTGGTCGCCGTCGGCCACGCCTTCCTTTCGCGTCCACGGCTCGAACGGGAAGGACAGCGTGAAGATGCTGCTGTCCGAGCGCACCCCGGGGTAACGGAACAGGTCCCACGTGCCGCCGATCTGCGCGCGCCGCTCCAGGATGGTGTAGGTCAGCTGGGGGTTGCGCTCGCTGATTCGGTAGGCCGCGTCGATGCCGGAGATGCCGGCGCCGACGATGATGACGTCGGAGTAGTCGGCCTCGGCCGGTGTCTGGCCGTCGGCTTCCTGGGGCGTCACGGTCATCGTGAACCTCGCTCACATCGTGGGACTGGTCACTAGCGTAGGCACCCGGCGGTTGGCCGGGCCAGTGATCGTCATAACGGCTCCATCAGCACGTCGACGTGCAGCGGCGCGCACCGGTCGATCAGCCAGATCTGGTCGGCGGGGCTGGCGAAGATGCGCGCGTGGGACGGGTCCTGAGCGAAGGCTGGGTCTGATTCGGGGCCGCACCTGTCGCCGAAGAAGACGTAGGCCTTGGTGTCGTTGCACTGCCGCGACATCCACACCAGCCCCTCCAGCCCGGCGCCGTGCGCGGCTTCGGCCCAGCGCACCGTGGTGTCGTAGCTCGACGCCGGGCTCGCCGTGAGCTCGGCGGCGGTGACTTTGAGGCGTCGCAGCCCGGTGCCGTGCAGCACGCCCAGGCGCACGGGCCGGGTCACCTCCAGCCGGACGAGGACTTTGTCCGCGTATTGGTCGTAGGGGAGCAGGCCGCCCTCGACGGGAATGTCGTGCAGGAGCGTCTCGGCGATGGCCGCGTCCTCGGTGTCGGCCGCGTACATGATCGGCACGACCGGGTCGCCGAAGAAACCGAAGCGGGTGCGCGCGCCGATGCCGGGGTTGAAGTCGGTGGCGGTGCGCGTGGCCGACAGCACGCGGTAGAGCGGGTGTCCCGCCGGCAGGGTGGCCGTGGCCGGATCGAACGGGTCCGGGGGTCGCCTCACCACGAGACGGCCAGGGCCTCCGCAGCGACCGCAACGACGCGATCCGGCTGGGTGGCGAGGCGGTCCACGGGCCGCTCCCCGTCCAGGTAGGTGGTGGGCGAGCACAGCCACTGCACCAGCCCGGCCTCCGACCAGCCGTTGTCCTCCGCGATCTCGCGTAGCCGGGCGATGACCGCCAGCGGTTTCCCATCCGGGCCGAACTGGAAGCCGGGGTAGGCGAGGTAGTTGCCGCGCCGCACGGCGACCAGCGCCTTGTTGCGGTGGGCGGTGGTGGCGAGGTTGCGCGGCGCGCTGGACCGTGAGCCCATCCGCTTACCGGCGTCGGTGCTGCTCAGCATCCCGAACTCAGCCTCGATGCGGGCGTACAGGTTCTGCTCGGCCTGCACCGCCCGCGCCACCGCGGGTTCGGTGTAGACGGCGACCGACGACAGCGCGACACCCACCGCCTGCGCGCTTTCGCGCAGGCGTTCGTGGGCGGTGGCCAGCTCGGCGACGGTGGTCATGGGGGTCACTCCAGAGTTCGGTTCGTGCAGTTCATTCTACTGCACGAACCGAACGCATGGGAGCCATGGGCGCGAGCGTAACCCCACTGCGAAATGACCGGCGGGATTTCGCAGTGCCACTACGCTCGCGCGGCGGCTACCGGTAATTGACGAACTGCAGCGCGACGTCGAGATCGGCCTGCTTGAGCATCGAGATGACGGCCTGCAGGTCGTCGCGCTTTTTGCTGCTGACCCGGATCTCGTCGCCCTGGATCTGCGTCTTGACGCCCTTGGGCCCGTCGTCGCGGATCAACTTGGTGATCTTTTTGGCGTGCTCGCTGTCGATGCCCTGCTTGAGGGTGCCGCTGACCTTGTACGTCTTTCCCGACGCCTGCGGTTCGCCGGCGTCGAAGGCCTTCATCGAGATGTCGCGCCGGATCAGCTTCTCCTTGAAGACGTCGACGGCCGCCTTGACGCGTTCCTCGGTGGACGACGTCAGCTCGATAGCCTCGTCGCCCTTCCAAGCGATCGTGGTGTCGGTGCCGCGGAAGTCGAAGCGGGTGGCCAGCTCTTTGGCGGCCTGGTTGAGTGCGTTGTCGACCTCTTGGCGCTCGACTTTGCTGACAATGTCGAACGATGAGTCCGCCATTCGATCCGTCCCTTCATCCCGTGATGGCCGTTTGTGCTTTGTCTACCCCCTCGTTGTAACCTGTCTGGCGGCAGGTTGCCCGAGCGGCCAATGGGAGCGGACTGTAAATCCGTCGCGAAAGCTTCACAGGTTCGAATCCTGTACCTGCCACCAACGTTCGTCAGGGGACTAGTTTGTCCCGCTGCGGCCGGCTTCAGTGCAGGTTGACTGCGCTGAGCGCCCCATCGAGGGGCTGGCTATCCGGAGAAGACTAAGCCTCCGGGCGCGGGACCGGAGTCACCCGCAAACTTGGCCCAGTTGTCCGTCAATCGGGCTCGCGCCTTCGCAGTCTCCCAGCGGGTACCTGCGCATTGGGTTGTCGCGCGGGGGGTTTGCGATGCATGCCTGATGGGCGGCGGGGTCGGTGATGCTGGTACAGGGATCGCCGGCTTGTGCTTGTGCTGTCGGCGTGCAGAGGAGTGCCAGGGTTATGGCTGCTGCCGCCGACGCGGCCATTGCTGCCGTCTTCATTGGTCAGTCCTTTCCGCACCGCCTAATGGTCACTGATTATGGGGCAGATCGAGATGGACGGCGACTCGAGTCGCATGGGCCAGTCGCCGAAAACCGGGCCAGCAAACTAGTCAGATCAATCGATCAACCAGGCACATGAGCGCCACCGCCGCCTCCGGACCTTCACTACCCAGAGTAATTGCTTGCAGCACAACATATTTCAGCGAGATGGGCGACGTCTTCGCACGGGCGAGCGCGCTACACCCGCGATGCGCCTTCGTCTCATCCGCCTGACGGAGGTCGCCGCATGATGCTGCCGAAGATCGGCGGTCCATAGCCCTTCTCGTCGGGCTTATCCCGCTGGGCCTTGCGTGCCCCCGGTGGCATCGGCGGGATGAACATCGGGGTGAGCGGCGCGCCCTGCGCCGTCGTTGCCATCAACGGGCCCTGTGCGGCCGACAGCTGGATCGGGGCCGTGACCGCCGAAGGCGGAACCACGAGATTGCCGACGTACATGCCCTTGCCCAGAGAAGCGGTGGCCGAACTCTCTATTGCCCCAGCCGTAGCGGCGGGCGTGGGATAGGGCGTGGCATAAATGTTGGGAGCGCCTCCCACAGCCTCGGGACCGGTGATGTTGTACGCAATGGCCAGGTTGCGGGGGGTGGCGGCCAGGACGTCCGGGAACTGACCCGGGAAGTAATCGTGGCCGCCCGTGACCAGACCTATAAGGGACTGCGGGTTGAAGACGCCGCTGCTGACCAGGTTTTGCAGATAACCGTTGACGGTCTGAACAAACGGATTGGCGAAGAATTGCGTGGGGTCGGGTGTTGCCGCCGGGGCGAACGCCAGCGGGGCGGCCGCTGCCGCCCTGCCCACTGCAGCCGTTTGAACCGTAGCGGCGGCCGGAGTGGTCATCGGGGACGGGGCGTTGAACGTCGGCATCGCCATGGTCTGGAGGCTGCTGGCTTGATAGCCCAGCATGGCGGTCGTGTTACCCGCCCACATCTGCATGTACTCGGCCTCGGTGGCAGCGATCGCGGGGAAGTTGATGCCGAAAACGTTTGTCGCGATCAGATGGGCCAGCCGCATGCGGTTGGCGGTGACCACGCTGGGGTGCACCATGGCCGCCTGGGTGGCGGCGAACGAGCTGGCCATAGTGGTTGCCGCCATCGCCATATGAGCGGCCTGCAGCGAGGCGGTCTGTAGCCAGGCGACATAGGGAAGGGTGGATGCGGTCATCGCCGTCGCCGCCGGCCCTTGCCAGGGAATCGCCGTCACGATGGAGGCATAACCGGTGGCGGTCTGTCCCAGCTCGATCGCCAGCTGGCGCCAGGCGTCGGCGGCGGTGAGCAATGACCCGGGCCCCGGCCCTGAGTGAATCAGCGCCGAGGTGATCTCGGGAGGAGCCCAAAAGTCCATTGCTGACCCCTGTCAAAGCTCGGAGTCGGTGATCCTCATGCCACGCATGCGGGCCCGCACGGCCTGAGGTCCGCCAGGGAACCGATTCTCGCGTCCCACGTGTTGTCCCTTTCGGTGACGTTCCTGCCCCCTACGTGGCCCGACTGGTCGATTGACAGCGTATTCGCCCGCGAGGTCACTCACTTCGGGAATTGTGAGATTCATCGGTCAAGCCGCGGCGCCGATTCGGCGGCGCATCGCGACGCCCATTTCGTCACCAGCGCCGAAAGCCGCGGCAGTCGCTCCGGATTCCGACGCTGAATCTTTCCGCGAAGCGCGCATTGGACGCCTGTGCGGGTCAGCCGCCAGCGTCGGGTTTGGTCGAAAAGCCCTGGCGCACACAAAGGGCCTAAGTGCTTAACGCATCCGGCTGATGTTCGTCGGCGCTCTTCGCGTACAGAGTTCCCAACTCACCGGCAGGCGGCGAGTTTCGAACCCAGGCGTCCCGACAAATCTGGCCCAGTTGTCCGTAGTCGGGGCTGGCCTCGCAATTGCCCATTCGGGGGCCGTGCATGGTGTCATCGGCCGAGGATCTGTTGATGCAATCCTGGTAGGCCGTGGGATCGGTGATGCCGGCGCAGGGATCGTCGGCGCGCGCTTGTGCTGGTGGAATGCAGAGGGGCGCCAGTGCTATCAGCGCCGCCACGGACGCCGCGATCGCCCTGCCCATCGGTTCTTCCTCTCCTGACCCCTAACCCATTGACTTAAGTGTCGCACTTTGTGATGACGGCGGTCGAGCATCGCGCAAACCTGCGCCGAGCCGGCGACAGGCTCGAATCCTGTACCCGCCACCAACGTTCGTCGGACCGGAGGGTTCACCCGCTCAAGCGTTGCGGCGACGGCGGTTTCGGCTCGTCGGCGGTCCGCACGTCGCGCCCTGCGCCGGCCGACACGGTCGCGGCCTCGCCGCGAGCCAGCCCCACCGTCGCGACGATCACCAACGCCGCCGCCACCGCCAGCACGACCCAATCGAAGCCGTGGGCGTCCAACGTCTCGCCCAGGACGGTGATCCCAAGAACCGCCCCCACAATGGGTTTCGCGGCGATGATCGTCGGCAACGAAGCGGTCAAAGCGCCTGCGCGGTAAGCCGATTGATGGAAGATCATTCCGGCCGCCCCGCAGAACACCCAGCCGTACAGCTCGGGTCTGGTCCACAACTGCTCCGGGTTGTGTTCGAGGATGTCGACTACGCCCTTCATCAGCACCGCGAACACCGCCAGCAACGAACCGGCGACCGCGGCCAGCAACAGCGCGGCCACTGGGCGGTCCGACCAGATCCGTGCGCCCAGCAATCCCAGGAGCAGCGGCGGGCCCATCGCGATGGCGACGATCAGCCACACGTGTGGCGCTGCGCGCTGCTGGCCGCCGGTCGGATCGCCGACCGCGATGACGACCACCAACGCCGCGGTCAGCAACACCGCCCACACCCACTCCGCGCGGGTGACCGGGTGGCGGCTCATCCGCGCGTAGATCGGCAGTGCGAACAGCAGCGCGGTCACCTGCAGCGACATCACCAACAGCACCGAGCCCTTGTCCAGGGCCGCCGCCAGCAAGACGTAGCTGGCGATATCTCCGAGACCGCCCATCCACCACCGCTTATCGCGCAGCAGCATGCCGAAGAGCGCCAGGTGGCCGACGGGTTTGTCGGTGACCTCCTGGGCGGATCGCTGACGGACCACGTTGCCGATCGCCGAAGCCAGCGCGGCGCACAGGGCGAGAATTGCCGCCATATCAGCCCTCGACATGCCACTAATCTAGTCGGGCCCCGGCAAACCGCCCGCCGAGCTCGGTTCAGAGCGGGAACGCGGTACCCGTGAGCTCTTCGGATAGGTCCCACAGCGCCACGGCGGTGCCGGCCCGCCTGGCCGGCCAGTTACGCCAGGTCGGCTGGGTGCGGCCGTACAGACCGAAGCGCGGACCGACGAAGGTGTCGCCCGGCAGATCCTGCGACACCGCAAACAGCGTCTGGCGGGCGCCGAACTCGGCATCGGTGGACACAACGCGGTCGACCGCCAACACCGCCGCGTCGCCCAGCTTTCGTCCGGAATTGCCTTGCAGGTTCGTGTGCGACCAACCCGGGTGGGCGGCCAGCGCCCGCAGGGGCGACCCGACGGCCTCCAGACGCCGCTGCAGTTCCCTGGTGAACAGCAGGTTGGCGAGCTTGGACTGGCTGTAAGCCAGCCACGCCGAATACGGGCGGGACTGCCAATTCAGGTCTTTGAGGCTGATGTAGCCGAAGTGGTGCATCAGCGAGGACACCGTCACCACCCGGTCGGTCAGCTTGGGCAGCAGCAGGTTGGTCAACGCGAAGTGGCCGAGGTGGTTGGTGCCGATCTGGCCCTCGAAGCCGTCGGCGGTCACCGCATGTTTGGTGGCCATGATGCCGGCGTTGTTGACCAGCACGTCCAGCGCGGCCATCTCGTCGGCGAAGCGCCGCACCGACCCCAGGTCCTGCAGGTCGAGTTGGCGCACCTCGACATCACCGGCCATCCGCTCGGCGGCGGCCTTGCCTTTCTCCGTGTTGCGCACCGCCAGAACGACGCGGGCCCCGGCCCGCGCCAATTCACGCGCGGTGACCTCGCCCAGACCGGCGTTGGCCCCGGTGATCACGACGGTGCGTCCGGCGAACGACGGCAGGTCTGCAGCGGTCCAACCAGGCATGCAGCCCACCCTAACTACGTGATCTCACCCGCCGGGACGCCGCAGGTATCGTGCGTGGGATGGCCGGCGGAACCTCACCTGGACGCCACGGATGTATCTAGGGGTCATCGTGAATCCGCTCGCGCGCAGGAATCGCCGCGGGCGGAGCGACCGCGTCGCCGAGTTGCGCCGGATCGTCGGTCCGTTCGGCGAGGTGCACGAAACCGCCTCGATCGAGGACCTCGGCAAGACCCTGGACCAACTCCATCCGCGGGTCACCCACCTCGTCGGGGACGGCGGCGACGGCGCGCTGCACTGGTTGATCAACGAGGTCGAGCGTTGCGAGCGCGACCCGGAGCGCTGGCCGACATTCGTGCCCACCAACGGGGGCAGTGTCAACGCCGTCGCCCGCAAGGCACGCGTGCGCGGCCGGCCCGATGCCATCATCCGCGCGCTGGCGGCCGCCGCCGAGGCGGACCGGCCCCCGCCCGAGATGCGCCTTGACACCTTGCAACTCGACGGTGAAACCGCCGACGGCGCCGCGTTCCATCGTCTGTGTTTCGGACTGGCCGCCGGGGGTGTCGGAAATCGGTTCTACGACATGTATTACGGGAAACCCGATCACGGCCGAGGGGAGGTCGTTCGGGTCATCGGTCGCTCGTTCCGCGACTACCTCGGTACGAAAGTCGGCCGCTCGCAGAACGCCAATTACGCGTCGGTGCTGTTCGCCCCGACGCGCGCCCGGGTCGTCATCGACGGCGAGGAGGTTCCGACACGGATGCACCGCGTGCTGCACGCCGGCGCCATCGACCTGCGGATCGGCGGGCCTTTCCGGCTTTTCCCGAAGGCCGAGAAGCCCGGCGCGTTGCACTTCCAGGCCGGCGAGGTGCGGCCTTCGCGAATCGTCGCGCAACTGCCCGCGGCGCTCACCAACGGCACGCTCCGGGGCCGTGGGGTGCGCGACGTCAATGGCCGCGAAATGATCATCGAGGCCGACGGGGAGCCGCTCTCACCGATCATCGACGGCGAACGGTTCGTCGGTATCACCCGGCTGGTGGCCCGCGCCGGTCCGCTCATCCGCGTCGCCCCGACGGGCTGACTCCGCATCTCTGTAGGTCCGCGACGCGGGGCCCGGCTGAACCGTGGCGGAAATCACTTGGCGACGTCGTCCGCGAGCGCGAGATTTCAAATCGTTTGGGCGCCCCTATGCCCTTTGCGTAGACGAGAAGAAAAGGCCGCCCAATTGCGTACCGATTCGAACCCGAGAATTCAGCATTGACGCAAATACGTATCTCAGTATTCCCGCGCTTGCTGAACGCTGCCCTGCCAAAATCCCCTGGTGAACAGCGGAAACTGAAATACTGAAGTCCGTAGTTGAGGACGCGGCTCGCCGCAATGTGTGACGCATGATAAGCCTATGCTGTGAGATTAATGTGCAGTGTCGGAAAGGCCTCTGCACGCTTTGCCTGACGTCCATTAGCGGCGTTACATTGGGCTTTATCGATTGATCCGAAAGTTCTTATCGCTCATAGTGAACCCGGAAGGGGGTGGCTCCTGCGATGGAGACGCTCATTGATCAACTGCACATGCGGGAAGCACTGACTCCGGACAAGACCCTCTTCCGGTTCGTCGACGACGAAGGCCGCGAGCAGGAGCACTACACCTATCAGAGTTTTGCCGAGCGGACGCGCGAGCTGGCCGCCTACCTGTCGGCGGAGGCCGGGCTGCGCCCGGGAGATCGCGCGTTGCTGGTCTACCCGCCCGGTCTGGAGATGGTTGCGGCGTTCTATGCGTGCGCCCGCCTCGGGGTGATCGCCGTGCCGGTCAGCCCGCCGCTGCCGATGTCGTTCGAGTCGGGATTGGCCAAACTCAGCTTCATCGCCCGCGACTGCCAGGCGAAGGCGGTGCTGTCGACCAAGCAGTTCGAATACGACTACCGCTTGCTGCTCAACCACCTCGACGATGGGTCGCCCTGGCCGGACGCCCAACGGCGCCCGGAACTGCCCTGGTACGGAACCGATGGCACGCAGGACTTCGGCGGCACGCCCGTGCCCGACACGCCCGGACCGGTGCTCTTCCTGCAGTACACATCCGGCTCCACCAGCGACCCCAAGGGCGTGGTGGTCAGCCACGCCAACGTCATCGCCAACGCCTCGGCCTTTACCGGCGGCGAGGTGCTGGTCAGCTGGCTCCCGCAACACCACGACATGGGCCTGATCTCGGCCTACCTGTTCATCCTGCTGGTCGGCGGGACCACACACGCGATGTCCCCGCTGGACTTCCTCAAGCGACCGTCGGCCTGGCTGCGGCTCATCAGCGACGTGCGTGCCACCCACACTCCGGTGCCCAACTTCGCCCTCGAGTTGTGCCTGCGCGAGGACAAGCTGCCCACGTCCGAGCTCGCCGGGATCGACCTGAGCAGCCTGGAGAGCATCGTCGTCGGCGCAGAACCGCTGCGCGCCAGCACATTCGCCCGCTTCCGGCAGCGTTTCGCCCCCTACGGCCTGGAGCCGAACGCGCTCACCGGCGCGTACGGCATGGCCGAAAACACCCTCATCGTCTCGCTTCGCGGGCGCCAGACGCTGGCGCTGAACAAGCGCGCGCTGGAGAACAACCTGGCGCGGGTCGAAAAGGCGCAGCCCGAGAACAGCAACCAAGCCCCGGTGGTGAGCTGCGGCAAGCCCATCGACGGCAACGTCGTCCGCATCGTCGATCCGGGTTCCGGGCACGCTCTCGGCGAGGGCCGGGTCGGCGAGGTTTGGCTGGACGGGCCGTCCAAGGGCGGCGGCTACTGGAACCGCCCGGAGCTGAGCGCGGAGGCCTTCGCGGCCCGCATCCCCGGCGACACCGAGCACACCTACCTGCGCACCGGCGACCTCGGCTTCCTTTACGAGGGCGAGCTGTTCGTGTGCGGCCGCAGCAAGGACCTGATCATCGTGCGCGGCGTCAACTGCTACCCCTCCGACATCGAGGGCATCGTGGAGCGGTCGGCTCCGGAGGTCCGCGGCGGCTGCGTCGCCGCCTTCTCGGTGGAGCACGACGAGCAGGAAGTGCTGACCGTGGTGGCCGAGGTGCGCGGCGAGCACGCGCTACCGGATGGCAAGGCCCTGGCGCGGGCCATCCGGCGGCACGGCCACATCGACCCGCACACCATCGCGTTCGTGCCGCCGCACAGCATTCCCAAGACCACGTCGGGCAAGATCAGGCGGTCGTCGACGCGTCAGCTCTGGCTGGACGGCGAGCTGCCCGTCCTGTCGACCTACACCCATCAGCCGCACGACCGCGCCGACGCGAACCCGGGGCCGCTGGACCGGTTCCGGAATCTGATCGAGAGCTACGACCTCACCGGCGAGGAGGACTGCTCCTTCGCGGACCTCGGCATCGACTCGCTGGCGCTCGCCGAGCTGCGCGCCGACCTGCAGGCCCTGCTGGAAGAGCACGGCGCGGGGGAGCTGGCCGAGGAGGTCAACACGCGCCTGCTGCAGCGGCTGACGGTCGCCGAGTTCTTCCGTCTCATGCGGCAGTTCGGTGAGGGATCCGGGCAGCCGCTGGACGCGGTACGTCAGGCCCTGGAACAGATTTCGGCCGAGTACGAGGAATACGAGATGTCGCGGATGCGTGCCGACGCACAGCTTCCGCTGCCGGCGCTGCCGCCGGCGCGCTCGGGCACGCCCAGCGACATCCTGCTGACGGGCGCGACCGGATTCCTCGGGCCGTTCCTGGTCAGCAGCCTGCTCGGCCGGACGTCGCGCACCGTCCACGCGCTGGTTCGCGCCACGGACTCCGCACACGGCCTGGACCGGATCGTCGCGTCGCTGCGCAAGGCGCGGCTGTGGTCGCCGGCTCTGGAAGCCGAGGTCCGCAAGCGGGTGCGCGTGGTCTGCGGTGACCTCGCCGCGCCGCAGCTTTGCATCGGTGAGCAGGGGTTCCAGAGGCTGGCCGAGAGCGTCGACGCCATCGTCCACAACGGCGCCCTGGTCAACTACGTCAGGACCTACGACGCCCTCCGGCCCGCCAACGTGATCGGGACGCACGAGCTGCTGCGGCTGGCCATGACCGCGCACCGCAAAACCTTCCACCTGGTCTCCAGCACCTTCATCTACGGGTGGAGCGTCAAGCCGGTGGTCGGGGAGTCGGACGCGAATCTGGAGATGAACGCCCTGGACTTCGGCTACTCACAGACCAAATGGGTCGCCGAGCAGCTGGCCTTCGCCGCCCAGCGGGAGGGGCTCGACGTGCGCATCTTCCGGCCCTCGTTGATCTCACCGACCAGCGCGGGATTCGGCAGCCAGGACGACATCCTGGTGCGCACCATGGCGTTCATGATCGAGCACGGCGTCGCCGCCAACGCGCTCAACCAGCTCAGCCTGCTGCCCGCGGACCTGATCGCCGATCACATCGTCGCGTTGATGGAGCTGCCGCCGGATGACACGGGCGGTGGGCGCGTTTTCAACATGACCGCGGACGATTACTACAACATGACCGACATCACCCGCGTCCTGTCCGAGCGCTACGGCTACCGCTTCGAGTACCACGACATCGGATCGTTCGTCGCCGAGATGAACCGGCGATGCACGCCGCGGGATCCGATCTACCCGCTGGTGGATTTCCTCACCCGCTCGGCGGACAAGATCGCGGCGATGCGGGACAAGCGCTACGGCAACAGCCAATACCAAAGTGCGCGCGCGCTGGCCGACGTCCGGCTGCGTGAGCCGGCGCTGGCGGAGACGGTCGAGAATCTCGTCCGGTTCTTGCGCAGTGAGCGCCTGATCACCGAGGCTGAGGCCGAGGCGCAACGCAGCGCCTGACAAGCAAGGGGGTCCACCATGTTCACCGTCGACGACCAGGCGACGGGTCCGCATGACGCGTCGCTCGACCACGAGCGGATCGTCCTGCAGGCGCGTGACGTCGACTTCGACTGGGCGACGCTGCCGTTCTACTACGTGCCCAACGAGCCCTTCACCACGCACTTCTGCAACGTGCTGCACCTGCTGCTGCCCGCCGGCGAGGAGTTCATCGTCGACGCGTTCAAGAACACGTTGCCGATGATCAAAGACGATCAGCTGCGGCTGGACGTGCAGGGTTTCATCAGCCAGGAGGCCATGCATTCCCAGGCGCATGCGGGGGTGCTGGACCATTTCGCGGCCAACGGCGTCGACGTCACCCCGTTCACCGACCAGATGGCATGGCTGTTCTCCCGACTCATCGGGGACCGGCCCGGATGGGGTTGGCGGCGACGCCAGAGCTGGCTGCTCGAGCGGGTGTCGATGGTGGCGGCCCTCGAGCACTACACCGCCATCCTGGGCGAATGGATCCTCGACACCCCGCAACACGACGCCCTGGGCACCGACCCGGTGATGCTGGACCTGCTGCGCTGGCACGGAGCGGAAGAGGTCGAGCACAAGGCGGTGGCGTTCGACACGATGAAGCACCTGCGCGCCGGCTACTGGCGCCAGGTGCGCACCCAGCTGCTGGTGACACCCGCGCTGCTGTGGTTGTTCATTCGCGGGGTGCGGTTCATGTACTCGGTCGACCCGTACTTGGCGCCGGGCACCAAACCGCGCTGGCGCGACTACTTCAGCGCGGCACGGCGTGGCCTGGTGCCCGGTCCCTTCCAGTTCCTGCGGGTCGTCGGCGCCTACTACACGCCGAGTTTCCACCCGTCCAAACTCGGCGGAGTGGGGCGCGCGGTCGACTACCTGGCCCGGTCACCAGCCGCCCGCGCGGCGCACTGAGCGCCACGAGTAGGCACGAATGACCCAGTGCAGCAACGTAATCGCTTCCGACGGCGTATCCCTTGCGGTCCACGCCCACTCGGAGATCGACCGTGGGCGCCCGACCATCCTGGCGATCCACGGCTACCCGGACAACCACCACGTGTGGGACGGGGTCGCCGAGGAGCTCGGCGGGCGCTTCAACTTCGTGGCTTTCGACGTGCGCGGCGTCGGTGCCTCGTCCAAGCCGGCGAGGCGCTCGGGATACCGCCTGCCCCAACTGGTTTCCGATATCGGCGCGGTGATCGACAGCCTCGCCGTGGACCAGGTGCACCTGCTCGCCCACGACTGGGGTTCCATCCAGGCCTGGTCGGCGGTCACCGACGACGCGGTGATGGGCAAGGTCGCCTCGTTCACGTCGATCTCCGGCCCGCACCTGAACTATGCGGGCAAGTTCCTGCGGTCCGCCCGCTCACCCCGCGGCGTGTTCGACGTCCTCAAGCAGGCGTTGGCCTCCACGTACATCTGGTTCTTCCTGTGTCCGGGGGTGCCGGAGTTGGCGATCTGGTCCCGGGCGAGCGTGGCGGTCTTCGCGGCGGTCGAAATGATCGGCCGACCGCGCCGGACCGGCCGGCGGCGCGCGGCGACCACCCGGTCGACCCGCGACTACGTCAACGGGCTCAACCTGTACCGCGCCAACATGCCCGGGCCGTTCGTGGCGCCGGGCAAGGAGCTGCCGCAGACCAAGGTTCCCGTGCAGGTGCTGGTGGCGCGCTGGGACTATTTCGTCTCGCCGCCCCTGCAGCGGTTCACCGGCTCGATACCGCCCAACGGCAGAGTCGTCGAAATCGAGGGCGGCCACTGGGTGGTTTCCTCCCATCCCGAGGTCATCGCCCGGCTCACCAGCGAGTGGGCCGATCAGAACGCCGTTCGGCAGACGTAGGATAATTGCTGTGGCACAGACGATTTGGGGCAGCAGGCCCGCCGACCTGTACGGTCGCCGCAAGCGCGATCGTCTCTATACGGCGTTGTGGGGTGTCGGCACCCTCTTCGGCGGGCTGGCATCGGCGTCGCGGTGGGACCCGTCGCGAATCGTGCCGGTGCCGCGTACCAATACCGCGGTGGTCACCAAGCGCGAACTCCTCACGCCCGACGTGGTCGCGTTGACGCTCGCCGATGCTCAAGGCGGCCTGCTGCCGTCCTGGACTCCCGGCGCGCACATCGATATCCGGCTGGCTTCGGGCCGCCGCCGCCAGTACTCACTGTGCGGTCCGCCCGGTCGGCGCACCGACTATCGCATCGCGGTGCGCCGGATCGCCGACGGCGGCGGTGGCTCGATCGAGATGCACGACGCCTTCGACGTGGGCGATACGGTCGAGTTCGAGGGCCCCCGCAACGCGTTCTATCTCGTCACCGACGAGCGCGAGGTGCTGTTCGTGATCGGCGGCATCGGCGTGACACCCATCCTGCCCATGATCCGGCTCGCCCAGCAGCACGGAATCGACTGGCGCGCGGTGTATGCCGGGCGCAGCCGGGAGTACATGCCGCTACTCGACGAGCTCGTGGCGATCGCGCCCGGCCGGGTAACCGTGTGGGCCGACGACGAGCGCGGCCGCATCGCCACCGCCGGCGAACTGCTGGCCGACGCCGGACCCACGACGGCCGTCTACGTGTGCGGCCCGGCCGCGATGCTCGAAGCGGTGCGTACGGAGCGCGACCGGCACGCGAACGCGCCACTGCACTACGAGCGCTTCGGCCCGCCGCCCGTCGTCGACGGTGTCCCGTTCGAGCTGGAACTCGCCCGCTCGCGGCGCGTGCTCAGCATCCCGGGGAACCGGTCGGCGCTCGACGTGATGCTCGACGGCGACCCGAGCACCGCGTACTCGTGCCAGCAAGGCTTCTGCGGTACCTGCAAGGTGAAAGTGCTTGCGGGGCAGGTTGATCGCCGCGGCCGCACCGTGGAGGGCGACGGCGAGAT
Organism: Mycobacterium paraffinicum; assembly: GCF_025822865.1. Classification (NCBI taxonomy): domain Bacteria; kingdom Bacillati; phylum Actinomycetota; class Actinomycetes; order Mycobacteriales; family Mycobacteriaceae; genus Mycobacterium; species Mycobacterium paraffinicum. Next base: position 429,364 of record NZ_JACKUR010000025.1, on the reverse strand, counting down.
GCTGGTCTGCGTCTCCCGGGCCAAGGGCGAGCGCCTGGTGATCGACGCCTGACCCGACCGGGCGCACGCCCAATTGAGCAGGCCGGTCCCGGTGCATGCTCCCGTCACGTACTCTCGCCCTCGGAGAGGGCGGATCGCAGATTTGAGAATGCCCCTCTTCAGCGAAACCGCAGCGGTTAGGTGAGCCTTAGTTATCATCGGCAGTCGGGCCGTGACGCAGTCGTGTGAAGGAATGGGGCAAGGGTGACCGATACCACAGTGGCGGAAGAATTCGACGGTCCGCCGTCGGTGTCGCTGCGGGCCCGCGGCCGATGGCTGCGGTGGGGGCTGCTGGCGGTCTGGGGCCCCGGTCTGGTGGTGATGTTGGCGGACACCGACGCGGGGTCGTTGATCACCGCGTCGCAGTCCGGCGCCCAGTGGGGCTACCGGATGGTGCTGCCGCAGCTCATGTTGATGCCGATCCTCTACGTCGTGCAGGAGATGACGGTGCGGCTGGGCATCGTCACCAAGCGCGGTCATGGCGCGCTGATCCGGGAGCGGTTCGGCCGCGGCTGGGCGTGGCTGTCGGCCTTCACGCTGTTCGCCTCGGCGATCGGGGCGTTGCTGACGGAGTTCGCCGGCGTCGCCGGAGTGGGGGAGCTGTTCGGTGTTTCGCGGTGGGTCAGCATCCCGGTCGCAACCGCCGCGCTGCTGGCGTTGGCGTTCACCGGCAGCTACCGGCGCGTCGAGCGCATCGGTCTGATCGTCGGCGCGGCCGAGCTGGCGTTCCTGGTCGCCATGGTGCTGGCGCGGCCACGGCTGGACGCGCTGCTGGACGGATTGTCTTCGATGCCGCTGGGCAACTCGTCGTATCTGCTGCTGGTCGCGGCCAACGTCGGCGCCGTCATCATGCCGTGGATGGTCTTCTACCAGCAGGGCGCCGTGGTGGATAAGCGGTTGTCGGAGGCCACTATTCGGCAGGCCCGCTACGACACGGCCACCGGCGCGGTGCTGACTCAGCTGATCATGATCGCGGTGGTCGTCACGATGGCCTCGACGGTGGGGGAGCACGACGGCGGGGCCTCCCTGAACACCGTCGGCGAGATCGCCAATTCGCTCACCCCCTACCTGGGCCGCACCGGCGGGACGGTCCTCTTCGGCTTGGGAATGCTCGGCGCGGCGCTGGTCGCCGCGATCGTCGCCTCCCTCGCCGGGGCATGGGGGCTCGCGGAGGTCTTCGGGTGGCGGCACACGCTCAACGAGCGCCCCAACCGTGAGACCGCCAAGTTCTACATCACCTACGGGCTGGCCCACGTCGTCGGCGCCGTGCTCGTCCTGGCCAGCGTCGACCTGGTGAACCTCGCCGTGGACGTCGAAGTGATGAACGCGCTGCTGCTGCCGATCGTGCTGGGATTGCTGCTGGCGCTGGAGGCCAAGGCGCTGCCCGAGCAGTGGCGCATGCGCGGGCCGCACAAATACATCACCTGGGTTCTGTGCCTCGTTGTCATGGGCTTCGGGCTCTACATGGTCCCGCAGGCGCTGGGCCTGACGTGAGGACGTCCTATTCGTCGTGGTGTGCCGGGTAGGCGTGCACGAGTGCGCTGTTGAGCTTCGGCACCGCGTGAGTCAGCTCGTGTTCGGCGTCATGAGCGATGCGGTGGGCGTCCTCGAGGCTGGTGTCGGGATCGATGTCGAGTTCCGCGTCGGCATGCAGCTGGTGACCTATCCAGCGCATCCGGATGCTGCGCACGCTGCGGACGCCCGGCCGGGCGGCCAGGCACGCCTCGGCGGTGTCGACGAGGCTCGGGTCCACCGCATCCATGAGCCGGCGGAAGATGTCGCGCACGGCGCGGTACAGCACGGCCACGATCGCCACCGTGATGATCATGCCGACGACCGGGTCCGCAATCGGGTAGCCCAGAGCAACACCGATCGCTCCGAAAAGCACTGCCAGCGAGGTGAATCCGTCGGTCCTCGCGTGTAGGCCGTCGGCTACGAGGGCGGCCGAGCCGATCCGGCGGCCCACCCGGATCCGGTAACTCGCGACGCCCTCGTTACCGAGGAAGCCCACGATGCCGGCCACCGCAACCCAGGCGACGTGCTCGACGGCGACGGGATGGATGAGCCGCAGGACGGCCTCGTATCCGGCGATGACCGCCGACAGGGCGATCATGCCGATGACGAACAAGCCCGCGATGTCTTCGGCACGACCGTAGCCGTAGGTGTAGCGGCGGGTTGCCGCGCGACGGCCCAACGAGAACGCGATCCAGAGCGGGACCGCGGTCAGTGCGTCCGAAAAATTGTGAATGGTGTCGGCGGCCAGGGCGATCGACCCCGACACGACGGCGATGACCACCTGCATGGTGGCGGTCGCGGCCAGGCCGATCAGGCTGACCTTGACCGCCCGGATGCCGACGGCGCTGGATTCCAGGGCGGTGTCGACGCTGTCGGCGGCATCGTGGCTATGCGGGACGAAGAGGTGGGCCGCGATACCGCGAATTCCGTGGGGGTGGCCGTGATCAGGACCATGGTGGTGGTGGCCGCTCTCTGCGGTCATCGCCACGCTGCCCGCTTACCTGCATGCATACGCAGATAATAAGGCACTCGGCCGACCCACGCGACCGCGAGCTGGCTAGACCTTCCGTCCGGTCACGGCAAGGACGATGATCGTGACTGACGGCTAAGGAGGCTCAATCATGATGCTCAACAGATTCGCCGCCTGGACCGGGTGGCTGTCCACGCTGCTCGCGTTCGCCGCGCTGCCGATGGCCCTCTTCGCGGCCGGTACCGGCCACCTGGGTTGGGCGATGGTGGCGGCCGCCGCGCTGCTGTCCTGTGTCGCTGTCGGGGCCGGCGTGGTCGCGGCGGTCGTGCACTACGACCACCGACATCACCGAAGCACCCCCCACCTCTTCTAGCGGCTCGACGCGTCACCGCCCGAAAGGGTTCGGGCGCGAGCCATCTCTGTCCGCATTCGTTCCGCCGATGTCGGTCCGTTTAGGGCCTGGCCGGCGGCGAGTCGCCCCGATGGGTTTGCAGTCGAGAGAGGCCGTCGTGGAGTCCCCGGGCGATTTGACCGGGCACATCCGCACCCGGATCCGGCGGTGACTGGCAATGGCAGCTCAGGTTACCGAACACATTCGGCTCGGTGCTTGCCGGTGGCGCTGCCCCTACACCGGCTGCGAGGACAATTGCGATGCTGACGAAGAGTCTCGCAATCAGTTGGGAATGGGTCACTTACGGCCTGTCGCTGGGAGTCGGTGGTTCGCAGCAGCAAGGCCACGCGCCTCCATTCGGCGACCATACCCCCGTAGGGTACCGACGTCAACGTAACGTCGCTCAGGGGAGAAATCGGAAGCGGGTCAGTGGCTTACGATGTCGCCCCGGTTCCCGAGCGCGCCCAGGGNCCGCACCGCTCCCGCGGCGAGCACCGTCTGCCGCGCACCGCGAAGCTCCGCGGCGAGGTCGTGTTCGAGCGCCGGGACCTGCAACCCCCGACGGCTCAACCGTCGATCCAGCGCCGCGATGAACAAGCCCTCGCCCGTGCGGCGGCACCCGAGAACGGCCCGCTCGTTCATCACATCCCGCGTCAGGGCGGCCGCCGGGCAGGCCGCGACCACCTCCAGCGAGGCCCGCATGTCCAGGGTCGTGGTCACCCCGCACGACGGCGAGGCGCCGATCCCGACGACGCCGGCAACCGTGATCCCGGACCGCTGGTAGTCGACAACGTCGCGGACGACCTGACGCGCCAAGCGCCGATAGACGAGGCGGGTCCAGGCGACAAAGGCGCGCAGCAGTGGACCGCGCAGCCGATACAGCCATCCGCCCTTGGAGTGGTACAGGTGCAGGCTGTGCGGCTTGAGCACCCCGCCCCAGGCCAGCCGCTCCGGGCACGGCAGCTGGTGGATGCCGTAACCCGCGTGGATCAGCTCACCGACCACCTCAGACACCGCACCGCATCGCGTGGCGCCGCCGGCGTAACGCGTGTTCTCGTTCAGCAGACAGTGCGAGACGAGCACAACCCGCCGGCCGCGTTCGTCGTGTAGTTGGTCGAGCAGCAGCTGCGGTCGTCTGCCACGCATACCCAGAGCATCGACATCCGCCTTCCCGTCCAGTAGGGGCCAAGGTCACCGAAGGGTGGTCCTCTCGGTTCTGGTGGGGCGGCGCGCCGCGGGGCAGATTGAGACCACGTTGTACCGACTCAGAGTGGGACCGGGTGTCAGTGCTGCAGGAAGTGTTCTTCGAGTCCGGTGGGGTGCGGTGCGCGGCCGATCTCTACCGGCCCGCGAAAGTGAGCGACAGGCTCGCATGTGTGGTGATGGGGCACGGCGGCAGCGCCACCAAGCGCCTGGGTCTGCCCGCGTACGCGGAGAAGTTCACGGCGGCGGGCCTGGCGGTGTTGGCCTTCGACTACCGGCATTTCGGAGCCAGCGGTGGTGACCCGCGGCAAGTCATCAACGTCGCCGAACAACAGGATGACTACCGGGCGGCGGTGCGATACGCACGCGGCCGTGACGACATCGATCCGTGTCGAATTGCCGTATGGGGAACGTCCCTCAGCGGTGGCCACGTGCTGGCGGTCGCCGCCACGGATCCCGAAATAGCCGCCGTGGTGACGCAGGTCCCGCTGATTGACGGCTGGCACCGGGGCCGCGGGCTGCGCCAGCGTCTCAGTTGGGACGTGACGTGGCGGACGCTGCAATTCACCGTCGCAGCGGTGCGCGATGTGGTTGGCGCCAAGTGGGGTCGGGAGCCGTATCTGGTTCCGGTGGTTGCCGATCCCGGCCACGCCGCGGTGTTCACGGAGCCCGAGGCGAAGGCCGCGTTCGAGGCGCTGGGCGGCGAGGCCGTCGGCTGGCGCAATGCGCTGGCCCCCCGCATGCTGTTCGCGCTGCCGCGTTACCGCAAGGTGACCGCGGAGAAACTGCTCTTCGAGGCGATCAGCTCGGTGGAGGCGGAATTTCTCCGCCGCCACTTGACACGGGACAGCTGAAGAGATCAGGACCAGGGGCCCGGGAAGTGGCCTTCCTGGTCTTGCACCATCACGATGTCCTTGCAGTCCCCGTTCAAGGCCGCGGCATTCTCACCGCGGCATACCAGCGTCCAGCCCGATATTCGCGTGAAGGGCCGGACGGACCAAGTGGTCGCAATCGGATCGGTGGCGGGCAGGGCGAGCACGGCAAACGTATTGCCGGCGTTGGTGATGTACAAGTGGTCTTCGAAGAACGCCACCTTGGCGATCGACATCTTCTTCGCGTCGTCCCGCGTCTTCAGATAATCCCACTGCTGGCCGCGCAGGTTCCACACCCCGAAGCCGAACGCGGAGTTGTCCGAATCATGGCCATCGACAAACAATTTCCCGTCGGACAGCGTCGCGGATAACCCGCCACCGGGAATGCGGTCCGAGTCGCCGACCTTGATGACGGCTTTGGCGTTCAGGTCATAGAACATCGTCGACAGCACCGGGGGATTGTAAGAATCCCAGTGCGTGATCTGGACCAGTTTGTTTGGGCCATCCGTCAATTCGGCATCCACACTGCGGATGTCGTTGTCCTGATAGATCGCCTCCCCGCTGGGCCGGCGCAGCTCGGCGCCCGACGTCTTGGCGGGGTCGGTGTTGCGTTGAAACGCGAGCACGTCCTGCCAGGCACGCCCGGATTGTGGGTCGCTCCACGGCGTCGACAGGTCGGCGCCGGAGAGGAGCAGGGTCCGGGGCGGTGACGTGGCGCCGTGCCCGTCGGTGAGGGCGTTGGTCCACGCCACACCCGTCGCGGTCGAGGCGAGCCCCCAGTCCTTCGCCGCGGTGAATTTGAGGTCGGGGGTCGGCGGCTGCAGTTCTTTTGTCGCCAACGGTTGAGCCGCCTTGAAGTCGTAGGCGTACGCGGTCGCTGTGGTGACTGCGGGTTGTTGCGGTTGGGCGGGTTTGACGGTCGTGACGATGTAGACGACCCTCATGTCGTCCGCCGTGCCCGTCAGCGCGCAGATGGCGCCGGTGAGGTTCTCGCCGGCGGCGACCGCCGGAACGGCCGGCGCGATGTATTGACCGGTTTTCGGATCGAAGATTTTCGGTCGGATGTCCTCGAGCGCGGATTTGCTCGTCGAAAGTTTGTCAGGGCAACCGAAGTACGCCGTTCCGCCATAGCTTTTCCAATCCTTCTCCAGCGGACCCGTTATCGCGGCTGGCGACGGAGCTGCGCTGGTGGCGGTTTTCGACGAAGAAGTCGAGGTGGTCGGGGTGGCCGCGGGCGGCGACGCGGTTTCCGAACAGGACACGACGGCCAGGCAGGTGACCGACGCGACGAGGGCAAGCCCGTATTTGGGCACAGTTTGCCCCGTGAAAGCCCGCATCGGAAAACCCCCGTTAAGTTCGTGTAACCAACGAGCGTAAGGCGGGCGGCGAGTAACCGCGACTTGTGTCAGGCGGTCTTGGTCACACCCGGCCCGCCAACCGGCTACCGGTCGAACTCGATGGGCAGGCTCTTCGGCCCGCTGAGGCTCACCATCGGTTTCCACGGAACCGGTCCCGCGGTGCGCGGGTTGAGCAGGCGGCCCGCGATGACGTTGAGCGCCTCGGCGATCTCGCGGCGGGCCAGGTTGGCGCCCAGGCAGTAGTGCACGCCGCCGCCGAAGGTCAGGATGGGCGGCGCCCCCTCGCGCGTGATGTCGACCCGCTCGGGCTCGTCGTACACCGCCGGGTCGCGGTTGGCCGCGGCCGTGTTCACCAGGACCATCGTTCCGGCGGGAAAGAGGTAGCCGTCCAGCTCGGCGTCCTCGACCACCAGTCGAAGGGTCCCGCACGCGATCGGCGAGTGGCGCATGGTCTCTTCGACCGCGCGCATCGCCAGTTCCGGGCGCTCCTTGAGCAGGCCCCATTGCTCCGGGTGCTCGCACAGGACGTGCACCGAGGCGGCCACCTGATTCCGAGTGGTGTCCGTCCCCGCCAGCAGGAGGCCGCCCGCGAGCATCCGCAGCTCGGCGGTGTTCAGCCGGTCGCCGTCATCCTCGGCGCGAATCAGGTCGGAGAGCAGGTCATCGGTCAAGCTGTGCCGCCGCCGCGCGACCATGTCGTCGACGTACGCGTCGAGCTGGTGCCACGCGTTCATGACGACGGGCTCAACCGCGCGCAGGTCGACGCTGAAGCTGAAGGCCTTGAAGACGTCGTCCGCCCACAACGAGAACTGCTGCCAGTCCTCGCGCGGAGCGCCGAGCAATGCGCAGATGATCGGAACGGGGTAGGGGCGCGCAAGGTCGGTGACGACATCGCAGCGACCCGCGTCGATGACCCCGTCGACCAGCCCGTTCATCACCTCGACCATGGTGTCGTGCAGCCGCAGGGTCGCGCGGGGCGTGAAGGCCTTCGACGTCAGGCTGCGCAGCCGATGGTGTGCGTCGCCTTCCAGGCACAGCAGGCTGTTGATCACCTTGTCCCACAAGGGGCCCGACGTGACGCCCTGGACGAGCAGGTTGATCCCCGGCGGGATATGGAATCGGGCGTCGCGAAGAACGGAGCGGACGAGATGGTAGGAGAGGACTTCGGGCCCGTGCGGCCCGATGGCGACGGGTGCCTGCCGTTGCGCCGCCTGGAGGCGGGGATAGACGTCGGCCGGGGTTTCTTCGGCGCCATAGGCCAGGGTCGGCAGATCGGCATCGAAAACGCTTGTGGGAGCGGTACCGACGGTCATGACGGTCTCCTCGAGGTCGCACGAGCCGTCCGGCCGCGACAACTTTCAAACAATGTATGGCCGCACGGATTGCGTGTCAACGATCTCGCGGACTCTCGGCCCAGCGGGCCATACAAATTGGGAGGCGTGTGTGGCCGTGCGGTTCGAGACCTACCCCTGTCTCATGCCGCGGACCAGCTGGTCGCCGATCAGCGCGACCGCGAACACCCCGCCGGTGACTCCCGAAATGAGCAGCGGCAGTTGACCATTCGCGCCCCATAGGAAGCCCGCCCACAAACCAGCCGCCAGGACGGCCAGTCCGATGAGGCCCTGAAACACGCCCTGCGCGCTGGCCTGGTGCTCCGCGTCGACCAAGCCCGAGATCCAGGCCTTGCCCACGCCGTCGGTGCACCCGGTGAACAGCCCGTAGGCGCCGATCAGCAGCCACGCCGTCACGGTGTCGGTGGTCAGTCCCAGCCCGATGTAGCCGATCGCGAAGAACGCCAGGCCGAAGCCGAACAACGCCGGCCTGCCGACGCGGTCGGCAAGCGATCCGGCCGGGTAGCTGGCCAGGGCATACACCGCGTTGTAACCGACGTACGCCAGAATCACCCCCACCACCGAGAAACCAATCTCGTTGAGCCGCAACAAGAGCAGGGCATCGGGGAAATTCGCCACGCTGAACAGCACGAGGAGTGCGGTCACCCGCCAATACGGGCGCGGCAACGAGCGCACGCCGGCCCACATCGATTGCCGCTGCGCTCGCGGGACGCGATGGCTGCGCTCGCGCACCAGGAAGACGAGGGCCACGCTGAGGACGGCGGGCACGATGGCGACATACAGCAACGGCGCGATCCGGTGGTCGAGCAGCTCATAACCCACCAGCCCGAGCAGCGGACCGAAGACGGCGCCGAAGGTGTCCATCGCGCGGTGGAAGCCGAAAACCCGGCCGCGCAGCGCCTCGTCCACATCGTCGACCAGCAGCGCGTCCCGCGGCGCGCCGCGCACGCCCTTACCGAGCCGGTCGACGACGCGACCCGCAAGCACGCCCGGCCACGCCGCGGCCACCGCGATGATCACCTTGCCCAGCGCCGCCATCCCGTACCCGGTGGCGATCAACGGGCGCCGGGCGAACCTGTCGCCGAGCGGGCCCGAGGCGAGTTTCGTCAGCGAGGCGGCGCCCTCGGCCGCGCCCTCGACGGCTCCCACCACCGACGGCGGCGCACCCAGCACCGCCGTCAGGTAGATCGGCAACAGCGGATACAGCAGCTCGCTGGCCGTGTCCTGCAGAAACGAGACCCCGGAGAGCACCCGGACGTTGCGAGTGAGCCAGCGGGGCCCCACGTCGGGTTCACTCCGGGGCACGAAGCCGGACCATCCGTGTCGTCGACGTCTCGTCCAACTCCACGACATCGGACCGCGAACGCAGGAAATCGCTGAATGACCGGAATCCCAAAGACCTTTCGCTGAACGACGGGTCCATCCGCTTCATCTGTGCCTTCACCGCCGAATTGTGCAGCCAGTCGACGTCGTCCTTCTCCAGGCCGATTTGCAGCGCTCGCGTCAGCAGCGCGGTGGCGGCGGCCTGCGGATCGGGTGGCTCCGGCTCGTCGGGCTGCGCCGGCTTGGCGCGCCCGGCCCGTTGCTTGGACGGCTTCGCCTCCGCCTCGGCGCCCGCGGGCTGGGGTTCGAGCGCCGGCACCCCTGGCAGCGAGTCGTAGATGACGAACTCGTCGCAGGCCGCCGCCAGCGCCCGGCTCGATGCGCCGGCCACCCCGATGCCCACGACGTAGCGGCCGAGCCTCTTGCAGCGCTGGGCCAGCGGTATGTAGTCGGAGTCGCCGGCCACGACCACCACGTGGGTGAGGTCGGGGAGGCGGAACATGTCCTCGACGGCGTCGACGGCCAGCCGGATGTCGGCGCCGTTCTTGCCGTAGGCCGCGGCGGGGAACAACTGGACCAGGTCGACCGCGCGGGCCACCAGCTGCCCGCGGTACCCGGCGTTGATATCCGCCGACCAGTCCGCATAGGCGCGGGTGAGCACCAGGGTCCCGAACGACGACGCGAAGTCGAGAATCGCGCCGACGTCGACGGTGGCCCGGTCCAGCCGCTCGGAATACTGCTCGAGCCCCTTGGCTTTGTCGCGCTGGAACGAGCTGCGGCCGTTGACCTGGTCGTATCGGGAGATCACGACGTTGTCGAAGTCGAGGTAGACGGCCACGCGGGCCGCAACCGGTTCGGTCATGGACTAAATCATGGCTGAGGCGTCGGGCACTGTGGGGGCCGGAAGCGTTTTCCGTCACGATTCGCCCGATCTCGGCCGTAAGCGAGGCGAGAGCGGGTATCCCCGGGCAATGAACGAGTTGAAGTATCTGGAGCTGCACGGCGATCGCGTCGCCTACCGCGACGAGGGCGACGGCGAGGTGCTCCTACTCATCCACGGGATGGCCGGAAGCTCGGAGACGTGGCGATCGGTGATACCGACGCTGTCGAAGAAGTTCCGGGTCATCGCGCCGGACCTGCTCGGCCACGGCGAGTCGGCGAAACCCCGCACGGACTATTCGCTGGGCGCCTTCGCGGTGTGGCTTCGTGATCTGCTCGACGAACTCGGCGTCAGCCAGGCCACCCTGGTCGGTCAGTCGCTCGGCGGCGGGGTCGCGATGCAGTTCGTCTACCAGCACCCCGACTACGCCAAGCGGTTGATCCTGATCAGCAGCGGCGGCCTGGGCCCCGACGTCGGCTGGGTGCTGCGGCTGCTCTCGGCGCCCGGCGCGGAGCTGGTGCTGCCGATCATCGCGCCGAAGCCCGTCCTCGCCGTCGGCAATCGGCTCAGGTCGTGGTTGCGTGGCGCCGGCATCCACTCGCCGCGCGGGGCCGAGATGTGGAGCGCATACTCGTCGCTGTCCGACGCCGAGACCCGGCAGTCGTTCCTGCGCACGCTGCGATCGGTGGTCGATTACCGGGGCCAGGCGGTCAGCGCGCTCAGCAGGCTGCGGCTGCGCGACGACTTGCCCGTGATGGCGATCTGGGGCGAGCGTGACGCCATCATTCCCGTCGATCACGCCTACGCCGCGCACGAGGCCCGTACCGACGCCAGGCTCGAAATTCTGCCCGACGTCGGCCACTTTGCGCAGGTCGAGGCGCCGAACCAGGTGATCGAGCTGATCGAGGACTTCATCGCGACCGGCGACCACCGCGAAGCGGAGAGCTCACAGCTGCACTTGTGATCTAAGCATCGCTTCGGTGCGCAGGCCGGTCGTAAAATTGCGGCGATGCGCACCGCCCCGCCCACCGCGCTTCCACCGGGGCCCCGGCTGCCCCGGGCGGTACAGGCCGCGTTGATGCTGCACCGTGGATCGCAATTCGTTGCCGCCTGCCGCCGTCGTTATGGGAGCGTGTTCACGCTGCGTGTCGCGGGCATGGGCACGCTGGTGTATCTGGCCGACCCGGCGGACATCAAGACGGTGTTTGCCGGTGACCCGCACGTCTTCCATGCCGGCGAAGCAAATTCGATTCTGAGCGGGTTGCTCGGCGATACCTCCCTTCTCGTCATCGACGAGGACGTCCATCGGGATCGCCGCCGGGTGATGCTGCCGCCGTTCCATCGCGACGCCGTCGCACGTCAGGCGGGGGTGATGGCCGAGATCGCGGCGGCGAACATCGCCGGCTGGCCGGTGGGACAGAGCTTCGCGGCCGCGCCCAAGATGTCGGAGATCACTCTGGAGGTGATCCTGCGCACGGTCATCGGCGCCACGGACCCGGCTCGGCTCACTGCGCTGCGTGAAATCATGCCGCAGCTGCTCACCGTGGGTTCGTGGGCGACGCTGGCACTGGCGAAGCCGGAGCTGCAGCGTTACCTCCCATGGCGGGGATTGCGTCGGCGAATGGCCGAAGCCGACCGCCTGCTCTACGCCGAGATCGCCGAGCGCCGCGCCGACCCCGACCTGTCCGGGCGCACCGACGTGCTGGCGATGCTGGTCCGCGCCGACGACGGCGGGCACACGATGTCCGACCGCGAGCTGCGGGACCAGCTGATGACGTTGCTGGTGGCCGGGCACGACACCACCGCCAACGGGCTGTCCTGGGCGCTCGAGCGGTTGACCCGCCACCCGGCGATCTTGGCCAAGGCCGTGATGGCGGCCGAGGCCAATGCCGCGGGCGATTCGGCCGGCGACGCGTATCTCGACGCGCTGGTGAAGGAGACGTTGCGGATCCGGCCGGTGGTGTTCGACGTGGGGCGGGTGCTCACCCAACCGGCCGAAGTCGCCGGCTACCGGCTGCCGGCCGGGGTCATGGTGGCGCCGGGAATCGGGCTGGTGCACACCAGCGCCGCGGTGTACCCGGATCCGGACCGGTTCGATCCGGACCGCATGCTGGGCGCCACCCTGACCCCGACGACGTGGTTCCCCTTCGGCGGCGGCAACCGCCGCTGTCTGGGTGCCGGCTTCGCCATGGTCGAGATGCGCGTGGTGTTGCGCGAGATTCTGCGCCGGGCCGAGTTGCGCACAACCACCGCGGCCGGCGAACGGCAGAAGCTGAAATTCGTTGTCCTGATACCGCATCGCGGTGCGCGCCTTCGATTGAGGGCAATGAAAGACGTTCCGGCCGCAGCGCCGGCGACCACGCAGACGCCGGCGCGCTAGTTATATGCCGTAGTCCGGCAGCTCGAAGTCGTCGCGCACACTGCCCGCGAAAAGCTTTGCCAGGGGGCACCACTGCCAAGCGGCGTCTAGCCGCTCACGGCGGAACGTTCGCAATTCGCCGCCCATCAGCAACGCGGCGGCGGGAGCTGACGCACGCCGGCGATCAATTCCATTCGACGGGCGGTGAGCGTGACGCTTGGTCTAGTGGGCCACGGGGGTTCGCGCGCCCCGGTAATCGACCTGCCAGTGCTTGATGCCGTTGATGAACGACGACCGCAGTCGCTCGGGATTCGCCAGCGGAGTGAGGTCGGGCAGGTCATCGGCGAGCGCGTTGAACATCAGGTCGATCGTCATGCGCGCCAGGTTTGCGCCGATGCAGTAGTGCGCTCCGGTGCCGCCGAATCCGACGTGCGGGTTCGGGCTGCGCAAGACGTTGAAGGCGTAGGGGTCGTCGAAGACTTCTTCATCGAAGTTGGCCGACCGGTAGAACAGCACCACGCGCTGGCCCTTGCCGATCCGGACTCCACCGAGCTCGGTGTCCTGGCACGCGGTGCGCTGAAAGGCTGTGATCGGTGTGGCCCAACGGATTATCTCGTCGGCGGTGGTCTTGGGCCGCTGTGCCTTGAACAACTCCCACTGTTCCGGATAGTCGGTGAAGGCCATCATTCCCTGCGTGATGGAGTTGCGGGTGGTCTCGTTCCCGGCGATCGCCAGGGTGACCACGAACATGCCGAATTCCGCCTCGGACAGGTGCTGGCCTTCGGCGTCGGCCTGTATCAGCGTGGAGATAATGTCTTCACCGGGATCTTCGCGCTTGCGTGCGGCCAATTGCATTGCATACCACATCAATTCGCCGGCGGAGGTCAACGCGTCGTTTCCGGCGAACTCCGGATCGTCGCCACCGATCATGTTGTTGGTCCAGTCGAACAGCTTGTCGTAATCCTCCTGCGGAACCCCGAGTAGCCCGGAAATGGCCTGCAGCGGCAATTCGCAGGCAACCTGACGGACGAAGTCGCCCGACCCGGCCGCCGCGGCTTCGGTGACGATGCGCCGCGCCCGCTCCGATAATTCGGCCCGCAGCCGCTCGACCGCGCGGGGCGTGAAGGCCCGCGAGACGATCTTGCGCAACCGGCTGTGCTCGGGGTCGTCCATCATGATCATCGACGCCCGGCCCGCCTCAATCTGGCCGGCCGCCAAGTCGTCCCGGTAGCGCGGGACGATCGACTTGGTCGCGGACGAGAAGACGTCGCTGCGCAGCGAGACATCGCGGATGTCGCGGTGCGTGGTCACCACCCAGTAGCCGCCGTCGCCGAACCCGCCGGCGTCGGGCGCCTGCTCGTTCCACCAGATCGGCTCCGTCGCGCGCAGTTCGGCGAACTCCTGCACCGGCAGCCGGTGGGCATAGATATCGGGGTCGGTGAAATCGAAGCCCGGCGGGAGGTTCGGTGTGGCCATCGGACTTCTCCTAAAGACGTGCCTATTGGGATCGGTAGCAAACCCGACATGCCTTACTGCCAGCACCATAAAGCCGAGCCTTGAAGAAAAGAAGCCTTCATGAAAATCATTGCGATCGTGGCGGCCGGCCTCGCCGCCGGCGCGGTGGCGGCGGCCGGTTGCGCGCAGGCCGAGATCGCCGCGGCCCCGGTGCCGAGCCACTTCTACCCGTTGACACCGGGCGAGCAGCCCGATCCCGAAGCCGATGTCGAAGAGCTGCAGCGGCAGGTATCCGAACTGCACGACAACTGGGACAACCTCACCCCGCCGCAACGACAGCAACGGCTGACGCAGCTGCAGCAGCAGGCCACGGCGGTGTCCAACGAGGTGGGAAACCTCCCGCCGGCGCAGCGGCCCGGGGTGCAAATGCGGCTGTTGCAAACCATGTTCGCGTTGTTCGACCTGGTGCGAAAGGCCCAAGGACCCAATCAGCCCTGCTACTTTCCCGCGTGCCTGCCCGGCCTCTGATCTCCCTCAGCCCCGAACCGGGCTGGGCGCCTTGGCCGTTTCGCGCCCGCCCAGGTTGGTCGCCGCGGTCACGACGGCTCGCTCGATCTGACGCAACGCGTGCACCGCGGTGAGGAATCGCCGGGTGTCTGGCCCCGGTTGGCCCGATGATCCCGCCTCGCCGTCTCGCTGCCGGGCCAGAGTTTCGGCGGCGTCGAGGTCGTCGGCGGCCGAGACGATGGTCGGCGCGCGGCCGCTGCCGATCGCGGCGGCCAGCGCGTCGATGTTGCGCCGCGTCTGGGCCGCGGCGGCCGAGAAGGTGTCGGCAAGGGGCTGCGACCCCACCGGGTCCTGGTACTGCTCGCTGCTGCGCGCCAGGCTACGGCCGTACCGGTCGCAGGCCGCGAAGATGCGCAGCGCCCGGCGAATGCTGCGCCGGCCCGCGAGGCCGGCGACCCCGGCCAGCAGCGGCTTGGCGGTGACCCGGAACTGCTGCAGGTCGCGGTCGAGCTGGCGTGCCTGTTCCGACGGGCTGACGCTCTCGTCCTCACCGAACATGGTCGCGGCGGACACCTCGATCAGGGCCGACAGGCTGGCCAGAAACGTGCGGGTGTCGTCGCGGATCGCGGCCCTGGTATGCGTGGGCAGCACGACGATGGCCACGGTCGCTCCGATGACCGCACCGAGCGCGGTCTCTTCGATCCGCAACATCAGTACGCCGAACGAGAATTGGCCGAGCAAGCCGTACAGCAACGCCAGCATCGTCGTGATCCAGAAGGTCATCAAGCTGTAGGTGACCGTCATGAAATAGAAGGCGCAGAACAGACACACGAATATGCCGGCGAGCGCGGCCGTCCGGTCGCCGGCCAGCAACGTGGCCACCAGCACACCGCAGGGCACGCCGAGCAAGGTGCCGAGCAGCCGTTGCCAGCCTTTGGTCAAGGTTTCGCCCCACGAGTTGGTGCCGGCGAAGATGACGAACGCGGCGATCACCGCCCAATACCAGCGGGCCGGCGACACCAGTTCGCCGGCGACGATCGCCAGCGACGCGGCGACGGCGACCTGGATGGCCTGCCGGGTGGTCGGTCGTAGGCCCGCCGGCTGCGCTTGTTCGGCGGCTTCGTCCGGGGGCGCGTCGCCGGCGGCCGGCGGTCGCTCGCTATCCCTGGTTTCCACGCCGCCCGCACCCCCGGTGGCCGCGCGGTCGACGATGGCCCGGACGTCGGAAGTCGCTGTCGCGGCGTTGATTACCGCGAGGGCGAGGCGGCGCACGGCGGCGCTGCCCGGGTCGTCGTCGGCGGGGCCGCACTGCTCGTCCAGCAGCCGCTGCGCTTGGGCAGCGGCCTGTCGAAGGCCGCCGGGTTCGGGGAGGCGGATGGCGCGCGCCAGCCGCGAGAGCGCGTCGACGAGCTCGGCCCGCGTTTGGCTCGGTATGGCGTCCGGGTTCTCCGCGGTCAGCGCCGCGGCCCGGCGCCCGGCCGTGGCCACCCATTCGACGGCCAGCTCGGCGTCCAGCAGCCACGGCGCCAACTGCTCGGCGGTGACACCCGGCCACAGCATGGCGGGGTCGGCCTTGTCCTCGATCTGGCTCTGCACCATCAGGGCGGTCTCGTTGAGCCGGAGGGTGCGCGCACGCATGCGACGCCGGCGCCGTTCGTCGAGGCGGCCGGTACGCACGGCTTCGGCCGTGGTGCCGACGACGATCGCCATCCGGGCCCGCAACGCCCGGACGGTCGCCCGCAGCACGCGCTCCGGCCGGTCGGGCATGACGTAGGTGGTCATCACGAATGTGCAGACCGTGCCCACCGCGACAGCCCCGATCATCCACGGCAGCTCCGAGATGCGCGCTCGCAGATACAAGGTGAAGAAGTAGGACATGAACGAGACCATGCCCAGCGCCCGGCCGCGCGCCCCGAAGCGGCGAACGTACGCGGCGGCGAACACCACCATCACGAACACCGCGTCGCTGACCACCTGGTGAGAAGCGAGCACCGCGGCGGCCGTGATGGAGACGGCGGCGGGCAGCGGCAGCAGCGCCATGGTGATCCGCTGCTGGTGCGGGTCCGGCTCGTTGACGGAGCGCGACGCGACCATCGTGATGACGACGCCCAACAAGGCGACGGTCAGGGGCTGTCCTGTCGCCCGGGTCAGGACGTACAGGGCCAGCAGCGAACAGCCGAGCGCGGCCGTCGTCCGCGCCGCCATCCGCAGCCGGAGCAGACCGGGGTCGGAGCCGATCACCCAGTTGCCGGCTTGTTCGTAGAAAACGCTGATCGCCGCGCCCCCCTTCTCGCCTGTTGAACGCATCATGGTTACCCGAACTTCGGCACAAGCTAGTCTTCGACATCGTGACAGCGCCGACGCGGGCGAAGCTGGCCGACGGCCGTGACCTGCTGTTCTTCGCGCTGCCCGGGCACCGTCCGGCGCCGGTCGAAGACCGTAGGCCGCTGCCGGCGCGCGACGGGCAGCAGACCGAGTTGCGGTTCGACCAGACGACGGGGCAGTGGGTGATCGTCGCCGCGCTACGCCAAAACCGCACCTACAAGCCGCCCCCCGACGAGTGCCCGCTGTGCCCCGGTCCGACCGGGCTGACCAGCGAGGTGCCCGCCCCGGACTACGACGTCGTCGTCTTCGAAAACCGGTTTCCCAGCCTGTCCGGCACCGGACCGGCGCTCGTGCCCGCCGGTGACGGCTTCGTGTCCGCCCCGGGGCACGGCCGCTGCGAGGTGATCTGCTTTTCCAGCGACCACACCGGCTCGTTCGCGGGGCTGGCACCGGCGCACGCCCGGCTGGTCGTCGACGCGTGGCGGCACCGCACCGGCGGCCTGATGGCCACGCCGGGCATCGAGCAGGTGTTCTGCTTCGAGAACCGCGGCGAGGAGATCGGGGTGACGTTGACGCACCCGCACGGTCAAATCTACGGCTATCCCTATCTCACGCCGCGAACCGCCGCCATGCTGGGCCAGGCGCGCAGGCATCGAATGCACCACGGCACCAATCTTTTTGCCGACCTGCTGGCCGGCGAGGTCGCAGACGGCAGCCGAATCATCGCGCGCGACGACCTGTTCACCGCGTTCGTGCCGTTCGCCGCGCGCTGGCCGGTCGAGGTGCACATCTACCCGAACAGGTTCGTGCGCAACATCATCGAGCTCGGCGAGGACGAGCTGGACGGGTTCGCGCGGATCTACCTCGATGTGCTGAGGCGATTCGACCGGATGTACTCCTCGCCGCTGCCCTACATTTCGGCTTTGCACCAATACGCCGATACCGTCGCGCAGGCCGACGGCTACTTCCACGTCGAGTTGATGTCGGTCCGGCGCAGCGCCACCACGCTCAAGTACCTGGCGGGCTCCGAGTCGGCCATGGAAGCGTTCATCAGCGATGTGACGCCCGAGAGCGTGGCCCAGCGCCTCCGGGAGCTCGCGTGACCGTCCGGTACTCCGCGCCCGGGCGGATCAACCTGATCGGGGAGCACACCGACTACAACCTGGGGTTCGCGCTGCCGATCGCGTTGCCGCAACGCACGGTGGTGACGTTCACGCCCGACCGCGGCGAGGCGATCACCGCGGCCAGCGACCGCGCGGACGGGTCGGTGCGCATCCCGCTGGACACCGCTCCAGGCGGCGTGACCGGCTGGGCCGCCTACGTCGCCGGCGTGATGTGGGCGCTGCGTCAGGCCGGCCACCCGCTGCCCGGCGGCGCGATGCGGATCACCAGCGACGTGGCGATGGGGTCGGGGTTGTCGTCGTCGGCGGCGCTGGAGTGCGCGGCGCTGGGCGCCATCGCGGCGGCCGCCGGGGTGCGCATCGACCCGAAGGAGCAGGCGCGGCTCGCCCAGCGCGCCGAGAACGAGTACGTCGGCGCCCCAACGGGTTTGCTCGACCAGCTGGCCTCGCTGTACGGCCGGCCGGCGACCGCGCTGCTGATCGATTTCCGCGACGTCACGGTCACGCCGGTGGCCTTCGACCCGGACGCCGACGGTGTCACGCTGCTGGTGATCGACTCCCGCGCCCCCCACAGCAACGCCGACGGTGACTATGCCGCGCGCCGCGCGTCGTGTGAGCGGGCGGCCGCGGATCTCGGGGTGTCGTCGCTGCGGGAGGTCCAGGACCGTGGTCCCTCGCTGGCCGCCGCGGTGCGCGATCCGGTCGACGCCCGCAGGGCCCGCCACGTGCTGAGCGAGAACCAGCGGGTGCTCGATTGTGTTGCGGCGCTCAATGTTTCGGACTTCGCCGAGGCGGGAAGAATCTTCAGCGCCTCGCACGCGTCGATGCGTGACGATTTCGAGATCACCACCGAACACATCGACCTGATCGCGGACACCGCGGTGCGGGCGGGCGCCCTGGGCGCGCGGATGACCGGCGGGGGGTTCGGCGGCTGTGTGATCGCGCTGGTGCCGACCGACCGCACCGGCGCGATCGATGAGGCGGTGCGACGCGCGGTGGGCCACGCCGGTTTCGAGCAACCGGTCATCGCCCGAACCCGGGCCGCCGCCGGCGCGGGGCCGGGTGGGTGACCGAGCCGACCGGCGATGTCGAAGTTCGGGCGTACGCAGAGCTCAACGATTTCCTCCCGCCGGGTCGCACTGCGCGAAGTTGGTCGTTGGTCCTGCTCGTCGAACGGCTGCGCGACCAGCTGGGTTGACCGTTCGGGGGCCGCACAATTCCGTGGTCCTAGCGGTGACACGCCCCCCAGAGCTGTAACGTAACGGATATGCCAGCGATGACGTGCGCGGTGTGCGGGACGGGCTTCTCGGCACGGTCCGACGCGGTTTACTGCTCGCCGGCCTGTCGGCAAAAGGCTCATCGCGCCCGAGCGGCGCGGCGGACGGACGTCCTGCGGGAGGCTCTTCGGCGAAGCTCGGGAGCCGGCCGGACTGCGCACTGGGACGCCGCCGGATCGCTGCAGCGTTCCGTCGCGAGTTCCGTGGAACGCGCGCGCGAACAGCTCGACCGATCGCGCGAACTGTGTCGCGTGTCCGAGCTTCGGCTGCTGGAAAGCGGCGTTATCTGTCACGAGTCGCTCAAGAAGCGGGCGGCGAGGTCGGCATCAGACCCGGAGCGTGCATCATGGCGTGGGAATTAGACGGCCAGACGGCGGCGGTAGAGCAGGCCTTGGCCGGCGGTACGCCGCAGCGCGCCGGTTGGTTTCGCTTCTACTTCGAAGACCAGCGCTGGGAATGGTCGGAGCAAGTGCAGCGGATGCACGGCTACGAACCCGGAACGGTGACCCCGACCACCGAGCTGGTGATCTCCCACAAGCATCCCGAGGATCGCAACCAGGTGGCCGCGACCATCAACGAGATGGTCGAACGCCGGCGGCCGTTCAGCACCAGGCACCGCATTGTCGACACCCGCGGCAACACCCATGAGGTGGTCGTGGTGGGCGATCAGTTCTGCGACAGCGGCGGCGACGTCATCGGCACCCATGGCTTCTACGTCGACGTCACACCGACATCGAACCGCGAACGCGAGGAGAACATCAGCGCGGAGGTGGCCGAGATCGCCGAGCGGCGCGGCGCCATCGACCGGACCAAGGGAATGCTGATGCTGGTCTACGGCGTCGACGAGCTGGCGGCTTTCAACCTGCTCAAATCGTTGTCCCAGGTGCGCAACATGAAGCTGGGCGTGCTCGCCGAACAAATCGCGAAAGACTTCTCCGAATTGGGCAAGGAGCTGATCGCGGCACGCTCACGGTTCGACCAACGCCTGCTCACCGCGCATCTGCGTGCGGCCGGCTCCGGCGAGTAGCGGCTATTCAGCCGGAGTCAGGCGCACCGCTCCCAGGTGCATGCGGTCGACCGCCTCCGCGAACTCCTCGCGCGTCGGTATGCGTTGATCGCGAAACTTCAGCCCGATCATCCGCTGGGCGCGCCGAACGCCGTAGGACTCGGCGCAGCGCAGGAAGAGGTCGGAGACGACGGCGCGGTCGCGGAGGAGCTCCCCGCGCATCGGCGTCTGCTTGCCGTCGTAGACGACTTGCGCGGGCGCACCGCCGCGGAAATTCTGTTTCCACGGGGCGCCGGTCAGCGCGTACAGCTGATTGTCAATCATGTGGGCGCTCACCGGAAGTGAGAACGGCCGGCCCGTTTTTCGCCCGGTGAAATTCAGCACCATGAGCTGCTTGCGGGCGGAGCCGGCGAGCGGGGTGCGCAGCAAGAACCCCAGCATCGGGTTGACGATGCGCAGCAGCGCCGACGGAGGGTGCCCGGCGTCTATCGCATAGGACTGCTCTGGCATGCGATTACCGTAAGGCCAATGGGGCTGCGTGGCCTAGCGATGAGGTGATGGCGCCGCGGCGGGGTCCCCGCGGCGCCATAGCGTGCCTCGTCAGGGGGTGATGGTGGTCTGGTCGTCGATGATGTTGGTGGCGTCCATCAACGGACCCTGATCGGCTTGCGGGCCCTCCGCGTTGAGCTGAAGCACGAAGACCGCGCCTTGGCTCGGGATCACCACCGTCTTCTGCGCGATGGCGCGGGTGCCGCCGTCCTTCTGATACGTGCCGCCGATCTGCCACGCCTGGAAGCCGCCGAGCGTGGACGCTTTGCCGTCACCGCTGCCCTCGTATCCGGGCAGGTTCTGCACCTCGCCCGGTGCGTACTGGATGATCTTCGCCGGGTCCACGTCACCGGTGAACTTGGAGAACAGCGCCGAGACGGTGGGCGGATCGGCGGGGTTGCTGGGCTGGGTCATAACGATGCCGCCATACGACGTGCCGGAGTTCTGGTTAAGCTGCCAACCGGCGGGCACCGGAAGGTCGACGTTGGGGCCGGGATCGCCGTGGTGAACGGGTGTCTCGGTGATGTGGTTGTCCTTCACGTAGTCCGCGATGGTGTATTTCGCTTTCGCGGCCGGGGCGGAGCTGGTTGCTGCCGACGTCGTGGACGTCGAGGTGGATGTGGACGTCGAGGTCGACGATTGACTTCCGGATTTGTGGTCGTTGCCGCAACCCGCGAGCGCCAAACTCAGCGCTACGGAAATGGTTGCTAGCGTCAATGTTTCATAATCCAATCTCCCGAAAATTGGGGCCGGTACCAGCGCCGCCCACGCCGAAATGACAGTAGCCGAAATGGCCTGCAACTTCGCCGGTATCTTTTGCATTTTTTGGCGGTGGCGCGACCGGCCCGTAAATCGTTATCCAATTCGTCTGGAAAACACTCACCCGGAACCGCGTTGTCCAGTAAGAGACAGGTATGCGGTCACGAAGGGCCCTCGTCGCGCTGCTGGCGGCGTCGGTCGTCTTCATGGCGTTCGTCGCTGCGGCGCCGCCCATTGCGTATGACGGTGAGCCCGGATTCGTTGCCAATCCGGTCGACCACGTCGCCACGCTGGTGGGCACCGGGACGGGCGGCGAGACGGTGGGGGAGATCAACAACTTCCCCGGCGCCACCGTGCCATTCGGAATGGTGCAGTACTCACCGGACACCGAGGGCAACTACGCCGGCTACAACTACGACAACCCGCGCTCTACCGGTTTCAGCATGACCCACGCCTCTGTGGGCTGCGCCGCGTTCGGCGATATCTCAATGTTGCCGACCACCAACGCAATTGGCTCGCAACCGTGGAGGGCCTGGGAGCGAATCGCCCACGACGACACGGAACGCGGCGTGCCGGGCTATTACACGGTACGGTTTCCGGGAACCGGGGTGAAGGCGGAACTCACCGCCACCACGCGCACGGGTGTCGGCCGATTCAGCTACCCGCGCAACGGCCGCCCCGCCCTCCTCCATGTGCGCTCCGGCGCATCGCTCGCCGGCAACTCCCGCGCCACCATCCAGATCGGTGAGGACAACACCACGATCACCGGCTGGGCCACCAGCGGCGGATTCTGCGGAAAGAACAACACCTACACGGTCTATTTCGCCATGAAGTTCAGCCAGCCCTTCACCTCGTACGGGGCCTGGGACGGCAACGCGGTTTATCCCGGTGCGCGCAGCGCGAATTCGCCATACAGCGGTGGATACGTCGAATTCCCGGCCGGGGCGGTGTTGGAGGTGCGGACCTCGATCTCCTACGTCGGCATCGACGGAGCTCGGGCCAACCTCGCGGCGGAGGGTGCTGCGAGCTTCGATGACGTCCGCGGCGCCGCGTCGAGAATATGGAACACTTCGCTGTCTCGCATCGCGGTTGCCGGCCGCAATGCCGACGATCTGGAAACGTTCTACACCGCGCTGTATCGATCGCTGTTGCACCCCAACACCTTCAACGACGTGGACGGGCGCTACGTGGGATTCGACGGCGCCGTGCACACCGTGGCCGCGGGGCACACGCAGTACGCCAACTTCTCCGACTGGGACACGTACCGATGTTTGGCGGCTTTGCAGGCGCTGCTGTTTCCGGACCGGGCGAGCGACATGGCCCAATCGCTGGTGAACGACGCCGAGCAGAGCGGCGCGCTGCCGCGCTGGGCGCTGGCCAACGCCGCGACCGCGGAGATGAGCGGGGACAACGTGGTACCGCTCATCGTGAACTTTCACGCCTTCGGGGCCGAGGACTTCGACACCCAAACGGCACTGCGCTACATGGTGAATGCGGCGACGAAAGGCGGTGTCGGGCTTAACGGCTACGTCGAGCGGCCGGGAATCGACACGTACCAGCGATTCGGTTACGCGCCGTTCTCCTTCGAGTTCCGCACCGATGGCTGGGTCGCCGCCGCGTCGATCACGCTCGAGTGGTCGGTCGACGACTTCGCCATCTCACGGTTCGCCGATTCGCTCGGAGACAAGGCGACCGCCGCCGAATTCCAGGTCCGGTCGCAGTACTGGCAGAACCTGTTCAATCCGACCACCCGGTACATCTCGCCCCGCAACTGGACCACTTTCTTCCGCGCCGGCCCGGCGTTCGTGGTGTCCCCCTCGGACTTTGGCCAGGTCGGCTTCGACGAGGGCAACGCCGCGCAGTACGTCTGGTGGGTGCCGCACAACGTGGCCGGCCTGGTGACCGCGCTCGGCGGACGTCAGACGGTGGCCGGCCGGCTGGACGGTTTCACCAAGAAACTCAACGTCGGTCCCAACGAGCCCTATCTGTGGGCCGGCAACGAACCCGGCTTCGGCGTGCCCTGGCTGTACAACTACATCGGTCAACCCTGGAAGACGCAACGCGCGGTCGACCGGGTCCGCGGGCTGTTCGGACCGACGGCCGACGGCGAGCCGGGCAACGACGATCTGGGTGCGCTGGCCAGCTGGTACGTCTGGGCGGCCCTGGGCCTCTATCCGAGCATCCCCGGGACCTCGATCCTGACCATGGCCGCACCGCTCTTCGATCGTGCCGCGATCGCGCTTCCCGGCGGCAAAACCATTCGGATCTCCGCGCCGGGCGCGTCCGGACCGCACCACCTCAAATACATCAGCGGGCTGCGCGTCGACGGCCGGGCAAGCGATCACACGTGGTTGCCCGAGTCCTTCATCCGCACCGGCGGGGAGCTGAACTTCTCGCTCGCCGGCTACCCGGACAGGGGTTGGGGCACAACTGAATCGTCCGCACCGCCGTCGTTCGGTACCGGCGGTTCGGCCGTAACCGTCAACGTGCCCAATCCCATCGTCACGATCGAGCCGGGCACGACGGGCACCGTGAAACTCGACGCCCAACGAATGATCGGTGATGCCGGCGGCTACACCGTCACCGGCACCGCCTCGGACGTCGGCATCACCGTGACGCCCACGACGGGACAGTTCTCCCCGGACGGTTCGGCGACCATCGACGTGCCCATCAAGGTCGAACGGTCGGTGTCCCCGGAGTATTACCTGGTGTACCTGACCTCTGCGGTGGGCCAAAGCGCGCGCACCTCAACCATTCTCGTGATCGTGCAGCCGGGAACTGAGTGATTGGGGGTGCGCTCTAGATCATCTCGTTCTTGGTCAACCACCGCATCACCCGCCAGCCGGCGAACACGGGCAGCCAGCAGGTGAGCACCCGATACAACAGAACGGACGGCACGCCGATGGCCGCCGGCACCCCGAAGGCGGCCAGGCCACCGATCAGCGCCGCCTCGACGGCCCCGACCCCACCGGGCGTCGGCGCGGCTGACGCCAGTGTCCCGCCGACCATGGTGACCACGGTGCAGGTGACGAACGAAGCGCCACCGCCGAATGCTTCGACGCTGGTCCACAGGGCCAGCGCGGCACCCAGAGTCGTTCCCGCGCAGCCGAGTACGATCAGCGCCAGTCGTTTCGGTTCCCGGGCGACCTCGACGAGGTCGGTAGTCACCTCTTTGAGTTTGGGGCGCACGTCGGTGGCCAGCCAGCGTCGCAGCGTGGGCACGAACAGAAAAGTGCCGACAATCCCGAGCGCCAGGCCTGCGATCAGGTAGAGGACCGTGGCGGTGGGGACGAAGTGCTTCAGGTTCATCGACGCTCCGGCGACGGTGCTGAACAGGATCAGCAACACGAGGTGCATGATCACCTGCACGGACTGCTGCAGGGCCACCGCCGTGGTTGCCCGCATGGCGGACAGCCCGCCACCCTTTTGCAGGTACCGTGTGCTCAGCGCGAGGCCGCCCACTCCTGCCGGGGTGGTGGTGGCGGCAAAAGTGTTGGCCACCTGCGCGATCGACAGCCTTAAGAAGTTCACCGTCTCGTCGGCGGACGCCCACAGCGCGGCGGCCGCCCCGACGTAGGTCAGCGCCGAGACGCCCAGGCCCAGCAGCGCCCACCACCAGTTCGCGGTCCTCAGTTGGGAGAAGAAGGTGGGCGCGGTGCTGATGAAGGGGTACGCGACGTAGACCAGGGCTCCGAAGAGCACCAGCTGGATGATCTGGCCGCGGGTGAAGCGGGTAATGGTTTCGGGTTTGATCTGGTCGGCACCGGTCTGCCGCTTCACCTCCGAGCGGGCGGCCGATATGACGGCGCCCGCATCCGAGATGGACCTGCGAATGGGTCGCGGCACAGCGACTTTCGTCAATCGACGCGACGCGCTCAGGATGGTGTCCCGATCAAACGCCTCGATCGCGGCGGCCACCGCCGACTTGGGGTCATACAGGGCCGAGGTCGTCACCAGCAGCTGGGCGATGTCGGATTGGAGTTGAGCTTCGGTGGCGCCGTATTCGGCGCTGTGGAAGCCGCCGAAGAGCACGGTGCCTTCGTCGACGGTGATTTCGTTGCCCCGCAGGTCGCCATGCGCGATCTGCTGGTCGTTGAGCACCCGCAGCGCTCGCCACACCTTCGCCACCGGCGTGGACTGCGCGCATCGGCCGAGCGGCAGGCCATCAGGTGGCTTGTGCGAGTACAGGATCCAGCCCCGATCGAGGGTGGCGACGGCGATCGTCGCGGTGTTGGCCAGGTTCACCTGCCCGATGGCGATCGTCATCAGGGCGCGATGCTCGACGGCGCGGCGCATGGAGGTCACCAGGGGCGCGGTCTCGGTGTCGCGCAGCCGCAACTTGATCCACAGCTGGCGCAGCGTGCCGCCGCTGCGCTGATGCGGGCCGTACAGCTCGACGACCGCTGCGCGGTCGGGCTCGTCGCATCCGGCCGAAAGGACGAGCGGGCCGCGACCGGCCGGCCGGAGCACGCTGAGCCGCGAAACCACGAACCCGCGCCTGGCCATCGCGCGCACGGCCGCCTCCAGGGGCACCTCGAGCGCGGGGGTGCCGACCACGAGCACCACCAGCGAGCCGACCAGCCAGCCGACGGCCAGGCCCAGCAGGGCGCGGGCCGGCACGATGGCGCTGACGACGAGGTGGATCGGCACGAACGCCAGCAGCAGCGCCCACCACCAATGCCGCCAGCGCGCGGGCAGCCACGGCCCCGAGACGGTCAGCACCGCCGCCAGCATCCCGATCCAGCGCGGGTCGTCGAGGAACTGGCCCAACACGGTCTGCAGGCGTTCGGAGAGGTCGAAGTGCCAGCGGGGCGCCGAAAACCCGTTGCCGCCCACCGACAGCGGCAGCGCCGCGAGCAGTGCGGCGGCCGCATACGCCCCGAGCAGTTTCCATTGCCGGCCGACGATGAGACCGATCAAGATCATGAAGGGCAGGGCCAGGATCGCCAGGCCGTACGCGAGGTACACCAGATCGGACTGCCGGGGGGAGAGCACCCCGACGATCTGCGAGATCGACTTTTCCAGCGCGTCCCACTGCGGCCGGGTGATCAGCGAACTGGTGATCACCACGGCGAGGAAGGTCGCGCTCGCGGCCAGCCGCAGGATGTCGTTCGTGCGCCGGGTCAACGGCTGCAGCAAGCTGCCGGAAACGCTGATCTCGCGCCCGTCGACTCGCATGTTGTGACGATCCTTCGGATCCGTTCGGCGACGCTGATCGATCCCGCTCGCCGGCTCGCCGACAACTTAACGCCCATACCCGCTTGTGCGACAGCTCCCACCCACCTGGCGCGCGTAGGGTCGTGTACGTAGGTGAGCTAGCGAATCGGAGGGCGTGAGCGTGGGGAGAACGGACAACGACACCTGGGAGATCACCGAGAGCGTGGGGGCGACGGCGTTGGGGGTGGCCTCCGCCCGCGCGGCCGAGACGCGCAGCGAGAATCCCTTGATCCGGGATCCCTTCGCGCAGGTTTTCCTCGACGCCGCCGGCGACGGGGTGTGGAACTGGCATTCGGCGCCGCAGCTGCCGGACGAACTCGTCGAGGCCGAACCCGAGTTGCCGTTGCAGATGCAGGCGATGGTCGGCTACATGGCCTCGCGTACAGCGTTTTTCGACGAGTTCTTTTTGGCCGCGACGCGCGCCGGCATCCGGCAGGCGGTGATCCTGGCGGCGGGCCTGGACGCCCGGGCATGGCGGCTGCAGTGGCCGGACGGCACGACCGTCTATGAGTTGGACCAGCCCCGGGTGCTGGACTTCAAATCGTCGACGCTGGCCGAACACGGGGCGCGGCCCGCGTGCCACCGGATCGCCGTCCCGGTCGACCTGCGCCACGATTGGCCGGCGGCGTTGCGGCAGGCTGGTTTCGACCCCTCGGCGCCCAGCGTGTGGTCGGCCGAGGGGCTGATGCCGTACCTGCCGGCCGCCGCACAGGAGCTGCTGTTCGACCGCGTCCACGGGCTGACCGCCCCCGGCAGCCGGGTGGCCGTGGAGGCGCTGGGTCCGAAGTTCCTCGACCCGGAGTTCCGCGCGAAGCGTCGTGCGCGGATGGACCGGGTCCGCGCCTTGATGGCGCGGGTGGACCCGGACCGAGAGGTGCCGAGGACCGACGAGCTGTGGTACTTCGAGGAGCGCGAGGACGTCGGTGACTGGTTCCGCCGCCATGGCTGGAGCGTGACCGTCACCCCGTCCGACAAGCTGATGGCCGGCTACGACCGCGCGGCGCCCAAGGAGGTCGAGGACGCCGTGCCGGGAAACCTGTTCGTGTCCGCCGAGCGCGCGGGAGACTAGCGGCCGTCTGCTTCGGAGTCCTCGCGACGGCTGGCGCGCCAATGCCGGTATCCGCGGCGTGCGGCGAACGCGCCGACGACGGCGGTGACGCACCAGACCGCGATCGCGGCGTACGCCAACGGCGACGACCGGTTCCCGATCGAGGCGCCCAGCGCGGTGTAGACGAAGGCACGCGGGACCGACCCAACGAACGCGCCAATGGCCATCTGCCACAAGGGAACTCCGAATGCACCGAACGCATAGGAGGCGAGCGCGTCGGAGATGCCCGGGACGAAGCGCTGACCGACCACCGCCCAAAGGCCGCGGCGTTCGATCAGGGCGTCCACCCGGTCGGTCCGTTTCGGCCCCAACAGCGAACGCGCGCTGTCCCGGCCGGCCCGGCGGCCGATGAGGCTGGCGACCACCGCGGTACCCACGGTCGCGCCGAGCGTCACGAAGACACCGAGGACGGGACCGAACAACAGTCCGCTGGCCGCGGCCAGAATCGAGCCGGGCACGAACAAGGCGCCCAGCACGGCCGATACGGCGACGTAGGTCACCGGCGCTGCCGGACCAGTCGCCGACACCACCCGCCGCACCTCCTCGACGTTGATGATTCGCGCGACGGCCACCAGGTAGAACAGCACGAGGAGGAACACGACGAACACGCCGAGCCGCACGATGTGAGTACGCCGGGCGTTGGGTTGGGCGTCGGGTAAGGAATCGTCGCTGTCTTCCATGCTGACCGCGATTCTTCCGCACCGGCCCGCGAAAGACGTCACGGACCGTGCGCGGCCGCCGTAGAGTGCTACGCATCAGGGAGTTGAATACCTGTGAGAGGCCTTCCTCGATGCCCGAGCACCCTGAACCACCGCGGGGCAAGCGGATCGTCGTCTGCCTCGACGGCACCGCCAACCAAATCGGAGCCGGGAATCTCACCAATGTCGCCAAGCTCTTCGAGATGCTGGAGAAGGACGATCCGGCCGGCCAGCTCGCCTACTATGACCCCGGTGTCGGGACCTTGGCGCCGGCATCGGCGCATTCGTCACTGTCCCGCGCCAAGGACTTACTGTTCGAGCAGGCATTCGGCCTGGGGCTGAAAGGCAATGTCGCACAGGCCTACCGGTACGTGATGCAGCATTGGCGCCCCGGCGACGCGCTCTACATCTTCGGCTTCAGCCGCGGCGCCTACACCGCGCGCGCGTTGGCCGGCATGTTGCTGCGGCCGGGGTTGCTGCGGCCCGGCTCGGAGAACCTGCTGCCGTACGCGGTCGAAAAGTACGCCATCAACCGGTATTTCACCGAGGACGAATATGCCCACTGGGCCGAGTTCGCCCGCGCGTTCTGTTGGCGCACCGAGGGGGAGCCACTGTTCTCCACGGTGCGGCAGAACAGCCCGAATCAGGTGTGGCACCACGCGGTGCCGGTGGCGTATCTCGGCCTGTGGGACACCGTCAAGGCGGCCGGCTTCCTGCGGTTCGGCAACCTGCGCTGGCCCTACACCCGCTCGCTGCCCAACGTCGCGCGCATCCGGCACGCAGTCTCGATCGACGAACGTCGTCGCCCCTACCGTGAGTACCTCGTCGAACGCCATCCGCGGGGGCTGGAGGAACGCTGGTTCGCCGGCGTGCACGCCGACGTCGGCGGCACGTTCATGCCCGATCACCGGCTCGCGACGATCGCACTGAAGTGGGTCACCGACGGAATCGTCGGCGAACTGGCGATCGACGCGGCGGCCTACCGGCAGCAGTGCGCGGTGACCGAAGACTTCGCGGACGCGCCGATCCACCACAACGGCAAGCTGTGGTACCTGGTCGGCTGCCGGCGCCGGCCGATGGGTCCCGACGCGCTGGTGCATCCGAGCGTGCTGGTGCGCCGTCGCGACAACCCGGGCTACTTACCGAATTTGACCGAAGAGGCGCAACGGCTCAGCGCCGATCCGACCGACTGGACGTCCCCCGCGTTGTGAAGGAGAAACGCCATGGCACTCAGTTCGCTGACCACTCTCGACCAGTACAAAGCCGCGCCGTTTCCGCCCGGCTATCCCGACAACACGCGAACGTTCTACAGTCCGGTCGACCGTGTGCACGAGGCGCTCAAGGACTTGTTGACGTCGGCCGACAAGAGCATCGTGGTCGCGATGTACGGCTTCGATGACACCGAACTGAATTCGGTGCTGCAGTCGTCGCTGAACGACGAAAAGATCTATGTGCAAATGAGTCTCGACTCCACTCAGGCCGCGGGGAAGTCCGAGCGCGCTCTGCTGGCCCCGTGGCTCAACGACAAGACCGGCAACAGCATCGCGATCGGTCACAGTGAGAAGTCGGCGATCATGCACCTGAAGATGGTGATCATCGACGGCGTCGACGTCATCACCGGTTCGACCAACTGGTCCACCGGCGGAGAATCCAAGCAGGACAACCAACTCACCGTGATCCGGGACCCGTACGTGTGCGCGGAAGCCCGTTCACGGATCGACATCATTCACGACGGCATGCTCAAGCAGATGGCGGCCAAGTCGCAATCCGGCGGCGCGCACTAGGCGACTCCGCCCTGACCTGAGGCGCGCAGCCGCTGCGCCAGTCCGGTCGCCCGTACGGCGCGGCGCTCGATGGCCGCGCGCACCGAAGCCTCCGAACCTGCCACCCGGACCTTGGTCTTCGCCCGCGTCACGGCCGTGTAGAACAATTCGCGGGTCAGCAGCCGCGAATCCTGCGGCGGCATCAGCACCGTCACCTCGTCGGCCTGGCTGCCCTGGCTCTTGTGGATCGTCATGGCGTGCATGGTCTCGATGTCGGTGAGCCGGCTGGTCGCGAAGCTCAGCGTCCCGGGGGCGCCGGCGATGACGGCCCGCAGCCCGTCGCTGCCGACCACGACCACTCCGGCATCCCCGTTGTAGACCTTGAGCCCATAATCGTTGGCGGTCACCAGGACTGGCCGACCGGCGTACCACGCCGACGATGTCGGCTGACCGGTCTCCTCCGCGAGCCAGCGCTCCACCTGCCGGTTCCAATGCGACACCCCGTACGGCCCGTGCCGGTGCGCGCACAACAGCCGGTGCTCGTCGAGCGTCGCCAACGCCGCCCCGGTGGCGCCGAGCACCGCGGCCTTTCGCACCCTCAGCGCGTGCGGAACCAGGACCGCGCGCAGCCGGTCGGTTGGCCCGTCGGAGTCGAGCCACTCGACGTGCTCGCCGCCTGCCCGCAGCAACTCCAGCACGCGGTCGGCGTCGCCGATCCGGATCGCTTCGGCCAGCGCACCGATCGACTCGCCGAAGCGATGCGGCGTGCGCAGCGCCGCGACCCGCACGTCGTCGCGGGTAGCGAGCCCGTCCACCAGATCGGCGAGCACCGCGCCGGCTTCCACCGAGGCGAGCTGGTCGGCATCGCCCACCAGGATCAGCCGGGTATCGGGCCGCACCGCCTCCAGCAGGCGGGCCATCATCGTCAGCGACACCATCGACGTCTCGTCCACGACGATGACGTCGTGCGGCAGCCGGTTGCCGCGATTGTGCTTGAACCGCACCGACGTATCCGGCCGCGAGCCCAGCAGCCGATGCAGCGTTGTCGCCGGCAAGCCCACCAGGCGCGCCCGGTCCTCGGTGTCCAGCCGCTGCACCTCGGCGGCCACCGCCTCGGCGAGCCGCGCCGCCGCCTTGCCGGTCGGCGCGGCCAGCGCGATCCGGGGCCGCGGGAGGCCGCCGAGCTCGGCCTGCCCGGCCAGGACGGCAAGCAGCCGCGCCACCGTGGTGGTCTTGCCGGTGCCCGGCCCGCCCGTCAGCACGGTAACCGCTTGCGAGACCGCGATTTCGGCGGCCGCCCGTTGCTCGTCATATCCGGGTGGGAAGAGCCGCTCGAGTGCGGGCGCATCGCCCTTCGCCCGGGGAACGGAGAGCGCGAGCAGGTCGGCGCACACCTGTTGCTCCTCGAGCCAGTACCGGTCCAGGTACACCAGTTCCCCGAACAGCCGCAGCACCGGCGGCGAGCCGAGCAGTGGACTGGACCGCACGGCGGCCATCCACTCGTCGGCGTCGGGCCAGGGCAGCTCGGCGTCGCCGACCTGCGCGGCAACCGCCCGCAGGTCCACGCACACCGAACCGCCCCGCAGCGCGCGCACCAGCAGCGCGACCGCCAGCGCCACCCGCTCGTCGGGCTCGCCCGCGAGCGCCGTAAGCCGCCGCGCCACATGGACATCGGCGGCCTCGAAGACACCGGCCTCGGTGTACGTCCGCAGCAGGCCCTCGGCGGCGATCGCCTCCAGCGTCACGCGGCGGCCCTCCCGTCGAGCAGGTCCGACAATTCGGCGACCAACGACGGCGGCGGCCGCCAGCCGAACACCCCCGCCGGGTGCCCGTCGACCACGGGGGTGGCCGCGCCGCACATTCCGCGCACGAAGAGGTAGAGGATGCCGCCGAGATGCCGGTCCGGGTCGTAGTCGGGCAGCCGCCACCGCAGGAACCGATGCAGCACAACGCTGTACAGCAGCGCCTGCAGCGGGTAGTCCGAGTGCAGCATCGCCTCGACCAGCCGTGGCCGCTCGTAATCGGCCGACGTCAGCGGCCGGTCGGGGTCGCCGAGCCAGTTGGTTTTGTAGTCGACCACCAGATAGCGGTGCGCCGCGCCGTCGGGCACGCGCAGCACGGCGTCGACGGAGCCGGTGAGGTAGCCGCGCAACGGCTGATCACCAAGCGGGCGGCCGATCAACCGATCGGCATAGGATGCCAGCGCGTCGTCAGCCGGTAGGTGCGCGCGCAGTAGTGCCCCCATGTCCGCCAGGCTGATCTCGGGCGCGGTCGAGCGCAGATCCCCGCCGGCCAGCGGGAATTCGAAGTCCAACTCGCGCAGCCGATCCCGGAGCCCGATCCGGCGCAGGGTCAGACCACCCGCCAGCGGACCCAACGGCGTGTCGTGCATCGGCACCATGGCCGCCGCCAGCACGTCCGGGGCCACGTCGACCGGCCACCACACCGAGTGGCTGCGGATGTGCGACTCCAATTCGGCGGCCAGATCGGTGGCCAACGGGTCGGTCGTCTCCAGCACGGCGTGCACCAGCGTGCCGAACTTCGCGCCCATCGGCAGGTCCGCCATCGGCGACGGCACTTCCGGCCCGGATACGCCCTGGGCCAACGGAATATCACCGGCTTCGTCGTCCAATTCGGTGACCTCCGGCTCGCTGCTCACCCCGATCGACCCGAAGGTTTCCGCCACCCGGATCAGGCCGGAATACGAGGTGCGCCGCCACCCCGTGTCGATGCCGCGGTGAAAGTGGCGGCTGTCCAGGCCGGAGGGCACCGGCTCGGGCGGCACGGACGGCGCCGCGGCCACCACCGACCGCTCGATCACCGGACCGCCCGCCGCCTCCCATTCGCGCAATCGGGCCATCGCGTCGTCGTCGGAGATCTTGGCCGGTTCGCATCGGTCGGGTACGAAGGCCTCTCCCGGTCGCCGGCCGCGCAGCAGTCGCGACAGCCCGCCGTTGGGCTCGTCGAACGCCGGCGACCACCACGCCACGACCTGCGCCTGGGCCCGGGTCAGCGCGACATAGGTCAGCCGGCTGTCGTCGCTGGCGTCCTCCTTGCGGCCCAGCCGCTCGACGGTTTGGAAGTCGGGACTGTCCTTGCCGCCGATGTGCAGGCAGCGCACGCCCTCGTCATGGAACAGCACCACATCGCGGTCCTGGGTATTGCGGTTGAACGCGAACGGCAAATACACGATCGGGTATTGCAGGCCTTTGCTCACGAACACGGTCATGATCTGCACGGCCGCCGCGTCACTGTCCAGGCGCCGGTTGCGTTCGGGCGCGCCGCCGCGTTCGTCGCGTTGCCTGCGCAGCCAATCGCGGAGCGCGGGCAGGCTGGAGCGCTCCCGGTGCGCGACCTCCTGCAGCAGCTGCGCGATGTGCGCCAGGTCGGTCATGTGGCGTTCGCCGCCGTGGGCGGACAGCACGCGATCGCCCATGCCCGACAGCTGCGCGGCCTCGAAGATGGCCGCGACGCCGCGTTCGCGGGCGTGACCGGCCCACTCCCGCAACGTTTCCGCGACCCGGTCGGTCAGCGCGTCGCCGCCGGCCGCCAGCGATTCCGCGGTCTCGCCGAAGAACATCGTCGCCGCCGCGGCGCGCACCATGCCCGGCCGGTGCGGTTGGTCGAACGCCTCCAGCAGGCAGAGCCAGTCCTCGGCGGCGTCCGAGGAGAACACGTCGGAGTCGCCCGTGTACACCGCCGGTACGCCCGCGTCACACAGTGCCTTGAAGCAGGCGGCGGCGTCCTTGTGTTTCTCCACGATCACGGCGACGTCGCGGGCCTGCAGCGGCCTGCCGCCGAACGTCACGCCGCCCGCCAGCAGCGCACGGACATCGGCGGCCAGGTCGGCGCCGATGTGCGCCCGCAGCTCGTCGATGGGCAGGTTCTGAATCCCGCGACGGCCCAACGTTTCTCGCTGCACCACCCGCAAGCGGAACGGATCGTTGTGCGGGGCTCCGGCGAGCCGGTGACCCCGGTGGTAGGCCTCGACGTCGTCCACCACGATCGCGGGGTCGCCGAGTTGGGCGCCGCGCAGCACCACCTGCAGCCGATCGATGAGCGCCCCGTCGCTGCGCCAATTTACGGCCAGCGTCTTCTTCTCACCGGCCGTCTCGGCCGCCCGCAGATACGTCACGATGTCGCCGCCGCGAAACGCGTAGATGGCCTGCTTGGGATCACCGATGAGGATCACCGTCGAGCGCCCGCTGAACGCGCGGTCGATCACCTGCCATTGCACCGGGTCGGTGTCCTGGAACTCGTCGACCATGACGATCGGCCAGCGGTGATGCATGCGGGCCCGCGCGGGGGAGTCGTCGGTGGCCAGCGCGTCGGCGAGCCGGCCCAGCAGGTCGTCGTAGTCGAGGACGCCCAGCCGCCGCTTGCGTGTGTCGAGTTCCGCGAGAACGTCTTTCGCGAAGGTTACGCAAACGGCGGCCCGCGAACCGGGCTCGGGGTCGCGCGGCCGCAGCTGCGTCGAGGGATTCCTGACGACCTCGCGCGCCAGCCGCAGCGCCTCGCGGTAGCCCAACGCCGGATCGTCGCGCTCCTGCCCGAAATGCGCGAGGTAGAGGTCGTCGACGATCTGGACGATCAGCTCGTCGAGGCTCTCCAGCAGCGTGACGTTCGCGGCGGTGTCGCCGGCCACGCCCAGCGACTTCAACACCAGCTGGCAGAACTGGTGCGTGGTCGCGATCGTCGCCGCGTCGAAGCGGGCCAGCGCGTCGCGGAGGCGCTGCTTGCGCACCGCGCGCTGGTGGTCGGTGCCCTCCAGCAGATAGGCCACCAGCTCGTTGGCGCCGGCACCGTCGTCGAAAGCGGCCACCGCCTCGACCATTTGGCCGCGCACGCGCTCCCGCAGCTCCTGGCTGGCGGCCCGGCCGAACGTGATGAGCAACATCTGGTCCAGCGTCGCCACGCCGTCGGCGACGTAGCGGGTCACCAGGCCGGCCAGCGCGAACGTCTTGCCGGTGCCCGCGCTGGCCTGCAGCACGGTGGTGGACCGATCGGCGGGCAGCGGTCCGAGCAGGTCGAACCGCTCGGTCACCTGCTTCATTTCAAGGCTTCCTTTCGGCACGCAGCATCGGCAGCCAAACCCGGGCGGCGTACGCGCCCAGCCGGGTGTCTTCGCCGCCGTGCTCCTCACCAGGGCGCGGCGGCCCCATCAGGTCGGTCAGCCGCGCGTTCTTGCCCCATGCGCGCACGTGTGCGGGTGCGGAGTCCTCCGCGGGATACCGCTCGCTGGATTTCCACCGGTACTGCGCCTCGCGCAGCGGGTCGTCGCCGCAGTGCCGGGCGGCCGCCCAGGCATAGGATGTCTTGATGGGCAACGGAATCGGCTCCCGGCGCCCGGCGTCGTAGATCGCCACCAGCTCATGCAGCACCGCCACGGCATCCTCGTGCGGCCGCCCGAGCCCCTCCACGCGCGGGGTGGTGCCCCTCTTGAGGCGGCCGATGCACACCGCCGACCAGTCGCGGTCGGGGTCGTGAGCGATCAACGCCAGCAAGGGAATCCACGACTCCATCAGATGCTTGCCGTCCAGCTTGGAGTAGGTCACCGACACCAGCCGCTCCCCGTACACCGGTGCCACCGTGCCCGTGAGCCGGCGTCCGGAGCCGAGATCGACGTCGACGTCGTACGCCCGGGCGTCGGCCCGGCGATGCTGCTGCGCGGCGGCCGCCAGCAGGGCGGCCTGATCGCGAATCTCGGTGGCCCTGCGCCAGCCCAGTTGCCCCGGTGGCAGTGTCCCCCGCCGCCACTCGGCCTGCCGGGCGTCGTCCGGTGTCCACCCGCGCAGGATGTCGCTCAGCATCCGGTCGCCGACCGTCCACTCCTCGAGGCCGTCGAGGTCGACGGGCATGGCGTCCTGTACGCCGTCCACATCCCGCGGCAGCGTGAACTCCAGGGCGCGGAAGAAGCCCTTGACCGGGTCCTTGAAGAAGCTCACGAGGTCGGCGAGGATGACGTCCTCGGCCGGCGGTGCGGGCAGCGGTCCCGAAATGAACCGGGGCGCTTCGCCGCGTTCGCCCGCGGCGGCCCGCGCCGCCCGCAGCACGGTCGGGTCGAAGCTGAACGGAACTTTCGGCACCAGTTTTCCCGGGATGACGTTGCGAACGTCGAAGGGCTGCAACGGATGCTCGACGACGATGCGCCCGCGAACCTTGCCCGTCGTCTCGCTCGACACGGTCATGTCCAGGGTGTCCAGCAGCTCGGCCAGCGGCACCGCGGGCGGGCGCGGCTGGCCCGAGTACTCGTTGGCGCCGGTGTAGGTGATCACCAGCTTGTCGGTGGCCGCGCCGATGGCGTCCAGCAGCAATTGCCGGTCCTCCGAACGGATGTCGCGTTCGCCGGTCATCGGGTCGCGGGCCAGCGCGTCGTCGCCGTCGACGACACCGAGCCGGGGGAACACGCCGTCGTCGAGGCCCACCAGGCACACCACCCGGTGCGGCACCGAGCGCATCGGGACCATGGTGCAGACCGTCAGCGTGCCGCTGCGGAAGTTGGCCCGCGTCGGGCGCCCGGCGAGGCGCCCCTCGAGCAGTGCCCGGATGTCGGGCAGCCGCAGCATCGTGCCGGCGTGCGGCCCGGCGTCGGCCAGCGTCGAGGCGAACTCCCGGTGCATCTGACTGGTCTGCCACAGGTCCGCGTCGTCGATGCGTGTCAGCAGCTCGATACCGTCGGCCAGCGCGGCCAACCAGTCGCGCAACGGCCGCGCGCCCGTGAGCGAGTCGACCACGTGTTGCAGGCGGTCCACGAATTCGGCGAGCTGGCCGGCCAATTGGACGCGATTGCTGCTGACATCGTCGAGGGGCAATGTCGCGTCCAGCCAGGCGTGCGAGTCGTCGGACATCGCGACGCCGGCCAGCACCCGGTCGATGCCGAAACGCCAAGTGTTGTGCACGAAGTCGACGTGGTACGGGCGCCGATGCTCCTGGTCGAACCCCCACCGGATGTTGGCCTGCCGGACCCAGCGGGTGACGGCCTCCAGGTCGTCGTCGGTGAAATCGAAGCGGGCGCGCACGGGCGCCACCTCGGCGAAGTCGAGCACCTCGCTGGCGGTCACCCGGCTGCCGGCCAGCGCCAGCAACCTCGAGGCCACGCCGAGCAGCGGATTGGTCTGCAGCGGAGAGCGGTCCGCGAGCCGCACCCGCAACCGATGCGCGGGATGAGCGCCGTGCATTACCTCGCCCAGCCCGAAATCGGCGACGATCAGCGGCGCGTACGTCTCGATGTCCGGGCACATCACCAGGATGTCGCGCGGCTCCAGCGTCGGGTCGTCCTGCAGCAGGCCGAGCAGCACCTCGCGCAGCACGTCGACCTGGCGTGCCGGGCCGTGGCAGTTGTGCACCTGCACGGAGCGGTCATCGTCGGCGAGGTTACGCCCTTGCGGCCGAACGGCATTCGCGGCGATGTCGGACTGCAACCAGCCGAGCAGCGTGTCGGGACGTTCCGGCGCGGGCAGATGCTCGTCGGTCTGCGGATCGGCGGGCAGGCCCCGTTGGAGTTCACGCAGGTCCCGCCCGAGCGTGGCCAGCAGCGGATGGCCCACGGTGCGATGGCCGGTGTCCGTGCGGCGGGGGATGGCACCGCGGGCGCCGGCCAGCGCGCGCCACAATTGATCGCTGGGATGCGGCAGCCACAGGTGCAACTCGTGGTGGGCGGACAACGCGTCGAGCAGCTCCACGTCGGTGCACGCCAACCGGGTGTGTCCGAACAGCGACAGCCGCGCCGGCAGGTCGGCCCGGCCTTCGCGCAACTCGGCGAGGGTCCGCTGGTGCCGGACGTGCGGGGGATCGGCGGGCACGGCGGCCACCAGCGCCCGCCAGAGCTCCGGTTGCCAGGCCAGGTCGGCGTCGAGGTCACCAGGATCGCCCGCCAGCCAATCGGCCAGCAGGCTCGGACGTTGCC
This sequence comes from Mycobacterium paraffinicum, assembly GCF_025822865.1. Classification (NCBI taxonomy): domain Bacteria; kingdom Bacillati; phylum Actinomycetota; class Actinomycetes; order Mycobacteriales; family Mycobacteriaceae; genus Mycobacterium; species Mycobacterium paraffinicum. The sequence goes on along the minus strand of NZ_JACKUR010000025.1, from coordinate 391,411 downwards.
TGGCGTAGGAGGCGAACAGGCCGGCCAGCCGGCGCGCCACCGAGTAGCGGCGGCCGCGGCGCAGCTCGGCCTCCGCCTCCGTCGGCGCGAAGTGGCCCAAATGCGTTGCCAGGGTGCGGCACCACGGCTGATCAAGCGAGCGGTCGATCACCCGCAGCAGCGGCCAGGCCATCGCGTCCGGCGACCACGGATCCTGGTCCGCCGTGCCGGTGAGTTCGGCGATCAGGGAGCCGGGGCTACGGAATACCACCCCGGCGCACACGCCATCACCGCCCCGGGCACGACCGAGCACATGCGAGAGTCGCTGGCTGAGCCAGCGCTCCACGCCACGCGCGGGCACCAGCACCAGTTCTTCGGCGAACGGGTCGGTCTGCGCGTTTGCCAGCAGGGCGCCGAGGCCGTCGGCAAGGAGATCGGTGCGTTCGGCACGGTGGAGATGAAGCGCCATTGCGGTGCAACGATAGACCCCAACACCGACACCGGGAGGCAGGACGGCCGTCGAGGTCCCGTGCCGGCGCGAGCACCGGGCGGTGGTGACCCATCGGCCTCCGCGATAGCGACGAAAGTCCCTGCACCGGTCGGCTCCGCTGTGCCAGGCTGAAGCCCATGGCCGGCGTCGCGGATGCCATCGGGTGGGTGAGTAGGCAAATCGGGGACCGGGTTCCCAAGGCGGACCTGGATCAGCGCGACCCGGACTTCATCCGAGACCAGCTGCCCGGCACCTGGCTGGTGGCGTCGCTGTATTTCCGGGCCGACGTCCGCAGACTCGACCGCATCCCGGCGCACGGCCCGGTGCTGCTGGTCGGCAACCACAGCGGCGGCAACGTCCCGCCCGACACCTTCGTCTTCACCCTCGCGTTCTGCTCGTACTTCGGCGTCGAGCGCCCGTTCTATCAGCTCGCGCACAACCTGGTCACCCTCTACCCCCCGCTGCGCTGGCTGCGCAAATTCGGAACCGTGGCCGCAAGCCCCGAAAACGCCCGTCTCGCTTTGGAATCCGGTGCAGCCGTGCTGGTGTACCCGGGCGGCGACTACGAGGTGTTCCGCCCGTCCTGGCAGCGGCACGTCGTCGACTTCGGTGGCCGCAAAGGCTTCGTGCGGCTCGCCCGGGAGACCGGCGTGCCGATCGTCCCGGTGGCCAGCGTCGGCGGCCAGGAGACGGCATTCTTCCTCGGCCGCGCGCAGTGGCTGGCCAAACTGTTGCTGCTCGACAAGGTGGTCCGGCTCAAGAGTGTGCCGATCTCGCTGGCGCTGCCGTGGGGCCTCAACGTCAGCGACCTGCTCGGGCATATCCCGTTGCCCGCCAAGATCGTCATCGAGGTGCAGGAGCCGATCACGCTGCACGACGATGACCAGGCGGTGTACGACGCGGTGATCGCCAGCCTGCAGGCCGGTGTCGATCGGCTCGCCGCCGAACGCCGATTGCCGGTGATCGGCTGATGCGCGTCGAACGGGGGGTCGTCGTCAATGCGGACCGCGACACCGTGTGGAAGGTGCTCAGCGACCCGGATCGCTACCCCTCGTTCCTGCCGCACCTGGAGCGCTGGGAGACCCTGACCGAGGGCCCGGCCCGGGTGGGCGCCCGCTATACCGTGCTGTGGAAGATCGGCTCGATCCCGGTGGGCGGCATCGCCGAAGTGGTGGAGTTCGATTCGGCGCGGGATCTGGCCTGGATCAACATCACCGGCGTCACACAGCGGGGCCGGTTCCGGTTGCGCGACGCCGGACCGGGCCGGACCCGGGTGACATTTCGGCTCGCCTACAGCTCGGAGGGCGGGTTGCTGGGCCTGATCGCCGATCGGGTGGCGGCGTTCTGGGTCGGTCGTTCCCTCGACGAGAGCCTGAAAAACCTTCGGCGCCTTGTCGAGTCGTGACCTGCGCCTACTTGGCCAGTGTGAACTGGTTGATATCGATGTAGCCGTCCCGGAAAGCCTTGGCGCAACCCGTCAGATACCTCATGTATCGCTGGTAGACCTCTTCGGACTGGATCGCGACCGCCTCGCTGTGGTGTGCCTCGAGCGCCGCGGCCCACAGGTCGAGCGTGCGGGCGTAGTGCAGCTGCAGCGACTGCCTGCGCAGCAGGTTGAAGCCCATCTTCGAGGCGTGGAACTCCACCATCTCGATCGGCGGCAACTGGCCGCCCGGGAAGATCTCGGTGGCGATGAAGTTGTTGAAGCTGGTCTGCTCCTCGGTCATCGGCAGGCCGCGTTCGAGGATCTGCTCCGGGGTGAACATGGTGATCGTGTGCAGCAGCATCACGCCGTCGTCGGGCAACACCCGGAAGGCCGTCTGGAAGAAATCGTCGTAGCGGTCGTACCCGAAGTGCTCGAACGCGCCGATGGAGACGATCCGGTCGACGGGCTCGTCGAACTGTTCCCAGCCCTGCAGCAGCACCCGCCTGCTGTGGGTGGTGTTCATGGCGTCGAACATCTTCTGCACGTGGGCGGCCTGGTGCTCGGACAGCGTCAAGCCGACGACGTCGACGTCGTATTTCTCGATCGCGCGGCGCATGGTGCCGCCCCAGCCGCAACCCACGTCCAACAGTGTCATCCCGGGTCGCAGACCCAGCTTTCCGAGTGCCAGGTCCATCTTGCGGAGCTGCGCCTCTTCCAGCGGGATGTCTCGCATGCGATCGAAGTAGGCGCAGCTGTAGGTCATGGTGGGGTCGAGGAACAGCCGGAAGAAGTCGTCGGACAGGTCATAGTGCGCCTGGACGTCCTCGAAGTGCGGCGTCAGGTTTTCCGTCATACCAGCTACGCGCCTTTCTGAATCCGGGGCCATTCAGCTGTACACGAGTGTGCGGCTCAGCTGGTTCACCCTGGCTTCCCGCAACTGCCGGAATCAGACTTCGGCGCGCGTACGCGGGGAATTCGGATGAGGCTACCCCCGTTTAGCCGGAATCGGCTGGAGAATGAGGAGGAACAAATGGAGGCTTGGGACGCGATCCGCGCCCGGCGCAACGTCCGGCAGTACAAACCGGACGCGATTTCCGAAGACGACCTCAACCGCATCGCCGAGGCCGGGTGGCGCGCGCCGTCGGCGAAGAACCGTCAGCCGTGGGACTTCGTGATCGCCACGGACCGGGCGCAACTGCGGGAACTGTCGACCGTCTGGCAGGGCGCGGGGCACATCGCCGCCGCGGCGGCGGCGATTGCCATCGTGGTGCCCGTGCCGCCCGACGAGCGCCGGGTGGTGACCGACAATTACGACGTCGGGCAGGCCACGATGGCAATGATGATCGCGGCCACGGACCTGGGCATCGGGACCGGGCATTCGTCGGTGGGGGACCAGGAGAAGGCGCGGGCCATCCTCGGGGTCCCCGAGGACCGGTTGGTGGCCTTCCTGCTCGGCGTCGGCTATCCCGCCGACCGCCCGCTCACCCCGATCCGCACACCGAACCGGCGGCCGTTCGACGAGGTCGTCCACCACGGTCGTTGGTGAGGAAGCGGTCTTAAGCTCTTCACCGTGCATGACCACCGGGGCGACTACGGAATCGACGGCTCGTTTCACACCGTCTCGGCGCGCTGGCAGGCGATAGGTCTGGCCGCGCAGACCGCCGCCCTGGCCGGGTGGGGCGCCATCAGCTGGGCGCGCGGTAAGCGGGCGCCGGCGGCGCTGGCAGCGACGTCGGCCGTCGGGATCGCCACTAGCGCAGCCCTTTACGCGTACGCGACGCGGGTCGGCAAGTTCATCGTGTGGGACCGGGTGCTGGACGACCTCGGGCTGCGGGGCGACGAAACGGTGCTCGACCTTGGCTGTGGGCGCGGTGCGGTGCTGCTCGCCGCGGCCAAGCGGTTGCCCCGGGGCCGGGCGATCGGTGTCGATCTGTGGCAGGCCGACCAGACTGACAACTCCCCGGACGCGACCCTGGCGAACGCGGCGCTGGAGCACGTTGCCGATCGCGTCGAGGTGCGCACCGCAGACATGACCGCCCTGCCCTTGGCCGACGACAGCATCGATGTGATCGTCAGCAACCTGGCCATCCACAACATCGCGACGCGCGCCGGCCGGCACAAGGCTCTCGACGAAGCGGTCCGGGTGCTGCGCCCGGGTGGGCGGCTGGCCATCGCGGACCTATGGGAGACGCGCCAGCATGCCGCGCACCTACGGGAATTGGGTTGGCGAAACGTGCGGCGCCGCAACCTCGGATGGCGGATGTACTACGGCGGTCCGTGGTTTTCCACCCGCCTGGTCACGGCGACGAAGCCGGGGTGAGGACCGCCGGATACAGGCGGCACGCGTCGCCGCCGGCGTGCATGCTTGGGGCCATGAACAGACACGAGATCACCGAGCAGATCGTCCTGGCCCGCCTGAGGCTCGGCCTGACGTGGCAGCAGCTGGCCGAGGCCATCGACCGGCCGGTGGTATGGACCACCTCGGCGCTGCTGGGCCAACACCCCATTCCCGCTGAACTGGCAAGGATTCTCGCCGAGAAGCTGAACCTGGACGAGTCGGTGGTGCCCGTGCTGGCGGCACCGCCCATGCGAGGCGGGCTGCCGACCGCCGTGCCGACCGACCCAACGATCTACCGCTTCTACGAGGCCCTGCAGGTTTACGGGGGTGCCATCAAGGAGCTGATCCACGAACAGTTCGGCGATGGCATCATGAGCGCGATCAACTTCAGCGTCGACCTGCAGAAGAAATCGCACCCGTCCGGCGACCGCGTCGTGGTGACCCTGGACGGGAAATTCCTTCCATATCAATGGGTTTCGGCGGATACCTGAAATGGCGGCCGAGGCGAAGCCGGTAGACCTCGTGCTCTCCGGCGGCGGCGTGAAGTTCATCGGCCTGGTCGGCGCGGTCGCCGCGCTCATGGATGCCGGCTACTCGGCCTATCGGGTGTCGGGTGTTTCGGCCGGATCGGTGGTCGCGGTGATCTCGGCGGCCGCGTCCAACGGGGATCAACTGACCAGTGGTCAGGTCAGGGAACTCGCGCTGTCGGTGCCGTTGCGCAGTTGGCGGGACGCGGGCCCGGTGCCCTTCGTCGGGTCTGCCTGGGGGCTGGTGCGAGACACGGCAATGTATCGGGGCGATTTCGCCCACGAGTGGATCCGCAGCGAGCTGAAGAACCTCGGGGTTGTCACGTTCGGTGATCTCGCGCTCGACGACGCCGACCTTCCTCCCGAACGGCGCTACAAGGTGGCGGTCACGGTCGCCGATGTCACCGCGGCGCAGCTGGTGCGACTGCCCTGGGACTATCAGCGGCTTTACGGGCTCGATCCCGACGAGCAGCCCGTCGCGGACGCGGTCCGCGCCTCGATGGCGATTCCGTTCTTCTACCCCCCGGTCAGGTTGACCGACACCATGGGGCTCACGTCCAACCTGGTCGACGGCGGGGTGCTGTCGAATTTCCCGGTCGACTCGCTGGACCGCACCGACGGTAAACCGCCGCGCTGGCCGAAGTTCGGGATCACGGTGATGCCCAAGCTCGCCGAGGGCATGGAACAGGTGTTCCCCGCCTTGCGCCCGCTGCGGTTCCTCAAGCAATCCGCCCTGCTGCAAAGCCTCTTCACCACCATGCTGGTCGGCCATGACCAGGCACAGCTGAGCCTGCCGTGGGTCAAATGCCGCACCATCGGAGTCGCGTCCACCGACGTGAGCGTTCTCGACTTCGGTATTTCCAGGGGGCGCCTGGAAGAGCTCTGCGACAGGGGCTACGCGGCCGCGCAGGATTTCTTGTCGACCTGGGACTGGCCGGCGTATCTGGACCGCTTCCGATGAATCGTCGCGGAAGTGAAGTGACGGCACGTCGCGCGCATGTCAGACTGGCGGCGAGGAGGCGAAGGGAACGCGGTGGCGGCTAGCAGCGGCCACCGCGTTCGCCATTCAGCTCATCAATACCTAGGCCGGGTCCGCTACAGCCCGAACTCGGCCTCGATGCCGTCGATCCCGGCCCGAATGGCCTTCAGGGCGTCGGCGCGGGCGCGCAACTTCGTTGCGGCGTGGGCGTGTTGGTGCAGACCGGCGAATTCACGCGCGGCTTCCTCGGCCCGGCTCACCACCATCTCCGGCAGCACGATCTCGTCGACGAAGCCGGCGGCCAGCGCGGTCTCACCGAAGAACGTCTTGGCGAGCCCGGCGGCTTGCTGGTAAGCCGACTGCGTCAGCCGCAGCTTCATGATCTCCAGCGCCGCGTACGGGATGACCATGCCGATCGCCACCTCGTTGGCCTGAATGTTGTAGGCGTGCGCGGCCACTCGGTGATCGCCGGACGACAGCAGGAACGCTCCCATCGCGATGGCGTGCCCGGTGCAGGCCATCACGACCGGCTTCGGATGGGACAGCAGCCGATAGGACAGCTCGAAGCCGCCCCGCAGCATGTCGATCGCCGGCTGCGCCTCGCCCGAGGTCAGGATCTTCAGGTCGAATCCGCCGCTGAACACCCGGTCGTTGCCGGTGATCACCAGCGCCCCGGCGTTGTCCGCCTCGGCCCGGTCGATCGCCTCGCCCAGCGCCTGCTGCATCGTCGGACCCAAGGCGTTGACCTTGCCGTCGTCCATCTTGATGACCGCGATGGAATCCTTGAGGCTGTAGTGGACCGGGCCGGTCATCGGTTGCTGGCTCCTTGCCGTCACGCGGGCTGACTGTGGTGTTTGCCCAGGTCGTCCTCGGCTTCGCCCCAGCGCAGGCTGACATCGGTGGGCTCATCGAGCTGGCGGGTGCGCCATCTGTCCTGCGTTTCCCGCACCGCGCCGTTGATCCGTTCGATCTCGCTGCGGAACACCTCGGGACGGGTTTCCTTACTCGCGTAGTGGAAGTAGGTCAGCAGCCCGCGCAGCAGCTCCAGCTTCTGCTTCTCCCGCTTCGCCAGGTCGTGAGTCGTCATCAACTCGATGCGCTGGACGGGCGGCAGGGAGTCCCAGTCCAGCACCACCTGGGTCTCCAGCGGAACGCGCTCGCGCTCCCAGAACCGCCGCCCGTGCCGGCGCTCCGGCCGGTCGAAGTAGCTGATGGTGCCGGTGAAGCGAGACTCGATGCCACTGCCGATCTCGGCGCGGTCGAGCGCCGAATCCCACACCATGCGCCATTCCTGGCCGGGGGCCAGCACCGGCAACTCGCGGGGGAGCCGCAGTTCGGCGACGTCGGCGTAGCCATCGGTGGCGTTCTCGTATTCGGCCACCGTCGGCGGATTCATGAACGAGAACGTGATGTCGTACGCCGCGGTCTGACCGAAGTTCCTGACCACCAGTTCGATGACGTGCCAGTCGGCGGGATGCGGTTCCATGAACATCGAGACCTGCGGCCGGGTCTGCTCCGCGACCAGCCGGCGATTGCGGGTGATCTGCCGATTGGTGAAGATCAGCGTGACGACGGCGAGCGCAATCGCCGCCCACGCCGCCCACGCGATCCAAGTGCTGGACCCAACCTGCGTGATTCCGTGCCAGCCGTCCTGGATCCACCCCATGGAAGCCACCCTCCGCTTATATCACAGGCCGATTGCCGGCTCGTCCCGATCGAGCGATCGCCGCCCGCCTCAGCCGCCCATCAGCATTCGCCACTGCGCCAGGTCCGCGGCGCGATAGACGTAGTTGGAACGCTTGACTTCCGACAACGATGCGCTCGGTTCCGCCGAATACCAATGCCCGGGAAAAACCGTCGGGTCACCGGGCAGGGTCGCGAGTTGCTGCAGGCTGCGGTACATCTCGTCGGAGTCGCCGCCGGGAAAATCGGTCCGGCCGCAGCCCTCCAGGAACAACGTGTCACCGGCCACGAGGCGACCATCGAGCAGGAAGCATTGACTACCGGGGGTGTGGCCCGGAGTGTGCAGCAACTCGATCTCGATGTCGCCGATGCTGACCTTGTCGTGATTCTCGTGGGCGGTGAGGTCACCCATGCCGATTCCGGTAACTCGCGAAACCCATTGCGCCTCATGGGTATTGACATGCACCGGCACGGCTTTTCGTTCCAGCAGGTCGGCCAGGCCCTGCAGGGTGAAGCCCATCATCGATCCGCCCACGTGGTCGGGATGATGATGGGTCACCAGCACCCCCGACAGGTGCATGCCGTCGGCCTCGAGCGTGTCGAGCAGTTCGCCGGCGGCGTAGGCGGGGTCGACCACCACGCAATCGCCCGTTTCACGGTCGCCGATCAGGTAGGCGAAGTTGCGCATTTGGGTCGCAAACATGTCGCCGGCGGCGAAATCGCGCCCCGAGAGCAGTTGACGAAAGTACAGCCGGTCCGTTGACACGTGACCAGACTAGGACGTGCCCGCGAAGGTTCCGCAGCGCACAGGCGACTGAGGGGTCCAAAGCCCGTGGTTTGGTCCGGTTGTGCGCCAGGTTGTACCCTCTTTTAGGCCCGCGGCACTGTCGATTCGGGTGAACGGCCCCCTTAGCTCAGTCGGTAGAGCGTTTCCATGGTAAGGAAAAGGTCAACGGTTCGATTCCGTTAGGGGGCTCGGCGGACGCCGAGCAGGCGTGGCGGCTCAACCCCGAATGGGGTGGCCAGAGGCGATGTAGCTCAGTCGGTTAGAGCGAACGACTCATAATCGTTAGGTCGCCGGTTCGAGTCCGGCCATCGCTACAACACAACAATGCACTTTTGAGAGATTTGAGAGAGAACCGTCATGGCTTCCAGTACCGACGTGCGGCCGAAGATCACCTTGGCATGCGAGGTGTGCAAGCACCGCAACTACATCACCAAGAAGAATCGGCGGAACGACCCCGACCGCATGGAGCTGAAGAAGTTCTGCCCGAACTGCGGCAAGCACCAGGCGCACCGCGAGACGCGCTAGCGGCGACCCGCGACTGATTATTCAGACTGACTAGGTAGATTTTAGAGCCGTGCCATTAACCGAAGACATCGTCGGTATGCACTACCGCTATCCCGACTATTACGTCGTGGAGCGGGAGAAGATCCGCGAGCACGCCGTCGCGGTGCAAAACGACGACGCTGCGTTCCTCGAAGAGAAGGCGGCGGCAGAACTCGGGTATGACGGGCTGTTGGCCCCGCTGACGTTCATCTGCGTGTTCGGCTACAAGGCGCAGACGGCGTTTTTCAAGTACGCGAACATCGCCGTCCAAGACGCGCAGATCGTTCAGGTCGACCAGGTGCTGAGGTTCAAGGCGCCGATCGTGGCGGGCGACAAGCTGTACTGCGACGTCTACGTGGATGCAATGCGGGTGTCGCACGGCACCCAGATCATCGTGACCAAGAACATCATCACCAACGAAGCCGGTGACGTTGTGCAGGAGACCTTCACGACCCTGGCGGGTCGTGCGGGTGAGGATGGAGAAGAGGGATTTTCTGATGCCACTGCGTGAGTTCAGCTCGGTGAAGGTGGGTGACCTGCTCCCCGAGCGGACCTACCCGCTGACCCGTCAGGATCTGGTGAACTACGCGGGCGTCTCGGGCGACCTGAACCCGATCCACTGGGACGACGAGATGGCCAAGGTCGTCGGGCTGGACACCGCGATCGCGCACGGCATGCTGACCATGGGCATCGGTGGCGGCTATGTCACCGCGTGGATCGGTGACCCCGGTGCGGTCACCGAGTACAACGTGCGGTTCACCGCGGTGGTGCCGGTGCCCAACGACGGCAAGGGCGCCGAGCTGGTCTTCAACGGCCGGGTGAAGTCGGTGGACCCGGAGACCAAGTCCGTGACCATCGCGCTGACGGCCACCACCGGCGGCAAGAAGATCTTCGGTAGGGCCATCGCGTCCGCGACTCTCGCGTAGCGGGACCTAATTAATGGCACTAAAAACCGATATCCGCGGAATGATCTGGCGGTACCCGGATTACTTCGTCGTGGGCCGTGAACAGCTCCGCCAGTTCGCTTTGGCCGTCAAGGACCGCCACCCGGCCCACTACAGGGAGGACGCGGCCGCCGCACTCGGCCACGACGCGATCCTCGCGCCGCTGACCTTCGCGACCATCTTCGCCAAGCTGGTCCAGCTGGATTTCTTCCGGCACGTCGACATCGGCATGGAAACTCTGGTGATCGTGCAGGTCGATCAGCGGTTCGTGTTTACCAAGCCGATCAAGGCCGGCGACAAGTTGTGGGCCCGGATGGACGTGATGTCGGTGGACGAGCGGTTCGGCGCCGACATCGTGGTCACCAAGAACATCTGCACGAACGAACAGGGTGAGCTGGTCATGGAGGCCTACACCACGCTGATGGGCCAGCACGCCGACCAGTCGGCGAACCTGCGTTGGGACGCGGAGTCCGGCCAGGTCGTCAGAACGGCGTAATTAGTATCTAACTCGCGCGTCGATGTACACTCGGACCTCGGGGTTTTCCCAGCATCAGCGCGCTTTCCGTGAAGTCGAGCAATCGGAAGGCGCGCGTGTCATGTTAGCCCCGGTGGGTAAGCGCAGGTTGGCCTGCCAACCGCGAAGGGGCGTAGCTCAACTGGCAGAGCAGCGGTCTCCAAAACCGCAGGTTGCAGGTTCAAGTCCTGTCGCCCCTGCTGAACGCGACGTCCGGCGACGATGCGGGCCGGAATGGCCCGAGGAGGAGCCGGACAGTAGAAAAGGCGTGCCATGGTGGACACTGGAATAGTGGCCGTCCACCACGGGACGGCCCGCGGGATACTAGCAAACTTAAGGAGCATGCGGTGAGCGACGAAGGCGACGCTGCCAACGACGCCACAAGCGACGGCGCTGACAGGGAGGACGACCGCGCGAACGGCGGTCGGACCGCTGTGGTGACGCGGCCGCAGCGCCCCACCGGCAAACGATCCCGGCAGCGGGCGGCCGACGCCGGCGAGGACGTCGACGTAGAGTCGGCGGACGAGGCCGACGTTGCCAAAGAGGACAAGGCCACCAAGGGCGCCAAAGCCAAGAAGGCCAAGAAACCGAAGAAGCCAGGGGACCGTTCGGCCAACCCGTTCGTGTTCGTCTTCAACTACCTCAAGCAGGTGGTTGCAGAGATGCGGAAGGTTATTTGGCCCAACCGCAAGCAGATGCTCACCTACACATCGGTGGTGCTGGCGTTCCTGGCTTTCATGGTGGCGCTGGTCGGCCTCGCGGACTTCGGCCTCACCAAGCTTGTGCTGCTGGTGTTCGGCTGAGCGAGAAGATAGAGAGGACTGAAAACCGTGACTACCTTCGACGGTGACACGTCCGCGGGTGAAGCGGTCGACGTAGAAGAGCGCGCCGAGGGCGCTGCGGAGGCCCTGGAAACAGCCCCGGAAACGGACGCAGAAGCGAACCCGGAAACGGACGCTGAAACCGCAGCGGCCGAGGCTCCCGAGGAGTCGGCCGAAGAGGTCGACCCGGCGGCCGCGCTCAAGGCGGAACTGCGCCGCAAGCCCGGCGACTGGTACGTCATCCACTCCTATGCGGGATACGAGAACAAGGTCAAAGCCAATCTCGAGACCCGTGTGCAGAACCTGGACGTCGGCGACTACATCTTCCAGGTCGAGGTGCCCACCGAAGAGGTCACCGAGATCAAGAACGGTCAGCGCAAGCAGGTCAATCGCAAGGTGCTGCCCGGCTACATCCTGGTGCGCATGGATCTGACCGACGACTCGTGGGCCGCGGTGCGCAACACGCCGGGCGTCACCGGTTTCGTCGGCGCGACGTCGCGCCCATCGGCCCTGACCCTCGACGACGTGGTCAAGTTCCTGCTGCCGCGGGGCGCGGCCAAGAAGGCCGCCAAGGGCGCGGCCACCACCGCCGCGGCCGCCGAGGCGGGCGGGCTGGAGCGTCCGGCCATCGAGGTCGACTACGAGGTCGGCGAATCGGTGACGGTCATGGACGGTCCATTCGCCACGCTGCCGGCGACCATCAGCGAGGTCAACGGCGAACAGCAGAAGCTCAAGGTGCTGGTGTCGATCTTCGGCCGCGAAACGCCGGTCGAGTTGACGTTCAGCCAGGTCTCCAAGATTTAGCTCGGGCCCTTACGCCCACCCCCAGGAAGGAACACCAACATCTCATGGCCCCGAAGAAGAAAGTCGTCGGGCTGATCAAGCTGCAGATCGTGGCGGGGCAGGCCAACCCTGCGCCGCCGGTCGGACCCGCGCTCGGCCAGCATGGCGTCAACATCATGGAGTTCTGCAAGGCCTACAACGCGGCCACGGAGAACCAGCGCGGCCAGGTCATCCCGGTGGAGATCACGGTCTATGAGGACCGCAGCTTCACCTTCGCGCTCAAGACGCCGCCCGCCGCCAAGCTGCTACTCAAGGCCGCCGGCGTGGGCAAGGGCTCGGCCGAGCCGCACAAGACCAAGGTCGCCAAGGTCACCTGGGACCAGGTTCGTGAGATCGCCGAGACCAAGAAGACCGATCTCAACGCCAACGACATCGACGCCGCCGCCAAGATCATCGCCGGCACCGCCCGGTCGATGGGGATCACCGTCGAATAGCCCGAATACCGTGGGACGACGATGCGGGCCGCTGGCGGCCCGAGGAGAAGTCCGACAAAATCGAACACCGTGGGAGGGCCAGCTTCGGCCCGCTGACCACGACCCAACACCCGATTGGATGGATCAATGAGCAAGAACAGCAAGGCATACCGCGCCGCCGCCGAGAAGGTGGATCGCAACAACCTGTACAGCCCGCTCGAGGCGGCCAAGCTCGCCAAGGAAACCGCGTCGGCCAAGCAGGACGCGACGGTCGAGGTGGCGATCCGGCTCGGCGTCGACCCCCGCAAGGCGGACCAGATGGTCCGCGGCACGGTCAACCTGCCGCACGGCACCGGTAAGACCGCCCGCGTCGCGGTGTTCGCGGTCGGCGACAAGGCCGAGCAGGCGCAGGCCGCCGGCGCCGACATCGTCGGCAGCGACGACCTGATCGAGAAGATCCAGGGCGGCTTCCTGGACTTCGACGCCGCGATCGCGACCCCCGACCAGATGGCCAAGGTCGGCCGCATCGCTCGCGTGCTGGGCCCGCGCGGCCTGATGCCGAACCCCAAGACGGGCACCGTCACGCCCGACGTCGCCAAGGCCGTCGCCGACATCAAGGGCGGCAAGATCAACTTCCGCATCGACAAGCAGGCCAACCTGCACTTCGTCATCGGCAAGGCGTCCTTCGACGAGAAGGCCCTCGCCGAGAACTACGGCGCCGCGCTCGACGAGGTGTTGCGGCTCAAGCCGTCCGCCTCGAAGGGCCGCTACCTGAAGAAGATCACCGTGTCGACGACCACTGGCCCGGGCATCCCGGTGGACCCGGCCGTCACCCGGAACTTCGCGGAGGCCTGAGTTTTCTTCGCGAGCTGGGGCACCTCACGCTTGCTCGCCGACGCGAATCACCCGCCGCACTCCGCGATGCGGCGCCGCAGGAACTCGCGGCCCGGCTCGGAACCGTTGGCTCGCAACGCTTCTCGGTACCAGGTGACGGCATCGGCCGGCCTGCCGGCACGCCTGAGCAGGTCGGCGCGCACCGTCGCGACCAGATTGGAGCGGCCGAGGCGGGGGTCGTGGGCCACCTCGTCCAGGGCCGCGAGGCCGGCGTCGGGTCCGTCGCGCAAGCCGACCGCCAGGGCGCGGTTGGCGCGCACGACGGGCGAGTCGGTCAGCTCCAGCAGCCGGTCGTAGGCCACGCAGATGGTGACCCAGTCGGTCTGGTCCCACGAGGGCGCCGTCGCGTGCAGCGCGGCGATCACCGCCTGTGGCAGATAGGGACCCGTCGAACCCTCGGCCCGGCGTAATCGATCCAGCCCCCGGGCGATTCGGCCGCGGTCCCACCGGCGACGGTCCTGATCCTCGAGCGGCACCAGCATCCCGGCGTCGTCGACCCGGGTGGCCCGTCGCGAATCGTGCAGCAGCATCAGGGCACCCAGCGCGTGGGCCTCGGGCTCCTGTGGCATCAGCACGCACAGCTCGCCGGCCAGCCTGATCCCCTCGTCGCACAGTTCGTCGCGGATCGCCGACGGGCCCGCCGTGGACCAATAGCCTTCGGTGAACACCGAGTAGACGCAACCGAGCACGTGCGGCGTGCGTTCGGGCAGCAGCTCGGCGGGCGGCACCCGCAACGGGATGTTGGCGTGCCGAATCTTGTTCTTGGCGCGGGTGATTCGCTGCCCGATCGCCGCATCGGTCTGCAGCAGCGCGCGGGCGATCTCGGGGACGGTAAGCCCCGATACCAGCCGCAGGGTGAGCGCCAGTTGGGATTGGCGGTCCAGGGCGGGGTGCGCGCAGGTGAACATCATCCGCAGCTCGTCGTCACGAACGGGGGACGGGTCGGTGTGGTCGGTGCGCGCCCGGATTTCGTCGATCACGGCCGCCAATTCCTTTCCGGGACGGACGGATTCGCGGCGCAGGCGGTCGCGCACCCGGTTGCGGGCGACGGTCACCAGCCACCCGCCGGGATTGTCCGGCAGGCCGTCACGGCCCCAGCTTTCAAGCGCCTCGGCGCAGGCTTCCTGGACGGCATCCTCCGCGAGGGTGAGGTCGCCGGACCACCGCGCGAGCGCGGCGACGGCGGGCCCCCATTCCCGGCGAAAGACGCCGTCCAGGTCGGACACCGGCGACGCTCAGAGCCCCGAGAGCCCAGCCAGCTGCCGCACCTGCACCGTCGAGGCGGGGATCATCGAGGCCAGCTTGACGGCCTCTTCGCGGTCCGCGGCACCCAACAGGTAGACCCCGGTGGCGATTTCGGCGCCTTCCACATATGGCCCGTCGGTGATCAGGACCTCGCCGTCGCGCACCCGCACAGTGGTGGCGGTGGACCGATCGTGCAACGCGGCGCCGCCGATGATGTGATCCCCTGCGGCCGCATGGAGATCGGCGTGCTTTGCCGCCACCGCTTCCCACTCCGGTGTGCCCGGCGTGTGCGCGGATTCGGCCGGCTCCAGCAGCAGCGCGAGCCAGTCGTTGCCGGTGAGCTCGCGGGACAGCTCGACCGAGTGCACCGTGGGCCAGACCTCCACCGCGCCGAACGTGGCGAGCGGGACGTCACGCGCCAACGCCAGCGCCTCGTCGAGGTTTTCGGCTTCGAACAGGTAGAAGCCGCAGGCCACTTCGGCGGATTCGGCGAAGGGGCCGTCGGTGACCACCGGCGCATCCGGGCCGCCGGTGATGACCGCCGCGGCGGCGGCGGGCGCCAGGGCGTCCCCGGATTTGATCGCCGCGCCGGCCTTGGCGTGAAATTTTCCCCAGGCGGCCATCGCGTCCGGGCCTTCGGGCGCACGGTCCGCTTCCCGGCTGATCAATAAGGCGAAGTACTGCATGTCTCGTCACCTCCAGATAGCGAGCGAAGCCCCGTGCTCCACTCTCTACCTATCCGACGAACGACGCAGCCCTAATCCGACAGCGGCGGAGAAATCAGCTGACCGCCCCTGGCTTCAGGTACGTCACAAGGCTGACGTCGAGCGCCTCGTCGGTGAAGTAGTGCTCACAGCCGCGCAGGTACTTGATGTAGCGGTTGTAGACCTCTTCGGACGTGACCTCGATGGCCTTCTGCTTGTTGGACTCCAGTGTGTCGCCCCAGATGTGCAGTGTCTTGATGTAGTGCGGGCGCAGTGAAAGCGGTGCGGGTACAACGAATCCCGCCTTCTCGCCGTGGTCGACCATCATCTGGGTGGACGGCAGCCGGCCACCCGGGAAGATCTCGGTGATGATGAACTTGATGAACCGGGCCGTCTCGAACGTCAGCTTCTTGCCGCGGGCGGCCAGGTCGTACGGGTGGTAGCTCACACTGCTCTGCACGGTCATCCGGCCGTCGTCGGGCATGATGTCGAAAGTCCGCTTGAAGAAGTCGTCGTAGTTCTCGTGCCCGAAGTGCTCGAAAGCCTCGATCGACACGATGCGGTCGACGGGCTCGTTGAAGTCCTCCCAGTTCTGCAACCGAACCTCACGCGACCGGTTGGTGTCGATGGAGGCCAGCACCTGCTCACAGCGGGCGTGCTGGTTCTTGGACAGGGTCAGGCCGATGACGTTGACGTCGAACCGCTCGACCGCGCGCTTCATGGTGGTGCCCCAGCCGCAGCCGATGTCCAGCAGGGTCATCCCCGGCTTGAGGTCCAGCTGGTCCAGGTTCAGGTCGATCTTGGCGTGTTGGGCCTCTTCCAGCGTCATGTCGTCACGCTCGAAGTAGGCGCAGCTGTAGGTCCGGGTGGGGTCCTGGAACAGGGCGAAGAAGTCGTCGGAGACGTCGTAGTGCGCCTGAATGTCCTCGGGGGCCGTGCGTATCTTCGTCGGGCTAGCCGGTTGATCAGCCATTTTCGTCTGGTTCTCCTGAATGAAGTTCACTGCGTATTTCCCACGGCTTTGCCTCGGGGTGTGACGTGCAACGATACCCAACTCTACTTTTCCAGCGTGAATTGGTTGCAGTCGATGTACCCGGTGCGGAAAGCCCCGGCGCAGCCGGTCAAGTACTTCATGTAGCGCTCGTAGACCTCTTCGGACTGGATGTCGACGGCCTCGGCCCGGTGCGCCTGCAGGGCGCCGGCCCACAGGTCGAGGGTCTTGGCGAAGTCGGCCCGCAGCGACTGGACATTGGTCACCCGGAAGCCGATCTTCGTCGAGTGCTCCTCAACGGTCTCGATCATCGGCAGCCGGCCGCCCGGAAATATCTCGGTCAAGATGAACTTGATGAACCTCGCGACCTCCATCGTCAGGGGCAGGCCGCGCTCGATGGCCTGCCTTCCGTGCAATGCCGTGATCGAGTGCAGCAGCATCACGCCGTTGCGGGGCAGGGCGGTGTAGGCGAATTTGAAGAAGTCGTCGTAGCGATGAAAACCGAAGTGCTCCAACGCCTCGATGATGACTATGCGGTCCACCGGTTCGCTGAACTCGGCCCAGTCGCACAGCAGCGCCCGCCGCGACCGGCCGCTGTCGATCCCGTCGAGCACCTGCTGGCAATAGGCGTGCTGCTTCCTGGACAGGGTCAGCCCGACGACGTTGACGTCGTAGCGCTCGACGGCGCGTTTCAACATCGATCCCCAACCGCAGCCTATGTCCAGCAGGGTCATCCCGGGTTCGAGCCCGAGCTTGTCCAGCGTCAGGTCGAGCTTGGCGAGCTGCGCCTCCTGCAGGGTCATGTCCTCGTGGGGGAAATACGCGCAGCTGTAGGTGCGGGTCGGGTCCTGGAAGAGCGCGAAGAATTCGTTCGACAGGTCGTAGTGCGCCCGTACGTCGTCGAAATTGGAGCGGGTACGAACAGCGCCGGCCGGGTTGTCAGACATATGTCCTCCCGAGAGGACGGCCACCAGAGAGGCGGCCATCTCCGGGGGCACGCTACTCGCCGAGGATGGAAAACCGCGCATTTGCGCGCGCGTACGCCGGAGTTTTTCCGGTCTGCTCTTGTTTACCGCCGGTCGGGCGCTACTTGGTCAGCGTGTACTGGGCCACGTTGGAGATGCCCTTGCGGAACAGGTTCGCGCAGCCGGTGAGATAGCGCATGAAGCGGTCGTAGACCACTTCGGACTGGATGGCGATGGCGCGCTCGCGATTGGCCTCCAGATTGGCCGCCCACATATCCAGGGTCCGCGCGTAATGCGGCTGCAGGTATTGGATCTGCTCGACCGAGAAACCGCTGTTTTGCGCGTAGTCGACGATGTCGGCTTCACCGCACATCTGCCCGCCGGGGAAGATTTCCTTGCCGAGGAAATGCAGGAAACGCAGATCCGACATCGTGATTTGGACGCCGCGCTCCTGCCAGTTCGCCTGCGGGTACGTGAATATGCTGTGCATCATCATCCGGCTGTCGTCGGGGAGGGTTTTGTAGGCCCAATCCCAGAACGCGGGCCAGCGTTCCTTCTTGAACGCGTCGAAGGCCTCGAAGCTGATGATCCGATCGACCTGCTCGTCGAACTCTTCCCAACCCTGCAGTCGGGCCTCGGCCCGCCGCGTCGTGGGAATGGCTGCCAGCCGTTCTTTGGTGCGCGCGTAGTGGTTGCGGCTCAGCGTGATGCCGATGACGTTCACGTCGTATTTCTCAACCGCGCGAACCACGGCCCCACCCCAGCCGCACCCGACGTCGAGCAGCGTCATGCCCGGCTCGAGGTTCAGCTTCTCCAGCCCCAGATCGAGCTTGGCGAGCTGCGCCTCTTCCAGCGTCATGTCGTCGTTCTTGAAGTAGGCGCAGGTGTACACCATGTTGGGGTCGAGGAACAGCGCGAAGAAGTCGTCTGAGATGTCGTAGGTTGCCTGCGACTCTTCGTAATACGGCTTCAGTTTGGCCATTGGTGGACCCACCTCCTTGGACAACCGTACAACTCGGCGATACGGACTGGGATCGCGGGGGAAGCGTTTCTTGCGAGTTGTTTTGGCTCAATTCCCCTTGGCGAAGTTTCCCGTCAGCACGCCGATCACCTGGTCCCACAACTGCTGCGGCAGATCATGGCCCATCCCGTCGAATAACACCAATCGGGCACCGTCGATGGTCCTGGCCACCGCGCGGCCGCCGAACGGCCGCATCAGCTTGTCCGCCCGGCCGTGAATCACCACGGTCGGGGCGGCGGTCCGCCGGTTGTAGCGCCTCAGGCTGCCGCTGCCCAGCACGGCGTCGAAATGCCGGGCGACACCCCAGGGGTAGTAGCTGCGCTCGTAGCTTTCGATGGCCTCGGCCCGAAGTTGCTCCTCGGAGGCCAAAAAGCGCCGGCTGCCGATGATCTTGCTGACCCGGATGGAGTTGTCGACGATCACGTCGCGCGGCGAGCTGGGCGGCGGCCCCTTGATGACGGCTAGCAGCTGGCGCGGACCGGGCGGCGGCAGGAATGCCGAATTGTTGCTGGAGAAGATGACTCCGAGGGTTCTCGTCCGCTCGTGGAATCGCGCGGCGAAAATCTGGGCGATCATGCCGCCCATCGACGCGCCCACGATGTGTGCGTGCTCGATGCCCAGATGGTCCAGCACGGCCGCGGCGTCGTCGGCCATGTCCTCGAGCTTGTATGCCGCTTCACTCGGCAGGCCCAGCCAGGAGCGCGCGAGCCGCGTCACCAGTGGCTGCGCCGAGCTGCGGTGCTGGGTTTTGCTCGACAGCCCGACGTCCCGGTTGTCGTACCGGATGACGCGCAGCCCGTGGCGAACCAGCCGCTCGCAGAAGGCGGTTCGCCACAGCAGCAGCTGGGCGCCCAGGCCCATGATCAGCAGCACGGGTGGGTCGTCGATGTCGCCCATGTCTTCGTAGTAGAGCTTCAGGTCGCCGGAGGTGGCGTGCCCCGTTCGGATCTGCATCAGACTTCTTCGGACTGGTGCTCGCGGCTTACCTCGACCATGAAGTTCGCGAAGTAGCCGGTCAGCTGCGGATCGGACATCATCTGCCATTTGGGCGCGAGCAACTTCATGTACCGCTCGACGTAGAGGAACTGCTTGCCGATCAGCACCAGCTCGCGGGGCAGCTTGACGTCGTAGGCGTCGGCCAGGGCCGACAGCTGTCGCCCGATGTCTGCGTAGGACAGGTCGCCCAGCGTCTGCATGGTCAGCGGGGTGGCGAAGCGCTCCAGGTCCTTGGCGGCCTGGGCCTCGGGCCTCATGGTCCCGACGGCGCCCATCAGCACCACGATCTTGCCCGCCGCCGCGTGGTCCTTCTTGACCAGCAGCGCGTACACCAGCTCGCGCAGCAGCCAGCGGGTGCGCGGGTCGATGCGGCCCATGATCCCGAAGTCGAAGAACACGATGCGGCCCTGGTCGTCCACGTAGAGGTTGCCCGCGTGCAGGTCGCCGTGGAACAGCCCGTGCCGCAGCCCGCCCTCGAAAAGCGAGAACAGCAGCGCCTTCACCAGTTCGACCCCGTCGAACCCGGCCTTGCGGATGGCGGCGACGTCGTCGATGCGGATGCCGTGCACACGCTCCATCGTCAGCACCCGCTCGGAGGTGAAGTCCCAATGCACCTGCGGCACCCGGATGTTCTTCCCCAACGGCGACGCGTGCAGGTGCGAGACCCACGCGTCCATCGACTGCGCCTCGAGCCGGAAGTTCAGCTCCTCGGCCAGGTTGTCGGAGAAGTCGGCGACCACGTCCTGCGCCGAGAGCCGGCGGCCCAGCTTGGCCAGTTCGACGGCCTGGGCGAAGCGTTTGAGGATCTGCAGGTCGGCGGCCACCCGGCGCCGGATGCCCGGGCGCTGGATCTTGACGACCACCTCCTCGCCGGTGTGCAGGGTCGCGTAGTGCACCTGCGCGATCGACGCCGACGCGAACGGCGTCTCCTCCCACTTGGCGAACAGGTCGGCGGGATCGCCCCCGAGCTCCTCGACGAAGAGCTTGTGCACCTCTTCCGTGTCGGCGGGCGGCACCCGGTCGAGCAGGCCGCGGAACTCGCGGGACAGCGATTCCCCGAACGCCCCGGGGCTGGACGCGATGATCTGACCGAATTTCACGTACGTCGGGCCGAGGTCGGCGAATGTCTGCGGGAGCTGCTTGATCACCTTCTGCTGCCACGGACCCCTGCCCGGCAGCTTCGTCACGATGCGTGCGGCGGTGCGGGTGACCTGCCAACCGGTGACGGCCACCCGGGCCGCTTCCACCGGCAGCGGCACCCGGTCAAGCCTGGCCACGTCTCGATGTTTGGTAGAGCTCATCCCAGCAGTCTGCCAAATCGGCGGAGTCAGGCCCAATTTCTAGCTCGGGCTCCAGGGCTGCACCCACCCCTGGATCGCCCAGCCCTCCAGCCCCGCGATCAACTCGTACATGGTCGCGCCGTCGATGGATTCGCGGATGATGTCGGCGTGCCCGGCGTGCCGGGCCAGCTCGTTGATCACATGCAGGATCACCCAGCGCACCGACCAGGCCTCCTGGTCCTTGGGAAACCACGGGATGTCCTGCGGAACCGGCACCGCCGCGTCGAGGTCCGCGGTCTCCGCCAGGCGCAGCGACTTCGCGTTCTGCTCTTCGAATCCCCGCAGCAGGCCGGCCAACGTCTCGTCGGGCCGCATCACGTGCTGATCCGCGAACTCCTTGGTGATCTGCTCGAACGGGCGAGTGTCTTTGGGCGGCGCGTCCGGCGCGGCCGCGACCCGCGCCATCCAGCTGCGCTGCATCCCGGTGGCGTGCTTGATCAGCCCGCCGATCGACAGCGCGCTGACCGACGGGGTCGACCGCGCCTGTTCGTCGGTCAGGCCGTAGGACACCGCGAAATACGCGCTTTGGTGGTAGGCCAGGTATTCGCGCAGGGCGCTGCGTTCGTCGGCTACGGGCCGGGCAAGAGCGGGCATTCTCAGGCCTTCCGGTCGGTGATCTGGCGGTGAACGTAGAGGTCTCGAAGACAAGCGATCTCGGCGCCGTGGTGGATCGCTTCCCGGTTGATGTGCAGGACGAGCTCACTCAGCTGGTGCTCAGCGTAGGGCCCCTCCGCGGGACCGCAGCGGCGGCTTAGATCCGCCGCCGAGAGCGACCGCACTCCGTTGATCCACTCGGCGTAGCAGTCATCGAGCTGCCTTAATGCGGTGGCGGCGTCGGTGGCGTAGTTCCAACTCAGGTAGTCGGCGGGCGGCCCACCGAAATGGTTGTGGTTGCGCATGGCGAAAACTCCGACGATGACGTGTGCCATGCGCCAGGCGATCGTGGTGAACGGCGGCGGGGTGGGGGCCGGGTAGGTGTAGTCCACCGACCCGTCCGGCTGTACCGTCCAGCAGTTCGGCACCGGCCGCCAGAAATACTCGTGATCGGTCAGGCCCTCCAGCCGGGGGCGCAGGTGTCCCCGCCAGTGCCAGTCGAGCTGGTCGGCCAGTTGGGTGGTGATATCCGCCATGGCGCCTAGCTTTCCAGCAGTGGGTGACACCCGTAAGGTTCGGGGATGCAGCTGGTTTCGGCCCACTCGACCGAGCTGTTCGTCGGGCCGCCGGACACACCGTTGCAGCTCGCCCGCGTCACCGTTTCCGCAGTGGCCGCCCCGACCCCGGTCCGCGTCGACGGGGACGGCTTGGCCGGGGAGGCCGTGGCCGGGGTCGGCGACGCGGTGATCGAGGTCCCGGTGCTGGTGGACCGTCCGGTCGTCGGGCAGCGGCGGGCGGCCCGGGCGCTGGCCGCCGGCGCCGCCGAGCCTTTCGAGTTCGTTGTGGCCGAGCCCGGCTGGACCATGTTCATGGTCAGCCACTTCCACTACGACCCGGTCTGGTGGAACACCCAGGGCGCGTACACCAGCGAGTGGACCGAGGACCCGCCGGGCCGCGCCCGGCAGACGAACGGCTTCGAGCTGGTGCACGCGCACCTGGAAATGGCCCGCCGCGAGCCCGAGTACAAGTTCGTGCTGGCCGAAGTGGACTACCTCAAGCCGTACTGGGACACCCGCCCCGAGGACCGCGCCGACCTGCGCCGGTTCATCGCGCAGGGCCGCGTCGAGGTGATGGGCGGCACCTACAACGAACCCAACACCAACCTGACCAGCCCGGAAACGACCATCCGAAACCTGGTGCACGGCATGGGCTTTCAGCGGGATGTGCTGGGCGCCGACCCGGCCACGGCCTGGCAGCTGGACGTCTTCGGCCACGACCCGCAGTTTCCCGGGCTGGCCGCCGACGCCGGGCTGACGTCGAGCTCGTGGGCCCGCGGCCCGCACCACCAGTGGGGGCCGGCGCTGGGCGGTGGCGACATCGAGCGGATGCAGTTCAGCAGCGAATTCGAATGGATCGCGCCGTCGGGCCGCGGCCTGCTCACCCATTACATGCCCGCGCACTACTCGGCGGGCTGGTGGATGGACTCGGCGACGTCGGTGGCCGAGGCCGAGGGCGCCACGCTCGAGCTGTTCGAACAGCTCAAGAAGGTCGCGCTGACGCGAAACGTGCTGCTGCCCGTCGGCACCGACTACACGCCGCCGAACAAGTGGGTCACCGCCATCCACCGCGACTGGGGCGCGCGCTACACCTGGCCGCGCTTCGTGTGCGCGCTGCCGCGGGAGTTCTTCGCGGCCGTGCGCGCCGAACTGGCCGAGAGCGGCCGCGCGCCGTCGCCGCAGACCCGGGACATGAACCCGATCTACACCGGCAAGGACGTGTCCTTCATCGACACCAAGCAGGCCAACCGGGCCGCGGAGAACGCCCTCCTGGAGGCCGAGCGGTTCGCGGTGTTCGCCGGGCTGATGGCCGGCGCCGAGTACCCGCAGGCGGCGCTGGCCAAGGCGTGGGTGCAGCTCGCGTACGGGGCGCACCACGACGGCATCACCGGCTCGGAATCCGACCAGGTCTACCTCGACCTGCTGACCGGCTGGCGCGACGCGTGGGAGCTGGGCCGCGCGACGCGCGACGCGTCGCTGGCGCTGCTTTCCAGCGCGGTCGGCGGTGACGTCGTGGTGTGGAATCCGCTGGCGCAGAAGCGAACGGACGTCGTCACCGCGCGGCTCGACCCGCCAATGGCCGGCGGGGTCCGGGTGCTGGACGCCGAGGGTGCCGAGATGCCCGCACACGTCGAGCGCGGCGGCCGGTCGGTCACCTGGCTGGCGCGGGAGGTGCCGTCGTTGGGGTGGCGGGCCTACCGGCTGGTTTCCCACGACGGCCCGAGCGGCTGGGAACCCGTGGCGGGCTCGGCGATCGCGAACGAGCACTACCGCTTGGAGGTCGACCCCTCGCGTGGCGGGGGAGTCGTGTCCCTGGTCGCGGACGGCCGTGAGCTGATCGCCGAGGGCCGGGTGGGCAACGAGCTCGCGGTCTACGAGGAGTACGCGGCGCACCCGGCGCAGGCCGAGGGCCCGTGGCACCTGCTGCCCAGGGGGCCGGTGGTGTGCTCGTCGGAGTCGCGGGCGCGGGCGCGGGCCTACCGCGGCCCGCTGGGGCAGCGGATCGTCGTCACCGGGCGGATCGGCAGCCTGCTGCGCTACACCCAGACCCTGACGCTGTGGCGCGGGATACCGCGGGTGGACTGCCGCACCACCATCGACGAATTCACCGGGGCCGACCGCCTGGTGCGGCTGCGCTGGCCGTGTCCGGTGCCGGGCGCCATGCCGGTCAGCGAGGTCGGTGACGCCGTGGTGGGGCGGGGCTTCGCGTTGCTGCATGACGGGACCGAATCGGTGGACACCGCGCGGCACCCGTGGACGCTGGACAACCCCGCCTACGGCTGGTTCGGCCTGTCCTCGGCGGCGCGGGTCCGGGTGGGCCCGCCGCACAGCCAAGCCGTGCGCGCGATCTCGGTGGCCGAGGTGGTGTCCCCGGACGAGGCGGTGTCCGGTCCGCTCGCCCGCGAGCTGATGGTTGCGCTGGTCCGCGCCGGGGTGACGGCGACCTGCAGCGGCGCGGACAAGCCGCGCTACGGCCACCTCGACGTCGATTCGAATCTGCCCGACGTGCGCATCGCGCTGGGCGGACCGGCCCGCAACGCGTTCACCAAGGCGGTGCTGGCGCAGGCCGCCCCGGTGTACGCCGACGAACTCGACCGCCAGCTGGCGACGACGGGGCGGGCCAGGGTCTGGGTGCCGGCCGCGACGGCGTTGGCCGCGGTGTGGGTGCCGAGCGCGGACCTGCGCGCGCCGGACGCGCTGCCGGTGCTGGTGATTGCCGGCCGCGACGCGGAGAGCCTGGCCGCCGAGATCGCATCGGTGGCCGACGACCTCGGCGACGCCGAAATCGTGGTAAGCCAACGGGCGCCGGCGGGAACCGGCGAATTCGAGGACCGCACCGTCGCCCTGCTCAACCGGGGCGTGCCCAGCTTCGCCGTCGACACCGAGGGCACCCTGCACACCGCGCTGCTGCGGTCCTGCACCGGTTGGCCGTCGGGCATCTGGATCGATGAGCCCCGCCGCACCGCCCCGGACGGCTCGAACTTCCAACTGCAGCACTGGACACACGTTTTCGATTACGCGCTGGTCTGCGGGGCGGGCGACTGGCGGCGCGCCGAGATCCCCAGCCGCAGCGCGCAGTTCTCCCACCCGCTGCTGGCGTGCGCGTCCGGCCGGGCGGGGGGCGCGTCGCCCGCGGCGGGATCCCTGCTGAGCGTCGAGCCGGCCGGCCGGGTGCAGCTGGCGGCGCTCAAGGCGGCCGGCAACCCGCTCACGGCGGGTAGCGCCCGGCCGGTCGACCCGAGCGCGGTGGCCCTGCGACTGGTGGAGACGACGGGGTCGCCAGCCAGCGTGGTGATCGGCTCGGACATCGGCGAGGTCAGCGACTTCCGCGGCGCCGACCTCCTCGAAACGCCGCGCGCCGGCGGCCGCCCGCTCGACCTGCACGGCTATCAGGTGGCCACCGTGCTGGCCCGATTCCAAACGCCCCCCGTGCCGACGGGGCCGCGCGCGCTGGCCCCGCACGCCGAAGCCGCCCAGCCGCTGTACGCGCGCTACTGGTTGCACAACCGGGGCCCCGCCCCGCTCGGCGGGCTGCCGGCCGTCGCTCATCTGCATCCCGCGCGGGCGGCCGCCGAGCCCGGCGGCGAGGTCATGCTGCGCCTCACGGCGGCCAGCGACTGCAGCGACGCCACCCTGACCGGGGCGGTCACCCTGGTGTGTCCGCAGGGCTGGTCGGCCAAGCCCGACGAGCTCCCCCTGACACTGCGCAGCGGCGAATGCCTCGAAACCGACGTCGCGGTGTCGGTGCCCGCCCGCGCCGAGCCGGGGCTGTACCCGGTCCGCGCCCAGCTTCGCATCGGCGGAGAAGAGGTCCCGCCCGCGTGGCGACAGGCGGTCGAGGATGTCTGCCTGGTCGAGGTCGGCCCGTGCGCCGGGGCGCAGCCGGTCTACCTGGTCGACGGGCCGGCCGACGTCGAGGTGACCGCCGGTTCCTCGGCGACGCTGACCGTCAGGGTCGGCACCCACGCCGGGGCGGACCTGGCGCTCGAGGCGCACCTGATCAGCCCGTGGGGCACGTGGGAGTGGCTGGGCCCCGCCGCCGTGGGTGCCGTGCTGCCCGCCCACGGCACCGTTGACGTCCACTTCGACGTGAACCCGCCGGCCGGGCTGGACCCCGGCCAGTGGTGGGCCCTGGTCCGGTTCGGCTGCGCCGGCCGGTTGGTCTACACCCCGGCGGTAAGGGTGACGGTGACATGAGCGTGGTTGCGACGGTTGCCGGCGTCCCGATCCTGGTCGACGAGGTCGACGTGGCCGAAGCGCGGTTGCGCGGCGGGCCGGCCGCGGCCGGGCTGCCGGCCGGCGGGACCGCGGAGGGGCGTCAACTGCGGCGCTGGCTGACCCAGCTGATCGTGACCGGGCGGGTTGTCGCCGCCGAGGCAGACGCGCGCGGCCTGGGCGGGGCGGGTGCGCCGACCGAGGCCGAGCTGCTGCCCGACGCGACGGCCCGGCTGGAGCTCGGCAGCGTCGCCGCGGCCGCGCTGGCCGACCCGCGGGCGCGGGCGCTGTTCGCCGACATCACCGCCGCGGTGCGCGTCACCGACGAGGAGGTGGCCGCCTACCACGCCCGCAACCCGCTCCGGTTCGCCGAACCGCGTCACGAGCAGCACGGCTGGCGGGGCCCGGCACCGATCGGGCCGCCGCTGGACGACGTGCGGCCGGCGATCGCCGACCACCTGCGGGGCGCCGCGCGACGGCGCGCCTTCCGGGTCTGGCTGGACGAGCGGCGGGCCCAGCTGGTGCGGCTCGCTCCCGGCTACGAGCATCCCGGCGACCCCCGCCAACCCGACAACGTCCACCGGCACTGATCGCGATGCTCACCCTCTGCCTGGACATCGGCGGCACCAAGATCGCCGCCGGCCTCGCCGATCCCGATGGCACGCTGGTGCACACCGTCATCCGGCCCACGCCGGGCGGCGGTGGGGCCGAGGAGGTCTGGGCCGCGGTCGAAGCGGCCATCGCCGACGCGCTGCGCGCGGCCGACGGTGCGGTCGCCGCCGTGGGCATCGGTTCCGCCGGCCCCATCGACCTGCGCGGCGGAACCGTCAGCCCCATCAACATCAAGGCCTGGCAAGGGTTCCCGCTGCGCGACAGGGTGGCCGCCGCCGTGCCGGGTGTGCCCGTGCGGCTCGGCGGCGACGGCTTGTGCATGGCGCTGGGTGAGCACTGGCGCGGCGCGGGTCGCGGCGCCGATTTCCTGCTGGGCATGGTGGTGTCCACCGGTGTGGGCGGCGGATTGGTGCTCGGTGGCGTCCCCTACACCGGCCGCACCGGCAATGCCGGCCACGTCGGGCACGTGGTGGTGGAGGACGAGGGGCCGCCCTGCGTGTGCGGCGGCCGCGGCTGCGTCGAGACCATCGCGTCCGGCCCGTCGATGGTGCGGTGGGCGCGGGCCAACGGTTGGTCCGCACCGCCCGCCGCGGGCGCCCGGGACCTGGCCGCCGCGGCGGCGGCCGGGGAGCCCGTCGCCGACCGGGCGTTCCGCCGGGGGGCCACCGCGCTCGCGGCGATGATCGCCTCGGTCGGTGCGGTCTGCGACCTGGACCTCGTCGTCATCGGGGGAGGCGTCGCGAACTCCGGCCGCCTGCTCTTCGACCCCTTGCGGGCGAAGCTGGCCGAGTACGCCAGGCTGGACTTCCTGGCCGGTCTGCGGGTGGTGCCCGCCGAACTCGCCGGCGAGGCCGGACTGGTCGGGGCCGCCCGGCTGGCGGCCCTCGACTGACCGCCCCGACCACCTGGACGCGGCCGTTTTGGCTGACGGGGGCGGGTCAGGCTATCCTGATGGCCGATCCACCGAAGACCGTCGGTCACCGAGAAATCGGTTGAAGGTCCGGGAGCATCCCGGCGGCCCACGCAGGAGGACGAGGCAACAACGCCGGCACCTGCCGGCGTCTTTCACGCCCCGGCCGCTTCCTGCGCCGGGGCGTACTTCATTCTCAGGCGTTCCTCCGGTGATCACAGACGACACGTCGCATCGCTTTCACTTCAGGAGGTACGCATGGCCCGGGCTGACAAAGCCACCGCCGTTGCAGACATCGCCGAGCAGTTCAGGGAGGCGACCGCGACCCTGATCACCGAGTACCGCGGTTTGACCGTGGCCAACCTGGCCGACCTGCGCCGGTCGCTGAGCGGTTCGGCGACCTACTCGGTGGCCAAGAACACGCTGATCAAGCGGGCGGCGTCGGAAGCCGGCGTCGAAGGTCTCGACGAACTGTTCGCCGGACCCACCGCCATCGCGTTCGTCACCGGGGAACCGGTCGACGCGGCCAAGGCCATCAAGACCTTCGCCAAGGACAATAAGGCGCTGGTCATCAAGGGCGGCTACATGGACGGCCGCGCGTTGACCGTCGCCGAGGTCGAGCGCATCGCCGACCTGGAGTCGCGCGAGGTGCTGCTGGCCAAGCTGGCCGGCGCGATGAAGGGCAACCTCGCGAAGGCCGCCGGCCTGTTCAACGCGCCCGCCTCGCAGGTTGCCCGCCTGGCGGCCGCCCTGCAGGAGAAGAAGGCCGCAGAAGCCCCCGCGGCGGCTGCACCGGCCGCCCCAGAACCAGCTTCGGAAGCACCCACCGAGGCTCCGGAATCCCCGGCCGAAGCCGAATAACCCCAACCGCAAATTAGGAAGGACCCACACACCATGGCGAAAATGTCTACCGACGACCTGCTCGACGCCTTCAAGGAAATGACCCTGTTGGAGCTCTCCGACTTCGTCAAGAAGTTCGAGGAGACCTTCGAGGTCACCGCGGCCGCTCCGGTCGCCGTCGCCGCGGCCGGCCCGGCCGCCGGTGGCGCACCCGCCGAGGCCGCCGAGGAGCAGTCCGAGTTCGACGTCATCCTCGAGGCCGCCGGCGACAAGAAGATCGGCGTCATCAAGGTGGTCCGCGAGATCGTCTCCGGCTTGGGCCTCAAGGAGGCCAAGGACCTGGTCGACGGCGCGCCCAAGCCGCTGCTCGAGAAGGTCGCCAAGGAGGCCGCCGAGGAGGCCAAGACCAAGCTCGAGGCCGCCGGCGCCACCGTCACCGTCAAGTAGCTCCACTCGCAAAACCCCCGGGACCGCCCTGCGGCGCTCCCGGGGGTTTTCGTGTGCTCAGCCTGCCGACCGCAGGGATTGCGCCACCCGTTCTGGTGAATCGCCCAGCGCCACAAACAGTTTCAGCGTCATTGATTTCATCACCGGCGCGACAGCGGCGCCGTCGTCGCCGTAGAAGCCGGCCAATTCGAGCATGACGAACCCGTGAAGCAACGCCCAGAACTGGGCGGCTGTGGAAACGACGGTCGCGTCGTCGGCCGCGGAACCGACGTTGATACGCCCCGCCCGCGCGGACCGCTGCACTGCGCGAACCACATGCGCGAAGCTGGGAATATGCCGCTCGATCTCGGCGACCGTGAGGGCCAACACGTTGCCCGCCGGGGCATGAATGCCATGAGCGCTGGTACTGCCGAACATCAGGCGATACATGTGCGGTCGCTCGATCGCATAGCGCCGGTACGCGGCTCCGAGCGCGAACACGTCTGCGACCGGGTCGGCGGTCTCCGGCACCCTCAGCGCGGCGTCGAACTGCCGATAACCCTCCGCGGCCACCTCGGCGATCAGGCCGCGCATTCCGCCGAAATGCGTGTACACCGCCATCGTCGACGTTCCGGCCGCGCCGGCGACCTTGCGGGTCTGCAGCGCGTCGGGCCCATGCTCGTTGAGCAGGTCGACGGCCGCGGACAGCATCTCGTCACGGACACTGCGCTGCCCGGCCGGCGTGGTGCCCGAAGTCGCCTCTGAAGTCATCGTTGCCATCTTCCCATCCGCGGCGTACGGTGCCTATAACAACGTCATATCAATGTTATAGGAGCTCAGCGATGACGTCCGCGCAAATCGCCGAAACCCGGAATCCCTATCTGGAGGGTCTGCTGGCGCCGGTGCGCGCCGAAGTGACCGCCACCGACCTGCCGGTCACCGGTCGCATCCCCGAGCACCTCGACGGACGCTATCTGCGCAACGGGCCGAACCCGGCCGAGGAGGTCGACCCCGCCACCTATCACTGGTTCAGCGGCGACGGGATGGTGCACGGCGTCGCGTTGCGCGACGGCAAAGCCCAGTGGTACCGCAACCGCTGGGTACGCAGCCTGTCGGTGTGCGCCGCCCTGGGCGAGCCGACGCCGGGCCGGCTCGACCCGCGGGCGGGGATGCTCTCGCTGGGCGCCAACACCAACGTCCTGGCCCACGCCGGTCGCACCCTGGCGCTGATCGAGGGCGGTGTGGCCAACTACCAGCTGACCGACGAGCTGGACACCATCGGGACGTGCGACTTCGACGGCACCCTGGCCGGCGGCTACACCGCCCACCCGCACCGCGACCCGCGCACCGGCGAATTGCACGCCGTCTCTTACTCGTTCGCCCGCGGGCGAACCGTGCAGTACTCGGTGATCGACACCCAAGGGCGCGCGCGCCGCACGGTGGACATCGAGGTGTCGGGGTCGCCGATGATGCACGACTTCTCGCTGACCGACTCCTACGTCGTCGTCTATGACCTGCCGGTGACGTTCGACCCGATGCAGGTGCTGCCGGTGACCATGCCCCGCTGGTTCGGCCTGCCGGCCCGGCTGGTGATGCAGTCGCTGATCGGGCGCGTGCGGGTGCCGAGCCCGCTGAACGCGATGATGAACCGAAACCCGAGGCACTCCGACCGGATGCCCTACGCCTGGGACCCCGACTACCCGGCGCGCATCGGGGTCATGCCGCGCGAGGGCACAAACTCCGACATCCGCTGGTTCGACATCGAACCCTGCTACGTCTACCACCCACTCAACGCCTACTCCGAGATGCGGGACGGGACCGAGGTTTTGGTGCTCGACGTGGTGCGGTACGCGCGGATGTTCGACCGCGACCGGCGCGGCCCCGGCGAAGCCCCGCCGACCCTCGAGCGCTGGACCGTCAACCTCGCGACCGGCGTGGTGAGCACAGAATGTCGTGACGACCGGCCGCAGGAATTCCCGCGGATCAACGAGACGCTGCTGGGCCGGGAACACCGCTTCGGCTATACCGTCGGCGCGTCCTTCCAGGGCGCCACGTCCGCGCTGTACAAGCACGACTACGTCACCGGGGGCAGCGTTGTTGCGCCGCTCGATCCGGACCTTTTGCTCGGCGAGATGTCCTTTGTGCCCAACCCCGGCGCCTCCCCAGAAGAACCAGCCGAGGACGACGGCATTCTGCTGGGCTACGGCTATCACCGCGGCCGCGACGAAGGCCAGTTGGTGTTGCTGGACGCCGTGACGCTCGAGTCGGTGGCCACCGTGCATTTGCCGCAGCGGGTGCCGATGGGCTTCCACGGCAACTGGGCGCCCACTGGCTAACGTGAGTTGAATAGGACGCCCGCCGCCGAGCGCGGCGGGATCTCAGGTCAGCCAATTTTTGTCGGCTGTGCCGCGCAACCCTGATGCCGTGCAGCAAGCGTGCGCTACAGTGACTCATGCCACATAAAAGGGCAGGTGGCGGGCATGAGCGTCGACGGAAGGATCTCCCATGGGTGTCGCTATTGAGGTGAACGGCCTCACGAAGTCCTTCGGGTCGTCGCGGATTTGGGAAGACGTGACGCTGGAGATCCCCGCCGGGGAGGTCAGCGTGCTGCTGGGCCCGTCGGGTACCGGCAAATCGGTGTTCCTGAAGTCGCTGATCGGTCTGCTGCGGCCGGAGCGCGGCTCGGTCGTCATCGACGGCACCGACATCCTGCAGTGCTCGGCCAAAGAGCTCTACGAGATCCGCACGCTGTTCGGCGTCATGTTCCAGGACGGCGCGCTGTTCGGGTCGATGAACCTGTTCGACAACGCCGCCTTCCCGCTGCGCGAGCACACCAAGAAAAAGGAAGGCGAGATCCGTGACATCGTCATGGAGAAGCTGACCCTGGTGGGTCTGGGCGGCGACGAGAAGAAGTTCCCCGGCGAGATCTCGGGTGGTATGCGCAAGCGCGCCAGCCTGGCCCGCGCCCTGGTGATGGACCCGCAGATCATCCTTTGCGACGAGCCCGACTCGGGTCTGGACCCGGTTCGTACCGCCTACCTGAGCCAGCTGATCCTCGACATCAACGCCCAGATCGACGCCACCGTCCTGATCGTCACGCACAACATCAACATCGCGCGCACCGTGCCGGACAACATGGGCATGCTTTTCCGGCGCAAGCTGGTCATGTTCGGCCCGCGCGAGGTGCTGCTGACCAGCGACGAGCCGGTCGTGCGGCAGTTCCTCAACGGCCGCCGCATCGGGCCGATCGGCATGTCCGAGGAAAAGGACGAGTCGACCATGGCCGAAGAGCAGGCCGCCCTCGAGGCCGGTCAGCACGCCGGCGGTGTCGAGGAGATCGAGGGAGTGCCCCCGCAGATCGTCGCCTCGCCGGGAATGCCGGAGCGCAAGGCCGTCGCCCGCCGCCAGGCGCGGGTGCGCGAGATTCTGCACACGCTGCCGCAGAAGGCGCAGGCCGCGATCATCGACGACATGGAGGGCACCCACAAGTACCGCGCGCACGAAGTCGGCGACTAGACGCCCGGTCCGAGTTTTCGCGATAACTTCGCGTAACTCTCCCGGCCCGCCCCCTTGACGACGGGCCGTAAACCGGCCAGTCTGTTGGGCAGCATGTATCCAGTGGAAAGTCGAGATGCCAGCCAGCGCCGATGTCCCTGGATCGCTTGTGCTGGACAGTTGAGGAATGCGCCGCCCTGCGCTATTGTTGGACGTTGCGCTGGCTACCTCCTGCCCACCTCACCCGCCACTTGACAATGTGGTCTAAGCCTGAGCCCCCTCTAGCGGCTTAGTTCTTTAGTTGTGCGCGTGAGATTGGGACAGATCGTTCGCCGGCCAAACCGACACAATTCGCGGCGAACAGACCGGTGGTTCCGGTTCTCGTGAGTCGCACGAGGTGCTGGAAGGATGCATCTTGGCTGATTCCCGCCAGAGCAAAACGGATCGCCCACAAAGTTCCTCTAATGGAAGTTCCCTAAACGGCTCCGTACCCGGAGCGCCTAACCGAGTTTCTTTCGCCAAGCTCCGCGAACCGCTCGAGGTTCCCGGCCTGCTCGACGTGCAGATCGACTCCTTCGAGTGGTTGATCGGCTCGCCGCGTTGGCGCGAGGCCGCGGCCGCCCGCGGCGACGTCAAGCCGGTGGGTGGTCTCGAGGAGGTGCTCGACGAGCTCTCCCCGATCGAGGACTTCTCCGGCTCGATGTCGCTGTCGTTCTCCGACCCCCGTTTCGACGAGGTCAAGGCGCCGGTCGACGAGTGCAAAGACAAGGACATGACGTACGCGGCCCCGCTGTTCGTCACGGCCGAGTTCATCAACAACAACACCGGCGAGATCAAGAGCCAGACGGTGTTCATGGGTGACTTCCCGATGATGACCGAGAAGGGCACCTTCATCATCAACGGGACCGAGCGCGTGGTCGTCAGCCAGCTGGTGCGCTCGCCCGGCGTGTACTTCGACGAGAGCATCGACAAGTCCACCGAGAAGCTGCTGCACAGCGTCAAGGTGATCCCCAGCCGCGGCGCGTGGCTGGAGTTCGACGTCGACAAGCGCGACACCGTCGGCGTGCGCATCGACCGCAAGCGCCGCCAGCCCGTCACCGTGCTGCTCAAGGCGCTCGGCTGGACCAACGAGCGGATCCACGAGCGGTTCGGCTTCTCCGAGATCATGATGGGCACGCTGGAGAAGGACAACACCGCCGGCACCGACGAGGCGCTGCTGGACATCTACCGCAAGCTGCGTCCGGGCGAACCGCCGACCAAGGAGTCCGCGCAGACGCTGCTGGAGAACCTGTTCTTCAAGGAGAAGCGCTACGACCTGGCCCGCGT
This sequence comes from Mycobacterium paraffinicum, assembly GCF_025822865.1. Taxonomy (NCBI): domain Bacteria; kingdom Bacillati; phylum Actinomycetota; class Actinomycetes; order Mycobacteriales; family Mycobacteriaceae; genus Mycobacterium; species Mycobacterium paraffinicum. The sequence continues at coordinate 357,993 of NZ_JACKUR010000025.1, read as the reverse complement.
CGGCCGCTACAAGGTCAACAAGAAGCTGGGCCTGCACGCCGGTGAGCCGATCACGTCGTCGACGCTGACCGAGGAAGACGTCGTCGCCACCATCGAATACCTGGTTCGCCTGCACCACGCCGCTCAGGATGGCCATGCCCGAGTTATGACTGTCCCGGGTGGCATCGAGGTGCCGGTGGAAACCGACGACATCGACCACTTCGGCAATCGCCGGTTGCGTACCGTCGGCGAGTTGATCCAGAACCAGATCCGGGTCGGCATGTCCCGGATGGAGCGGGTCGTCCGCGAGCGGATGACCACGCAGGACGTCGAGGCGATCACGCCGCAGACGCTGATCAACATCCGGCCGGTGGTCGCCGCCATCAAGGAGTTCTTCGGCACCAGCCAGCTCTCCCAGTTCATGGACCAGAACAACCCGCTGTCGGGTCTCACCCACAAGCGCCGGCTGTCGGCGCTGGGCCCCGGTGGTCTGTCCCGTGAGCGGGCCGGCCTGGAGGTCCGCGACGTGCACCCGTCGCACTACGGCCGGATGTGCCCGATCGAGACCCCCGAGGGTCCCAACATCGGTCTGATCGGCTCGCTGTCGGTGTACGCCCGGGTCAACCCGTTCGGCTTCATCGAGACCCCCTACCGCAAGGTGGTCGACGGTGTGGTCACCGACGAGATCCACTACCTGACCGCCGACGAGGAGGACCGCCACGTCGTGGCGCAGGCCAACTCGCCGATCGACGGCAGCGGCCGGTTCGAAGAGTCGCGCGTGCTGGTTCGCCGCAAGGCGGGCGAGGTCGAGTACGTGCCGTCGTCCGAGGTGGACTACATGGACGTCTCGCCGCGCCAGATGGTTTCGGTGGCCACGGCCATGATTCCGTTCCTCGAGCACGACGACGCCAACCGTGCCCTGATGGGTGCCAACATGCAGCGCCAGGCGGTTCCGCTGGTGCGCAGCGAGGCGCCGCTGGTGGGGACCGGCATGGAACTGCGCGCCGCGATCGACGCCGGCGACGTCGTCGTCGCGGACAAGGCCGGGGTGATCGAGGAGGTCTCCGCCGACTACATCACCGTGATGGCCGACGACGGCACCCGGCACACCTACCGGATGCGCAAGTTCGAGCGCTCCAACCACGGCACGTGCGCCAACCAGTCGCCGATCGTGGACGCCGGGGACCGGGTCGAGGCCGGCCAGGTCATCGCCGACGGTCCGTGCACCGAGAACGGCGAGATGGCGCTGGGCAAGAACCTGCTCGTGGCGATCATGCCGTGGGAGGGCCACAACTACGAGGACGCGATCATCCTCTCCAACCGCCTGGTCGAAGAGGACGTGCTCACCTCGATCCACATCGAGGAGCACGAGATCGACGCCCGCGACACCAAGCTGGGCGCCGAGGAGATCACCCGGGACATCCCGAACGTCTCCGACGAGGTGCTGGCTGACCTCGACGAGCGCGGCATCGTCCGCATCGGCGCCGAGGTCCGCGACGGCGACATCCTGGTCGGCAAGGTCACCCCGAAGGGGGAGACGGAGCTGACCCCGGAGGAGCGGCTGCTGCGGGCGATCTTCGGTGAGAAGGCCCGCGAGGTCCGCGACACTTCGCTCAAGGTGCCGCACGGCGAGTCCGGCAAGGTCATCGGCATCCGGGTGTTCTCCCGCGAGGACGACGACGAGCTGCCCGCCGGTGTCAACGAGCTGGTGCGCGTTTACGTGGCCCAGAAGCGGAAGATCTCCGACGGCGACAAGCTCGCCGGCCGGCACGGCAACAAGGGCGTGATCGGCAAGATCCTGCCCGTCGAGGACATGCCGTTCCTGCCGGACGGCACGCCGGTGGACATCATCTTGAACACCCACGGTGTGCCGCGACGGATGAACATCGGCCAGATTCTGGAGACCCACCTCGGGTGGGTGGCCAAGTCCGGCTGGAACATCGAGGGTTCGCCCGACTGGGCCGCCAGCCTGCCGAAGGAGCTGCAGAGCGCGGAGCCGAACGCCATCGTCTCGACGCCGGTGTTCGACGGTGCCCGGGAGGCGGAGCTGCAGGGGCTGCTGTCCTGCACGCTGCCCAACCGGGACAACGAGGTGATGGTCAACGGCGACGGCAAGGCGGTGCTTTTCGACGGCCGCAGCGGCGAGCCGTTCCCGTACCCGGTGACGGTGGGCTTCATGTACATCATGAAGCTGCATCACCTGGTGGACGACAAGATCCACGCCCGCTCCACCGGTCCGTACTCGATGATCACCCAGCAGCCGCTGGGTGGTAAGGCGCAGTTCGGTGGCCAGCGGTTCGGTGAGATGGAGTGCTGGGCCATGCAGGCTTACGGCGCCGCGTACACGCTGCAGGAGCTGTTGACCATCAAGTCCGACGACACGGTCGGCCGGGTCAAGGTGTACGAGGCGATCGTCAAGGGCGAGAACATCCCCGAGCCGGGCATCCCCGAGTCGTTCAAGGTGCTGCTCAAGGAGCTGCAGTCGCTGTGTCTGAACGTCGAGGTGCTCTCGTCGGACGGCGCGGCGATCGAATTGCGCGAAGGCGAGGACGAGGACCTCGAGCGGGCTGCGGCCAACTTGGGAATCAACTTGTCGCGCAACGAATCCGCCTCCGTTGAGGACCTGGCTTAATCACTTTTAGTTACTAAACCCGCAAGGGGAAAGGGAGTTACGTGCTCGACGTCAACTTCTTCGATGAACTCCGTATCGGCCTGGCCACCGCGGAGGACATCAGGCAATGGTCTTACGGCGAGGTCAAGAAGCCGGAGACGATCAACTACCGCACGCTGAAGCCGGAGAAGGACGGCCTGTTCTGCGAGAAGATCTTCGGACCGACTCGCGACTGGGAGTGCTACTGCGGCAAGTACAAGCGCGTCCGCTTCAAGGGCATCATCTGCGAGCGCTGCGGCGTCGAGGTGACCCGCGCCAAGGTCCGCCGCGAGCGGATGGGCCACATTGAGCTGGCCGCGCCCGTCACGCACATCTGGTACTTCAAGGGTGTGCCGAGCCGGCTCGGTTACCTGCTCGACCTCGCCCCGAAGGATCTCGAGAAGATCATTTACTTCGCGGCGTACGTGATCACGTCGGTCGACGACGAGATGCGGCACAACGAGCTGTCCACGCTCGAGGCCGAAATGATGGTGGAGCGCAAGGCCGTTGAGGACCAGCGCGATGCCGACCTGGAGGCCCGCGCGCAGAAGCTCGAGGCCGACCTGGCCGAACTGGAGGCCGAGGGCGCCAAGGCCGACGCGCGCCGCAAGGTGCGCGACGGCGGCGAGCGGGAGATGCGCCAGCTCCGGGACCGGGCCCAGCGTGAGCTGGACCGGCTGGAGGACATCTGGAGCACCTTCACCAAGCTGGCCCCCAAGCAGCTGATCGTCGACGAGAACCTCTACCGCGAGCTGGTCGACCGCTACGGTGAATACTTCACCGGCGCCATGGGCGCGGAGTCGATCCAGAAGCTCATCGAGAACTTCGACATCGACGCCGAGGCCGAGATCCTGCGCGACGTCATCCGAAATGGCAAGGGGCAGAAGAAGCTTCGTGCGCTCAAGCGTCTGAAGGTGGTCGCGGCGTTCCAGCAGTCGGGCAACTCGCCGATGGGCATGGTGCTCGACGCGGTGCCGGTCATCCCGCCGGAGCTGCGTCCGATGGTGCAGCTCGACGGTGGCCGGTTCGCCACGTCCGACCTGAATGACCTGTACCGCCGCGTGATCAACCGCAACAACCGCCTCAAGAGGCTGATCGACCTCGGTGCGCCCGAGATCATCGTCAACAACGAGAAGCGGATGCTGCAGGAGTCGGTCGACGCGCTGTTCGACAACGGCCGCCGCGGCCGCCCGGTCACCGGGCCGGGCAACCGTCCGCTGAAGTCGCTGAGCGATCTGCTCAAGGGCAAGCAGGGCCGGTTCCGCCAGAACCTGCTCGGTAAGCGTGTCGACTACTCGGGCCGTTCGGTCATCGTGGTCGGCCCGCAGCTCAAGCTGCACCAGTGCGGTCTGCCCAAGCTGATGGCGCTGGAGCTGTTCAAGCCGTTCGTGATGAAGCGGCTCGTCGACCTCAACCACGCGCAGAACATCAAGAGCGCCAAGCGAATGGTGGAGCGCCAGCGTCCCCAAGTGTGGGACGTCCTCGAAGAGGTCATTGCCGAGCACCCGGTGCTGCTGAACCGCGCACCCACCCTGCACCGGCTGGGCATCCAGGCCTTCGAGCCGATGCTGGTGGAAGGCAAGGCGATTCAGCTGCACCCGTTGGTTTGTGAGGCGTTCAACGCCGACTTCGACGGTGACCAGATGGCGGTGCACCTGCCGCTGAGCGCGGAGGCGCAGGCCGAGGCGCGCATCCTGATGCTGTCCAGTAACAACATCCTGTCGCCCGCTTCCGGGCGTCCGCTGGCCATGCCGCGTCTGGACATGGTGACCGGGCTGTACTTCCTCACCACCGAGGTCGATGGCGACAAGGGCGAATTCCGGGCGGCCGCAAAGGATCAGCCGGAGGTGGGCGTGTACTCCTCGCCGGCCGAGGCGATCATGGCCGCCGACCGCGGCGTGCTCTCGGTGCGGGCCAAGATCAAGGTGCGACTGACGCAGCTGCGTCCGCCCGCCGAGATCGAGGCGGAGGTGTTCGGTGCCAACGGCTGGCAGCCGGGCGACGCCTGGATGGCCGAGACCACGCTGGGCCGGGTGCTGTTCAACGAGCTGCTGCCGGTGGGCTACCCGTTCGTTAACAAGCAGATGCACAAGAAGGTGCAGGCCGCCATCATCAACGACCTGGCCGAGCGCTACCCGATGATCGTGGTCGCGCAGACCGTGGACAAGCTGAAGGACGCCGGTTTCTACTGGGCGACCCGCAGCGGTGTCACCGTTTCGATGGCCGACGTGTTGGTGCCGCCCCGCAAGAAGGAGATCCTCGACCAGTACGAGGAGCGGGCCGAGAAGGTCGAAAAGCAGTTCCAGCGCGGCGCTTTGAACCACGACGAGCGCAACGAGGCACTGGTGGAGATCTGGAAGGAAGCCACCGACGAGGTCGGTCAGGCGCTCCGCGAGCACTACCCCGCCGACAACCCGATCATCACGATCGTCGACTCGGGTGCCACGGGTAACTTCACCCAGACCCGAACGCTGGCCGGCATGAAGGGCCTGGTGACCAACCCGAAGGGTGAGTTCATCCCGCGCCCGGTCAAGTCGTCGTTCCGCGAGGGCCTGACCGTGCTGGAGTACTTCATCAACACGCACGGTGCTCGAAAGGGCTTGGCGGACACCGCGTTGCGTACCGCCGACTCGGGTTACCTGACCCGTCGTCTGGTGGACGTCAGCCAGGACGTCATCGTCCGCGAGCACGACTGCGAGACCGAGCGTGGCATCCTCGTCGAGCTGGCCGAGCGTCAGCCCGACGGCACCCTGATCCGCGACCCGTACATCGAAACCTCGGCGTACGCAAGGACTCTGGGCGCCGACGCGGTCGACGAGGCCGGCAACGTCGTGGTGCGCCGCGGTGAGGACCTGGGTGACCCGGAGATCGACGCCCTGCTGGCGGCCGGCATCACGCAGGTCAAGGTGCGCTCGGTGCTGACGTGCACCACCGGCACCGGCGTGTGCGCGACCTGCTACGGGCGGTCCATGGCCACCGGAAAACTGGTCGACATCGGCGAGGCCGTTGGTATCGTCGCCGCCCAGTCCATCGGTGAGCCCGGCACGCAGCTGACCATGCGCACCTTCCACCAGGGTGGTGTCGGTGAGGACATCACCGGCGGTCTGCCCCGCGTGCAGGAGCTGTTCGAGGCCCGCGTCCCGCGCGGCAAGGCCCCGATCGCCGACCTCACCGGGCGGGTGCAACTGGAGGAGGGCGAGCGCTTCTACAAGATCACCATCATTCCCGACGACGGGAGCGAGGAGGTCGTGTACGACAAGCTCTCCAAGCGTCAGCGTCTGCGGGTGTTCAAGCACGAGGACGGTTCCGAGCGGGTGCTGTCCGACGGCGACCACGTCGAGGTGGGCCAGCAGCTGATGGAGGGCTCGGCCGACCCGCACGAGGTGCTGCGCGTGCAGGGCCCCCGCGAGGTGCAGATCCACCTGGTCCGCGAGGTCCAGGAGGTCTACCGCGCCCAGGGTGTGTCGATCCACGACAAGCACATCGAGGTGATCGTCCGCCAGATGCTGCGCCGCGTCACCATCATCGACTCGGGCGCGACGGAGTTCCTGCCCGGTTCGCTGATCGATCGTGCGGAGTTCGAGGCGGAGAACCGCCGAGTGGTGGCCGAGGGCGGCGAGCCCGCCGCCGGCCGTCCGGTGCTGATGGGTATCACGAAGGCGTCGCTGGCCACCGATTCGTGGCTCTCGGCGGCGTCGTTCCAGGAGACCACGCGAGTGCTGACCGATGCGGCGATCAACTGCCGCAGCGACAAGCTCAACGGTCTGAAGGAGAACGTGATCATCGGAAAGCTGATCCCGGCCGGAACCGGCATCAACCGGTACCGCAACATCCAGGTGCAGCCGACCGAGGAGGCCCGGGCCGCCGCGTACACGATCCCGTCCTACGAGGACCAGTACTACAGCCCGGACTTCGGCCAGGCCACCGGTGCCGCGGTGCCGCTGGACGACTACGGGTACAGCGACTACCGCTAGTCGAGTATGGAAGAGCCCCCGGGATCCGTCCCGGGGGCTTTTTCTTTCTCCGAACGTCACGCTAGGGCGAGGATCGGCACCGAATGCGACCCTGGCGTTACGCTCGGCGACCGTCGACGATGAGTTCGGCCAGCGGTCCGGGTCTACCTTCTGACCGTCGAAGACCTCAGGAGGAACGCGTGGCCCAACTGCTCAGAGTCCAGAATTTCATGTTGTCGCGCGATGGGTTCGGCGCCGGCCTCAACCAGTGTTTCGAGCGCCCGTTCGGCGACGCCGACCAGGCTGCCCTGTTCGCCTGGGCCGGCGCGACCGCGAGTTGGGTGGGCCGCCGCGAACCCGGCGGGAGTCGCGGCCTCGACGACTACTTCACCCGCGACTACACCAACAACATCGGCGCGGAGATCATGGGCCGCAACAAGTTCAGCCCGTACCGCGGCCCCTGGCAGGACCACCCCGACTGGCAGGGGTGGTGGGGTGACGAACCGCCGTTCCACACCCCGGTGTTCGTCATGACGCACTATGACCGTCCGCCGTTGGCGCTGTCGGGCACGACGTTCCACTTCGTCTCCGGAGATCCGGCGAGCGTCCTGGATCAGGCGAAGCTGGCCGCCGGCGGCAAGGACGTCCGGCTCGGCGGTGGCGCGAGCACCGTGCGCCGATTTCTCGACGCGGGGCTCGTCGACGCTCTTCACGTTGCGGTCGCGGAGGTGGAGATCGGCGCCGGATCGCGCCTCTGGGAGTCCCCCGAAGAGCTTCAGGACAGGTTCCACCACGAGGTCGTGCCCAGCGCCAGTGGGGTCACGCATCACTTGTTCTGGCGGCGATGACGCCCGCTCGCCAACTACACTGGCCGCGTGCTCATCGGTTCACACGTCCACAACGACGACCCGCTGGCCGCCGCGCAGGCGGACGGCGCCGACGCGGTGCAGTTCTTCCTGGGCAACCCGCAGAGCTGGAAGAAGCCCAAGCCGCGCGACGACGCCGAGGTGCTCAAGGCGTCCACCATCCCGCTGTACGTCCACGCGCCGTACCTGATCAACGTGGCATCGGCCAACAACCGCATCCGCATCCCGTCGCGCAAGATCCTGCAGGACACCTGCGACGCCGCCTCGGAGATCAACGCGACGGCCGTGATCGTGCACGGCGGCCATGCCGACGACGACGACATGGAGGCCGGCTTCGAACGCTGGGTCAAGGCGCTGGACTACCTGGAAACCCAGGTGCAGGTCTACCTGGAGAACACCGCCGGCGGCGACCACGCGATGGCCCGCCACTTCGACACCATCGGCAGGCTCTGGGATCGCATCGGCGACAAGGGAATTGGATTCTGCCTGGACACCTGTCACGCCTGGGCCGCGGGTGAGGAGCTGATCGACGCGGTCGACAGGATCAGGGCCCTGACCGGACGCATCGACCTGGTGCACTGCAACGACTCGCGCGACGCCGCCGGCTCGGGTGCCGACCGGCACGCCAACTTCGGCACCGGCCAGATCGATCCCGAGCTGCTCGCCGCGGTCGTCAGGGCGGCCGATGCGCCGGTCATCTGCGAAACCGCAGACGAGGGCCGCAAGGACGACATCGCGTTCCTGCGGGAAAAGACCAGCGGCTGAGTTACGGCGTGCTCAGTCGGCTCGCGGCGCTTCTCGGAGTAGTCCTCCTGGCTGTGGGTTGTTCGCTGCTGAAACCTGAGCCGCCCTCGGGCTTCGTCACCGGCACCAGCTTGCACCACATCAATGTGGGCGGACACGATCGCAGCTATCGGCTCTACGAGCCCCGGGGAGCATCGGCTTCGGCGCCGCTCGTCGTGGTGCTGCACGGCTACTCCGGCAGCGCGAGGCAAGTCGAAAGGGATTACGGCTGGGACGAATTGGCCGATTCGGCCAAGTTCGTCGTCGCCTACCCGGACGGGCTGGACCGGGCCTGGGACGTCGACGGGGAGGGCTGCTGCGGCCGACCGGGCCGGGAGGGTGTCGACGACGTCGCCTTCGTCAGCGCGGCCGTCGCCGACATCGCCAAGCATGTGGGCACCAACCCCGCCAGGGTCTATGTCAGCGGCATGAGTAACGGCGGCATCATGGCCTACACGCTGGCGTGCGCCACCGACATCTTCGCGGCGATCGGCCCGGTGGCCGGCATCCAGCTGAACGAATGCCGGACCCCGCATCCCGTGTCGGTCATGCACATCCACGGCACCGCGGATCGGCTGGTGCCCTACGGCGGCGGGCAGGGTTTCAGCGTCATCAACGGACCCTCGGTACCCGACGTGAATGCGTTCTGGCGCAACGTCGATCGGTGCGCCGCGCCGGCCACCACGACGAATGGCCCCCTCACCACGTCGACGGCGGGATGTGCGGGCAGCCGCGGCGTCACGCTGATCACGATCGAGGCGGGCGGCCACGAGTGGCCCTCGTTCGCCGCGCGGACGCTGTGGGAATTCTTCACCGCGCACCCACGGTAACGCCCTATTACACCTCTTGTGCGACTGTCGGAAAAATGTAACATAGGTGGCATGTCGGATACGCATGTCGTCACCAACCAGGTCCCTCCGCTGGAGAACTACAACCCCGCGACGTCCACGGTGCTCGTCGAGGCACTGATCCGCGAGGGCGGGGAATGGGGCTCAGAAGAGGTGAACGAGGTGGGCGCGATCGCGGGTGGCCGCGAAGCGCAGCGGTGGGGCGAGCTCGCCGACCGCAACCGGCCCATCCTGCACACCCACGACAAGTACGGCCACCGGGTCGACGAGGTCGAGTACGACCCGGCCTACCACGAGCTGATGCGCACGGCGATCGCCGCCGGCATCCACGCCGCACCGTGGGCGGACGACCGCCCGGGCGCGCACGTGGTGCGCGCGGCGAAGATGTCGGTCTGGAACGTCGAGCCCGGCCACACCTGCCCGATCTCGATGACCTACGCCGTCGTTCCCGCGCTGCGCTACAACCCTGAGCTCGCGGCGGTCTACGAGCCCCTGCTGACCAGCCGTGAATACGATCCCGAACTCAAGCTGGCCACCACCAAGCGCGGCATCACCGCCGGCATGTCGATGACCGAGAAGCAGGGCGGGTCCGACGTGCGCGCCGGCACCACGCAGGCGAACCCGAACGGCGATGGCAGCTACAGCCTGACCGGCCACAAGTGGTTCACCTCGGCGCCGATGTGCGACATCTTCCTGGTGCTCGCGCAGGCGCCCGGTGGGCTGTCCTGCTTCCTGCTGCCGCGCATCCTCCCCGACGGCACCCGCAACCGAATGTTCCTGCAGCGGCTCAAGGACAAGCTCGGCAACCACGCGAACGCCTCGAGTGAGGTCGAGTACGACGGTGCGACCGCGTGGTTGGTGGGCGAGGAGGGCCGCGGCGTACCCACCATCATCGAGATGGTCAACCTCACCCGGCTGGACTGCACCCTGGGCAGCGCCACCAGCATGCGCACCGGATTGACCCGCGCCATCCACCACGCCCAGCACCGAAAGGCGTTCGGCGCCTACCTGATCGACCAGCCGCTGATGCGCAACGTGCTGGCCGACCTCGCCGTGGAGGCCGAAGCCGCGACCATCGTCGCGATGCGGATGGCCGGCGCCACCGACAAGGCGTTGCGCGGCGACGACCAGGAGGCGCTGCTGCGCCGCATCGGCCTGGCGGCCAGCAAGTACTGGGTGTGCAAGCGCGCCACCCCGCACGCCGCCGAAGCGCTGGAATGCCTGGGCGGCAACGGCTACGTCGAGGACTCGGGCATGCCGAGGCTGTTCCGCGAGGCGCCGCTGATGGGCATCTGGGAGGGCTCGGGCAACGTCAGTGCGCTGGACACGCTGCGCGCCATGGCCACTCGGCCCGAATGCGTCGAGGTGGTGTTCACCGAACTGGCCGAAAACGCCGGCGCGGACCCGCGACTGGGCGGTCACGTCGAGCGCCTGCGCCAAGACCTGACCGACCTGGACACCATCGCGCACCGGGCCCGCAAGGTCGCCGAGGACATCTGTCTCGCGCTGCAGGGCTCGCTGTTGGTGCGCCACGGCCACCCCGCCGTCGCCGAGGCCTTCCTGACAACCCGGCTCGACCGCCAGTGGGGTGGGGCCTACGGCACCATGCCCGCCGGCCTGGACCTGGCCCCGATCCTCGAGCGTGCGCTGGTCAAGGGCTGAGCCCCAATATGACTCACGCGATCAGGCCGGTCGACTTCGACAACCTGAAGACCATGACCTACGAGGTCACCGACCGGGTTGCCCGGATCACCTTCAACCGGCCGGAGAAGGGCAATGCGATCGTCGCGGACACGCCGCTGGAGCTCTCGGCGCTGGTCGAGCGCGCCGACCTCGACCCCAATGTGCACGTCATCCTGGTGTCCGGCCGCGGTGAGGGGTTCTGCGCGGGCTTCGACCTGAGCGCCTACGCCGACCGCACCGGCTCGGCCGGCGGGACCGGGGCCTATGCGGGCACCGTACTGAGCGGAAAAACCCAGGCGGTCAACCACTTACCCGACCAGCCCTGGGACCCGATGATCGACTATCAGATGATGAGCCGGTTCGTGCGCGGTTTCTCCAGCCTGATGCACGCCGACAAGCCGACCGTGGTCAAGATCCACGGTTACTGCGTGGCCGGCGGCACCGACATCGCGCTGCATGCCGACCAGGTGATCGCCGCCGCCGACGCCAAAATCGGCTACCCGCCCACGCGGGTGTGGGGCGTCCCGGCGGCCGGGCTGTGGGCGCACCGGCTCGGCGACCAGCGCGCCAAGCGCCTGCTGTTCACCGGTGATTGCATCACCGGCGCGCAGGCCGCCGAATGGGGCCTGGCGGTCGAGGCGCCGGACCCGGCGGATCTCGACGAACGCACCGAACGGCTCGTGCAGCGGATCGCCGCGGTGCCCGTCAATCAGCTGATGATGGTCAAGCTCGCGCTGAATTCGGCTCTGCTGCAACAGGGTGTGGCCACCAGCAGGATGGTCAGCACCGTGTTCGACGGCGTTGCCCGGCATACGCCCGAGGGGCACGCCTTCGTCGCCGACGCCGTGGAGCACGGCTTCCGGGACGCGGTGCGGCATCGCGACGAACCCTTCGGTGACTACGGCCGCCGCGCGTCACAGGTGTAACCCATGCCCACCATGACGGCCCGGTCGGTGGTGCTCAGCGTCCTGCTGGGGGCCCACCCGGCGTGCGCCAGCGCGAGTGAATTGGTCAGGCTCACCGCCGATTTCGGCATCAAAGAGACCACCCTGCGGGTGGCGCTGACCCGCATGGTGGGTGCGGGCGACCTGATCCGCTCCGCCGACGGCTACCGGCTCTCGGATCGCCTGCTGGCCCGCCAGCGGCGGCAGGACGACGCCATCAACCCGCGAGTCCGCCCGTGGCGCGGGGAGTGGATCACCCTGATCGTGACCAGCGTGGGCGGCGACGCACGCACCCGGGCGGCGCTTCGAACCGCCCTGCACGGCAAGCGATTCGGCGAACTGCGCGAAGGCGTCTGGATGCGGCCCGACAACCTCGAGCTCGACCTCGACCCCGAGGTCGACGCCCGCGTGCGCGTCCTGCGGGCACGCGACGACGATCCCGCCCAGCTGGCCGCCCAGCTGTGGGACCTGCCGGCCTGGGCCCGGGCCGGCAGCCGCATGCTCAACGAGATGGTTAGCGCGCCAGACATTCCCGGCCGTTTCGTGATCGCGGCGGCGACGGTGCGGCACCTACTCACCGACCCGGTGCTGCCCGACGAACTGCTGCCGGACGACTGGCCCGGCGCCCGGCTGCGCGCGGCTTACCACGACTTCGCCACCGAGTTGCTCGAGCGGCGCGAACCACTATTTGCGGAGGCAAAATGAACGATCCGGTGCGTATCGAACGCAACGGCCCGGTGACGACGGTGATCCTGAACCGCCCGGCGGCGCGCAACGCGGTCAACGGCCCCACCGCCGCGGCGCTGTACGCGGCGTTCGACGAATTCGACCGCGACGACACCGCATCGGTCGCCGTCTTATGGGGAGACGGTGGAACATTCTGTGCCGGAGCCGATTTGAAGGCCTTCGGCACACCGGACGCGAACGCCGTGCACCGGACGGGCCCGGGCCCGATGGGTCCGACGCGGATGGAGTTGTCCAAACCCGTGATCGCCGCGGTGAGCGGCTACGCCGTCGCCGGGGGCCTGGAGTTGGCCGTCTGGTGCGACCTGCGGGTGGCCGAGGAGGACGCCGTGTTCGGGGTGTTCTGCCGCCGGTGGGGGGTGCCGCTGATCGATGGCGGCACCGTGCGGCTGCCGCGGCTGATCGGGCACAGCCGCGCGATGGACATGATTCTCACCGGCCGCGGCGTCAAGGCCGACGAAGCCCTCGAGATGGGGCTGGCCAACCGCGTCGTGCCCAACGGCCACGCGCGGCAGGCGGCCGAGGAACTGGCGGCGCAACTGGCCGCGCTGCCGCAGCAGTGCCTGCGGTCCGACCGGCTTTCGGCGCTACATCAATGGGGGACAACGGAACCCGAGGCGATCGATTTCGAATTCGCCAGCATCTCCCGCGTCGCCGCCGAGGCGAACGAGGGGGCCGGACGGTTCGCCGCGGGCGCGGGCCGGCACGGGGCACCCGCCGGCTAGCCGGCGCCTCGGGTCGGTCTCTTACGGCGCGAGCCTCACCCTGCCGGGCGGCGTGGGCGTGGGCGGCGACTCCGGACCAGCGCCGCTACCGCCGGGAGGGCCGCCCGGCGCGGGAGCAGCAGGCGCCTCCTGTTGCGGCCCCGGCTGCGGTTCTTGCGGCGGGGGTGGCGGTTGTTGGCGCGGCGACGGCGTCGCGACCGGCGCGGGCGGCGTCAGGATCTGGGCCGTCGGCGGCGGCGGTGGCGGAAGTTGCGGCGGGTCCGGCTGGCCGGTTTCCCCCAAGGGGACCACGGGGACCGTCGATTGTGGCTCCCGAAGGTCGCTCCACGAGCTGGCGGCGATGTACGGAGTCGAGGTGCTCCGCGAGGTCGATTCGCTCGAGCCGGGCACGGGATTCGCCATGGCCTGAAGGGAGGCAATCTTGGGTTGATCGTTGGGACAGTAGGCCTCGACCGCGGCAGAGATGAAGCGGGCAATGGTGCGGTTGACGCGGTCGGGAGGGTATTGGCCGCCCCCTGAGTTGGCATTGAACGCCCGTTCCTTCATGTCGGCGACCACGCCGTCCACCGGCATTCCGCCGTCGAGTTGGCGGCAAATTCTGTGGGCTGTCGCGATGAGGCTCGGGACGTTCTCGAGCGCAGGGATTCCTTTTTGGTCGAGCAGCGCCACAAACTGATCGTCGGGGTTGGGGTCGGCCGCCGCTGCCCCGTGGGGCAGCATCGCGACGCCGGTCAGTACCACGATGGCCGTAACCAGTGCGCGGGCGTGGTTAGTCCTACGGGTGAGCATGGCTGGATTCCGTTCTGCTGGCAGAATCATATGCCCCGGATCTGCCCGCGGCACCTCGGCGGCGCGGTGTGCGGGCCAAACACCGCGAGGCCGCAGAAGTAGTGGCGCCATGCGCCCCGCCCGCGACGCATCGGGGTATGAAAGTCGTTGTGGCGCAATTGCAACCTGCGTCCGCAAGCTACCTGCGAGCCATTGCCGGCTAGCCGCCCTTGGTGATGGTGTTGCCCGAACCCAGGTTGTCGACCTTGGGCTCACCGTCTTTATAGGTGATGGTGTTGTTCAACCCGACCACGCTGATGCGGGTGTCCACCTTGTCCAGCGTGATCTTGTTGTCCGTGCCGCCGACGGTCACCGTCGCGCAGCTGCCGGTGACCGTCAGGGTGTTGTTGGAACCGCCCACGTTCAGCGACTTGCCGCTGGCGCAGTCAAGCGTCGCGGTGGTACCCATCGACCCGTAGTTGAGCGTGTTGCCGATCTCGACCGACGCGGTGGTGCTCGCCCCGCTCGACCCCGTGGTGGGGGTCGCCCCGGCGCTCGTCGTCGTGCTGCTCTTCGTCGTGGTCGTCGAGCCCGCGGGCGGGTTGGCCGTCGAACTGCAGCCGGCCATCAACACGGCCGCGGCGACCGGCACCACGGCGAGCGTCAGCCCCGAGGGGCGGGCAAAGATGTGGGCGGACATTGTCTCTCGATTCCCCTCGATTGGATGGCCTCTTCGGTTTGGATGGCGATGCGGTGTCTGGTTCAGCCGGGCACCTGCTGGAGCCGGTTGGTCATGCCCAGCTCGCGGCCGCGGTCCCAGATGAACGGCGAGCCGTTGTGGTAGAAGACCGTCTGGTCGTAGCCGTAGACAGTGATGTCGTGCGAGACCGAGTCGGCGACGACGGTGTTGGACGAGCCCATCACCGTGACCGCGTAGCAGTTGCCCAGCGCGGTGACATTGTTGAAGGAGCCGTTGACGAACAGCGTGGCGTCGTTGCAGTCCAGCGTCTGCTGGATGCCCTGCCCGATGACGTGGGTGTCGCCGTTCTTCGCGTGAGCCGGGGGAGCGGGTGCCGCGACGACGGTGATGACGCAGGTTGCCAGCGACCCGGCGACGGTTGTCCAGTTCACTGCGGGCCCCCTCTTTGACAGGTGGATCTGCTCGATGAGATTACGTCCATCCGGCCGTGGCTGAAACGGTTTCGCGGTCGGCGTCAACTAGAGTCATTAGTTAAGCACCACGATCATCCCAAGCGAAGGGCCCCGCCATGGCAGCTCAGCCGGAAACGCCGTCGGCGGCCGGGCGCCCGCGCGCGGGAAGAACCGGCTCGCGCCCGGCAAAGCTGAGCCGCGAAGGCATCATCGACGGCGCGCTCACCTTCCTGGACCGGGAGGGCTGGGACGCCCTCACCATCAACGCGCTGGCGATGCAGCTGGGCACCAAGGGGCCGTCGCTGTACAACCACGTCGACAGCCTGGAGGACCTGCGCCGCGCGGTGCGGATCCGCGTCATCGACGACATCATCACGATGCTGAACAGGGTCGGCGAGGGCCGCGCCCGCGACGACGCGGTGCTGGTCATGGCGGGCGCCTACCGCAGCTACGCCCATCACCACCCCGGCCGGTACTCGGCGTTCACCCGGATGCCGCTGGGTGGTGACGACCCTGAGTACACGGCGGCGACACGAGGCGCTGCGGCGCCGGTGATCTCGGTGCTGTCCTCCTACGGTCTCGACGGCGACGAGGCGTTCCACGCGGCCCTGGAGTTCTGGTCCGCGCTGCACGGCTTCGTGCTGCTGGAAATGACCGGTGTCATGGACGACATCGACACCGACGCGCTGTTCTCGGACATGGTGCTGCGGCTGGCCGCAGGTCTGGAACGGCGCGTGGCGCACGGTTAACCGCCGCTTTGACCTGCAAGACCGGCGGCGGGTATTGTGGAGGCTCGTGCCTGGCGGCTTACGGCGCCTAACCGTAAGGAAGTGAATGCCGGGCGAATTCGCATGTCCACGATGCATCGGATCCTTCTCCGGTGCGCAGCGCGTGCGACACACCCGGCCGCGGGGTAGTGCGGCCGGACATAACTGCAGCACGAAGACTTGAGAACAGCCGACAGACGCACAACACGAACACAGAAAGCCGGTAGATGCCAACGATTCAGCAGCTGGTCCGCAAGGGTCGCCGCGACAAGATCGCCAAGGTCAAGACCGCGGCCCTGAAGGGCAGCCCGCAGCGCCGTGGCGTATGCACTCGCGTGTACACCACCACCCCGAAGAAGCCGAACTCGGCGCTTCGGAAGGTTGCGCGCGTGAAGCTGACGAGCCAGGTCGAGGTCACCGCCTACATCCCGGGCGAGGGCCACAACCTGCAGGAGCACTCGATGGTGCTGGTGCGTGGTGGCCGAGTCAAGGACCTGCCCGGTGTGCGGTACAAGATCATCCGCGGTTCGCTCGACACCCAGGGGGTCAAGAACCGCAAGCAGGCCCGTAGCCGTTACGGCGCGAAGAAGGAGAAGAGCTGATGCCGCGCAAGGGGCCCGCGCCGAAGCGTCCGTTGGTCAACGACCCCGTCTACGGGTCGCAACTGGTCACCCAGCTGGTGAACAAAGTTCTCCTGCAGGGGAAGAAATCGCTGGCCGAGCGCATTGTTTATGGTGCGCTCGAGAACGCCCGAGACAAGACGGGCACCGATCCCGTGATCACGCTCAAGCGCGCTCTCGACAACGTCAAGCCCGCGCTGGAGGTGCGCAGCCGCCGCGTCGGCGGTGCGACCTACCAGGTGCCGGTCGAGGTCCGTCCGGACCGGTCCACCACGCTCGCGCTGCGCTGGCTTGTCAGCTTCTCGCGGCAACGCCGGGAGAAGACGATGGTCGAACGGCTGGCGAACGAGATCCTGGACGCCAGCAACGGCCTGGGGGCCTCCGTCAAACGGCGTGAGGACACCCACAAGATGGCCGAGGCCAACCGCGCCTTTGCGCATTATCGCTGGTGACAGCTTCCGGCGATGATGCCGGAGGCTAAATAGACAGCAATCAAGCAACGAAAGAGTGGGAAGACTTCTGTGGCACAGAAGGACGTGCTGACCGACCTCACCAAGGTCCGCAACATCGGCATCATGGCGCACATCGACGCCGGCAAGACGACGACGACGGAGCGCATCCTCTACTACACCGGTATCAGCTACAAGATCGGTGAGGTCCACGATGGCGCCGCCACCATGGACTGGATGGAGCAGGAGCAGGAGCGGGGAATCACCATCACCTCCGCGGCCACCACTTGCTTCTGGAACGACAACCAGATCAACATCATCGACACCCCCGGTCACGTCGACTTCACCGTCGAGGTGGAGCGCAGCCTGCGCGTGCTCGACGGTGCCGTGGCCGTTTTCGACGGCAAGGAGGGCGTCGAGCCGCAGTCCGAGCAGGTGTGGCGCCAGGCCGACAAGTACGACGTGCCGCGGATCTGCTTCGTCAACAAGATGGACAAGATCGGCGCCGACTTCTACTTCTCGGTGCGCACGATGGAAGAGCGCCTGGGCGCCAACGTCATCCCGATTCAGCTGCCGGTCGGCTCCGAAGGCGACTTCGAGGGCGTCGTCGACCTGGTCGAGATGAAGGCCAAGGTGTGGAGCGCCGAGGCCAAGCTCGGCGAGAAGTACGACGTCGTCGACATCCCGGCTGACCTGCAGGAGAAGGCCGACGAGTACCGGACCAAGCTGCTGGAGGCCGTCGCCGAGACCGACGAGGCGCTGCTGGAAAAGTACCTGGGCGGTGAAGAGCTCACCGTCGAGGAGATCAAGGGCGCCATCCGCAAGCTGACCATCAGCTCGGAGGCGTACCCGGTGCTGTGCGGCAGTGCGTTCAAGAACAAGGGCGTGCAGCCCATGCTGGACGCGGTCATCGACTACCTCCCCTCGCCGCTGGACGTGCCGCCGGCCGTCGGCCACGCCCCGGGCAAGGAGGACGTCGAGGTCATCCGCAACCCGTCGACCGACGAGCCGTTCTCCGCGCTGGCGTTCAAGGTCGCGACGCACCCGTTCTTTGGCAAGCTCACCTACGTCCGGGTGTACTCGGGCAAGGTCGACTCCGGCAGCCAGGTCATCAACTCCACGAAGGGCAAGAAGGAGCGGCTGGGCAAGCTGTTCCAGATGCACTCCAACAAGGAGAACCCGGTCGAGACCGCGTCGGCGGGCCACATCTACGCGGTGATCGGCCTGAAGGACACCACCACCGGCGACACCCTGAGCGACCCGAACGACCAGGTCGTGCTGGAGTCGATGACCTTCCCCGACCCGGTCATCGAGGTGGCCATCGAGCCGAAGACCAAGAGCGACCAGGAGAAGCTGAGCCTGTCGATCCAGAAGCTCGCCGAGGAGGACCCGACCTTCAAGGTTCACCAGGACTCGGAGACCGGTCAGACCGTGATCGGTGGCATGGGCGAGCTGCACCTGGACATCCTGGTCGACCGCATGCGCCGCGAGTTCAAGGTCGAGGCCAACGTCGGCAAGCCGCAGGTCGCCTATAAGGAGACCATCAAGCGGGCCGTGGACAAGGTCGAGTTCACCCACAAGAAGCAGACCGGCGGTTCCGGCCAGTTCGCGAAGGTGCTGATCAGCCTCGAGCCGTTCCACGGCGAGGATGGGGCTACCTACGAGTTCGAGAACAAGGTCACCGGTGGCCGCATCCCGCGTGAGTACATCCCGTCGGTGGACGCCGGTGCGCAGGACGCCATGCAGTACGGCGTGCTGGCCGGCTACCCGTTGGTGAACTTGAAGGTCACCCTGCTCGACGGCGCCTTCCACGAGGTGGACTCGTCGGAGATGGCGTTCAAGATCGCCGGTTCCCAGGTGCTGAAGAAGGCTGCGCAGCAAGCCCAGCCGGTGATCCTGGAACCGATCATGGCCGTCGAGGTCACCACGCCCGAGGACTACATGGGCGACGTGATCGGCGACTTGAACTCCCGCCGTGGCCAGATCCAGGCCATGGAGGAGCGGAGCGGTGCACGCGTCGTCAAGGCGCACGTGCCGCTGTCGGAGATGTTCGGCTACGTCGGCGACCTGAGGTCCAAGACCCAAGGCCGGGCGAACTACTCCATGGTGTTCGACTCGTACGCCGAAGTGCCGGCGAACGTGTCGAAGGAGATCATCGCGAAGGCGACGGGTCAGTAAATATCGCCTCGGAGTAATCTTGCCGGGTCATTGCAAAGCCTTGGGCGCGGCACAACTGAAAACACCAACACTGCTTTAACGAGCACCAACAGTCCAGGAGGACAACGAAGTGGCGAAGGCGAAGTTCGAGCGGACGAAGCCGCACGTCAACATTGGGACCATCGGTCACGTTGACCACGGCAAGACGACGCTGACCGCGGCTATCACCAAGGTTCTGCACGACAAGTACCCGGACCTGAACGAGTCCCGCGCGTTCGACCAGATCGACAACGCTCCCGAGGAGCGTCAGCGCGGTATCACGATCAACATCTCCCACGTGGAGTACCAGACCGACAAGCGGCACTATGCCCACGTCGACGCCCCGGGTCACGCCGACTACATCAAGAACATGATCACCGGTGCGGCCCAGATGGACGGCGCGATCCTGGTGGTTGCCGCCACCGACGGCCCGATGCCGCAGACCCGTGAGCACGTGCTGCTCGCGCGTCAGGTCGGGGTGCCCTACATCCTGGTCGCCCTCAACAAGGCCGACATGGTCGACGACGAGGAGCTCCTCGAGCTCGTCGAGATGGAGGTCCGCGAACTGCTGGCCGCCCAGGAGTTCGACGAGGACGCCCCGGTGGTGCGCGTCTCGGCGCTGAAGGCGCTCGAGGGCGACGCCAAGTGGGTGGAGTCGGTCGAGCAGCTGATGGAGGCCGTCGACGAGTCGATCCCGGACCCCGTCCGTGAGACCGAGAAGCCGTTCCTGATGCCGGTGGAGGACGTCTTCACGATCACCGGTCGTGGCACCGTGGTCACCGGTCGTGTCGAGCGCGGTGTGATCAACGTGAACGAGGAAGTCGAGATCGTCGGTATCAAGCCGACCAGCACCAAGACCACCGTCACCGGTGTGGAGATGTTCCGCAAGCTGCTCGACCAGGGACAGGCCGGCGACAACGTCGGACTGTTGCTGCGTGGCATCAAGCGCGAGGACGTCGAGCGCGGTCAGGTCGTCGTGAAGCCCGGCACCACCACGCCGCACACCGAGTTCGAGGGCAGCGTCTACATCCTGTCCAAGGACGAGGGCGGCCGGCACACGCCGTTCTTCAACAACTACCGTCCGCAGTTCTACTTCCGCACCACCGACGTGACCGGTGTGGTGACGCTGCCGGAGGGCACCGAAATGGTGATGCCCGGTGACAACACCAACATCTCGGTCAAGCTGATCCAGCCCGTCGCCATGGACGACGGTCTGCGGTTCGCGATCCGCGAGGGTGGCCGCACCGTCGGCGCCGGCCGGGTCGTCAAGATCATCAAGTAGGTCCAGTTCGCCGTAGAGCCCGGATCGCCGATTGCGGCGATCCGGGCTTTACGCGTTTTCCCGGGCCGGATCTTGACGATTCCGCTACGATTCCGGGACAAGGGAGTCGGGGGAAGATGGCCGGGAGGTTCGGATGTCCTTCGTATTCGCGACGCCCGAGTACGTCGCCGCCGCGGCGTCGGATTTAGCCAGGATCGGCTGGACGATCACGTCGGCGAACTCGATGGCGCTGGGGCCGACGTCGAGCGTGCTTGCCCCGGGTGCCGACGAGGTGTCGGCCGGTATCGCGGCGCTGTTCGACGCGCATTCTCAGGTCTACCAGGCGCTCAGCGCTCAGGCCGCCGCGTTTCACAACCAGTTCGTGCAGCTGATGAACGGCGGCTCGGCGCAGTACCTCGCCACCGAGGCCGCCAACACCACGCCGCTGCAGTCCGCGGCGGCCCCGGCGTCGATGGCGGCGCAGCTGCCTGCGGCGACCGCCGCGGGCGGTTCGGCGCCGGGTGTACCGGCGGGACCCCTGATGTCGGCGGTCGGGCCGGCCTCGGCGGTCGCCGGTGCGCAGGCACCGGCCAGCCCGACGGTAGCCGCGGCCACCACGGGGCCGGCCGCGATGGCCCCGGCCACCACATCGGCTACGCCGGTGCGGATGGTGACCCCCGCCTATACCCCGGCCACCACGCAGCCCGCGGCGCCGGCCGCGGCGCCGGTCAATCCGCTCGCGTCGACGCCGGCGCAGGTGGAGACCCCGCAGGCCGCCGCGGCCCCGGCGATGCCGGTATCGACCGGCACGCCGGTGAAGATGGTGTCGGCCCATTCACCCGCCGCGCCGACGTCGGCGGAGTCTTCGGCGCGCCCCGCGCCGGCACTGATACCCAAGGTGGACTGACGCCGGGCCGGGTTTGCGTTTATGGCGCGCGCGGCGACATCGCGACAGCTAACCTGACACGAAAATCCCAGCAAGGGTAAGGAGACACTCGTGTTGGCGCGCTACCTGAAGGCACAGTTGGTGGTTTTGCTGTGCGGCGGCCTGGTCGGGCCGATCTTCCTGATCGTCTGCTTCACCCTCGGCCTGGGCAGCCTGCTGCAGTGGATGTTCTACGTCGGCCTGCTCATCACGGTGGCCGACGTGCTGATCGCGCTCGCGCTGGCCAACTACGGCGCGAAGTCGTCGGCCAAGACGGCGGAGCTCGAGCAGAACGGGGTACTGGCGCTCGCTCAAATCACTTGCGTCACCGAGACGGGGACGTGGATCAACAACCAGCAGGTGGTGAAGGTGAACCTGCACATCTCCGGGCCGGGTTTCGTGCCGTTCGACAGCGAAGACCGGGTGATCGCGAGCGTGACCCGGCTCGGCAACCTGAGCGCCCGCAAGGTGGTGGTGCTGGTCAACCCCACCACCAACGAGTACCGAATCGACTGGGAGCGAAGCGCGTTGGTCAACGGTTTGGTGCCGGCGCAGTTCACCGTGGCCGAGGACAACAGGACCTACGACCTGAGCGGGCAGGCCGGCCCGTTGATGGAGATCCTGCAGATCCTCAAGGCCAACAACGTTCCGCTCAACCGGATGGTCGACATCCGGTCGAACCCGGTGCTGCGCCAGCAGGTCCAGACGGTGGTCCGCCGCGCGGCCGAACAACAGGCGCCGGCCGCACAGGCCGCCCAGCCGGCCGCCGCCGCGGGCCCGGCGCCGGTGGTGACGCCCCCGCAACCGTCGATCGCTCAGCGGCTTCAGGAGCTCGAGACGTTGCGCGCCAGTGGTGCGCCGACCGACCAGGAGTACAACAGCCGGCGGGCCCAGATCATCTCCGAAATCTGATCGGCGGGCGAGTTAGAACAGGTTTCAGTTTCGCTGCTAGCCTGACTGCGTGGCGGGACAAACTGGATCACTGCAGGGGCGGGTGGCTTTCATTACCGGCGCCGCCCGCGCCCAGGGCCGTTCGCACGCGGTGCGGCTGGCCGCCGAAGGCGCCGACATCATCGCGCTCGACATCTGCGCCCCGGCGTCAAAGAGCCTGACCTACGCGCCGGCGACGCCGGAGGACCTCAGCGAGACCGTCCGCCTGGTGGAAGCCGAGGGCCGCAAGGTGCTGGCCCGTGAAGCGGACATCCGCGACGACGCCGCGCTGCGCCAACTGGTGGCCGACGGCGTCGAACAATTCGGACGGCTCGACATCGTGGTGGCCAACGCGGGAGTCCTGAGCTGGGGCCGGCTTTGGGAGCTGACCGATGAGCAGTGGGACACGGTGATCGGGGTCAACCTGACCGGCACCTGGCGCACACTGCGCGCCACCGTGCCCGCCATCATCGAAGCCGGCAACGGGGGCTCGATCGTGGTGGTCAGCTCGTCGGCGGGGCTGAAAGCCACTCCGGGCAACGGGCACTACTCGGCCAGCAAGCACGGACTCACCGCACTGACGAACACCCTCGCCATCGAGCTCGGCGAATACAACATCCGGGTCAACTCCATCCACCCCTACTCGGTCGACACCCCGATGATCGAGCCGGAGGCGATGATGGAGATATTTGCCCGCCATCCCGGCTTCGTGCACAGCTTCCCCCCGATGCCCTTGCAGCCCAACGGCTTCATGACGCCCGACGAGGTGGCCGATGTCGTGGCGTGGCTAGCTGGCGACGGGTCGGGCACGGTGACCGGCACGCAGATCCCCGTGGACAAGGGCGCCTTGAAGTATTGACCGGCGATCGTGGTATGAACTCCACGTGACCGCTAGCAAAGGAATCGTGATCGTCGGTGGTGGTCTGGCCGCCGCCCGGACCGCCGAGCAGCTGCGGCGATCCGAGTACACCGGCCGTGTGACGATCATCAGCGACGAGGTGCACGTGCCCTACGATCGTCCGCCGCTGTCAAAAGAGGTGCTGCGCAAAGAGGTCGACGACGTGGCCCTCAAACCGCGCGAGTGGTACGACGAGAACGACATCACCCTGCGGCTGGGTGCGGCGGCCACCGGCCTGGACACCGCGGCGCAGACGGTGACGCTGGCCGACGGGTCCGTGATCGGCTACGACGAACTCGTCATCGCGACCGGTTTGGTGCCGCGACGCATCCCGACGCTGCCCGATCTGGCGGGCATCCGGGTGCTGCGCACGTTCGACGAGAGCATGGCGCTGCGTGAGCACGCCTCCGCGTGCCGGCGAGCCGTGGTCATCGGCGCCGGCTTCATCGGCTGTGAGGTGGCGGCCAGCCTGCGCAGCCTCGGGGTGGACGTCGTGTTGGTCGAGCCGCAGCCGACGCCCCTGGCGTCGGTGCTCGGCGAGCCGATCGGCGAGCTGGTCGCGCGCCTGCACCGCGCGGAGGGGGTCGATGTGCGCCTTGGTGTCGGGGTGGCCGAAGTGCGCGGCGACGAGCGGGTGGACACCGTGGTGCTGACCGACGGCACCGAGCTCGTCGCGGACCTGGTGGTCATCGGCATCGGATCCCGCCCCGCCACGGGCTGGCTCGAGGGCAGCGGTGTCGAGGTCGACAACGGCGTGCTCTGCGACGAGGCCGGACGGACCAGCGCGCCGAACGTGTGGGCGCTCGGTGACGTCGCCTCCTGGCGCGACGCGACGGGACATCAAGCGCGCGTGGAACATTGGAGCAACGTCGCCGACCAGACCCGCGTGGTGGTGCCCGCGATGCTGGGGCAGGAAGTCTCGTCGGCCGTGGTCGTCCCGTACTTCTGGAGCGACCAGTACGACGTCAAGATCCAATGCCTCGGCGAGCCCGAAGCCACCGACACCGTCCACCTCGTCGAAGACGACGGCCGCAAGTTCCTGGCCTATTACGAGCGCGACGGGGTGCTGGTCGGGGTGGTGGGCGGCGGGATGCCCGGCAAGGTCATGAAGGTGCGCGCCAAGATCGCCGCCGGCGCGCCCATCGCGGACGTGCTGGGCTGACTCTTGCGGAAGCGCCTGCGCCCCAGCATTTTTCCTGCCCACGACTCACAGCCAGCGCACCGGCGGGCCATGAGGATGGCATTCGCCGAGTATCTCGAGGTCGCCGCCCGGCCAGCGGCGCGCCCGCACCAAGAACCGGATGGGTGAGTCGGGCCGGTCGCGCGCCGGCTCCAGGGTGAGGTGGACGAACGGCGATCGCTCATCCGCCTGCTCGCCCAGCGCGTGGACGCGCGCGCGAACGGTCTCCCGCTCCTCGCCGGACAGGTATTGCCAGGTGATGGAATGCCACAGCACCGTCAGCGCGCCCGCGGCCAGGGTCAGGCCGGCGACCGCGTCGGCCGCCGTCTGGCGTTCCAGCCCGGCCGGCACCCGCCGGGCGACCTCGATGGCGCCGCGCAACCGATCTAGTCGGGCGCTCTGGTCGGGCCACACGTAGCTCAACACGGTGAGCTCCCCGTCGGCCCCGGTGACGTCGATGGGTGCGATGTCATAGCCGTGCCGCTCGACGATCCGTACCCGGCCGTGCGGCAGCGCGCCGCGCCACGCGTCGGAGATGGTCACCGGCGAATCGCCCGGCCCCCACTGGCCACCGGCGAATCGGTAACCGTAATGATCTCCGCGCAGGTTCAGCCCCGCGCTCGATCCGATCTCGAAAAGCCTTATCGGCAGCTCGAATTCACGGTTGACGCGCAACAGGCCACCGATCAGCGCGGCGGACCGCCCGACCTCGTTGGTCTGGGGCGGTTGCCGCAACGCCGCCCGCAGGGCCTCGGAGTGGCCGGCCGCGACGTCCTTGATCTCCGGCCACGCCGACTCGGCGTCCCAGCTGCCCCCGGTGCTGGGATACCACCGGCGCAATTGCGCCGCCCGGCCGTCGAGCACCAATCGGTGCAGCCCGCCAAGCAGCCGCAGCGGCACCGCCAGGCGCGACGGGTCGTCCTCGTGCCCGGACAGGATGGCGGCGAAGACGCCGCCGGCGGCGACGTCGATGGCCACCAGCTCGAAAAGCTCCCCGTACATCGGTGAGCCCGAGCCGGCGCAGAACCGCCCCTGCGCCCGCAGGGTGTGCAGCAGGTGGTCACCGGTCACCGATCCAGCCTGTCCAGTCCGGCGCCGACAACGTCAAACGCGTTGCCCAGCGCGGTCGGCAGCGGGACGGACTCGTCACCGAGCCAGTGCTCGTAGGCCGACAGCGCCACCGCGAGCATGGTCCAGGCGGCGGTCTGGGGCAGCAGGTCGGTCGACTTGCGGTCCGACCGGCGGGCCACGAAGCCGGCGATCACCTCGCGCCAGCCCGCGTACATCGTCATCGAATAGGCCTGCAGTTCGGCCGTCTGCAGGATCACCCGCATGCGCTCGCGGTGCCGCGCGGTCTCGGACTCGTCAAAGGTGTTGAACGTTAACAGCGCATCGCGCAGTGCCTGGCCCAGCGGCACCCGCGGATCGACGTCGTCGAGCAAGTCACGCAGGTGCGCGAGGTGGGTGTCGAAGTCGCCCCAGGGGATCGCGTTCTTGGACGCGTAGTAGCGAAACAGCGTCCGCCGCGAGATGCCGGCGGCCTGCGCGACGTCGTCGACGCTGACGTCGGCGAAACCGCGGGCGCTGAACAGTTCGATGGCCACGTCGGTGATGTGGTGCGGAGTCGTCGAGCGGCGACGGCCCACCCGTGGCTGCGGCACCATGAGACCCCGCCCTTCCATTTCGGCACTCGATGCCATATTCTGACGAAGCTTGTGACTCGATCCCCATCGTTGTCAAGAACCGACGAAAGGCAATGACCCGTGGACCACGAAACCGAGACCGAGACCCAACTCGTCGCCGAGACCCTGGTCGAAGAGGTGTCCATCGACGGCATGTGCGGGGTCTACTGACCCGCGTGTTCGACCCCGACCGCGGCTGGCGGTTGCACCCGCAGGTGGCGGTTCGACCCGAACCGTTCGGGGCGCTGCTGTATCACTTCGGCACCCGCAAGCTGTCCTTTCTCAAGAACCGCACCATTCTGACGGTGGTGCGGTCGCTGGCCGACCATCCCGATGTACATTCCGCCTGCCGCGCGGCGGGTGTGGACGACTCGGGCGAGGCGCCGTACCTACACGCGCTGGGCGTGTTGGCCGATTCGAAGATGTTGGTACCTCAGGAGGTTCCATGACCGCCGGACTGGCCAGAGTGCCGCGGCTCATCGAGCAGTTCGAGAGCGGGCTGGATGCGCCAATCTGCCTGACGTGGGAGCTGACGTACGCCTGCAACCTGGCGTGCGTGCACTGCCTGTCGTCCTCGGGTAAACGCGATCCGCGGGAGCTGTCCACCCGGCAGTGCATGGACATCATCGACGAGCTCGAACGCATGCAGGTGTTCTACGTCAACATCGGCGGTGGGGAGCCCACCGTGCGCCCGGACTTCTGGGAGCTGGTCGACTACGCCACCGCGCACCACGTCGGGGTGAAGTTCTCCACCAACGGTGTCCGCATCACCGAAGAGGTCGCCGCCCGGTTGGCCGCCAGCGACTACGTCGACGTCCAGATCTCGCTGGACGGCGCCACCGCGGAGGTCAACGACGCGGTCCGCGGCCCCGGGTCCTTCGACATGGCCGTGCGCGCGCTCGAAAACCTGGCCAACGCGGGCTTTGCCGACGCGAAGATCTCCGTCGTGGTCACCCGGCACAACGTCGACCAGCTCGACGAATTCGCCGCGCTGGCAAGCCGTTACGGCGCCACCCTGCGCATCACGCGGCTGCGTCCCTCGGGCCGGGGCGCGGACGTCTGGGAGGACCTGCACCCCACCGCCGAGCAGCAGGTGCAGCTCTACGACTGGCTGGTGGCCAAGGGGGAGCGGGTGCTCACCGGCGACTCCTTCTTCCACCTGTCGCCGCTGGGGTCCTCCGGCGCGCTGGCCGGGCTGAACATGTGCGGCGCCGGCCGGGTGGTGTGCCTGATCGACCCGGTGGGCGACGTGTATGCCTGCCCATTCGCCATTCACGACCGCTTCCTGGCCGGAAATGTTCTGTCGGACGGTGGGTTTGACCAGGTCTGGAAGAACGCACCGCTGTTCCGTGAGCTCCGCGAACCGCAGTCCGCGGGCGCGTGCGGCAGCTGCGGCCACTACGACGCCTGCCGGGGCGGCTGCATGGCGGCCAAGTTCTTCACCGGCCTGCCGATGGACGGGCCGGATCCCGAATGCGTCCAGGGGCACAGCGCGTCGGCGTTGGCCCGCCGGCGCGAGACGCCGCGCCCCCGGGCCGACCATTCCCATGGGCGGCGGGTTCGCCAGCCGGTGCCCCTGACGCTGTCGGTGCGGCCACCGGACGTGCCACCCGCGCGGCTGTGCAACGAAAGCCCGGTGTGATCATGGCCGGCCAGTGGTTTGAAACCGTCGCCATCGCGCAGCAGCGCGCGAAGCGGCGGCTCCCGAAATCCGTTTACTCGGCGCTGCTTGCGGGCAGCGAAAAGGGAGTCACCGTCTCCGATAACGTCGCGGCGTTTGGTGAACTCGGATTCGCCCCGCACGTCGTGGGCGCGCAGGAAAAGCGCGACCTGTCGACTACCGTGATGGGACAAGATATTTCGATGCCGGTGCTGATTTCGCCAACCGGTGTCCAGGCGGTCGATCCGGACGGTGAGGTCGCGGTCGCGCGGGCTGCGGCGGCGCGGGGAACCGCGATGGGCCTGTCCTCTTTCGCCAGCAAGCCGATCGAGGAGGTTATCGCCGCCAATCCCAAGATCTTCTTCCAGGTGTACTGGCTGGGCGGGCGCGACGCGATCGCCGAGCGGGTGGAACGGGCGCGCCAGGCCGGGGCGGTTGGTTTGATCGTCACCACCGACTGGTCGTTCTCCCACGGGCGCGACTGGGGTAGTCCCCAGATTCCCGAAGCGATGAACCTGCGGACCGTCCTGCGGCAGTCTCCGGAAGCGGTCTTCAAGCCACGCTGGCTGCTCAAATACGGCAAGACACTGCGCCCGCCGGATTTGCGGGTGCCCAACCAGGGTCGCCGCGGTGAACCCGGCCCGCCCTTTTTTGCGGCCTACGGCGAGTGGATGGGTACGCCGCCCCCGACGTGGGAGGACATCGCCTGGCTACGCGAGCTGTGGGGCGGCCCCTTCATGCTCAAGGGCGTGATGCGTGTCGATGACGCGAAAAGGGCTGTCGACGCCGGGGTTTCGGCGATTTCGGTGTCGAACCACGGTGGTAACAACCTCGACGGCACGCCGGCCTCGATCCGCGCCCTGCCCGCGGTGGCCGCCGCGGTCGGCGATGAGGTCGAGGTGCTGCTCGATGGTGGCATCCGCCGCGGCAGCGACGTCGTCAAGGCCGTGGCGCTCGGGGCGCGCGCTGTGATGATCGGCCGCGCCTATCTGTGGGGCCTCGCGGCGGCCGGCCAGGCGGGCGTGGAGAACGTGCTCGACGTCCTGCGCGGGGGCATCGACTCGGCGCTGATGGGTCTGGGCCATGCCAGCGTCCACGACCTCGGCCCGGAGGACATCCTGGTGCCGGCCGGCTTCACCCGGGCGCTGGGCGTCCCGTCCGGCGGGGACGCCTGATCGGCTAATCACCCATATCCCGGGCAGATTTATCCGGAATGCTCGGCGGCCCCACAACGGTGGTACACGCGTGGTATCCGTGACGAACGAGCACAAATTTCGAACCCCTGATGAACCAGTCAGAAAAAAAATGTTTTCTCCGAACAACAATTGGTGCACGCCAGGTGAATTCGTCCTACCATCACCGAGTGCCCGTACTCGGCGAATTGGCAATGGCGACGTCAAGCCAGCTGTCGGGCACCTCGCCGTCGATATTGATCCCGCTGGGGTCGACCGAACAGCACGGCCCGCATCTGCCGCTGGACACCGACACCCGGATCGCCACCGCGGTCGCCCGTGGGGCTCGGGCCGGTCTCGAAGCGCGCATCGAGCGCGAGTGGTTGCTGGCGCCGGCCATCGCCTACGGCGCCAGCGGCGAGCACCAGAGTTTCACCGGAACGATCTCCATCGGCACCGAAGCCCTGACGATGCTGCTCGTGGAATACGGCCGGTCGGCCGCTAGCTGGGCCAACCGCCTCGTCTTCGTCAACGGCCACGGCGGCAACGTCGCCGCGCTGACCGGGGCGGTGGCGCGGCTGCGGGCCGAGGGCCGCGACGCCGGCTGGTGCCCATGCCTGGCCGACGGCGGCGATGCGCACGCCGGGCACACCGAAACATCGATATTGCTGCACATCTCGCCCGGCGACGTGCTGACCGACCGGTGGCTCGCCGGCAACCGGGCGCCGCTGCCGGAATTACTCCCGTCGATGCGGCGCGGGGGAGTCGCGGCGGTCAGCCCCGTGGGCGTGCTGGGGGACCCGACAACCGCGACGGCCGCCGAGGGCAAGCGCATCCTCGCCGAGATGGTCGACGGCTGTGTCCGGCGAGTGGCCCGGTGGTCGCCCGGGCGCGACGGGATGCTTACATGACGGCGACCCGGCTGCCGGATGGCTTCGCCGTCCAGGTCGACCGGCGGGTGCGGGTGCTCGGCGATGGCTCGGCGCTGCTCGGTGGTTCGCCGACCCGGCTGCTGAAGCTGGCGCCGGCCGCCCAGGACATGCTGTGCGACGGCCGGCTGAAGGTTCGCGACGACGTCAGTGCCCAGCTGGCCCGCACCCTGCTGGACGCCACGGTGGCGCATCCGCGGCCGGCGGGCGGCCCGTCGCACAACGACGTCACCGTGGTAATTCCGGTGCGCGACAACCTTTCCGGGGTGCGCCGCTTGGTGAGCTCGCTGCGCGGTCTGCGGGTCATCGTGGTGGACGACGGTTCGTTCCCGCCGATCGAGCCGGACGACTTCGTCGGCGCGCACTGCGACGTCGAAGTATTGCGGCACTCCCGCTCCAGGGGCCCGGCCGCCGCCCGCAACACCGGGTTGGCCGCCTGCAGCACCGACTACGTCGCGTTTCTGGATTCCGACGTCGCGCCGCGGCGCGGCTGGCTGGAGGCGCTGCTCGGGCATTTCTGCGATCCCACCGTCGCCCTGTCCGCGCCGCGCATCGTCGGTTTGTCGCACAGTGAAAATGTGGTGGCCCGCTACGAGGCGGTGCACTCGTCGCTCGACCTCGGTGAGCGCGAGGCGCCCGTGCTGCCCCACAGCCAGGTGTCCTACGTGCCCAGCGCGGCGATCATCTGTCGGTGCTCCGCCCTCCGCAGGGTCGGCGGGTTCGACGAGACCCTGCAATCCGGTGAGGATGTCGACTTGTGTTGGCGGCTCATCGAGTCCGGCGCCCGGCTGCGCTACGAACCCATCGCGCTGGTCGCCCACGACCACCGCAC
Source organism: Mycobacterium paraffinicum (assembly GCF_025822865.1). Classification (NCBI taxonomy): domain Bacteria; kingdom Bacillati; phylum Actinomycetota; class Actinomycetes; order Mycobacteriales; family Mycobacteriaceae; genus Mycobacterium; species Mycobacterium paraffinicum. The sequence continues at coordinate 327,397 of NZ_JACKUR010000025.1, read as the reverse complement.
CGAACTGCGGGATTGGCTCGCGCGCAAGGCGTACTATGGCGGATCGGCGGCCCCGCTCTCGGTTCGCCACCCGGACAAGACGGCCCCGGTGGTGATCTCCGGCTGGGCGCTGATGACCTGGATCCTGATGGCGTTCGGGACCAGCCTGTCCCAACTGGCGTCCGTCGTCGTCGCCGTCCTGACCGGTCGAAGGATCGCCAGGGCGATGCGCGGCGCCGAGACGTCGATCGCCGACGTGGCGATGATCGCGACCCGCGGCCTGTGGTCGGCCGCGCTGCAGCTGGCGTCGGCCCTGTGTCGGCACTATTGGCCGGTGGCGCTGGTTGCCGCCACGCTGTCGCGACATTTCCGACGCGTCGTGCTGGTCGCGGCGATCATGGACGGCGTGGTGGACTGGCTGCGACGCCGCGACGCCGTCGGCGACGATGCCGAACCGATCGGCCTGCTGACCTATCTGTTGCTCAAGCGTGTCGACGACCTGGCGTACGGCCTCGGGTTGTGGTGGGGTGTGGTGCGGGAGCGCAACCTGCGGGCGCTGAAACCCCAGATTCGGAGCTAGCCGCCACCTTGACCCGCCCTTGAGTAAGGCCGCCCCGCACAGCGACGTGCTGATCGTCGGTGCCGGTAGCGCTGGATCGGTTGTCGCCGAACGTCTTTCTGCCGAGCCGGGGTGTGTGGTGACCGTCATCGAGGCGGGGCCGGCCCTCGACGATCCGGGATTGCTCGCTCAAACCGCGAACGGGTTGCAGCTGCCGATCGGGGTCGGCAGCCCGCTGGTGCGCCGTTATCAGACGAGCCTGACCGATCGACCCATGCGCGCGCATCCGATCGTGCGCGGGGCGACCGTCGGTGGCTCGGGCGCAGTCAATGGCGGGTACTTCTGCCGCGGATTGCCGCGCGACTTCGACCGGCTATCGCTACCCGGCTGGGCCTGGTCCGACGTCCTCGACAGCTTCCGGGCCATCGAGACCGACCTGGACTTCAGCGGGCCGGCCCATGGCGGCAGCGGTCCCATCCGGGTCCGTCGTGCCCACGAAATGACGGGAACCACCGATCGTTTCATCACCGCCGCGCAGCGCGCCGGGTTCGACTGGATCGAAGATCTCAATGACTGTGGGCCGGAACTGGTTTCGGGAATGGGCGCCGTCCCGCTCAACATCGTGGACGGTGTGCGTACCGGATCCGGCGCGGGATTTCTGTTGCCGGCGCTGCGCCGGCCTAACCTGACATTGCGCTCCCGGACGCGCGCCGCGCGGTTGCGCTTCGCCGGCACCGCCGCCGCGGGTGTCGACGCGATCGGCCCGCACGGCCACTTGACGCTGACCGCAGACCGGATCGTGTTGTGTGCCGGTGCTATCCAAACGGCACAGCTGCTGATGCTCTCCGGCATCGGACCCGAGGAGGGGTTGCGCTCCGTCGGGGTACCCGCGCTGAGGCCGTTGCCGGTGGGGACGTCGTTCAGCGATCATCCGGAGTGGGTGTTGCCCACCGACTGGACGGTGGCTCCCGGCCGCCCGGTGCTCGAAGTCGTGCTCAGCACCGTCGATGGCCTCGAGATCAGGCCGTACACAGGGGGATTCGTCGCGATGACCGGGGACGGCACCGCCGGTCATGCGGACTGGCCGCACATCGGGGTTGCGCTAATGCGGCCGCGCGCGCGGGGGCGCATTACGCTGGCGTCGGCGGACCCCGAGGCGCCGCCCCGCATCGAGCACCGTTACGACAGCGAGCCCGAAGACGTAGCGGCGCTAGGCCAAGGTGCCGAACTGGCCCGCGAATTGGCGCGTACCGCAACGCATGTCGGCGAACCCGTATGGTCCACGTCGCAACATCTCTGCGGCACAGCGCCGATGGGCGCCGATACCGACCCGCGGGCCGTCGTCGACCATCGCTGCCGGGTGCACGGCATCGACAACCTTTGGGTGATCGACGGCTCGATCCTGCCCGCCATCACCAGCCGGGGGCCGCACGCCACCGTGGTCATGATCGGTCATCGAGCCGCCGAATTCGTTCGGTGATGCGTGGGGGCGGGCCCCAAGGGTGAGGCATGAGGCCCGCCCCGCGAGCGGCGATTGTTCATGCGGTCCACGTAGATGGCCACGGCAAGTGGCAGTGCGCGCGCAAGTAGCGCGTCGCGCGGAAATGCGTCGCAATATCCGTGGACTGCACGGTCGCCATTTCACTGTTCGATTGCCCGTGCTTGTCTCTTTTCGGCTACCTCCCTTCGTCGATGCGTGAAACGTGTCGGCAGACCGGAGGTGAACGCTGCCGGGCCCAGATCAGGGAGGCCGGCCAGCGTGCCCGCCGCCCGAGGGTGTGCGCCGCGCGTCCGGCGCTCGTCGACTCGGTGGACACCAGGGTGCTCGTCCGGCGCCGGCAGCGCCGCGCCATGGGATACTCACAGCCTGGGTGCCGAGCCGGCTCGCTCCCTCGCCTCAGGCGTATCCATTCGGCCTCCACGATCGCCGCCGCCTCACGCATCACCGGGCATACCGGCTCGACCACGCTCGTAACACCCATCAACACCACATCCACCTCGCCTCGCAGAGATGATCTGTATCTGTCGATATACATCTGGTGATACCAGAACCGGCAGAGGTTTTCAAGCGTTGAACCCGCTGTCGGGCAACACTATTGGGCGAAGCGGTGTTGACCTGGGGGCGTTTCAGTGACGGCGGCCGGACAGCATCCCGCGCACCGGCCGAAGCTGCCGGCCGTCACGGCCCGGCGCCCAAACCGCGATCAGCAGCGCGGCGGCGGCGACGATCGCGGCCATCGTGATCGTCGACGCGTGCAAGGCCGCGAGGAACGCGGCCTTGCTGATGTCGGCCAGCTGGCGGCCCTGGGGCCCCATCCGGCCCGCCACCTCCACGGCTTTGGCCAGCGAATCGGTGGCCGCCCCCCGGACGGGCCCGGGAAAGCCTGTCAACTTCGGGGCGAGTTCGTGCGAATAGCGACCGGCCAGAATCGAACCGGCCACCGCGATTCCCAACGCGCCGCCCATCTCCCGGGACGTATCGTTCACCGCGGAGGCGACGCCCTGCTTCTCGTCGGGCACCGCTCCCATGATCGCCGATGTCGTCGGCGCCGTGCAGATTCCGATGCCGGTTGCCAGTATCAGTGTGGGCCAGGCGAATTCCAGATAGGACGAGTGCAGGTTCAACCGGTACATGCACGCGAACCCGACCGCCATCAGCAGCGTGCCGACGAAGAGCACGAGCCGCAGGCCCAGCTTGGGCACGTACCAGAACGACAGCGCCGAGAAGATGCCCAGCGGCACCATGAAGGGGCCGAAGGAGATTGCCGTCGCCAGGGGCGAGTAGCCCATGATCTGTTGCACGTATTGCATGCCGATGTAGAAGAACCCGAACGTGGCGCCGAACAGGATGACGATCGCGGCGACGCCGGTGGCGAAATTCGGATCGGCGAACAGCCGGACGTCGAGCAGGGGTTGCCTGCTGCGCCGGGCGAGGCGCAGCTCGACGGCGCCGAATGCCGCCGCCAGCACCGCGCCCGCGACGAGCCCGCCCCAGACCAGGGGGTTGCTCCATCCGCGGGTCGGCGCCTCCAGTATCGCCGCCACGGCGATGGCCACCGCGGCGCCGATCAGGACCGCGCCCAGCCCATCGATCCGCGGGGCGCCGCCGTCGCGGGACGAGGCGACGGTGCACGCCAGCGCGAAGATCACCAGCCCGGCGGCGCCCAGCGACAAGAAGATCGCGTGCCAGTCCCAAAAGCGAAGCAGCAAACCGGAACCGATCATGCCCAGCACGCCGCCGGATCCGGCCGTGCCGGCCCAGATCCCGACCGCCTTGGTGCGCTCGGCTTTCGGATAGGCCACGCTCAGCAGCGACAGGGTTGCCGGCATCACGAAGGCGGCGCCGATCCCGGCCGCCGCGCGGCCGGCGATGATCTGCGCGGGACTGTGCAGCATCGCCGGGGCCATCGAGCCCAACGAGAAGACCACCAGGCCGATCAGCAGGGCGCCGCGCCTGCCGTAGCGGTCGCCGATCGCGCCCGCGGGCAACAGCAGGCAGGCCAGTGCCACGGTGTATCCGTCGACGATCCAGTTCAGCTGCGACTGGGTGGCCGAGGTGGCCACCGCGAGGTCTCCCAGCGCGGTGTTCAGCGCCGTCATCGACGCGACAACCAGGGCGACTCCCATGCAGGCGACGGCCAGCGTCCAGTTTCGCGCTCGGGGACTATTGCCGATGCTGACTGCATCAGTACGCTGGTCAGGCCGGACCAGGGTTTCGACCATGATGCGCCTCCTCACGGTGGCGTTGGGAAGTTTCGAGACCAATAGTCTTGTAGGTAGACCGATAGTCTTGTTCCCAAACAGGGAGGTGGGTCACAATCACCGGCAGTACCAGCGACCCCCGCCCGGCGCGCTCGCGGGCCCGTTTACTCGAGGCCGCCGCCACGCTGCTGAGTTCCGGCGGTCCCAGCGCGGTGACCGTCGACGCGGTCACCCGCACCGCCAACGTGGCCAGAGCCACACTGTATCGCCACTTCCCGAGCGGAAACGATTTGCTCGCAGCGGCTTTCAACAGCCTCATCCCGCCGTCGCCCACGCCGCCGGCCGAGGGTTCGCTGCGCGACCGCCTGGTGGCGGTGGTGTTGGCGCAGGCCGAATCGGTGGCCCAGGCACCCGTCGTGATGACGGCGATGTCGTGGCTGGCCCTGGGCCGCGACCTGGAAAAGATGCCGGAACCCCGCGACAGCCAGGCGGCGGACAGCGCGGCGATCACCACGCTGCGCGAGCGCATCGCCCAGCAGTACGCCGCCCCGTTCGACGCCATCTTCGACAGCCCGGAGGCCGCCGAGCTTGGCGAGGTGGACCGCTCCCGGGCCATCGCGCTGCTCATCGGCCCCCTGGTGCTGGGGCGCGTTTCCACGTTTCCCGACTTCGATTACCGCGCGTGCGCGCTCGCGGCCGTCGACGGTTTCCTCTATGTTCAGCGTGCACACAACCGGGCCGATGCGGCGAGCGTCGAATCGGCGGGTGCCTGAGGCCGGCGACGGCCGCTGACCAGCGGGTTGACCGCCCGGCGGGGCCGGTTCGGGGGCGTTCGGCCGGGATTTGGCCAAACCCATGATCTAGGGCATACTGTTCAGGTTGCCTTGGGCCGGGTTTGCGCCTGGTCGGGCATACGACCAGCGCCCAAACGGGCGCGTCCGGTCCCATCCTTGGAGCGCGACAAATTTTGCCGCGGTCCAGGCTGCGTGAGGGTGACACACCCGATCGCGGGGGCCGGTGGACCACGACAGGTAAACAGCGGCGCAGTATCCGGCGCGACGCTCGATCGGCCCAGGGTTGACCCGGGCTCGACCAGCGCGCTGGGAGCACCAGGTCCGGACACGGATTTTTGTAAGTGGAGTGAGGGTAGGAGAAGCGTGGCGGGACAAAAGATCCGCATCAGGCTCAAGGCCTACGACCATGAGGCCATCGACGCATCGGCGCGCAAAATCGTCGAGACCGTCGTCCGCACGGGTGCCAGTGTCGTAGGTCCGGTGCCGCTGCCGACTGAGAAGAATGTGTACTGCGTCATTCGCTCTCCGCACAAGTACAAGGACTCGCGGGAGCACTTCGAGATGCGTACTCACAAGCGGTTGATCGACATCCTCGACCCGACGCCGAAGACCGTCGACGCGCTGATGCGCATCGACCTTCCGGCCAGTGTCGACGTCAACATCCAGTAGGGGCTTGGTGAACTCATGGCAAGAAAAGGCATTCTGGGTACCAAGCTGGGCATGACGCAGGTGTTCGACGAGAACAACCGGGTCGTCCCGGTGACGGTGGTCAAAGCGGGGCCCAACGTGGTCACCCGCATCCGCACCCCCGAGCGCGACGGCTACAGCGCCGTCCAACTGGCCTACGGCGAGATCAGCCCCCGCAAGGTGAACAAGCCGGTGACCGGTCAGTACAGCGCCGCGGGCGTGAACCCGCGCCGGCACCTCGCCGAGTTGCGGCTGGATGACGAGGCCGCGACCAACGAATACGAAGTCGGCCAGGAGCTGACGGCGGAGATCTTCGCCGACGGCGCCTATGTCGACGTGACCGGCACCTCCAAGGGCAAGGGCTTCGCCGGCACCATGAAGCGCCACGGCTTCCGTGGCCAGGGCGCCAGCCACGGTGCGCAGGCGGTGCACCGCCGTCCGGGTTCCATCGGCGGCTGCGCCACCCCCGCGCGCGTCTTCAAGGGCACCCGGATGGCCGGCCGGATGGGTAACGACCGGGTGACGGTGCAGAACCTGGTGGTGCACAAGGTTGATGCCGAGAACGGCGTGCTGCTGATCAAGGGTGCGGTCCCCGGCCGCACCGGTGGACTCGTGGTGGTCCGCAGCGCGATCAAACGAGGTGAGAAGTAATGGCGACTAAAGGCCAGACACTCAAGATTGACGTCAAGACGCCGGACGGCAAGGTCGACGGCTCGGTCGAATTGCCGGCCGAATTGTTCGACGCCCCGGCCAATATCGCGTTGATGCACCAGGTGGTCACTGCGCAGCGGGCGGCGGCGCGCCAGGGCACGCACTCGACCAAGACCCGCGGCGAGGTCAGCGGCGGTGGACGTAAGCCGTACCGGCAGAAGGGAACCGGTCGTGCCCGTCAGGGTTCGACGCGGGCCCCGCAGTTCACCGGCGGTGGCGTCGTGCACGGCCCGAAGCCGCGCGACTACGCCCAGCGCACCCCCAAGAAGATGATCGTCGCGGCGTTGCGCGGCGCGTTGTCGGACCGGGCGCGCAACGGCCGCATTCATGCGGTCACCGAGCTGGTGTCGGGCCAGACGCCGTCGACCAAGAACGCGAGGGCATTCCTGGGCACGCTGACCGACCGCAAGAAGGTGCTGATCGTGATCGGCCGCAGCGACGAGGCCGGCGCCAAGAGCGTGCGCAACCTGCCCGGTGTGCACATCCTGACGCCCGACCAGCTCAACACCTATGACGTGCTGCGCTCCGACGACGTGGTGTTCAGCGTTGAGGCGCTCAACGCCTACATCAGCGCCCAGGCGGGCGCCAACACCGCTAGCACCGAGGAGGTAACGGCGTAGATGGCGACCATCACCGACCCCCGCGACATCATCCTGGCCCCGGTCATCTCGGAAAAGTCCTATGGGCTTCTGGATGACAACGTGTACACCTTTGTGGTGCACCCCGATTCGAACAAGACGCAGATCAAGATCGCCATCGAGAAGATCTTCTCCGTCAAGGTCGTGTCGGTGAACACCGCGAATCGACAGGGCAAGCGCAAGCGCACCAGGACCGGATACGGCAAGCGCAAGGGCACCAAGCGCGCCATCGTCACGCTGGCGCCCGGAAGCAAGCCCATCGACCTGTTCGGGGCCCCGGCCTAGCCGCGCGCGAGAGAAAGACCTGATTAGACATGGCAATTCGCAAGTACAAGCCGACGAGCCCCGGCCGCCGCGGCTCCAGCGTGTCCGACTTCGCCGAGGTCACCCGCTCGGAGCCGGAGAAATCGTTGGTGCGCCCGCTGCACGGCCACGGTGGCCGTAACGCACACGGCCGCATCACCACCCGCCACAAGGGCGGCGGCCACAAGCGGGCCTACCGGGTGATCGACTTCCGTCGCAACGACAAGGACGGCGTCAACGCCAAGGTCGCGCACATCGAGTACGACCCGAACCGGACCGCCAACATCGCACTGCTGCACTTCCTGGACGGCGAGAAGCGTTACATCATCGCGCCGCAAGGCCTTTCGCAGGGCGACGTGGTGGAGTCGGGCCCAAACGCCGACATCAAGCCCGGCAACAACCTGCCGCTGCGCAACATCCCCGCCGGTACCGTGATCCACGCGGTGGAACTGCGGCCGGGCGGCGGCGCCAAGCTGGCGCGGTCCGCCGGCTCGAGCATCCAGTTGCTCGGTAAAGAGGGCAGTTACGCGTCGCTGCGTATGCCCAGCGGTGAAATCCGCCGCGTCGACGTGCGCTGCCGCGCCACTGTCGGCGAGGTGGGCAACGCGGAGCAGGCAAACATCAACTGGGGCAAGGCCGGCCGGATGCGGTGGAAGGGCAAGCGCCCTTCGGTCCGTGGTGTGGTCATGAACCCGGTGGACCACCCGCACGGTGGTGGTGAGGGTAAGACCTCCGGTGGTCGCCACCCGGTGAGCCCGTGGGGCAAGCCGGAGGGCCGCACCCGCCACCCGAACAAGGCCAGCAACAAACTCATCGTCCGGCGCCGGCGCACCGGCAAGAAGCACGGTCGCTGAGGAAGTTCCGGGACTAGGAGTACAAGCACATGCCACGCAGCCTGAAGAAGGGCCCGTTCGTCGACGACCACCTGCTCAAGAAGGTGGACGTCCAGAACGAGAAGAACACCAAGCAGGTCATCAAGACCTGGTCTCGGCGTTCGACGATCATCCCGGACTTCATCGGTCACACCTTTGCCGTCCACGACGGACGCAAGCACGTCCCGGTGTTCGTCACCGAGTCGATGGTCGGTCACAAGCTTGGTGAATTCGCGCCGACGCGAACCTTCAAGGGCCACATCAAGGACGACCGGAAGGCCAAACGGCGATGACCACAACTGAATTCCCGTCGGCGGTCGCCAAGGCGCGGTTCGTGCGGGTCTCACCGACAAAGGCACGCCGGGTGATCGACCTGGTGCGGGGCCGGTCGGTGGCCGACGCGCTCGACATCCTGCGCTGGGCGCCCCAGGCGGCCAGCGAGCCGGTAGCCAAGGTGATCGCCAGCGCCGCAGCGAACGCGCAGAACAACAACGGGCTGGACCCGGCCACCCTGGTGGTCGCCACGGTGTACGCCGACGAGGGCCCGACCGCCAAGCGCATTCGCCCGCGCGCCCAGGGCCGCGCATTCCGGATCCGCAAGCGCACCAGCCACATCACGGTCGTGGTGGAAAGCCGGCCGGCCAAGGACCAACGTTCGGCGAAGTCGACGAGGGCCCGCCGCGCGGAGGCCAGCAAGGCCGCCGCGAAGGCTCCCGCGAAGAAGGCCGCCACCAAGGCGCCCGCCAAGAAGGCGCCCGCGAAGAAGGCTGCGGCGAAAACCGCCGAGGCGAAGACTTCGAAGGCAACTGCTGAGACCTCGGAAGCGAAGGGAGGCTCAGACTAGTGGGCCAGAAGATCAATCCGCACGGCTTCCGGCTGGGTATCACCACCGACTGGAAGTCCCGCTGGTACGCCGACAAGCAGTACGCGGACTACGTCAAGGAAGACGTCGCGATCCGCAAGCTGCTGTCCACCGGGCTCGAGCGCGCCGGCATCGCCGACGTGGAGATCGAGCGCACCCGCGACCGGGTGCGCGTCGACATCCACACCGCGCGCCCCGGCATCGTCATCGGCCGCCGCGGCACCGAGGCCGACCGCATCCGTGCGGACCTGGAGAAGCTGACCGGCAAGCAGGTTCAGCTCAACATCCTCGAAGTCCGCAACCCCGAGGCCCAGGCGCAATTGGTGGCCCAGGGCGTCGCCGAGCAGCTGAGCAACCGGGTGGCGTTCCGCCGCGCGATGCGTAAGGCCATCCAGTCGGCGATGCGGCAGCCCAACGTCAAGGGCATCCGGGTGCAGTGCTCGGGTCGTCTGGGCGGTGCGGAGATGAGCCGGTCGGAGTTCTACCGCGAGGGGCGGGTGCCGCTGCACACGCTGCGCGCCGACATCGACTACGGCCTGTACGAGGCCAAGACCACCTTCGGCCGGATCGGTGTGAAGGTGTGGATCTACAAGGGCGACATCGTCGGTGGGAAACGCGAACTGGCCGTAGCCGCTCCGGCGGGCGCCGACCGTCCGCGCCGCGAGCGTCCGTCGGGCACGCGCCCCCGGCGCAGCGGTGCGTCGGGCACCACGGCGACCAGCACCGAGGCCGGCCGGGCCGCCGCGGGCGCCGAAGAAAACACTGCGGCCGCAGCGGCCGAGGCCGCGCCCGCCGCAGAACCGCAGAGCACGGAGAGCTGAATCATGTTGATTCCCCGCAGGGTTAAACACCGTAAGCAGCACCACCCCCGCCAGCGCGGCATCGCCAGCGGCGGCACGGCGGTGAACTTCGGTGACTACGGCATCCAGGCCCTGGAGCACGCCTACGTCACCAACCGGCAGATCGAGTCCGCGCGTATCGCGATCAACCGCCACATCAAGCGTGGCGGGAAGGTGTGGATCAACGTCTTCCCGGACCGTCCGCTGACCAAGAAGCCCGCCGAAACCCGGATGGGTTCGGGTAAGGGCTCGCCGGAATGGTGGGTGGTCAACGTCAAGCCGGGCCGCGTGCTGTTCGAGCTGAGCTACCCCAACGAGCAGGTGGCCCGGGCGGCCCTTACCCGTGCAATCCACAAGCTGCCGATCAAGGCACGCATCGTGACCCGAGAGGATCAGTTCTGATGGCAGTGGGAATTTCGCCTGGCGAACTGCGTGAGCTCACCGACGAGGAGCTGACCGAGCGTCTGCGCGAATCCAAGGAAGAGCTGTTCAACCTGCGTTTCCAGATGGCGACGGGGCAGCTGTCCAACAACCGCCGGCTGCGCGCGGTGCGGCAGGAGATCGCGCGCGTTTACACCGTGCTGCGCGAACGAGAACTGGGCCTGGCTTCCGGGCCCGACGGTAAGGAATCCTGATGGCAGAAGCGAAGAAGGCGGCAGCGAAGGCGGCTCCCAAGGCGGCCGCAAAGGACGCACCCTCGAAAGAGAAGGGCCCCAAGCACACTCCGGCCAACCCGAAGGTGCGTGGCCGGCGTAAGGTCCGCATCGGGTACGTGGTGAGCGACAAGATGCAGAAGACCATCGTGGTCGAGCTGGAAGACCGCGTGCGTCACCCGCTGTACGGCAAGATCATCCGTACCACCAAGAAGGTGAAGGCGCACGACGAGAACAGCACCGCGGGCATCGGCGACCGCGTCTCGCTGATGGAGACGCGTCCGACGTCGGCGACCAAACGGTGGCGGCTCGTCGAAATCCTCGAGAAGGCCAAGTAGCCCCCAAGGAACATCGAAACGCCCGAGACTTTAGCGTCTCGGGCGTTTTGCTTTGCCAGGCCCGGGGCGCCGGCCCCTTGCGGGGGGAGACGCCGCCGAAAAAAGATCGGAATCCTCGCCGTGGCGCTACGCTCGGCGCATGTCGACTGACTCCCATGTATTTCAGGGCAAGATCGAGCTGGATATCCGGGACTCCGAGCCGGACTGGGGCCCGTACGCCGCGCCGACCGCACCGGAGAACTCGCCGAACATCCTGTACCTGGTCTGGGACGACACCGGCATCGCGACGTGGGACTGTTTCGGCGGCCTGGTCGAGATGCCCGCGATGACCCGCATCGCCGAGCGCGGTGTGCGGCTGTCGCAATTTCACACCACCGCGCTGTGCTCGCCGACCCGGGCCTCGCTGCTGACCGGCCGCAACGCCACCACCGTCGGCATGGCCACCATCGAGGAGTTCACCGACGCGTTCCCGAACGCCAACGGCCGGATCCCGTTCGATACCGCCCTGCTCTCCGAAGTGCTCACCGAGCGCGGCTACAACACGTACTGCGTCGGAAAGTGGCACCTGACTCCTCTCGAAGAGTCCAATCTGGCGTCGACGAAACGACATTGGCCGATCTCGCGTGGCTTCGAACGGTTCTACGGTTTCCTGGGCGGCGAGACCGACCAGTGGTATCCCGACCTGGTCTACGACAACCATCCGGTCAACCCGCCGGGCACGCCCGAAGACGGCTATCACCTCTCGAAGGACATCGCCGACAAGACCATCGAATTCATCCGCGATGCCAAGGTGATCGCGCCCGACAAGCCGTGGTTCAGCTACGTGTGCCCGGGCGCCGGGCACGCGCCGCACCACGTCTTCTCCGAATGGGCGGACCGCTACGCCGGCCGCTTCGACATGGGCTACGAGGCCTACCGCGAGATCGTGCTGGAAAACCAGAAGTCGATGGGCATCGTGCCACCGGACACCGAACTCTCTCCGGTCAATCCGTACTCCGACGTCAAGGGGCCACAGGGCGAGCCCTGGCCGCTGCAGGACACGGTGCGGCCGTGGGACTCGCTGAACGCCGACGAGAAGAAGCTGTTCTCCCGGATGGCCGAGGTGTTCGCCGGCTTCCTCAGCTACACCGACGCCCAAATCGGCCGCATCCTGGACTATTTGGAGGAATCCGGTCAACTGGACAACACCCTCATCGTGGTGATCTCCGACAACGGCGCCAGCGGGGAGGGCGGCCCGAACGGGTCGGTCAACGAGGGCAAGTTCTTCAACGGCTACATCGACACCGTCGAGGAGAGCATGAAGCTGTTCGACCACCTCGGCGGCCCGGAGACCTATAACCATTACCCGATCGGCTGGGCGATGGCCTTCAACACCCCGTACAAGCTGTACAAGCGGTACGCGTCGCACGAGGGCGGCATCGCCGACACGGCGATCATTTCGTGGCCCAATGGTGTTGCCGCACATGGGGAGATCCGTGACAACTACGTCAACGTCTGCGACATCACGCCCACGGTCTACGATCTGCTGGGCATGACGCCCCCCGACACCGTCCGGGGCATTGCGCAGAAGCCACTGGACGGCGTGAGTTTCAAAGCGGCCCTTGCCGATCCGGCCGCCGAGACCGGGAAGCAGACTCAGTTCTACTCCATGCTGGGCACCCGCGGGATTTGGCATCAGGGCTGGTTCGCCAACACCGTACATGCGGCCACGCCCGCCGGCTGGTCGCACTTCGACGCCGATCGCTGGGAGCTGTTCCACATCGAGGCCGACCGCAGCCAGTGTCACGACCTGGCCGCCGAGCACCCGGACAAGCTCGAAGAACTCAAGGCGCTGTGGTTCTCCGAAGCCGCGAAGTACAACGGGTTGCCGCTCTCGGACCTGAACATCCTGGAGACGATGACGCGGTTCCGCCCGTACCTCGGCGGTGACCGATCCAGCTACGTCTACTACCCCGACTGCGCGGACGTGAGCATCGGCGCCGGCGCCGAGATTCGCGGCAGGTCGTTCGCCGTCCTGGCCGAGGTGAACGTGGATACCACCGGCGCGGAAGGGGTGTTGTTCAAGCAGGGCGGCGCCCACGGCGGGCACGTGCTGTTCATCCAGGACGGGCGCCTGCATTACGTCTACAACTTCCTGGGCGAACGGCAGCAGACGGTCTCCTCATCGGGCGCGGTGCCGCTCGGCAGGCACCTGCTCGGCGTGAACTATTCGCGGACCGGAACCGTGCCGAACAGCCACACGCCGCTCGGCGACGTCACGTTGTTCATCGACGACGAAGTGGTCGGCACGCTCGCGGAGGTGCAGACCCATCCCGGAACGTTCGGGATCGCGGGCGCCGGGATCACCGTCGGCCGCAACGGCGGCTCGGGGGTGTGCAGCCGCTACAAAGCGCCGTTCTCGTTCACCGGGGGCACCATCGTGCAGGTCACCGTCGACCTGTCCGGCCGGCCCTATGTAGACGTGGAAGCCGAAATTGCGCTTGCGTTTTCGCGCGACTGAAGCCCTGGCGCTGTGCCTGCTGGCGCTCGCTGCAGTGGGATGTGAGAAGACCACCGGCGGAACGGCCGTCGGTGGCACCGGCTCGTCGACGTCGACCACCACGCGAGCTTCCGACCCGGCCGAGCCGGTGCCCGGAATCGAAACCACGCTGCCCGACCACATTCCGCCCAATGCCTTGGTGTGCTTCCCGCCGCCCGCCAGCGGCTCCATGACCAAGGCCTCGGTGGCGGACCCGGCGGCGCCCGTGCTCACGGTCCCGTTGCCCGACGGCTGGAACGCGGCCCCCGGCACGGGCGACGTGGCGTTGACGTCGACCGGCCCCGGCGGCATGTCGGTGCGGGTGACCATCGCCCGCACCGACCTCGACCCCGGTGGCGCGTTCCTGCGTTATGCCACCGACTTGGGGACGGCGAACCCGGGGGCCAAGTTCACCGTCACGGCGGCCCAATTCTGCGGTTACAGCAGCCAACTGCTCAGCGGTACCAACGGAGGGGCCGGAGCAAACGATTTCGCCGACCGCATCACCCACATCTGGACCAACACCCAGGCGTACCTGGTCGCCATCCATCTTCAGGGGCCCGGCAAAGCGCCAGGTTTCGAAGCGGCTAAATCGACGGTAATGCAGCAATTCGCCGTCACCATCCCCTGAAATTCGCCGTTGTCCCTGTTAGCATTTGGCCCGTGATGCCTCATGACCGCCGGGCCTCCGGCGCCCCCCGCGCCGCCGGCGCCCGCCAATCACCGGGGCCGGCAAATCGCCATCGCTTTTGGAATAGTCGCCTGCCTCATCGTCATCTACGCTCTCTCGCTGATCGCCGTGCACCTGCTGGCAAAGTCGGCGCCCGCGCTTCCCTCGGTGGATTTGAGCAAGGTGGAGGCGGAAGACAGTGTCGTTCAGGTACGCCTGGAGAAATTGGATACCGTCGCGAACCGCCTGACGGTGAACGTGACCGTCTACCCCAAGGATTCGTTGTACGACAAGAACTTCGGGGTGCTGACCACCGATGCCGCGGTGCGCCTGTATCCCGACAACGACCTGGGCGACCTGCAATACCCGGTAGGAAAATCGCCGGCCCAGGTCAGCACGACCATCGTCGCGCACGGTGATCCCGCCAACTGGCCGTTCGACACGTACAAGACCGAGGTCATCGCCGCCGACGTGTTCACCGGAACCGGCGCCAGCCGCGAAAAGGCACCCGCCCGCCTCGAGGCGACCGGAAAGTTGGACGGCTGGGACGCAACCGTCACCCGCGTCCACGACCCCGAGGACGCCAACCCCGATGTGCAGGACGACCTGATCATCACGCTGCAACGGTCCAAGGGTGCGCTGATCTTCGACGTCGGCATCTGCCTGGTCCTCATCGCCCTGCCGGTGCTGGCATTGTGGGTGGCCATCCCGATGGCGTTGGGCCGGACCACCTTCCTGCCGCCGTTGGGAACCTGGTTTGCGGCGCTGCTGTTCGCCGTCGTCCCGCTGCGCAACTTCCTGCCAGGATCTCCACCGCCGGGTTCCTGGATCGACCAGGCCGTCGTGCTGTGGGTGTTGATAGGGCTGGTTACGGCGATGTCCCTGTTCATCGTCGCCTGGTGGCGATCCCGCGAGAAAAAGCCGCCGAAGAGGGCCTGACGCCTACTCCGGGTTCGGTGCCTCCACCGAGCTGATCGCGTCGACGGCGCTCGAGACCCTGGCCTGGAAGTTGGGCGACAGCGGGATGTAGCCGTTCTTCGCCAGCTCCACCTGGCCGGGTCCGATCGCCGCCTGCAGGAACGCCTTGACGGCCTTGGCGACGTCCAGCGTCGGGTACTTCGAGCAGACGATCTCGTAGGTGGCCAGGACGATTGGGTACACGTCGGGCTGGGCGGGGTTGTAGAACGACGAGATGTCGAGCACCAGGTCGTTGCCGCTACCGACGATCTTGGCGCCGGTGATGGTCTTGCCGACGGTGTCGGTGCCGATCCGCACCGGCCGCAACGACCTGCGGCTCGCCGGGGTTTTGATCTCGGCGGCGTAAAGCCCTTGCTGCAGCGCGAAAGACAGCTCGTTGTAACTGATTGCGCCCTCGGTCGATTTCACCAGTGCCGCGGTGCCGTTGTTGCCGGCGGCGCCGGTGCCGGCGCCGCCGTTGAACGCCTTGCCCGTGCCCTTGCTCCAGGCCCCGCCGGACGCGGCCTGCAGGTAGGACTGGAAGTTGTCGGTGGTCCCGGACGCGTCGCTGCGGTATATGACACGAATCTCTTCGGCCGGCATCGATGCGTTGAGCGCGGTGAGCGCCGGGTCATCCCAGCGGGTGATGGTGCCATCGAAGATCTTGGCTATCGTCGACGCGTCGAGCACCAACGAGTCGACCGAGCCGAGGTTGTAGGTGATGGCCAGCGGGCCGAACACCACCGGCAGGTTCCACGCGTCGGCGCCGCCGCAGCGTTGTTTGGCCGCGGCATATTGGTCTCCGGACAGCGGCGTGTCCGATCCGCCGAAATCCGTTTTGCCGGCCAGGAAGTCGCTGATTCCAGCGCCCGATCCGTTCGCGGTGTAGTTGAGAGTCTGCCCGGCGCAGACCTTCCCGTAGGCGGCGACGAACTTCGTCATCGCGTTGGCCTGCGCGGTCGAGCCACTGGCCGTCAGAGCCTGCTTGCCGCCGCACTCCACCTTGGCCCCGGCGGCATACGCCAGCGTCGGCTGAGAATCGCTGCTGCATGCTGAGACCGCCACCGCCACCGCCGCCGCGGCGAACAAGCTGATGGCGGCCGCCGGTGGATTGCGCTTCACGCTGGTTGGCTCCTGGGGACTACGGATTCGGCACGGTCGACGTTGACGACGGCTGGTGAGCACGCGATGGTGCAGGTGGCCCGGCGGCGACGGCGAGCAGAGGGGCTTCGCCCCGTTTCGACACACGTCGAGACTTACCGTTATCCCCGCCGGCAAGCAAACAAACATCGGGTGAACTGATCCCTTGACCACGCGGGGTGCCGGTGCGCGCGACGAGCGGACGAATCGCACGGGGAAGGATTCGCTGCCGGGCGGCCCGCCGCTGCCAGCGTTGGTGCAACATACCTGGTAGGGATCGATATTTATTTTCCGCCCCGCGGGCACAGTAAGTTCGCTACCATCTGTCTCGTGCCGCCCAGGGCGGCGGATCGGTCAACCTCGACGAAGGCAGGAAGATGACCCATCACACGCCGCCGCAGCAGCAGCCCGCAACGCCCGCAACGCCTTCGGCCGGCGCTGCGACGTTGGTGCCGCCCGAAACGTCGTCGCGCAAGCCCAGGAGGCGCCTCGTCATCGGTCTGGGTGCCCTGCTGGCCGTTGTTGTGGTCTATGGGTTATCTCTGTTCGGCTTCCACCTGCTGGCCAATTCCGGGGCCCCCCTCAAGCCGCCGGACCTGAACGCAACCGGTGACACCGTCGTGCTGGTTCGCCTCGAGAAGCTGGACACCATCGCCAATCGCCTGACGGTGAAAGTGCTTGTGATTCCCGAAGACTCGATGTTCGACAAACGCCTTGACGTGTTGAAGACCGACACCGCGGTCCGCATGGATCCGCCCAACGACCTGGGCGACCTGCAATACCCGGCGGGGAAGTCCCCGGCGCAGGTTGCCACCACGATCGAGGCGCACGGGAACCCCAACGATTGGCCGTTCGATTCCTACCGCACCGATACTCTCTCGGCCGATGTCCTCGTTGGCCAAGGCGACGCCCGCCAATACATCCCGGCCCGGGTCGAGGTGACCGGCGCGTTGGATGGCTGGGACGTGAGCGTCCAGCGCGTCGGTGAAGCCAGCCAGGAGTCGGACCGGCCGGACAACGTGGTCATCACGCTGCACCGGGCCAAGGGTCCGCTGATCTTCGACCTCGGCATCTGCCTGGTCCTCTTCGCCCTGCCGACCTTGGCGTTCGCGGTGGCCATCCAGATCGCCTTGGGCAGGCGCAAATTCGTACCACCCTTCGTCACATGGTTCGCGGCGATGCTGTTCGCCGTCATACCCATCCGCAACTTCCTTCCCGGCTCGCCACCGCCCGGGGCATGGATCGACCAGGCGCTGGTGATCTGGGTGCTGCTCGCGCTTGTCGGGGCGATGGGGTTGTACATGCTCACGTGGTATCGGCAATCCGACTGAGCCGCTCGTACGCTTGGGAGGTGCTCACCGAGCTGGTCGACCTACCGGGCGGATCGTTCCGCATGGGGTGCACCAGCTTCTATCCCGAAGAGGCGCCGATCCACACCGTCACTCTGCCCGCATTCGCGGTGGAGCGACACCCGGTGACCAACGCGCAGTTCGCCGAATTCGTCTCCGCCACAGGCTATGTGACGGTTGCCGAGCGGCCCATCGACCCGGCGCTGTACCCAGGGGCGGACCCGGCCGATCTGTGCCCGGGCGCCATGGTCTTTCGCCCCACTCCCGGCCCGGTCGACCTACGCGACTGGCGGCAATGGTGGGACTGGGTACCGGGCGCCAGCTGGCGCCATCCGTTCGGGCCGGACAGTGATCTCACCGACCGGGCCGAGCACCCGGTGGTGCAGGTGGCCTACCCCGACGCCGCCGCGTACGCGCGCTGGGCCGGCCGGCGGCTGCCGACCGAGGCCGAGTGGGAGTATGCGGCCCGCGGCGGGGGCACGGGCACGTATGCGTGGGGGGACGAACCGAACCCCGACGGTCGGCTGATGGCCAACACCTGGCAGGGCCGCTTCCCATACCGCAACGACGGCGCCCTGGGCTGGGTGGGCACCTCGCCGGTGGGGACGTTTCCCCCCAACGGGTTCGGCCTGGTCGACATGATCGGCAACGTCTGGGAGTGGACCGCCACACGGTTCGCCGCGCACCACCGCCTCGACGAGCCGCCGGAGGCGTGTTGCACCCCGACCGGGCCGGCGGATCCGGCCATCAGCCAGACGCTGAAGGGCGGTTCGCACCTGTGCGCGCCGGAATACTGCCACCGGTATCGTCCGGCCGCGCGGTCACCGCAGTCGCAGGACACCGCGACCACCCACATCGGGTTCCGCTGTGTCACTCAGCAAACGCGGGCGACTCCCGGCGGTGCCGCCCACAGCTGAAACGACGAGCGGGTTACCGCCGGATGGACGGCGAGTGACGGGGCCTGCAACGGCGCGCAGGGTGTGCGCGAGTTCGCTAGCATCTGACCACGTGTGGCCGTCGACGAGCCTTGAATCATCAGTGGCTTACCAGTGACCGCCGAGGCTCCCGCGGCACCGGCACCGCCGCCCCCATCGGATGCGCCGACACCGTCCGGACCGCCGGCCCGCAAACACATGGCGAAGCGGCCGCGCATCGTGATCGGGGTGGCCGTCCTGGCGGTGGTCGTCACGGCCTACATGCTGTCCCTGTTCGGCGTCCACTGGCTGGAGAGGTCCGAGGGGCCGCTGCCTCCGCTGGACCTGGGCCAGGGCGGGGGCGATGCGACCATTGTGCAGCTGCAGGTCGAGGAACTGAAGCCGGTCGCCAAGCGCCTCGCGGTCAATGTGCTTGTCTATCCAGGGATTTCGGCGTACGACAACCGATTCGACGTGTTGGGCACCGACGTCGCCGTGCGCCTGTACCCGACGAGCGACCTGGGCGACCTGCACTACCCGAAGGGCAAGGCGCCGGCGCAACTCAGCACCACGGTCGTGGCGCACGGCGATCCGGGCAACTGGCCCTTCGACTCCTACCGGACCGAGCCGATCTCCGCCGACGCCTTCGTCGGTTCGGGCGACAACCTGAAGAAGGTGCCCGCCCGGGTCGAGGTGACCGGGGAGTTGGACGGGTGGGACATCACCGTCAACCGCGTCCACGACCCCGGAGCACTCCCGACGCAGCGCGGTACCGACAACGGGAACGTGGTCATCACGCTGAAGAGAGCCAAGGGCCCGCTGATCTTCGACCTGGGCATCTGCCTGGTCCTCATCAGCCTGCCCACCCTGGCGCTGCTGGTCGCCATTCCGATGGCGTTGGGCAGAAGGAAGTTTCTGCCGCCGTTCGCCACCTGGTACGCCGCGAACCTGTTCGCCATCGTCCCGTTGCGCAACATCCTTCCCGGCGCACCACCGCCCGGTTCGTGGATCGACCAGGCCATCGTCCAATGGGTGCTGATCGCGCTCGTCACGGCGATGAGCCTGTACATCTTTGCCTGGGTCCGGCAAGGGGACTAGCGGGCCGGGTAGTTGTCGGACCTCCGTGGCATGATCGAATGTATGTTCGATTCCAAGGTGTCGTCGCCGGACGTGATCGCCGAGTTTGACGAGCACTTCGAGCGACGGTATCCGTCCGAGACCGCGGAGTCGGCGGGGCTGTTGACGGAAGCCGGCGGCTGCGCGCGGGCCGAGAACCGGGCGGTGGCCGGGCAGCTAAGCGCGATCGGGCGGTTGTTTGCCTATCGACTGTCGCGGTGTGCCGAGACCGAGGATTGGGCGGTGGACACCGAGGCGGCCGTTAGTGCGGAGGTGGCCGCGGAGTTGGGGATCAGCCAGGGGCGGGCCGCCAGCCGGGTCCGTCATGCCCGGGCGCTGCGTGAGCGGCTGCCGCGGGTGGGGGAGGTGTTCGCCGTCGGGGACATCGATTTTCGGATGGTGCAGACGCTGGTGTTTCGTACCGATCTGATCACCGATCCCGAGGTGTTGGCGGCGGTGGATGGGCAGTTGGCCGCGCAGGTGGGGCGGTGGCCGTCGCTGACCCCGGCCCGGTTGGCCGCGCGGGTGGACAGGGTCGTGGCGGGCGCGGATGCCGATGCGGTGCGCCGGCGTCGGGAACGCGCGGCGGGGCGGGAGGTCTGGATCGGCGACATGGCGGACGGCCTGGCGCGCATCGAGGGCGTTTTGTTCAGCCCGGATGCCCACGCCCTAGAAGCGCGGTTAAACGCGGTGGCGGCCACCGTGTGTGAGCATGATCCGCGCAGCCGCGAGCAGCGCCGTGCCGACGCGTTGGGGGCGCTGGCCGCCGGGGCGGACCGGTTGGGGTGTCGCTGCGGGCGCCTGGATTGCGCCGCGGGCGGGCGGGCGCCGGCGGGGCCGGTGGTGATTCATGTGGTCGCCGAGCAGGCCCCCGTTGAGGGTGGCGCCGGGGCGGGCTGCCAGCTGGGCGGCGAGGGGCTGATCCCGCCCGAGCTGATCGCCGAGTTGGCCGCCTCAGCCAGGCTGGTGCCGCTGGTCCATCCCGGCGACGCGCCTGCCGAGCCGGGCTATCTGCCCTCGCAGGCGCTGGCCGATTTCGTGCGGTGCCGGGATCTGACCTGCCGCTGGCCGGGTTGTGATTGCCCGGCGGTGGCCTGCGACATCGACCACACCGTCCCCTATAGCGCCGGCGGGCCCACGCACGCCTCCAACCTCAAGTGTTATTGCCGCACCCATCATTTGGTGAAAACCTTTTGGGGCTGGCAGGAAAAGCAGCTGCCCGATGCGACGCTGATCCTGACCTCCCCGGCCGGGCGCACCTATGTCACCACCCCGGGCAGCGCGCTGCTGTTCCCGAGTCTGTGCCGGGCCACCGGGGCGATCGCGGCCCCCGAAGTCGACTCGCCCCAGGAATTCTGCGCCGAGCGCACCGCGATGATGCCGAAACGGCGCCGCACCCGCACCCAAGACCGCGCGTACCGGGTGGCCGCCGAACGCCACAACAACCGCCAAGCCCGCATGGCTCGGCGAGCCGAATCGGTGAGCTACAGCGGGCCGGCCCCACCCGACAGCGATGACGATCCGCCACCATTCTGATGAGCCATCATCGGTCTTAGCTGGAAGCGACGGCCAACAGGCGCCACTCGCCGGGCACACCCTTGAGGTGATGCGTGCCGCGGTCCTCAAACTCGAGTCCTGACCCGATCACGAGGTCGCGCAGCGTGCTGGATACCAGCACGTCGTTCGCCCCGGCAAGTGCGCTAACGCGCGCGCCGATGTGCACCCCGATCCCGCCGATGTCATCACCGCGGACCTCGCATTCGCCGGTGTGCAACCCGGCGCGTACCTCGATGCCCAGCGCCTGCACCGCGTCGCGAATTGCCATGGCGCAGCGGATCGCTCGCTGCGGACCATCGAACACCGCCAGGAAACCGTCGCCCGAGGTGTTTACCTCGCGGCCGCGGAAGCGATCGAGTTGTACGCGGACGATCGCGTCGTGCGCATCAAGCAGCGCATGCCAATCACGATCGCCGATCTCCGCGGCCCGGCGCGTCGAGTCCACGATGTCGGTGAACAGCACCGTGGCAAGGACCCGATCGTCCGCCACGTCGGCTCGGTGCCCGGTGAGGAATTCGGCGATTTCCTGGAACGACTGACGCCATGGCTCGACGAAGTGAAATACGTTGCGCCCAGGCAGCTCAACGTATTTGGCGCCCGATATGCGGTCGGCGACGTCTCTGCCCATGGCAGGCGTGATCATCTTGTCGTCGCTGTGCTGCACCACGAGCGTTGGCACGCGAACGGTCGAGAGCACGGCCCGCACATCCATTTCGGCGACAAGAGGGAGATAGGCGACACGCAAGTCACCATTCAAGGCGTAGTGCGTCTCCGAGAACACCGCAGAAGTGTAATTCCGGGCAGAGCCCGCCCACAGCCCTTTGTGCTGTTCAGGGGCCGAAAAAGAGGTGCGTTCACTTCGATGTCTCGTGCTCGTGTTACTCCTTTGAATCGGAACCTCAAATGCAGCCAATGCCGCTTACCTAAGCGGTAGCGTCATTACTTGCTGGCTGGGCTGTCGACGCCGTGCATCACACCAAACACTCGGCAATGCCCCCGGCGGCGATGTGACGGGAGGCAAGCATGAAGCGCGGCATCGTCGGAGGATTCGCCAGCCTGTTCCTGGCCGCGGAGCTGGTCGCCTCGGCGCCGCCGGCCAGCGCCGGCTGCCAGTACGGAGGAAACGTCCTCAGTAAGTGCGACGGACCGGTCCAGCCGGACGGCACCTGGCAACGCTGCGTCGCAGTTCCCCGCTTGATTCCCAACGGCGCCAGTTCCTACCTGGTGCCCGACGGGCACTGCGAGTCGATGGGGCCCGACCAGCACCCTGCAGACCCGGCCTTCGCCGACCCGCCGGTGCACATCGACGGCTGAGTCGCGAGGGATTACTGCGCAGCCCGGAACACGCCTCGGATTCCCGTTATCTGTCCGTAGTCGCGAACCGGCCGGCACCGGTCTAGGTGGAGGATCGGGAGATGCCCGCGTCCCTGCCGCCACTGGCCGCCGAAGACCACGCCTGCGCTGATTGTGGAATGAATTACTCGGACACTCGGCCCGACGACGCGGTCGATGTCATCGCCGGCCTGCCGGACGCGGTTCGGGAGGCGATCTCCGCGATCCCGCCCGGGGCGCGGCGGTCACGGCCCAGTGCCGAAGTGTGGTCGGTCGCCGAATACCTCTGCCATCTGCGGGACGTCTACGTTTCCTTCACCATCCGGCTGCACCGCGTCCGCACCGAACACGAGCCCGCGTGCGAGCCGATGTTCAACGATCTGCGGGCCCGCCGCTTCCGGTACAACGACTGCGACATCGACGCCACGCTCGACGAGCTCGCGGCCGCCGTGGCGGGCTTCCGCGACGAGGTCGCGCGCGTCAAAGACCGCGACTGGGACCGCACCGCGACCCGGTTGCCGGGCGAACGGCGCACCGCCCGCTGGTTCGTGCGCCAGGCGATGCACGAAGGCGTGCACCACCTCGGCGATATCCGAAGAATCGGGGGAACGGCTCCTTGAGGCCGCCCTAAAGTCGGCTCGGCCGCGAATTTGGCTCTGAGCTGGTCGTCACCTAGACTCTAGGGGTTGCCTTGGGCAGACCTCGGCCGGTGCGAATCGGCCCCGCGTGCCCTTCGGTGACAAAGACCGCGCATGTCAGGTTATTCGGTGGGCTGTGGCTTGCCTCCTGCCGTGCACACGCAACCAGGTCAGGAGATCGAGTGATTCAGCAGGAATCGCGGCTGAAGGTCGCCGACAACACCGGCGCCAAGGAGATCTTGTGCATCCGGGTGCTCGGCGGTTCGTCGCGACGCTATGCCGGCATCGGGGACGTCATCGTCGCCACCGTCAAGGACGCCATCCCCGGCGGCAACGTCAAGCGCGGGGACGTTGTCAAGGCCGTCGTGGTGCGCACCGTCAAGGAGCGCCGCCGCCCGGACGGCAGCTACATCAAGTTCGACGAGAACGCCGCGGTGATCATCAAGCCCGACAACGACCCGCGCGGCACGCGCATCTTCGGCCCCGTCGGCCGCGAGCTGCGTGAGAAGCGGTTCATGAAGATCATTTCGCTGGCCCCGGAGGTGTTGTAGATGAAAATCAAGAAGGACGACACCGTCCTCGTCATCGCCGGCAAGGACAAGGGCGCCAAAGGCAAGGTGCTCAAGGTTTACCCGGAGCGCAACCGGGTCCTGGTCCAGGGCGTCAACTCGATCAAGAAGCACACCGCGGTTTCGAGCAACCAGCGCGGAGCCCAGTCGGGTGGAATCGTCACCCAGGAGGCGCCGATCGATGCCTCCAACGTGATGGTGGTCGACTCCGACGGTAAGCCCACCCGCGTCGGCTACCGGGTCGACGAGGAGACCGGCAAGCGGGTTCGTATCTCCAAGCGCAACGGCAAGGACATCTGATGACCACCGCAGAGAAAGTTCAGCCCCGCCTGAAAGAGCGCTACCGCAGCGAGATTCGCGATTCGTTGCAGCAGCAGTTCGGCTACGGGAACGTCATGCAGATCCCGACCGTGACGAAAGTCGTTGTCAACATGGGCGTCGGCGATGCGGCGCGGGACGCGAAGCTGATCAACGGCGCGGTCAACGACCTCGCGCTGATCACCGGGCAAAAGCCCGAGATCCGCAGGGCGCGCAAGTCCATCGCGCAGTTCAAGCTGCGCGAGGGCATGCCGATCGGCGCCCGCGTCACCCTGCGCGGAGACCGGATGTGGGAGTTCCTCGACCGCCTCACCTCGATCGCGCTGCCCCGTATCCGTGACTTCCGCGGGCTTTCGCCCAAGCAGTTCGACGGTGTGGGCAACTACACGTTCGGGCTGGCCGAGCAGTCGGTGTTCCACGAGATCGACGTGGACAAGATCGACCGGGTTCGCGGCATGGACATCAACGTCGTCACCTCGGCGACGAACGACGACGAAGGACGAGCGCTGTTGCGGGCCCTCGGCTTTCCCTTCAAGGAGAACTGAGTAGATGGCGAAGAAGGCACTGGTCAACAAGGCCGCAAAAAAGCCGAAGTTCGCGGTGCGCGGCTACACGCGCTGCAACAGGTGCGGCCGCCCTCGCGCGGTCTTCCGCAAGTTCGGGCTGTGCAGGATCTGCCTGCGCGAGATGGCGCACGCGGGTGAACTGCCCGGCGTGCAAAAGAGCAGCTGGTAACGGCCAGGACCCCTAAGACCAACCCAGAACAGGTGCGCGACAGGCCCGGACCGGGAACCACCGCGAGGAAGGTACCAACGCTGTCATGACGATGACGGATCCGATCGCAGACTTTTTGACACGTCTGCGCAACGCCAATTCGGCGTATCACGACGAAGTGACGTTGCCGCACTCCAAGATCAAGGCCAACATCGCCCAGATCCTCAAGAGCGAGGGTTACATCAGCGATTACCGGACCGAAGACGCTCGGGTGGGCAAGGCGCTGGTCGTCCAGCTCAAGTACGGCCCCAGCCGGGAGCGCAGCATCGCCGGATTGCGGCGAGTGTCCAAGCCCGGTCTGCGGGTGTACGCGAAATCCACCAACCTGCCGCGCGTGCTCGGCGGCCTGGGCGTGGCGATCATCTCGACCTCCTCGGGCCTGCTGACCGATCGTCAGGCAGCCAGACAGGGCGTGGGCGGCGAAGTCCTCGCGTACGTGTGGTAGCGGGAGAGGCAGCAATAGATTATGTCGCGCATTGGTAAGCAGCCGGTTCCGGTTCCCACCGGAGTCGACGTAACGATCGAGGGCCAGAACGTCTCGGTGAAGGGGCCCAAGGGCAGCCTGAATTTGACGGTCGCCGAACCGATTACGGTGGACCGCAACGACGACGGCGCCATCGTGGTCACCCGCCCCAACGACGAGCGGCGCAACCGCTCGCTGCACGGGCTGTCCCGCACGCTGGTGTCCAACCTGGTCACCGGCGTGACCGAGGGATACACGACCAAGATGGAGATCTTCGGGGTCGGTTACCGCGTGCAGCTCAAGGGCGCCAACCTCGAGTTCGCGCTGGGCTACAGCCATCCCGTGGTCATCGAGGCGCCCGAGGGCATCACGTTCGCGGTGCAATCCCCGACGAAGTTCTCGATCACCGGCATCGACAAGCAAAAGGTCGGCCAGATCTCGGCGAACATCCGCCGCCTGCGCCGTCCCGACCCGTACAAGGGCAAGGGCGTGCGCTACGAGGGCGAGCAGATCCGCCGCAAGGTCGGAAAGACAGGTAAGTAGTCATGGCGCAAAAACAAGCTGACACCGCCGCGCGAAAGCCGGTGGGGCAGAGCGTATCCGCAACTCGTCGGGTCTCGCGGCTGCGTAGGCACGCCCGGCTTCGCAAGAAGATCGCCGGCACGCCGGAGCGTCCGCGGCTCGTCATCAACCGGTCCTCGCGGCACATTCACGTGCAGCTGGTCAACGACGAGAACGGCACCACGGTGGCCGCCGCGTCGTCCATCGAGGACGATGTGCGGGGCCTGCAGGGCGACAAGAAGGCCCGCAGCGTGCGGGTGGGCCAACTGATCGCCGAGCGCGCCAAGGCCGCCGGCATCGACACCGTGGTGTTCGACCGCGGCGGGTACACCTACGCCGGACGGATTGCGGCGCTGGCCGATGCCGCCCGCGAGAACGGATTGAGTTTCTAGATGATCGAGACCTCGAACACCAAGACTGAAAGGACCGCATAATGGCGGAACAGTCGGCGGGCGGGCAGGGCGCCCCGGACAGCCGTGACTCGCGCGGTGACCGCGACAGCCGCGGTCGGCGCGATGGCGGCGGGCGTGGTGGCCGTGACCGCGACGGCGACAAGAGCAACTATCTGGAGCGGGTCGTCGCCATCAACCGTGTCTCCAAGGTGGTCAAGGGTGGTCGGCGCTTCAGCTTCACCGCATTGGTCATCGTGGGCGACGGCCACGGGATGGTCGGCGTCGGCTACGGCAAGGCCAAGGAAGTTCCGGCCGCCATCGCCAAGGGCGTCGAGGAGGCACGCAAGGGCTTCTTCCGCGTGCCGCTGATCGGTGGCACCATCACGCACCCGGTGCAGGGTGAAGCCGCCGCCGGCGTGGTGCTGCTGCGCCCGGCCAGCCCGGGTACCGGTGTGATCGCCGGGGGCGCGGCGCGTGCGGTGCTGGAATGCGCTGGGGTGCGCGACATCCTGGCCAAGTCGTTGGGCAGCGACAACGCGATCAACGTGGTGCATGCCACCGTCACCGCGCTCAAGCTGCTGCAGCGTCCCGAGGAGGTGGCGGCCCGCCGCGGGCTGCCCATCGAGGACGTCGCCCCGGCCGGAATGCTCAAGGCGCGACGGGAAAGTGAAGCGCTGGCCGCCAGTGCCGCGCGTGAGGGAACGGCACCGCAATGAGCCAACTGAAAATCACCCAGGTGCGCAGCACCATCGGGGCCCGCTGGAAGCAGCGGGAGAGCCTGCGCACGCTGGGCCTGCGGCGGATCCGCCACTCGGTGATCCGTGAGGACAACGCAGCGACCCGCGGCCTGATCGCGGTGGTCAACCACCTCGTCGAGGTGGAGCCGGCCGAGGCGCAAGCCGCAGGGACCGGAGGGAAGAAGAAATGACGATCAAGCTGCACGACCTGAAGCCCGCGCCCGGGTCGAAGACCGCCCGCACCCGCGTCGGTCGCGGTGAGGGCTCGAAGGGCAAGACCGCCGGCCGCGGCACCAAGGGCACCAAGGCCCGCAAGAACGTGCCGGCCACCTTCGAGGGCGGGCAGATGCCGATTCACATGCGGCTGCCCAAGCTCAAGGGCTTCCGGAACCGGTTCCGCACCGAATACCAGGTCGTCAACGTCGGCGACCTCAATCGGCTGTTCCCCCAGGGTGGTTCCATCGGTGTCGACGAACTGGTGGCTAAGGGCGCGGTCCGCAAGAACTGGTTGGTCAAGGTCCTCGGCGACGGCAAGCTGACCGTCAAGCTCGAGGTTTCCGCGCACAAGTTCAGCGGTAGCGCCCGCGAGAAGATCACCGCCGCGGGCGGCTCGGCGACCGAGCTGTAGTCAGCGCAGCCGCGGAATGACTTCCGCGGCAAGGCGTTCCATCTGCTCCCGGTTCTCTGCGACATCGACGCCGACGGGATTGAGCAGCAGGTATTCGGCCCCGGCGTCGATCACCTCGCGCAGCCCCCGTGCCACGTCGTCGGGCGTGCCCGATACCGGAACGTCTTCGACGCCGGGCATCTTGCCGTAGATCCGCCGCAGGCCGGCCAGCACGCGCTCGCGGGCCCGCGTCGCATCGTCGTCGACCATCAGGTAGACGCGTTTGCCGACGGTGAAATGGGCTGGGTCCTTTCGCTGTTCGTCGAGTTCACGACGCACCACGGCCACGGCCCCGGCGAAGGCCTGGGTGGTCGACGAACCGGCACCCAGGAAGGAGTCGCCGTGGCGCACCGCCCTGGCCAGGGCCTTCGGGGCCAAGCCGCCGAACCAGATGGGTGGGTGCGGCCGCTGTACCGGCTTGGGCTGGATCGGCAGGTCGTCGACGTCGCGGAACCGGCCATGGAAGGTAACCCGGGGTTCGTCGGACCACGCGGCCTTCATCAGCTTGAGGCCCTCGGTGAAATAGGAGATGTACGTTTCCTTTTCGACGCCGAACGCGGCGAACCTGCGGAAGCCGCCGCCCGTCCCGACGCCGACGTCCAGCCGGCCGTGGCTGAGCCGGTCGACCGCGGTGACGGAAGAGGCCAGCTGCAGCGGATCGTGCAATGACGTCACCAGCACGGCGACGCCCAGGCGCAGCCGCTCGGTGCAGGCCGCGCAGTAGGCCAGCAGCTCCAGCGGTGCCAGCAGCGGTGCGTCCCCGATGATCTGCTCGAGCACCCAGCCCCCCTCGAACCCGAGCTCCTCGGCCCGAAGCAGGTAGGCGCGCAGCCCGTCGGCGTCGAACCGGTCGTAGTCGAGTTGGGGGATGGCGACGGAGAACCTCACCCCACCACCGTACGGCGGCGGTGTCGGTACGCTGCAAATATGTTCGCCTTCCTGCCCTCGATGCCCGGGGTCGACGACGTCCGCGCGCTGGCCGTACGAGTCGACACCGCCCGCCACCACGGCGTAGCCAATGGCTGTGTCCTCGAGCTCGATCTGCGGTCGGCGCCGCCGGAGGCGACGGGGTTCGACCCGCTCGCGATCTTCACCGGTGGCAGGCCGATGGCGTTGCGCGCCGCCGTCGCCGCGATCCACCGCGCGGCGGAGGACCCGCGGGTCGCCGGGCTGATCGCCCGGGTGCAACTCGCGGCGTCACCGCCGGCGGCGGTACAGGAGCTGCGCGAGGCCATCGCGGCGTTCACCGCCGCCAAGCCCTCGCTGGCCTGGGCGGAAACCTATCCGGGCACGCTGTCCTACTATCTGGCCTCGGCGTTCGGCGAGGTCTGGATGCAGCCGTCGGGAAGCGTCGGGCTGATCGGCTTCGCGAGCAACGAAACCTTCCTGCGCGACGCGTTCGACAAGGCGGGGATCGAACCCCAATTCGTCGCGCGCGGCCAATACAAGTCGTGGGCAAACCGTTTCACCGAACACGGCTTCACGACCGCCCACCGCGAGGCCGTCACCCGGATGCTGGAAAGCCTGCAGCAGCAGGCGTGGCGGGCGATCGCCGAATCGCGCAACCTCGACCCCGGCGCGCTCGACGCGCTGGCCGACCGCGCCCCGCTGTTGCGTGACGGCGCCGTGGCCGCCGGCCTGCTCGACCGGATCGGATTTCGCGACGAAGCCTACGCCCGCATAGCGGAACTGGTTGGGGTGAAGGATGTTTCGGATGACACGGCCCCGCCGCGGCTGTACTTGGCGCGCTACGCCGGTGCGGCCCGCTCCCGGCTGGCCCCGCCCAAGCCATCGGTTCCCGGCCGCCGGCCCAAGCCGACCCTGGCCGTCATCACCGTCGACGGCACGATCGTCGACGGACGCGGCGGGCCGCAGTTCCTGCCCCTGGGCACCGCCACCGCCGGCGGTGACACCATCGGGGCGGCGCTGCGGGAGGCCGGCGCCGACGACTCGGTGTCCGCGATCGTGCTGCGGGTGAACAGCCCCGGCGGCACGATCACCGCGTCGGAGAGCATCTGGCGCGAGGTGACGCGCGCCCGCAAGCGGGGCAAGCCGGTGGTCGCTTCCATGGGCGCGGTCGCCGCCTCCGGTGGTTACTACGTCTCGATGGGGGCCGACGCGATCGTCGCCAACCCGGCGACGGTCACCGGTTCGATCGGTGTGATCACCGGCAAGCTGGTGATCCGCGATCTGCTGGAGCGGTTGGGGGTTGGGTCGGATACCGTGCGCACCAACGCCAATGCCGACGCCTGGTCGATCGACGCACCGTTCACGCCGGAGCAGCAGGCGCATCGAGAAGCCGAGGCGGACCTGTTCTATGCCGACTTCGTGCAGCGGGTCGCCGAGGCTCGCAACCTGACCGCCGAGGCGGTCGATCGTGTTGCGCAGGGACGAATTTGGACCGGCGCCGACGCGCTGGACCGCGGCCTGGTCGACGAACTCGGCGGGTTCCGCACCGCCGTGCGCCGGGCCAAGGTTCTGGCCGACCTCGACGAGGACAGCGACGTCCGCATCGTCAGTTATCCGGGCTCATCGCTGCTGGACATGGTGCGGCCCCGCGCCTCGTCGCAGCCCGCCGCCGCGTCGCTGCCGGACGCGCTGGCGGCCCTGCTGGGCCGCACGGTCACCGGCGTCCTGGACAGCGTCGAGCAGACGCTGAGCGGGGCCAGCGTGCTGTGGCCGGGCCCGTCGCGGTTCTAGAAGCCTAGCCGGTGAGATTGCCGCTGATGAAGATGATCTCGCCGAGCGGATCGTCGTTCTCCGGGGCGGGCGCGTCGATGCCCTGGCGCCGGAAGAGTTCCGTGCGCGTGGTGCCTTCGACGTCCCACCGCTTGGACCGCAGGTAATCCACGACGTGGTTGCGCTCGCCGGCGTAGACCAGCGACGCCATGTCGATGTCCACGCCGTGCTCGCGGAAGGAGCCGGACAACTCCCGGACCCTGTCGGCATCGAAATCGGCGATGCCGGGCACGAATTCGGTGGCGATCGTGCTCCCGGGCACGCTGAGGGCGGTGATGTTGTCGAACAACCGGTCCTGGGCTTCCGGCGGCAGGTAGATCAGCAGGCCCTCGGCCAGCCACGCTGTCGGCGCCGTCGTATCGAACCCGGCCGCTTTCAGGGCGGCCGGCCAGTCGGCGCGCAGGTCGATCGGCACGGTGCACCGCGTCGCGGTCGGTTCGGCGCCGATGCCGGCCAACGTGCCGGTCTTGAAGTCGATCACCCGGGGCTGGTCGATCTCGTACACCACCGTGCCGTCCGGCCACGGTAACCGGTAGGCGCGCGAGTCCAATCCGGACGCGAGGATCACCACCTGCCGGATTCCGCCGCCGGTGGCGTTGACGAAGTAATCGTCGAAGTACTTGGTGCGCACCGCCATTCCGTCGGCCATCGCCCGCATGCGCACCAGCGACACGTTCTCGATCGCCTCGAGGTCCAGCTCACCGTCCATCATCTTGGTGAAGAAGTCCACCCCGACCGCGCGCACCAGCGGTTCGGCGAACGGGTCGTGGATCAGGCCGCGGGGATCCTTCGTCGCCATGGCCCGCCCGGCGGCCACCATGGTCGCGGTCGCGCCCACACTGGACGCCAGATCCCACTCGTCGTCGTGAGCGCGTGACATGGGGGAGACCCTAGCCAATCCGCTACGCCAGCGTCGCGGCGACGTAGCTCAACTCGCCGAACGTCGCCGACATCTCGTCCTCGGGGAATTCAAAGCCGTTCTGCGCGTACAACTCCCGAGCCGGGTGTGTCTCCACCTGCCAGCCGTGCGTTTTCAGGTATTCGACGACGACGTTGCGTTCGCCCCGGTAGAAGAGGTCGGCCGCGTTGAGGTTGAAGCCGAAGCGCTGCCACCGTTCGCTGATGCGCTGCAATCGCTCGTCGGAGAAGGCGTTGGGGTCGGGCACGTGTTCGGTGGCCACCCGGCTGCCCGGCGCGCTGAGGGCGGTGACGTTGTCGAACAACCGGTCCTGGGCCTCGGGCGGCAGATACGGCAACAGCCCTTCCGCGCTCCACGCCGTCGGCTGCGTCACGTCGAACCCGCCGTCGCGCAACGCCGCCGGCCAGTCGTCACGCAGGTCGACGGCGATCGCGCGGCGCTCGGCCGTCGGGGCGGCGCCGAGGCCGGCCAGCGTGTCGGTCTTGAACGCGATGACCTGCGGCTGGTCGATCTCGTAGACCACGGTGCCCGCCGGCCACGGCAAGCGGTAGGCGCGGGTGTCCAGGCCCGACGCCAGGATCACCGCCTGCCGCACACCAGCTTTGGTGGCACCGGTGAAGAAGTCGTCGAAAAACCGCGTGCGAACCGTGATCTGCTCGGCCCGGGCCTTGCGGTTGAACAGCGGGTCGTCCTCGAAATCGACCTGTCCGTCGACGATGCGGATGAAGGGCTCCAGTCCGACGGCACGGACCAGCGGTTCGGCCAGCGGATCGTCGAGTAACGCCTCGGGTCCCTGCGACGCCACCGCGCGGGATGCGGCGACCATGGTGGCCGTCGCTCCCACGCTGGACCCGGGTCCCCAGCTGTCACCTTCGGTACGTCCCGATTCCACAGTCATGCCAAGGCTCCTATTTCTTGTCCAGCGTGCCGCTTACGTAAAGCACCTCGCCCATGCGTGTGTCGTCGTCCTCGAGCGGCGGAAGTCCGTTGGCCGAGAACAGCTCCCGGATGCTGGAGCCGTTCAGCGACCAACCGCGCTCGCCGAGGTAGGGGGCGGCCTCGTTGCGGTCCCCGAAGTAGACGAGCCCCGCCATGTCCAGGTCGAAACCGTGCGCACGCCAGCGTTCGGAGATTTGTTGCATGCGCTCCTTGAGCTTCTCCTCGTCCCCGGGCTCGGGGTTGGGCGCGCTCTCGACCGCCACTCGGCTGCCCTGTGCGCTGAGTTCGGTGATGGTGTCCAGCAGGCGGTCCTGCGCCTCCGGGGGCAGGTAGCCCAGCAGGCCCTCGGCGCTCCACGCGGTCGGCTGGGCCGGGTCGAATCCGGCGGCGCGCAAGGCGGCGGGCCAGTCGTCGCGCAGGTCGACGGCCACCACGCGCGGGTCGGCGGTGGGCGCGGCGCCCAACTCGGCCAGCGTGCGCGACTTGAAGTCGATCACCTGTGGCTGGTCCACCTCGTAGACGACGGTCCCGGCGGGCCACGCCAGCCGGTAGGCGCGGGCATCCAGCCCCGAGGCCAGGATCACCGCCTGCTTGATGCCCGCGCGCGTCGCGTCCAGGAAGAACTCGTCGAAGAACTTCGTGCGCACGGCCATGTTGTCGGCCATCCGGGACATCGCGCCGGTGGATCCGGTCGCGCCGTCGTGCGCGTCGTTCAGCTCGTCCGGGTTCACCTCGCCGGTCGCGAGCCGGGTGAGCAGGTCGACGCCCACGGCCCGCACCAGCGGCTCGGCGAACGGGTCGTTGATTAGCGGACGGTCGGCGCGGGTGGCCACGGCGCGGGCGGCCGCGACCATCGTCGCGGTCACCCCGACACTGGACGCCAGGTCCCAGGTGTCGCCCTCATACCTGGTGGAAGTCATGTTCGCCCCTGTTCAGAAGTAGTTAGGCTAATATTTAGCTAATTTAACAAGCCTCCACCACTGTACGCTTCCCCCGATTCGCGGCAACCTTGACGGATGGGTGATCGGGTGCTCATCACGGGTGCGTCGTCAGGTCTGGGGGCGGCCCTGGCGCGACAGCTGGCCGCGCGGCTCGCAGTGGTGGGGCTCGTCGCCCGCCGGCGGGACCGGCTGGAGGAGGTGCTGGCGGACTGCAGGCGGGCCTCGCCAGGGTCGGCGATGTGGGTGGCCGATTTGGCCGACACCGCGGCGCTGGGTGACTTGGCCGCGCAAGCCTGGGACGCGCTCGGCGGCGTCGACGTGCTGATCAACAACGCCGCGGTGCCCAAGCGGCGCCCCGTCACCGCGCTGGCCCCGGATGAGGTCGAGGACGTCATGCGGGTCAACTTCTTCGCGCCGATGCGGCTGACGCTGGCCCTGCTCCCACGAATGCTGGCGCGCGGATCCGGCCTGATCGTCAACGTGTCGAGCATCGGCGGCCGACTCGGAATCATTCATGAGTCCGCTTACTGCGCAAGCAAGTTCGCGCTGTGCGGGTGGAGCGAGGCGATGGCCGTGGATCTACACGGCTCCGGCGTCTCGGTGAAGTTGATCGAACCGGGTCCGGTCGACACCGAGATATGGGATCACCCCGGCAGCGAGGAACCCCTTTACCAGGGGCCGAAGGTGGCCGCCGACGTGGTGGCCGACGGCATCATCGCGGCGCTGGACGGCGACGGCTTCGAGCACTACGTGCCCGACATGAAGGCGGTCGTCGACGCCAAGAACGCCGATCTCGATGCGTTCATCGTAGGGGCGGCCGGCCTCAAAACCAGAGAGTCGCCGCGATGAAAGCCCTGGTTTACGGCGTGCCGCCGGAGCCGTTCGAGGTCGCCGACGGCGCCAACACGCTCACGGCGAACCTTGCGCACACTCCTACCGCCCTGCGGCAGGTGCCGGAACCGACCCTGCCGCACGACGATTGGGTGCTCACCCGGCCGCGGCTGACCGGCATCTGCGGTTCGGATTCCAAGCAGATCCTGATGGACTTCGGCGAGGGCGACGCCGACAACGCCATGTCGTCGTTCTGTTCTTTCCCGCAGGTCATGGGTCACGAGGTGGTAGCCGACGTGGTGGCGCTGGGTGCCAGGGCCCGCGGGCTACGGGTGGGGCAGCGGGTGGTGCTCAACCCGTGGCTGTCCTGCGGGCCGCGTGGCATCGAGCCACCCTGTCCCGCATGCGAGGCCGGCGACTACAGCCTGTGCTGGAGCTTCACCGACGGGGACATCAAGCCCGGAATCCATACCGGGGTGTCCGCCGATGTGACGGGCGGTTACGCCGAGTTGATGTCGGCCCACGACAGCATGCTGTTCGGTGTCCCGGAGTCGATTCCGGACGAGGTGGCCGTGTTCGCCGACCCGTTTTCGGTGTCTTTGCACGCGGTCACCCGGCACCCGCCGCCAGGATCCGGCCGCGCCCTGGTGTATGGGGCCGGCTCGCTGGGGTTGTGCGCGGTCGCGATCCTGCGGGCGTTGTACCCCGATGTGGCCATCGCGGTGGTGGCGCGCTTCTCGGCCCAGGCCGAGCTGGCCCGGCTGTTCGGCGCCGCCAAGGTGGTGCGCCACGAACCGCGGGTGGCCGTCATCGAAGAACTGGTCGCCTGGGGCGGCGGCCGGCTGCGCCAGCCGCTACTCGGCCTGCCGATGGCACACCCCGGCGCGATCGACGTGGTCTACGACACCGTCGGCAAACCCGAGACGTTCGAGGTGGGGGTCCGGGTGCTGCGCTCCCGGGGCACGCTGGTGAAGGCCGGCGTACACGCGCCCGGCCGCTGGGAGTGGAGTCCGTTGTATTTCAAGGAGATCGCCCTGGTGGGTTCCAACGCCTTCGGCGTCGAGGAGGTCGACGGGCAGCGCAAGCACGCAATCGCCCACTACCTCGACCTGGCGGCCGCCGGCCGCGTCGACCTGCGCCCGATGCTCACCCACACCTTCGGTCTCGAGCAGTGGCGCGACGCGTTTTTCGCGATCGCCAACCAGGGCGAAAGCGGCGCCGTGAAAGTCGCTATCGACCAGCGTCAGGCGGGGCGGGTCGCGCGGTAGTAGTTCAGTCGCCCGAGGATGCGATGCGGCTCCGATGCGACCTCGGTGCAGTCGAATCCCGCCGCATTCAGCAGTCGAGGGATCGCGTCGCCCAGGTTGGCGGCCGCGTGGGGGTTGCGCCTGATCAGCCGCGCCAGCAGGCCGTGGTCGGTGGTCTTCTCGCCGCCGATGTCGACCAGGTGCAGCCTGCCGCCGGGTCGCAGTACGCGGAAAACCTCTTGAGCCGCAGCCGTTTTCGCCTGGTCGTCGATATGGTGGAGCATCATCGATGACAGCACTCGATCGAATTCGCCGTCGGCGTACGGGAGCCGCTCGGCATAGCCGTGCTCGAAACGGACGTCGTTCCCCTTTCGACGCGCCCGATCAAGCGCCCGCGGGTCGGGGTCGCATCCGACCGCCTCCAAGTGGGGATAGCCGCTTTTGGCCCGAAGGATGAGATTCCCGGTGCCGCAGCCGATTTCCAGAACGCGATGGCAGTCGGCCAGCTCGGCCTGAGCGATGAGGGCCTGGTGGACCCGTTTGATGCCCAGCAGGCGTGAGATCAGGTCGTAGCAGGGCAGCAGCGCGTCGTGGCCGGCGGCGGGCAAGTAATCATGTGGATGATGTTTCGTCACAAAATCCATGGTGAATCGATGGACGGCTGAATAATTGGGTGATCCTCGGGAAAAATTAGATTATTTTTGGTGACATGACGCGACCTGCTCGGATGGTTCGGCGACGCGCGGGGGTGCCGATCTACGAATACCGCACCGATCCGGACACGCCACCGGTGTCGGTGGTGCGGTCAGGTCCCGGCGATTTCATCGAGCGCGGCCGCCACATTCACGACTTTCCCGCGCTCTGGTACCTTCCCGTCGCCGGGCTGGTCTACGTGGCGGCCGCGGGCCGGGTGCTCGAACCCGGACGGCTGGAGCTTCACGACGCAGGCGTGGCGGTGTTCTTCGATCCCACCGCGCTCGGCGAGGACGCGCGATCGCCGTGGCCGGCGTGGCGGGCGCACCCCCTGCTGTTCCCGTTCCTGCACGGACAGGCCGGCGGGATCCTGCGCCTGGCTGTGCCCACGGATCGACGAGGGTCGTGGGACGCCGCGATCCGTTCGATCGAAACGGAATTGGCTGCGCGGCAGGAGGGTTATCGGCAGGCCGCGTTGGCGCACCTGACCCTGCTGTTGATCGACCTCGCGCGCCTGGCCGGCCCGGTGGTTGCCGAGCTGCGGCGCAGCGGTGAACCGCTGCTGGCCGGGGTCTTCGACGTGATCGACCGGCGGCACGCCGAGCAGTTGTCGCTGCGCGACGTGGCAGGTGAACTCGGCATCACCCCGGGACACCTGACCACCGTGGTCCGGCGCCGCACCGGACGCACCGTCGGGGAGTGGATCACCGATCGCCGCATGGCCGAGGCGCGTCGGTTACTGGCCCAGACCGACCTTCCGATCGCGGAGGTCGCCGGCCGGGTCGGGATTGGCGATGCGGGCTATTTCAGCAGGCTGTTCAGCCGGACCCACGGCGTTTCGCCACGCACATGGCGCGGCCGGGCGGCCTGACTGCCACGACTCAAACGGTGATGGCTCCGTGGGCCCCGGTGATGGGCAAGTCGATCGGGGTCATGACGCCCGGTTGGGCGTCGCAGACGAACGGGATGGCGTTGACCGCCGCGACGGCGGTGCTGTCCATCAGAACGGTCATCACGTCCTCGCCCGGGTGACCGAACCGGATGGTCGCGTCGACGCGCGGCTGGCCTTCGATCACCACGCTGAAGCCCTTGGGGTCGGGCCATTGCGGGTCGAGCGCGTCGTCGCTCATCGTCCAGCAGATGGCGAGCTCGACGACGGGACGGCCGCCCAGATGGCCGCGATAGGTGCGGCGCTGGCCGCCGACGGTGCCGGCGGCGAAGTCCACCCAGCCCAGGTTGAGATCGCGGGTCAGCACCGCCGGCTCGATGAACGCGTCTTTGGAGTCGAGTTCGACGCCGAGCATGGTGGCGATCATGTCCAGGGTCTCGAAATAGCCCAGGCCGTATCGCTGCGTTTGAGGGTCGATATGGGTCACCGGCTCACGGGGTGCTTTGCCGAATCCGAGCACCTTCCACACGTCCCAAACGGGATAGGTGGTGCAGTCCAGGGTTTCGACGAGCTTGACGCTGTGAATCTTTCGGCATGCGCCAGTGAGGAAGCCGGCGACGACGTTGATGAAGCCGGGTTCGAATCCTGTGCCCAGGAACGTCGCGCGCCCCTCCTGCGCCGCCGCTTCGAGGGCGGGGAGTTCGACCGGGTGATGGGTGCCGGTCAGGAAATCTCCCGTCGTGACGACGTTGATGCCACAGCGCAGCATCCTGAGCACCAGCTCGTAGTCGATGGCGCGGGGCATGTAGCACACGCAATCCGGTCGGAGTTCGATCAACGCGTCGGCATCGCCGGTCGCGGCAACGCCGGCCGAGGCTTGGCCCGCCAGCTCGCCCACGTCGCGGCCCACCTTGTCCGAACCGAATGCATGAACGCCCACCACGTCGAAGTCGTCGCGGTCCAGCAGCGCCCCGAGCGCTCGCTTGCCGATGTTGCCGGTCGACCATTGGACCACTCGGTACGGCGCCATGCTCACACCGTATCGGTGTCGAGCCAGCTGTCGACGTCGAATTGGTCGCCAACGGCGCGGATCGTGGCGCCACCGTGGCCGGGGTAGTGCGCGGGGATCACGGCGGCTTTCGCCTGGACCGCCTCGGTGAAGATTCGCCGGCGGGTCTCCGCGGCAGCGTGCGCGTCCACGTCGAACGCGCAGGCGTCGGCGGGGCGACGCAACTGCAGCGGGCTGTGGGTGAGGTCGCCGACGAAGACGGCCGGCTGGCCCGCGTCCAGCCACAGCACCGAGGAGCCCGGGGTGTGTCCGGGGGCGGGCCGTAGCCGCAGCGACGGGCTGATCTGGCAATCGTCCGACCATTGGACGAGCTGGCCCGCCTCGTCGATGGGCGCGACGCTGTCGGCGAACACCAGTTGGTCACCGCGCTGCTGGGCCGCTTCCTCCTCGCTGCGGGGAGCTCGCGTGGCGGCGGGCCCGCCGGGTGCGAAGTGGCGGTAGTCGGCGGCCGGTACCACGTATCGGGCGTTGGGAAAGGTCGGCACCCAGGAATCGTTGTCCAGCATGGTGTTCCACCCGACATGGTCGGAGTGGACGTGGGTGTTGACCACCACGTCCACGGCGGCGCGGTCGACGCCCGCGGCCCGCAGGGCGGCCAGGAATCCGGTGTTGAGGTGGTCCAGGGGTGGCATGTGCGGGCGTTGGCGGTCGTTGCCGACACCGGTGTCCACGACGACGGTCAACCCGTCGACCTCGATGACCCAGCTTTGGATCGCGATGTGCCACTGATCGGCGGATGGGTCGAAGAAGTCCGGCACCAGCAGGTCGGCGTTGTCTTGCCAGCCGGACGGCGGTGTTTGCGCGAAAAGGCTTGTCGACAAGTCGAATTGGAGTTCGAGGACCCGTGCCACGCTCGCGTGGCCGAGCCGGAGCGGGCGCATCAGGCGTTCGCGCGCAGGTAGCCGTAGACGCCGGCGAAGTTGCGGTTGACGTCCTCGGGGATGGGCACCGGGCCACCGAGAGCCCTTGCACCCCAGACGATTTGGGCGGTGCGCTCCACCAGGGCGGTGATGTGCAGCACCTTGTCCGGTCGTGGGCCCACGGCCACCAGGCCGTGGTTGGCGATCAACGCGGCGCCACGGCCGTCGAGCGCCTTGACGGCGTTGGCGCCGACGTCGGGGGTCCCGGAGGCGGCGTACTCGGTGCAGCGGACGTCCCCGCCGCAGTACACCGCGAACTCGTCGATGCACGCCGGAATCGATTGGTGCGCAATGGCGAACATGGTCGCCCACACCGGGTGGCTGTGAATGACGCTGCCGATGTCGTCGAACGCGCGGTAGCAGGCCAGGTGCAGCTGCATCTCCGAGGACGGCGAGCGGCCGTCCGCGGCGTGCAGCACGGCGCCGTCGGGGTCTATGAGCACGAGGTCGTCGAGCTGCATGTCGCGGTAGTCGACCGATGACGGGGTGATGACGATGTTGCCGTCGGAGCGCCGCGCGGAGATATTGCCCGCGGTTCCCTCCACCAGGCCCCGGCGCAGCATGTCCTTGGCCGCGTCGAGCACCGCCGTTTCGGGGTGGGCCACCGATTTCACGGACGTCATGGGCCGAGCACCTCCGGGTTGACGATGTGGGCGGGCATCTCGCCGGCCAGCAGCGCTTCCAGGTCGTCGGCCACCATCTGCGCCTGCCGAGCCTCAGTGTTCCACGTGGCGCCGCCGATGTGGGGCGTCAGCACGACATTGGGCATCCCGACCAGCGGGTGGTCGGTGGGCAGCCATTCGCCGACGAAGTGGTCCAGGCCGGCGGCGGACACCTTGCCGTCGCGCAGCGCGTCGACGAGCGCGCCGGTGTCGTGCAGCTGGGCGCGGGCGGTGTTGAGGAAGACCACGCCGTCGCGCATGGCGGCGAACTGTGGCGCCCCGATCATGCCGACCGTGTCGTCGGTGACGGGCGCGTGCAGGGAGACGACGTCGGCCTCGCCCAGCAGCTCGTCCAGGCCGTGCCGGGCGTCGTCGTTGTAGGGGTCGTGGGCGATGACCTGCAGGCCCAACCCGGACAGCCGCCATGCGGTGGCGCGGCCGACGGCGCCGAGGCCCACCAGACCGGCGGTCCGCCCGGCGACCTCCCAGCCGCGGAACCGCTGATAGGGGATGCTGCCGTCGCGAAAGATGTTGCCGCTGCGGACATCCGCGTCGGCGGGCAGGAGCCGGCGGGTGACGGCCAGCAGCAGCGCCACCGTCATCTCGGCGACGGCGTCGGCGTTGCGGCCCGGGGTGTTCAGCACCGGGACCCCGGCCGCGGTGGCCCCCGCGATGTCGACGTTGTTGGGGTCGCCGCGGGTCGAGGCGATCACCCGCAGGCCCAAGTCGAACACCGGCCCACCGACCGAGTCGCTTTCCACCACAACGACATCGGCGGCCTCGGCGGTGATGCGTTCGGCCAGCTGTTCGGCGCTGTAGATCCGCAGCGGGGTCTGCTCGAGCTCACTTATCCAAGGGTCATAGACCACGTCGGCCAGCTGCTTCAGCTTGGCGAAGCCCGGTCCCCGCAGCGGGGCCGTCACCAAGGCGCGCGGTCTTGACGTCACGAACCCCAATGCTGGCGTACGGTGACGCCCGTGTCACGTGAAGTCGTCACAATCGGCATCGACGTCGGCAGCACCGCGGTCAAGGCGGTCGCCGCGGACGCCGACGGCCGGGTGACGGCGCGGGCGCGGATCCCGCACCAGCTGCGGGTGCCGGCGCCCGGCCGGCTCGAGCACGACGCCGGCGAGGCGTGGCGGCGGGGGCCGGTGGCGGCTTTGAACCAGCTGAATCCCGGGCCGAACGTCCGCGCGGTGGCCGTATCGGCGATGGTGCCGTCGCTGACGGCCGTCGACGCCGCGGGGGTACCGATGACGCCGGGACTGTTGTACGGCGACGAACGGGGCCGAACACCGGAACAACCGGTGCAGCCGCTGCCGGCCCTGGGCGAGGCCGCCGAGTTCCTGCGCTGGACGGCGGCGCACGCGCCGGACGCGGCCGGGTACTGGCCGGCGCCGGCGGTGGCCAACCACGCCCTTGCGGGCGAGGCGGTGATCGACTTCGCCACCGCCGCGACCGCGTACCCGCTGTTCGACGGGACGGGCTGGAACCCCGAGGCGTGCGCCGAGCGCGCCGCGCGGCCCGAGCAGATGCCGCGGGTGGAGAGCATGGGTGCCGCCGTGGGGCAGGTGCACGGCAGCGGCGCGGCGCTGGGAATCGGCGCGATCGACGCGTTGTGCGAGCAGATCGTGGCCGGCGCCGACCGCGACGGCGACGTGCTGGTGCTGTGCGGCACCACCTTGATCGTGTGGACCACCATCGGAGAGGCCCGGCAGGTGCCGGGCCTTTGGACTATCCCCCATACCGCCGCGGGCAAGAGTCAGATCGGTGGGGCGAGCAATGCCGGCGGGCTGTTCCTCGGCTGGGTGGACCGTGTGGTCGCATCCGGCGACCCGGCCGCCGCGCAGCCCGGGCGGGTGCCGGTGTGGTCGCCCTACATTCGCGGGGAGCGCACCCCGTTCCATGACCCGGATCGCCGGGCCGTGCTCGACGCGCTGGACCTCACCCACGACGCCGCCGCGCTGCGCCGGGCCGCCTACGAGGCGTCGGGCTTCGTGGTCCGGCAGCTCATCGAGTTGAGCGGGGCGCCGGTGGCACGCATCGTCGCCACGGGCGGCGGCACCCGGGTCGGACCGTGGATGCAGGCCATCGCCGACGCCACCGGGCGGCCGGTGGAGGTGTCGGCGGTGCCCGAGGGGGCGGCGCTGGGCGCGGCTTTCCTCGGGCGCATGGCGGCCGGCCTGGAAACCTCGATCGCCGACGCCGCGCGCTGGGCCTCCACGGAGCGGGTTGTCGAACCCGATCCCGCCTGGGCCGGCGCGGTCGAGGACCGCTACCAGCGGTTCCTGGAGCTGGGAAACCGGAGATGTAGCGCGCTCCGTCCGGCGGCGTTCTAGGCTGGTGCAATGACCGACCACGATCGCAAAGCCGCCCGCCGCGAGATTGCCGATGCCCTGCTGAAAGCTCTTGAACGGCGGCATGAAATCGCCGACGTCGTGGTCGAGTCCGAGAACAAGGCGGCCGCGGTCGAGGCGATCGTCCGCCTGCTCGAC
The DNA here is from genome assembly GCF_025822865.1 of Mycobacterium paraffinicum. Classification (NCBI taxonomy): domain Bacteria; kingdom Bacillati; phylum Actinomycetota; class Actinomycetes; order Mycobacteriales; family Mycobacteriaceae; genus Mycobacterium; species Mycobacterium paraffinicum. Next base: position 285,444 of record NZ_JACKUR010000025.1, on the reverse strand, counting down.
ACCTCCCACGTGGCCGCCGAAGCGGTGATGGGGATGTCGTTCGATCAGCTCACCATCGACTCGCGCCGCAAGATCCTGGCCGAGCTCGAGGACCTCAACAAGCAGCTCAGCTTCACCCTCGGCGAGCGTCCGGCCAGCTTGGGCGAGACCCTGGAGCTGCGGCCGTTCTCGGCGGAAAAAGACCGCGACATCTTCGCCGCCCGCACCGAGGACATGGGCGCCGCGGGCGACGGGTCCGGCGGCCCGGCCGGCAACCTCGACGACGAGATCGGCGCGGCGCTGGGGCGCCTCGACGACGAGGAGGCGGCGTGGTTCGTGGCCGTCGATTCCGGCGAGAAGGTCGGGATGGTGTTCGGCGAGCTGCTCGGGGGCGAGGTCAACTTGCGCATCTGGATCCACCCGGAGCACCGCAAGAAGGGTTACGGCACGGCCGCCCTGCGCAAGTCGCGCACCGAGATGGCCTGGTGCTTCCCCGCCGTGCCGATGGTGGTGCGCGCGCCGTCCGCCCGGCCCGCCTGAGCTACGGCAAAAGCCGTTGGCGGCGTAGGGCTTCGCGGGGCGCCTAGCTCAACGTCGCCGTGACGGCGACGATGTTGCGCAGCTGGGAAGTCTCGTCGTCCGGGAATACCAGGCCGTAGTCGGCGAAGTACTCGCGCCGCTCCCGGGTGCTCACCCGCCAACCGCGGCCGGTCAGGTAGTCCACGACGTTGCTGCGCTCCCCGTCGAAGAACAGTCCCGAAAGGTCGATGTCGCAGCCCAGGTTTGCCCACCGCTCGTTGAACTGCCGCGCGCGTTCGGTCATCGTCCGGCCGGAGTCGCCGTGGAATTCGGTGGCCAGCTTGCTGCCGGGCGCGCTGAGCTCGGTGATGTTGTCGAAGAGCCGGTCCTGGGCTTCGGGCGGCAGGTACATGAGCAGGCCCTCGGCGCTCCACGACGTCGGTTGCGCCGGATCGAAACCGCTGCGCCGCAACGCTTCCGGCCAATCGTCGCGCAGATCGACACTCACGGTGCGCCGGTCGGCGGTCGGGGAGGCGCCCAGCTCGGTCATGGCGGCGGTCTTGAACTCGACGACCTTGGGCTGATCCACCTCGTAGACGACGCTCCCGGGCGGCCAGCTCAGCCGGTATGCGCGGGCGTCGAGGCCGGCGGCCAGAATCACCGACTGGCGGATTCCGTCCCGGGCGGCATTGAGGAAAAAGTCGTCGAAGAACCGGGTGCGCACCGCGATCGAATCGGTTTCCAGCTGCAGGTCCCGTTCGCCGTCCTCCGCGTCCGCGGGGGCCACTTCACCGTCGACCAGTTGGCGGAAGAATTCCAGGCCGACAGCTCGCACCAGCGGCGCCGCGAACGGGTCGTCGATGATCGGATCGGTGCCCTCGCTGGCCAGCGCGCGGGCCGCGGCGACCATGGTGGCCGTGGCGCCGACGCTGGAGGCCAAGTCCCAACTGTCTTGGTCAGTGCGTGTCATGCTGCTCCCCATTTACTTAGCAAATGCAACGAACCAAGAGCACTCTACGCGCCACGGCTGGCGGCTTCCTGTGCTTTTTATCGGTCGTCGTTGACGGCCCTGGACCGACCTGCCCAAACCAGCTGTTAGTCTCGTACACGGTTTGACGCGCTTTAGATAAGGCGGCCGTACGTCCTGGCCTGCGGGTGTTGGGCGCGTAATGCAGGAAACCCCCCGGCTGCGCAGGAGGAAGAGTGCTTTCGGCTTTCATCTCATCGCTGCGGACAGTCGACCTGAGACGGAAGATCCTCTTCACGCTGGGAATCGTCGTTCTCTATCGGCTGGGCGCTGCTTTGCCGTCCCCTGGTGTCAATTTCCCGAACGTCCAGCAGTGCATCAAGGAAGCCAGCGGCGGCGCGGCCGGACAGATCTATTCGCTGATCAACCTGTTCTCCGGCGGTGCGCTGCTGAAGCTGACGGTGTTCGCGGTCGGGGTGATGCCCTACATCACCGCCAGCATCATCGTGCAGCTGCTCACGGTGGTCATCCCGCGGTTCGAGGAACTGCGCAAGGAAGGCCAGTCCGGCCAGGCCAAGATGACGCAGTACACCCGCTATCTGGCCATCGCGCTGGCGATCCTGCAGGCGACCAGCATCGTGGCGCTGGCGGCCAACGGCGGATTGCTACAGGGCTGCTCGCTGGACATCATCGCCGACCAGAGCATCTTCACGCTGGTCGTCATCGTGATGGTGATGACGGCCGGAGCGGCGCTGGTGATGTGGATGGGCGAGCTGATCACCGAGCGGGGCATCGGCAACGGCATGTCGTTGCTGATCTTCGTCGGCATCGCGGCGCGCATCCCGTCCGAGGGCAAGACAATTCTGGACAGCCGCGGCGGGATGATCTTCGCCGCCGTCTGCGTCGCCGCCCTGGTCATCATCGTCGGCGTGGTGTTCGTCGAGCAGGGGCAGCGCCGCATCCCCGTGCAGTACGCCAAGCGCATGGTGGGCCGCCGCATGTACGGCGGAACGTCGACGTACCTGCCGCTCAAGGTCAACCAGGCCGGCGTCATCCCCGTCATCTTCGCGTCGTCGCTCATCTACATTCCGCACCTGATCACGCAGCTGATCCGCAGCGGCAGCGGCGGAGTGGGCAACAGCTGGTGGGACAAGTTCGTCGGCAGTTACCTGTCCGATCCCAGCGATCCCATCTACATCAGCATCTACTTCGGGCTGATCATTTTCTTCACGTACTTCTACGTGTCCATCACGTTCAACCCCGACGAACGTGCCGACGAGATGAAGAAGTTCGGCGGGTTCATTCCGGGCATCCGGCCGGGCAAGCCCACCGCCGACTACCTGCGTTATGTGCTGAGCCGGATTACCCTGCCGGGCTCGATCTACCTCGGTGCCATCTCGGTGCTGCCCAACTTGTTCCTGCAAATCGGCAATGGCGGAGCGGTTCAGAATTTGCCGTTCGGCGGTACCGCGGTTTTGATCATGATTGGCGTCGGTTTGGATACGGTCAAGCAGATCGAGAGCCAGCTGATGCAGCGCAACTATGAAGGGTTCCTGAAGTGAGAGTCGTTTTGCTGGGCCCGCCGGGGGCGGGCAAGGGAACGCAGGCCCAGAAGCTCTCCGAAAAGCTCGGAATCCCGCACATCTCCACCGGTGAGCTGTTCCGCAGCAACATCGAGAACGGGACCAAACTCGGCCTGGAGGCCAAGCGCTATCTGGACGCCGGCGACCTGGTGCCCTCGGAGTTGACCAACCAGCTCGTCGACGACCGCCTCAGCGATGCCGACGCGGCCGCCGGCTTCGTCCTGGACGGGTATCCGCGGTCGACGGAACAGGCCAAGGCGCTGCACGAAATGCTCGAACGCCGCGGCACCGACATCGACGCGGTGCTGGAGTTCCGCGTCTCGGAGGACGAGCTGCTGCAACGGCTCAAAGCCCGTGGCCGCGCCGACGACACCGACGACATCATCCTGAACCGGATGAAGGTGTACCGCGACGAGACCGCGCCGCTGCTCGAGTACTACCGCGACGAACTCAAGACGGTCGACGCCATCGGCACCTTGGACGAAGTGTTCGCCCGCGCCCTGCAAGCGCTGGGCAAGTAATCATGAGCGCGCTGGCGCGGCTGCGGAGTCGCAAAGTCGTGCCGCAGCGCACCGCCGGTGAGCTGGACGCGATGGCGGCGGCAGGGGCGGTGGTCGCGGCCGCCCTGCAGGCGGTGCGGGCGGCTGCGGTTCCCGGGGTGTCGACGCTGGGCCTCGACCAGATCGCCGAGTCGGTGATCCGGGAGGCGGGCGCGATACCGTCGTTCCTCGGCTATCACGGTTACCCCGCGTCGATCTGCGCGTCGGTCAACGAGCGGGTGGTGCATGGGATTCCGTCGGCCGCCGAGATCTTGGCCCCCGGCGACCTGGTGTCCATCGACTGCGGCGCGATCCTGGACGGCTGGCACGGTGACGCCGCGATCACGTTCGGCGTCGGCGCCCTCGACGCGGCCGACCAGGCACTCTGCGACGCCACCAGGGAATCGCTCGAGGCCGGCATCGCGGCGATGGTCCCCGGCAACCGGCTGACCGACGTCTCGCACGCCATCGAAACGGGCACGCGCGCGGCGGCCGACCGGCACGGGCGCGCGTTCGGGATCGTGGAGGGCTACGGCGGCCACGGCATCGGGCGGCACATGCACATGGACCCGTTCCTGCCCAACGAGGGCTCTCCCGGGCGCGGTCCGCTGCTCGCCCCCGGGTCGGTGCTGGCGATCGAACCGATGCTGACCCTCGGGACCGGCAAGACCGTGGTGCTCGACGACGCGTGGACCGTCACCACCTCCGACGGGTCCCGTGCGGCACACTGGGAGCACACCGTCGCGGTCACCGACGCCGGGCCGCGCATCCTCACCCTGGCCTAGGCTGAACCGGCCGGTGGTGGCCGTTGAACCGAGCAGCCGTTCGACTCGTTTCAGTAGTCGGAGGTGATGGAGTGGCCCGTGTTGCAGGGAATTGGAGGGCGTCCGGGACCGCCGAAGCCGCCCTGATGAAGGCGCTGTACGACGAACACGCAGCGGTTTTATGGCGTTACGCGCTCCGGCTCACGGGGGATGCGAGCCAGTCCGAGGACGTCGTGCAGGAGACGTTGCTGCGGGCCTGGCAGCATCCGGAGGTCGTCGGGGACACCGAGCGCTCGGCGCGGGCCTGGCTGTTCACCGTGGCGCGCAACATGATCATCGACGACCGCCGCAGCGCGCGGTTCCGCAACGTCGTCGCTTCGACCGACGAGGCGGGGGCGCCCGAACGGTCGACGCCGGACGAGGTGAACGCCGCGCTAGACAAGCTGCTGATCGGCGATGCGATGGCGCAGCTGTCCGTCGAGCACCGGGCGGTGATCGACCGGTCGTACTACCGCGGATGGACCACCGCGCAGATTGCTGCCGACCTCGGGATCGCGGAGGGAACGGTGAAGTCGCGATTACACTACGCCGTGCGGGCGTTGCGACTCACTCTGCAGGAACTTGGAGTTACCCGCTGAGGGGCTCCGAAAGCTTGAAGGGTGCGAAGGAAATGGATGACATGAAGACGCCGCTGCGGGGCATCGGCCCGCCGGACGATCCGTACGTGATGTGGGATGCCGCATATGTGTTGGGCTCGTTGTCGGCCGTGGAGCGACGCGAATTCGAGGCGCACCTGGCGCACTGCCCGGCGTGCCGGGGGGCCGTCGCCGACCTGAGCGGCGTGCCGGCGCTGCTCTCGCAGCTCGGCCCGGACGAGGTGGCGGCGATCAACGACTCAAACCCGGCCGCCGGATGGTCGGTGACACCGGAGATGTCGCCGGAGCTGTTGACGTCCTTGCTGGCCAAGGTGAGCTGGCGCCGGCGCCGCACGAGGATAGTGACCTGGGTGGCCTCGTCGGCCGCGGCGGTGGTGCTGGCGATCGGCGTGTTCGTCGGGGTGCAGGGGTATTCCTCGTCCCCGTCGCAGCAGGTGACCGCGTCCTCGGCGCCCATGGCGCAGGTAGGCACCACCCTGCTGGCGTCGACCGTCGAGCTGTCCAGCCAGCACTGGGGAACCTCCATCAACCTGCGGTGCGTGTGCCTGGCCCCGCTCAACGCGCACCACGACACGCTGGCGATGGTCGTGGTGGGTCGCGACGGCAGCCAGACCCGGCTGGCGACCTGGGTGGCCGAACCCGGCCACACCGCGACGCCCGCGGGCAGCATCTCGACGCCGGTCGCCCAGATCGCGGCCGTGCAGGTAGTGGCCGCCGACAGCGGCCAGGTTCTGCTGCAGCGTTCGCTCTAGGGGTCGGGAGCTGCCGTGTCTGGCCACGGGCGTCCGCTGCGGGCGCTGGTGGTGGGCGCCGGAGTCGGCGGGATTGCCGTTGCCCGCGGCTTGTCGCGGGACGGGCACGACGTCACCGTCTTCGAGCGTCGACCGGAGGTGCGGGCTGCCGGGGGTGCGGTGACGATCTGGTCCAACGGCGAGACGGTGCTTCGGCAGCTGGGCGTCGACATGGACCGGGCCGGTCAGCTGCTGTCGACCGTGCGGGCCGTGACGGCCACGGGCCATCCGCTTGCCACGCTCGACGTGTCCGCGATGGCGGATCGGCTCGGCGCGCCCGTCCGGATGGTTCCGCGCCGGGTCCTACTGGAACGGTTGCTGGACGGCTTTCCGGCCGACCGCATTCGATGCGGGGCCCGCGCGATCGCGTTGGCCGCTACTGGCGACGCCGTGCGGGTCGAGTTCGACGACGGCAGCTGGGCCGAGGGAGACCTGTTGATCGGCGCCGACGGCCTGCACTCGATGGTCCGGGACAGCGTCGGCGGGCGGCAGGCGAAACCCACCGGCTGGTGCAGCTGGCAGGGGCTCATCGCCCTGGCGGAGATCGCGGACAGGGACACCGCACTCATGGTGATCGGCGACCGCGGAAACCTTGGCCTGTGGCCGGCCGGGGGCTCTGAGGTGCAGTGGTGGTTCGACCTGCCGTGGTCGTACGACTTCGTGCGGCCGCAACGTCCGATCGAAACGATCCGGTCCCACTTCGCCGGATGGTCGGAAGCCGTCGACCGGGTGCTGGCGGCCCTGACCGACGATGATCTCGCGCACTCGCCGTATCCGCATTTCCGGCATCCGATACCCCCGTCGGGCCGGGGGCCGGTGACGCTGCTCGGCGACGCCGCCCACACGATGCCGCCCACCCTGGCGCAGGGGACCAACCAGGCCCTGCTCGACACCATGGTGCTGTGCAAGGCGCTGTCGGGTCTTCGGGGCAGCGCCTCCAAGGGCGACGTGTCGAGCGCGCTGCGCTGGTACGAGAAGACCCGCCGGCACAAGGTGATGGCCGTGTCCAGGGTGGCGTCACTGCCGGTCTCGCACGGTGAGTTCGTGCTGCGGCCGGCCGCTCTGATCCCCGACCGGCTGCAGGCCCGCGCACTGACGATGTTCCTGCGCTGGACGAGTCACCCGCGGATGTCCGCGGAGATCAGCCGAGAACTGGGGGCGGCGACGACGAGCCGATCCAGCCCATGAACGACGAATTCATCAGGGTGCGAGGCGAACTCGATGCGCCCTCACGCTGGCTCTGGCTGTTGAAGTGGTGCGTGCTGGCGTTCCCGCACTACCCGATCTTGATCGGGCTTTACCTGATATTTCCGCTGTCGACCGTCGTGGCCGGCATCGCCATCCTGTTCACCGGGCGGTATCCGCGGCCCATCTTCGACTTCAACGTCGGCGTGCTGCGCTGGTCGTGGCGCGTGATGAATTTCCGGTTCCCGATGAACAGCACGGACAGGTACCCGCCTTTCACGCTCGCGTCGCGGCCCGACTACCCCGGTGATCTGCAGGTCGACTATCCGGAGCGGCTGAGGAACTGGGCCGTGCTGGTGAAGTGGCTGTTGGCCATCCCTCAGGTGCTGCTTTGCTGGTCGATGGAGCCGCTCCTACAGGTGCTGTGTGTGATCGCCGCGGTGTCCTTGTTGTGCACGGGGACCATCCCGACGGGCATGTTCGATCTTCTGCTGGGCATCGTCCGATGGCGCTATCGGGTGGCCGTGTACGTTTCGCTGATGCGTGACGAATACCCGCCGTTCCGAATGGATTTGGGTCTCAGTGAAGCGCCGTAATCCCTTCTTCCCGTACGTGTACAGATTCGGCCAGCCGGTCTTCGACCGGCTCTTCTATCACCGCTATCGCCGCGAGGCGCTCAGCCACGCCACGGGCCGGCTGCTGATGCTCGGCTTGGGTCCGGGCACCGACTTGAGGTTCCTGCCCGCCGCGGTGACGTCGGTCGCCGCCGTGGAGCCGGACGCGCCGTTCCGGCGGATGGCTTCCCGGCTTGCCCGTCGCCGCGGCGTCGCCGTCGACATCGTCGAGGGGACCGGCGAATCGATTCCCTTTCCGGACAACGCTTTCGACTCGGTGCACATCGGGCTGGTGCTGTGCTCGGTCGAAGACGTGGCCGCCACGCTCGGCGAGATCCGGCGCGTGCTCGCACCCGGGGGCAGGCTGGTGGTTCTCGAGCATGTGCGCGGGGTCGGCGCGACCGGCCGGCTCCAGGACCTGGTCGCCAAGCCGTGGTCGTGGTTTGCGGCCGGCTGTGAGCCGAACCGCCGAACCCTGGATTCCATCGCCGCCGCCGGGTTCGACACGGCTGCGCTGCGCACCATTCCGCGCACGCCGGTGCCCTTCCCGTGCAAACCCCATTTGCAGGGGTTCGCCATCCTCACTCCACGCTGACGGCCTCGATGATGTTCAGCCGCGCGGCCCGCCGGGCGGGTGGGAGCGAGCCGAGCAGGCAGATTGCCAGCGCCCCTGCGGTGAAGGCCAGGGACATCGGGCTCAGGCGGAAACCGACTCCGAAATTCATGATCTCCCCGCTGATGAGGCTGAACAGCCACTGGTCGGTCAGGCCGAACAGCAGCCCCAAAAAGCCGCCGACGAAGCCGATTCCGGCCGCCTCGGCCAGGACCGTCCGCAGGGTGAACCGGCGGCTGGACCCCATGGCCCGCAGCACGCCGATCTCCCGGCGGCGTTCCAGCACCGACAACGTCAGGGTGTTCAGCAGCGCGACGGCGGCCACGGCCACGACGATGACCCACACGGCATTGGCGATGAACATGCTCTGATGCAGCGGGGCTTCCAGCCCCGCCAGCGCCGCGGGGCCGTCGTACACGTGGTTGGCTGCGGGCACCACCCGGCGCACCTCCGTCAACAGGCGCCGCGGGTCTACTCCCGGGGCCGCGGTGATCTGCAGGGTCGTCGCCGCCGGGCGATCGAACCACGCCCGCATGTGCCCGAGATCGATTCCGACCGTTCCGATCACGGTCGAGAAGAAGGGCACCAGGGCCAGCACCGGCGTCTGCCGCGGACCGTGTGGCGTCTGCAGCTGCAGTTGATCGCCGGCGCGGACATGCAGAGTGGCGCCCAGATTCTGCGTGAGCACCACGCCGCGGCCGGCCAGCACGTCGGCGCGCACCCGTTCGTCGAGTGCGCGGAACAGCGAATCGTGGGTTCCGTCGGAGAAGCCGTCGAGCAGGACGCGCGTGCCGCCGACGACGGCGAACCCGAACGCGCCCTCGGTAACCCGCGCCACCCCGGGCACCGCGGCCACCTTTTCCGAAAGGCCTTGCGGCAGTGCGTCGGTGGGATAGCTGTCGGGAGGGTTCGCGCTCACCCAGACGTCGACGCCGGCGGCGGGAGCGAACATGGCGCGGGCCGAGCGGATCATGTCGGCGTTGGTGCCGGTGATCACCACCGTGGTGACCACCCCGATGAGCACGGTCATCACGGTGGCCCACACTCGCCGCGGCGCGCGTTCGACGGTGGCCGCCGCGAGAGCCCCGAACGGCCCGAAGACGCGGGCCACCGCGGCCGTGGCCTTGACGATGGGTGTCGTGAGCGCGAAGCCGAGTGCGATCTCGGCGCACAGCAGAGCGGCCATCGCGGCGAACGCGAAGGTGCCGCGTTGGCCGAGGACCACCCAGATGGACACTGCGAACACCGCGACGGCACCCACCCCGGCAATGACCCGCAGCCATCGGGGCACGACGTCCGCCGCCGACGCCCCGACCGGCGCCAGCGCCTCGATGGGCGCGACCTTGTACACCTGGCGTGCGGCCATCACCGACGCGACCACGCTGGTGAGCGCCGTGGCCGCGAGGGCAAGCGGGATGGCATAGCCGGGCAGCCAATACTGGACGCGGGCCTCGAGCCCCTGGGTCATCGCCGGGGGGAGTCGGCCAATTGCCATCCGGCCGGCCAGGATTCCGATGCCCGAGCCGATGGCGCCGCCGAGGAGCCCGAGGACCGCCGCCTCCCCGAGCATGTCGCCGACGATGGTGACGCGTCGGCCGCCGATCGCGCGCAGCATGGAGATGACCGGCCGGCGCTGGGTGATCGCCATGGTCATCGTGGTGTAGATCAGAAACGCGCCGACCACCAACGCGACCGCCGCGCCCAGCAGGGCCATGTAGTTCATCAGCTTGACGCCGTCGCCGGCCCGGGCCGCCCGCAGGCTCGGGGCCGCGACGATGGCCCGGCCGTGCACCGCGGTGGTGACCGCGGCGCGGACGGCGTCCGCGTCGGCGCCCGGTCTGGTGGTGATCAGGATCGAGTCGAGCTGTCCGGGGCGGCCGGTGACATTCTGCGCCAACGCCAGTGGGGCAAGGACGTAGTGCCCGCCGTTGAGGTCCGCGAACTGCTTGTCCGAGAGCACCTCGCTCACCGTGACCGAACCCGAGCCCAGTTGCAGCGGCTGTCCTTTCGCATATCCCATCCGCGGCCCCACCTGGACGCCGTTGGGCGTCGAGGACAGCGCCTGCACCGGTCGTGCGACCGCGTCCTTCAGTGCGCCGCCCAGTGCGGCGGTGCTCGCGTCGGCGCCGAGCAGCAGCACGGGCCCCGTCGCCGTGGACGCGGAGGTTCGGATCATCGGCGCCGCGGTGGCGACGCCCGGTACCGCGGCGACGTCGGCCAGTATCGTTTCGGGGAACCCGGCGTCGGTGATGCCCGATACCTCGAGCGCGGCCACGCCGGCGATCCCGTCGGCCAGCCGGTTGACCGATCCCGTGATCGAGCCGAAGATGCCGAATATCGCGACCAGATAGGTTGCCGAGACGGCCATTACGGCGATCGACGCGAGGGTGCGACGGCGATGCACGGCGAGCTCACGCAGGCTGAACACGCGCAGTCGGCTGGCCGCCGCCGTGAGTTTCACGCAGGGACCGCCGGTACGTCCGAACCGACCCGACCGTCCTGCAGCGTGATCACCCGATCGGTCGCCGCGGCGGCCTCCGCATTATGGGTCACCATCACCACCAGCCGCCCGCGGCCGGCTTCGTGTGCCACCTCGGCCAGCAGCTCCAGGATCGCGGCGCCGGTCGCGGAGTCGAGGTTGCCGGTGGGCTCGTCGGCGAGGATGAGCGGCGGGTCCATCATCAACGCGCGCGCCACCGCGACGCGCTGCATCTGGCCGCCGGACAGTTCCGCCGGCCGGTGGTCGGTCCGGTTGCCGAGCCCGACGCGGTCCAGCAACCGGATCGCATCGGGTTTGGCCCTGCCCAGCCGCACACCGTCGAGCAGTTTGGGTATCGCGACGTTCTCCCACGCCGACAAGGTCGGCAACAGGTTGAAGAATTGGAAGATGAAACCCACCCGGTGATGGCGGAACTCCGACTGCTGCTCGTCGCCCAGGCGGCCGATCTCCTCGCCATCGAACGTGATCGAGCCGGAATCGGGGGTGTCCAGCGCGCCGAGCAGGTGAAGCAGCGTGCTCTTACCCGCCCCCGAGGGTCCGACCACCGACACGAACTGACCGCCCCCGAGGCACAGGCTGATCCCGTCCAGCGCCCGGACCGTTTGACCGCCGACCCGATACTCGCGCACCACGTTGCGCAGTTCGATGGTCATCTAGGCACCACGAGGGCCGGCGGCACGCGGTTCACCGGTGGGGTGAACCGATCAACTGCCGGGCTCGTGTCATCGGGTGAATGCACGGCCCTTTGTGGCATCAGGAGAGCGTCAGCACATGTTCGGCAAGCACCGGGTGGTCGATCACATCGTCGGGCACCTCGCGTCGCTCGGGGTGGACCACGTCTTCGGTGTCGACGGCGCCAACATCGAGGATCTGTATGACGCCGCGCACTTCCGGCCAGAGGTCACCGCCGTGCTGGCCAAGCACGAGTTCTCGGCGGCCACCATGGCCGACGGATACAGCCGCAGCGGCGCCGGACTGGGCGTGGTGGCGGCGACGTCCGGTGGGGGAGCGCTGAACCTCGTCGCCGGCCTGGGCGAGTCGTTCGCGAGCCGGGTTCCGGTGCTGGCCCTGGTCGGCCAGCCCGCGACCACGATGGACGGCCGGGGCAGCTTCCAGGACACCAGCGGTCGCAATGGATCGCTGGATGCCCGGGCACTGTTCTCGGCGGTGTCGGTGTTTTGCGAGCGGCTGGTTTCGCCGGCGGACATCGTGTCGGCATTGCCCCGGGCGATCTCCGCGGCGCGCGCCGGTGGCCCGGCGGTGTTGTTGTTGCCCAAGGACATTCAGCAGGCATTCATCGCCGTCGACGGCAGCCCCGAGCATTTCGGTTTCAGCGCGTCGATCGGCAACCCGCATCTCATCGCCCGGGAACTGCGCCAGACCACCGGTCAGGTGACCATCATCGCCGGCGAGCAGGTGGCCCGCGACGACGCCCGGGCCGAACTCGAGGACTTGCGCGCGCTGCTGCGCGCGCGGGTGGCCACCGTCCCCGACGCCAAAGACGTCGCCGGCACACCGGGTTTCGGATCGTCGTCGGCCCTCGGCGTGACCGGCGTCATGGGCCACCCGAGCGTGGCCGAAACGCTGGCCGCCAGCGCCCTGTGCCTCATCGTCGGCACCCGGCTCACGGTGACCGCGCGCGGCGGCCTGGACGACGCGCTGGCGACGGTGCGAACGGTATCGATCGGGTCGGCGCGGCCCTATCTGCACTGCACGCACGTGCACACCGACGACCTGCGTGGCTCGTTGCGCCTGCTGACCCAGGCGCTGCGCGGTCACGGACGCCCGAACGGCGTGCGCGTGCCCGATCTGGTGCGGCGCACCGAGCTGACGCCCAGGGACTGCGACGGGCCGGGCGTGCGGTACCGCGACGCCATGGCGGTGCTGGACCGTGCCCTGCCCGACGGGGCCGACATCGTCGTCGACGCTGGCAACACCGGCGCGGCCGCGATCCACTACCTGCCGGCGCGGCGCGGCGGCAGATTCGTCGCCGCGCTCGGGATGGGCGGCATGGGCTACAGCTTCGGCGCCGGGATCGGCATGGCGTTCGGACGGGCGAACGGCGGCAGGCCGGGCGGCCGCACCGTGGTGATCGCCGGGGACGGCGCCTTCTTCATGCACGGGTTGGAAGTGCACACCGCGGTGCAGTACCGGCTGCCCGTGACGTTCGTGTTGTTCAACAACAACGCCCACGCTATGTGCGTGACCCGTGAGCAGCTGTTCTACCAGAACCGCTACAGCTACAACCGCTTCCGGCCCAGCGCGCTGGGAACCGGTCTGGCGGCGATGTTTCCCGGTCTGACGTCGGTTGATGTCAGCGACCCCGCCCAACTTGCCGCGGCGCTTCGGGTGGCGCTGGACATCGAGGGCCCGGCGGTGGTCAGCGTCGAATGCGACGCCGACGAAATCCCGCCATTTGCTCCATTTCTCACCGCGCTGTCAGGCAGTGCGGCTGTCGCAGAACAGGTTTCGACCGCGAAGGAGAACCGATCCGATGTCGTTGCCAGCGCTTGAGGATATCCCCACTCCCATCGACGGGGTGGTCCGCATCGAAACCAGCCCGCGGGAGAAGGCGACCCCGATCATCATGGAGATGATGCGGTCGGTCTACCCGCACGACCAGGTCTTCGGGGAGTACTGCACGGTCAACGATTACGTTGCGTGCCCGCCCGATGAGTTGTACGAGTATCTGGCCGACACCCGCAGCCTCGAGGAGTGGACGTACAGCCTGCGCGGTTTCACGCCCACCGACGAACCCGGCCTGTGGCTGGCCTACGACCGGCTCGGCTCGGAGACCGAGATCTATACACGGACCATCGCCAACGCGGCGGCGCGAACCGTCGACTACCACTGCGCGTGGGATCAGGGCAAGCACCTGTGGATGATCTATCTGATGCGCGTCGTCGACGCGCAGGTGGTCCTGGACAAGCCGGGATCGGTTGTGCTGTGGACGAACTGCCACCACCCGTTCTATGACCACAACCCATACCCGGAGACCGCGCCTGAGCAGCGGCCGGTGTGGGTGGGCGACTTCTGGGACATGTTCGGCGCCGGTCACGCGCTGGAGCTGCAGAACCTCAAGGCGATCGCCGAATACCGGTACCGCAACGGCCTGCCGGTGACTCCGAAATGGATGAGGTAGCAACATGAGCCAACCGAGCGTCAGCCTGATCGACGTTTCCACCTATCTACCCGGCGATCCCATCGGCGCCGACTACTACGCGCAATTCGCCGAATCCGACGACCTGCGCGAGAACGTGATGTTTCGCGCCCCGAAGTTTCGCCACCACGTCGGGCCGGACGAGAGTTCGATCGACATGATCGAACGCGCGGCGCAGGGCCTGATCGAGCGGCACGGCCACGACGTGGTCGAGGGCGCCGACGTGCTCATCACCCACACCCAGGTGCCGGACATGGCCTTCTACGGGCAAGGCGGCGGCATCGCGCACCGGCTGGGCATGCGGCCGTCCTGGGTGCTCGACCTCAACAACGGCGGCTGTGCGGCGTTCGTGTTGGCGCTCAACGTGGCTCGCAAACTGCTGGCCTCCGCTAACGGGCACACCGCGCTGATCGCCATCGCCCAAAACGCGGCCGGACAGTTCTTCGATCAGCCGACCATCCGCCGCAAGGCGCAGTCCGCGGTGCCCGGGGACGGTGCGGCGGTGGGTTTGGTCACGCTCGGCGACCGATCACCCATCCTCGACGTCGAGTGCCGCACCTACGGTGAATACGCCGGCGAGATGACGCTGTCCTACGACCCGCCCCGCAAGTGGTGGCAGGCCGGGGCCGGCGAGGGCAGCATCGGCTTCACCGAGAGCAAGATCACCAAGGTGCTGGCCCGCGGCAACCGGCAGGTCCCCGAGGTGGCGCTGGCGGTGTGCGATCGAATAGGCCTGCCCGCCAGAGACATCGATCTGCTCGTCACCAACCAGCCGAACCGGGTGTTCCTGCGCAACTGGCGCGAGGCGCTCGAGTTGCCACCCGAACGCCATCGAGACACCTTTGACGAGTGCGGCAACCTGTTCGGCGCCGGGATCCCGATCAACCTGGATCGCGCGATCTCCGAGGGACAGGCCGAGGCCGGGGATGTCGTCATGATGGCCGCCTTCGCCCATGCCGGCGACTTCGCCGGTGCGGCGGCGGTGCGCTGGGGCGGGCGAGGATGATGCAGCCCGCCCCGAGCCCGGTGGCCGGCGACGGATTCGACGCGCTGCCCGACGCGGTGGATCCGTTTGCGTTGTCGCTCAACGAGAATCCCTTCCCGCCGCTGCCGGCGGTGCGGTCGGCGTTGCTGCGGTCCGTTCACGCCGTCAACCGCTACCCCGAATTCCTGCCCGAGCGGCTGCGCGGCGTGATCGCCGACCACATCGGGCTGCCCGCCGACCGGGTGGTGCCGGGCGCCGGCGCCACCGGTGTCGTGCTGCTGGCCCTACAGGCGCTGACCGCTGCGGGCGACACGGTGGCGATGGCGACGCCCACCTTCGACGGTTACCCGATCCTCGCGCGGATGGCGCGGCTGAAGACGCGGACCGTTCCCCTGGATGCGCATGGCCACCACGACCTCGACGGATTGGCCCGCGCCGCCGCCGATGCCCGGGTGGTCGTCCTGTGCCGGCCGCACAACCCCACCGGAACGGTGGAATCCGCGGCCGCCGTTTCGGCGTTCCTGCGCCGGGTGCCGCGTGACACCGTCGTCCTCCTCGACGAGGCCTACATCGAGTTCGCCGCGCCCGAGCACCGCATCGCCGTGTCGGCGTTGGTCACCCGCTTCCCCAATGTGGTGGTGGTGCGGACCTTCTCCAAGGCCTACGGCCTGGCGGGGCTGCGGATCGGTTACGGCGTGGCGTCGCGGCAGCTGGCCGCCACGCTGTGGTCCCATCAGCTGCCGTTCGGCGCCCCGATCACCAGTCTGGTCGCGGTCGCCGCGTCCTACGCGGCGGAAGACCAACTGCTGCACCGGGTCCGGTTGATCAACGCCGAACGCTGTTATCTGCGGATGCGCCTCAGCGCGCTGGGGATCTACACGACGGACGCGCACGCGAACTTCATGTATCTGCCCGCGAAGAAGGATGGGCGGGGTGTGCCGTGGCATGAGGTTTTCGCCGACGACCGGCTGCGGGTGCGGTGCTACCCGGACGGTGGTGCGCGGATCACCGTGGGCAACCGCACCTCGACACTGGCGGTGCTGTCGGCGCTGGGGAAAGGCCACGCTCGCGCGCCAAGTGCGGTATGAAGGGGCGTGGCCGCCTCACGACCGCCGAAGCGTGATCCGATCGCCGCGGCGCGCGACAACTGGGAGCGCTCCGGTTGGAGCGACGTGGCGCAGGGCATGGTCGCAGTGACATCGGTGATGCGGGCGCACCAGATCCTGCTGGCCCGCGTAGAGACTGCGTTGCGTCCCTACGACCTGAGTTTCTCCCGCTACGAGTTGCTGCGCCTGCTGGCGTTCAGCCGGACCGGCGCGCTGCCGATCACCAAGGCGTCGGATCGGCTGCAGGTCCACGTCACCAGCGTGACGCATGCGATCCGCCGGCTGGAAGCCGACGGGTTGGTGCAGCGGGTGCCGCACCCCACCGATGGGCGCACCACCCTGGTGCAGATCACCGACCTGGGCCGCTCGACGGTCGAGGACGCCACGGTGACGCTCAACGAGCAGGTGTTCGCCGAGATCGGAATGTCCGAAGCCGAAGCGAAGGCGCTGGTCTCATCGATCGAGACGCTGCGCCGCGACGCGGGCGACTTCGCGGATTGAACGCGAGGAAGGTTATCCTTCGCCGAACGTGCACTGAGTGCGATTCTTCCCGCGCTATTTCGCAGTGAGTACACGCTCGGCGCGCCGCTGTGCCCGATCTAGCCGTCGCGCAGCATTTCGATCACCGCGCTGAAGTCCTTGTCGGCATGGTCGGCCGCGAATTTGGCGTAGATCTCGGCGGCGTGCCGGCCCAGCGGCGCGGCGGACCCGGTCGAGGTCACCGCGTCCATGGCCAGGCCCAGGTCCTTATTCATCAGCGCGGTCGCGAAACCCGGCTTGAAGTCGTTGTTGGCCGGCGACGCCGGCACCGGTCCCGGCACCGGGCAGTTGGTGTGCACGGCCCAGCAGTTGCCGGTTGCGCCGGTGATGACGTCGAAGAGGGATTGCGCCGAAAGCCCGAGCTTTTCGGCCAGCACGAACGCCTCGCCGACGGCGATCTGCTGCACCGCCAGCACCATGTTGTTGCACACCTTGGCCGCCTGGCCGGCCCCGGCCGCGCCGCAGTGAATGACCTTGCCGGCCATGGGTTCCAGCACGGGCCGGGCGCGCTCCAGGGCGGCCTCGTCACCGCCGACCATGAACGCCAGCGTCCCGGCGACGGCGCCCTTCACGCCGCCGGAGACGGGCGCGTCCAACTGCGCAACCCCGTGCGATTCGGCGAGCGCGTGCACCTCGCGGGCGTCGTTGACCGAGATCGTGGAGCTGTCGATGAACAGTGCGCCCGACCGGGCGGCCGGCAGCACGTCGGCGTAGCACCGCTTCACCAGGTCGCCGTTGGGCAGCATGGTAATCACCACGTCGGCCCCCGTCACCGCGTCGGCCGCGGTGTCGAACGTGGTGACGCCGTGGCCCGCCGCCGCGGCGACGGCGGCGGGCACGGGGTCGAACCCGCGCACCGCATGTTTGGCGGCAACAAGGTTCGCCGACATCGGCCCGCCCATATTGCCCAGACCCAGGAAAGCCACCGTCAGGTGCTCGGTCATCGCCGACCTTTCTACGCGCTCGCCTGCACGCGCGCGGCCTCGGCCCTGCCGATGACCACCCGCATGATTTCGTTGGTCCCTTCCAGGATTCGATGCACCCGCAGATCGCGGACGATCTTTTCCAGACCATACTCACGCAGATACCCGTAGCCGCCGTGCAGTTGCAGGGCCTTGTCGGCCACCTCGAAGCAGGTGTCGGTGACGTAGCGCTTGGCCATCGCGCACAGCTCGACCTTGTCGGGGTCGTCGTTGTCCAGCGCATCCGCGGCCCGCCACAACATCATTCGCGACGTTTCCAGCCCGGTGGCCATATCGGCCAGGGTGAACCGGATGGTGGGCTCGTCGAGCAGTGCCTTGCCGAACGCGGCCCGGTCCCGGACGTAGGCGGCCGCCTTGTCGGAGGCGGACTGGGCGCCGCCCAGCGAGCACGCCGCGATGTTGAGCCGGCCGCCGTTGAGGCCGTTCATCGCGATGCCGAAGCCGGCACCCTCGCCGTCGGCGCCGCCCAGCATGGCCTCGGCGGGTACCCGCACGCCCTCCAGGATCACCTGTGCGGTCGGCTGCGCGTGCCAGCCCATCTTCTCTTCCGGTGCCCCGAAACTGAGCCCTGCGGAACCTTTTTCGACGACGAAGGCCGAGATGCCGCGCGGGCCCTCGCCGCCCGTCCTGGCCATCACCACGTAGACGTCCGAGGCGCCCGCGCCGGAGATGAACTGCTTGACACCGTCCAGCACGTAGTCGCCACCCTGCCTGACCGCTCGGGTGCTCAGCGCGCTGGCGTCCGAACCCGCGCCCGGCTCGGTGAGGCAGTAGCTGGCGATGACGTCCATCCCGGCCAGCCGCGGCACCCATTCCTTGCGCTGTTCGGGGGTGCCGAACTTGTCGATCATCCACGCGCACATGTTGTGGATGGACAGGAACGCCGCGATGGTCGGGCAGGCAATGGCCAGCTGTTCGAAGATGCGGACACCGTCGAGCCGGCGCAGCCCGCTGCCGCCGACGTCCTCGCGGCAGTAGATCGCGGCCATGCCGAGTTCGGCGGACTCCCGCAATACGTCGGTCGGAAAGTGTTTGGCGGCATCCCATTCCAGGGTGTATGGGGCAATGCGTTTGGCGGCGAACGCGGCCGCCGTCTCGGTGATGACCCGCTCGTCGTCGTTGAGGGTGAACATAGAGCCCTAATCCATTGTGGGGATGACGAATTCGGCGCCATCCTTGATTCCGGACGGCCACCGCGACGTCACCGTCTTGGTCTTGGTGTAGAAGATGATGGACGAAGGGCCGTGCTGGTTGAGGTCGCCGAAGCCGGAGCGCTTCCAACCGCCGAAGGTGTGGTAGGCCACCGGAACCGGGATCGGCACGTTCACGCCGACCATGCCCACCTGCACCCGGGAGACGAAGTCGCGGGCGGCGTCGCCGTCGCGGGTGAAGACCGCCACGCCGTTGCCGTACTCGTGCTCCGAAGGCAGCCGCAGCGCGTCTTCGTAATCGTGGGCGCGCACGATGCACAGCACCGGCCCGAAGATCTCGTCGGTGTAGATCGACATCTCGGGAGTGACGTGGTCGAACAGCGTTGGGCCGATGAAGAATCCGCCCTCGAGGTTGGCATCGTCGAATGTCAGGTCGTCGCTGGCGCGTTCGCGGCCGTCGATCACCAATTCGGCGCCCGCCTCGACGCCCTGGCCGATGTAGTCGCGCACCCGCGCCAGCGCGGCCTCGGTGACCAGCGGGCCGTAGTCGGCCTTGGGGTCCAGACTGTGCCCGACGCGTAGGTTGTTGATCCGGTCAATGAGCCTGGCGCGCAACCGTTCCGCGGTCCGCTCGCCGACGGGCACCGCGACGCTGATCGCCATGCACCGTTCGCCTGCGCTGCCGTACCCGGCGCCGATCAGCGCGTCGACGGCCTGGTCGAGGTCGGCATCGGGCATCACGATCATGTGGTTCTTGGCGCCGCCGAAGCACTGCGACCGCTTGCCGGTGGCCGCGGCCGTCGCGTAGATGTACTGGGCGATGTCGGAGCTGCCGACGAAACCCACCGCCTGGATGTCGGGGTGGTGCAGGATGGCGTCGACGGCCTCCTTGTCGCCGTGCACGACCTGGAATACACCGGGCGGCAGGCCCGCTTCCAAGAAGAGTTCGGCCAGTCGCACCGGCACCGACGGGTCGCGCTCGCTGGGCTTGAGCACGAAAGCGTTGCCGCACGCGAGGGCCGGCCCCGCCTTCCACAGCGGGATCATGGCCGGAAAGTTGAACGGGGTGATGCCGGCGACCACACCCAGCGGCTGGCGCAGCGAGTAGACGTCGATGCCCGGGCCGGCGCCTTCGCTGTACTCGCCCTTGAGCAGGTGGGGGATGCCGATGGCGAACTCGATGACCTCGATGCCGCGCTGGACGTCACCGCGCGCGTCGGCCAGCGTCTTGCCGCGCTCGAGGGACAGTAGCTCGGCGAGCTCGTCCATGTGTTCGTTGACCAGCTCGACGAACCGCATCAGCACGCGCGCGCGCCGCTGCGGATTCCACGCCGCCCAACCCTTTTGCGCCTCGACGGCCGAGGCCACCGCGGCGTCGACTTCGGCCTTGCCGGCCATCGGCACCTGCGCCTGCACCTCGCCGGTGCTGGGATTGAAGACGTCGGCGGTGCGGGTGGACTGGCCGGCGGTGCGCTGCCCATCGATGAAGTGGGGGATTTGTGTGGTCATGGTGTCCTCGAGTTGTACGCGCGTGAGAGGCGGATACTTGGATATCCTAGTAACCGCGGACGGGCGTCGCAAGGAACACCGGTTTCACCCTGGATAGCCGCCGGCCGCCAGGTCCTCCAGCAGGCTCGGATGGGTGGGTCGCCAACCGAATCGCCGGCGGGTCAACTCGCTCGAGGCCGGTTGGTCCGCCTGGAAGACGGCACCGAGGAAGCCGAAATGGTCGGCCGAGACCGGCGCCGTGGGCACGTCGAGTTCGTGCCCGATGGCCTCGGCGAGCGCGCGCATCGGGTCCCCCTCATCGGCGACCGCGTGCGCCACCGTGCCGGGAGTGGCCTCCTCGAGAACCAGACGAAACAGCCGCGCGGCGTCGAGGACATGCACGGCCGGCCAGCGCTGGCTGCCGTCGCCGACATAGCCGGACACCCCGGTGCGTCGAGCGGCCTCGACGAGCATGGACGCGAACCCGCACGGGCCGGCCGCCCGATGCACAGACCGGGGGAGGCGGACCACCGCCGACCGGACCCCCTTGCCGGCCAGGTCCAGGGCGGCAAGGGCGTTTCGGCCGCGTCCGCCGATGGGTCCGTCGGTCGGCATCGGGTCCTCCTCGGTGGAAGCACGGCCGGGCACGGCCGGTGTTCCCGAGGCCATGACGAACGGCTTGCCGGTTCCCTCGAGGGCGGCGCCGAACGCCTCGACGGCACCGGCCTCCTGAGTGACCGCCTTCCCGAAGTCGTCGAAGTGCAGGAAGGCGAGGTGAACAACGGCGTCGGACTGCGCGGCACCCCTGCGCAGGCTGTCCGGGTCGTCGAGATCGCCGCGCAGCACGTCGGCTCCCATGGACTTCGCGGCCACGGCGGACGCGTCGGAGCGCGCCAGCGCGAGGACCTCGTGTCCCGCGCCGATCAGCTCGGGCACGACGGCCGAGCCGATGCCGCCGGTGGCACCCGTGACGAAAACCCGCATGAGCAACTCCTTCGAGTGATGGGACTGATGTCTCATCACGCTACCAGAATGATGGGACAAGAGTCTCATCGCTACGATGACGGGATGCCCCGATGGGAGCCGGATGCGCGAGCACGGCTGGTCGCCGCCGCGCTGCATCTGTTTTCCGAGCAGGGCTACGACCGGACCACCGTCGCCGAGATCGCCGATCACGCCGGCCTGACCAAGAGCACCTTTTTCCGGTATTTCCCCGACAAACGGGAGGTGTTGGCGGCCGGTCAGGAGACCCTGGCGCAGCTCCTGACGGACGGCATCGCCTCGGCGCCCGCGGGTGCGAGTCCGCTGGCCGCGGTCGCCGCCGGCCTCGAGCGGGCGGCCGGACCGATGACGCCGTTCAACCGCGAGCTCGGCCCCCGGCTGCAAGCCGTCATCGCCACCAGCACCGAATTGCAGGAGCGCGACGCGCTCAAACAGGTCGGCCTCGCCGCGGCCATGGCGGCCGCGCTGCGCGCGCGGGGGGTGGCGGCCCGGGCGGCAGCCCTCGCGGCCGAGCTGGGGGTGCTCGCATTCAAAGAGGCATACGCCGAATGGGTTGCCGCGGAGAATGAGCAAGACCTCGCCGAACTGGCTCGCAAAGCCCTGGATGACCTCCGCACCGCGGCAGCCGACATCGGCTGAGCAGGCTAGCCTTCAGGCGTATGCACACCATCGAGGCCGACTACCTGGTGGTCGGCGCGGGCGCCATGGGCATGGCGTTCGTCGACACGCTGGTGTCCGAGACGGACGCCCGCGTGGTGCTGGTGGACCGCAATCATCAGCCGGGCGGGCACTGGAACATGGCCTACCCGTTCGTGCGGCTGCACCAGCCCTCGGCGTTCTACGGCGTCAATTCGCTGCGCCTCGGTAGCGACTCCATCGACCAATTCGGTTGGAACCAAGGGCTTTACGAGTTGGCCACCGCCGGGGAGGTGTGCGCCTACTACGACCATGTCATGCGCAGGCAGCTATTGGCCAGCGGCCGGGTCTCCTACTTCCCGATGAGCGAATACCGCGGCCAGGATGGCGGTGACGGCCGCTTCACCACGCTCGCCGGCAGCGACCACACCGTCAGCGTGGCGCGCCGCATCGTCGATGCCACCTACATGCACGTCACGGTGCCTGCCATGCGGCCGGCGCCCTACGCCGTCGCACCCGGCATCACCTGCGTGCCGCCCAACGACCTGCCGAAACTGGGTGCGCACCAGCGTTACGTGATCGTCGGCGCGGGCAAGACCGGCATCGACACCTGCCTGTGGCTGCTCGGCCAGGGCGTCGCGCCGGACCGGCTGACCTGGATCATGCCCCGCGACTCCTGGCTGCTGGATCGCGCGACGATGCAGCCGGGACCGCTGTTCGCCGAGAAGATCAAAGCCGGCTTCATCGCTCAGCTGCGCGCGATCAACGACGCCGCGTCGGTCGATGATTTGTTCTCCCGGCTCGAGGACGCCGGCAGCGTGCTGCGGATCGATCCGGCGATCCGGCCGACGATGTATCGCTGCGCGACCGTCACCCGGGCCGAACTCGAACAGCTGCGACGCATCGGCGACGTGGTGCGCAAGGGGCACCTGCTGCGCGTCGACGCGGATCAGATGGTCCTCGAGGACGGCGCGGTGGCGCGCGACGGCGACGCTCTCTTTATCGACTGCACCGCCGACGGTGCCGAAAAGCGGCCGGCGACATCCATTTTCGACGCCGGCCGGATCACGCTGCAAAGCGTGCGCGGATGCCAGCAGATCTTCAGCGCCGCGCTGATCGCCCACGTCGAAGCCGCGTACGCCGACGACCGGGTGAAGAACGGCCTGTGCGTGCCGTTGCCCCACCCGGACACCGATGTGGACTGGTTGCGGTTGGCGCTGGCGGATTACAGCAATCAGCTGCGCTGGCTCGACGATCCGGACCTGACCGCCTGGCTGTCCGCGGCGCGCCTGGACCTGTTCGGCCATCTGGTCGGTCATCTGCTGCCGCCGGCTTCGGCGAAGCCCCGCGTGCGCGACCGGCTGCTGAGCATCGCCAAGTCGGTGTTCTCGGCCACCGCTACCAAACTCGACCAGCTACTCAGTGAACAATCCTCGCTTGCCGCACCGTGATAACCGGTGTAACCCGGCTCGATATTCATCGGGTGGAGGAGGCACGTGGCGGCACAAAACGAACCCGTCAAACGGCCGCTGCGGGCGGTGCCCGACAGCGGCTTTGACGATGGCTATCCGGACTGGGAAGCGGTATACCAGGACAACGCGTCCTGGGTCTACCGCACGCTGTTCGCCCGGGTCGGCAACCGGGCCGACGCCGAGGACCTCACCGCCGAGGTCTTCCTCGCCGCGCTGCGGCCGCTGCGGCTGACCGCGAGCGTCGGCGAGGTGCGCGCCTACCTGCGGGTCACCGCGCGAACGGTGCTGGCAGCGCATTGGCGGGAGACCCTGGGTCGGGAGATAACCTCGATCGACGACATCGAACAACCACCGGAAAGCGAGGAAGCGATCAGCACCGCGCCGCAGCGTGTCGCCCGGGTTCTGGACAACCTGCCGGACCGCTACCGGCATATCCTGGAATTACGCTTCCTGCAAGGGCATTCGATCAAGGATTCCGCCGCGGAACTCGGGGTCAGCGTCGCCAACGCCAAGGTGCTCCAGCATCGCGCGCTGCGGTTGGCGGCGCAGATCAACGATGGGGGCTCACCATGAACGCGCGAGGGCTGCGCCGCTACGTCGACGACCTGTTGCGGGGCCGGCGGCCCAGGCCGTTCGCCCCCGACGACTTCGAGGCGGCGCAGCTGCGCACGGCGATCGAATTGCGCGCCGCCGGGCGCCGGGGCGAGGCCCCGCGCCCGGAATTCATCGACGAGCTGCATGATCGCCTCGCCGAGCAGATGTCCGACGCGCGGCCCCAAGCGGCGGCCCAGAAGCACAGCAGCACCCGCCGCCAGATCATCGTCGGCACGTCGGCAGCGGCGGCCGCCGCGGTCACCGCGGTGTCCATCGACCGAGCCGTGATCGCCGGGCACCCCGGCGGGGTTCCCGCCGCCGAGAACGCGCCGCTCACGCCCAACGCCGGGACCTGGCAGCGGGTGGCGGCCAGTTCGCAGGTGCCCGACGGGGTCATGCATCCGTTCGACCTGGGTTCGGTGAGCGGATTCGTCCGCCGCGTCGACGGTAAGCCGCAGGCCGTCTCCGGGGTATGCACCCACCAAGGGTGCCGGCTGTGGTTCGACGCGCCCGACGACACGCTGCGCTGCCCCTGCCACTCGACCTCGTTCTCGCCCGCCGGCCAGGTGCTCACCCACCAACTGCCGATCGCCCCGAAGCCGTTGCCGGCGTTGCTGGTTCGTGAGATCGACGGCGTCATCGAGGTGTTCGCGCCCGCGCGTCCCGACCAGCCCGCCTGAGTGGTGTAACCCGCCGCCCTATTCCTGGGCATGATGCTTCGAAAACATTCGGCGGTCGCCGTGGCCGCGGCAGTCCTCCTGGCGGGTTGCTCGGCCTCGCGGCCCGCCGCCGGCTCCGGCACCAGCACCAGCATGCCCATGGGCTCAGTGACGGCGCCCGCGGCGCCGGTGAGCGGCAACCAGGTCAACATCGACGGCTTCGCGTTCGCGCCGGCCACGCTGACCGTCCCCGTGGGCACCACCGTCACGTGGACCAACCGCGACGAAGAACCGCATACGGTGGCCGCATCCGACGGTTCGTTCCACTCGCCCGGAATGGGGACGGGGGCGACTTTCACCCACACCTTCTCCGACGCCGGAACTTTCGACTACGTCTGCTCCATCCATCCGATGATGCGCGGGAGCGTGGTGGTGACGCGATGAACCCGGACATGAGTCGCCGCCAGCTGATGCGACACACGGCGTGGTTCGGGGCGGCGGTCGGCTTCGCCGTGGTTGGCGGCGAAGTGATTTCGCATGTCGCGGGTACCGCGGCGGCAGAGCACGCGCACGCCCGGCCATCCCTGCGGTTCGCCCAGATCAGCGACAGCCACATCGGATTCACCGGGGCGCCCAACCCGGACGTCGCCGGCACGTTCGGCCATGCGATCGATCAGGTCAACAATCTCGGCTACACACCGGATTTCGTCGTGCACACCGGCGACCTGACACACCTGTCCAGCACCGAGCAGTTCGACCAGGTGAAGCAGATGATGACTGCCCTGAAGACGCCGCATGTGTTCACCGTGCCCGGGGAGCACGACTCGGTCGACGACGCGGGCCAGAAATATCGGAGCGCCTTCGGTGCGGGATCCGTCGGCGACGGCTGGTACAGCTTCGACACCGCAGGCGTGCACGTGATCGCACTGGTCAACACGCTGAACCTGCACAAGCTCGGACATTTGGGGGCCGACCAGTTGGAGTTCGTCGAGAAGGACGTCGCGCGGCTGTCGAGCGATACCCCCATCATCGTGTTCAGCCACATCCCGTTGTTCGCGATGTACCCCAACTGGGGCTGGGGCACCGACGACGCGGCCCAGGCACTGAACTACCTGCGCCGGTTCTCGTCCGTCACCTGCCTCAATGGGCATGTGCACCAATTGTTTTCCAAGACGGAAGGCAACGTGACGTTCTACAGCGGGACGACGACCGCGTACCCGCTGCCGCGGCCGGGTGACGGGCCGGCGCCCAAGCCGGTCACCCTGCCCGCCGGCAAGCTCCGCGATGCCCTCGGCATCCGCGAGGTCACTTACACCAGGGGCGAGGCCGCCCTGGCGTTGAAAGAGCAGGCGCTGCAATGACTCTTCTGCTTCGCATCGGGCTGGCCGCGTCACTGGCGGTCAGCGCTGCCAGCCACGCCTACCTCTATGTGCACGGCTACCGACACATCCCGGATATCGGCGCCGCCTTCCTGGTTCAGGCCAGCGCGTCGTTCGCCATAGCCCTGCTGATCCTCCTGGGCGGTCCCGGCTGGCTCCGCTGGGCCGGCGCGGCCGTGGCGGGCGGCTCGCTGATCGCGTTCGCCCTATCGAGAACGACTGGGGTCATGGGCTTTTCGGAGCAGGGCTGGCAGCCCGCACCCCATGCCGCGATCAGTGTGACCGCGGAGGTGTTGACGGTGCTGCTGTGGGCGGGGGATCTGGCGACTGCGCGGGGTCGGGGAGTTCGCCAACTTCAGAAAGGTCGCGAACAGACCACTTCCGCTTGAGACGAGACCTCAAATTCTGCGCGGGCTTTTCGACCAGATACCAGCTCAGCGCCGCCAGCGGCAGGGTGGCCAACGCCGAAACGAGGAAAAACACACTCGGGTGCAGCCAGATAAGCCCACAGACCGCCAGCAACTGCTGCATCGGGTACGCGTAAATGTAGACGCCGTAGGACAGATCCGTGCGTAATCTCAGCCGCTCGTTGCGGATCAAGGCACCCGACACGATGACGGCATAGGCCAGCGGAAGGGCAGCCACCACGCGGTAATCGGGCAACAGGCCTGCCGCCAGGACGATCACCACGCTCACCGCGACCAGTGACCACCGGGCGGGAATCACGTCTCGCCACTGATAAAGGACCGCGCCGGCCGCAAACATGATCGCGGATCGCACCGCCAGCTGCGGGATAGTCCAGACCCCGGGAAATGTCAGGGGCGGCAAGAGCAACGCGCCGAACACCGCCAGGACCAAAATTGCGGGAGACACCCAACGGCGATTGGCGAGTCCGATGACACCGATGACGGCGACAACCAGATAGCACATCAGCTCCCAGATCAGGGACCACAGGGAAGCGTTCCACTTTCCCGCATCCGGGATCCCGCTCGGTGTGGCACCGACACCCTGATGAAGGTAGGCCACGGCGGCGTTTTTCCAGACGTATTCGATCGGGTCGCTGGACAGGAGCAGCTTGACGGCCGAACCACCTTGAATCGCCACACTTATCGGGGCGATGACGAACGCGGTCACGATCAAGCAGACATAGAACCCGGGAAGGATGCGCAGCGCTCGAGCGACGAGATAGTCGCGGACCCGTGGGTCGTTGAGCCAACTGGCGGTGATGAGAAATCCCGAGATCGCAAAGAACCCGTCAACACCCACCGAGAAGAAGAGCTGGAGAATCGCCGCGGGCGGCATCCGGCCCGTGATCGGCCAAGGAGTGAAACAGCATCACTTCGGCCGCCAGGGCCAACCGGAATGCGTTCAGCGCGTTCTTTCGCGGATCGAATACCAGTCCGAGCTTCATCCGCCTCCGCCTGTCGTCCTATCCCCAGCGCCGTCGGCGCCATCGTATCGGCAGTGACTAGGCGGTGCCCCGGAATTCCGGGGGAAGCGCGGTACCTCGAACCTCCGTGGGCAGCACGAGCACCGTTTGCGTTGTCTGCTCACCGGGGGCGGGCGACTTCCGCTTGAGACGACGTTTGAGAGACCGCGCGGGGTTTTCGACCAAAAACCAGCTTGCCGCGGCCAGTGGCAGCGTCGCTGCCGTCGCAACGACGAAGAACGCGAACGGATTTAGCCACTTGAGGCCGCCGATGACCAGCAGCTGCTGTATTGGGAATGCGTAAATGTAGACGCCGTAGGACAGATCCGTGCGTAATCTCAGGCGCTTGTTGTGGATCAAGGCGCCCGACACGATGATGGCATAAGCCAGCGGAAGGGCGGCCACCACACGGTAGTCGGGCAGCAGGCTGGACGCCGCGACGATGACCAGGCTCACCGCGACGAGGTCCCATCGGGCGGGGATCCTGTCGCGCCACTGGTAAAGGAGCGCGCCGGCCGAAAACATAATTGCGGTTCGGCAGGCCAAAAACATGAGCGGGACGAGCGCATTATCTTGCTGGTGAGTCAATTCCTCCGGAGAGGTCAGGGGCGGCAATAACGACGCCCCGACCAGTGCCGCCAGCAGGATGGCGGGAGAAACCCACCGGCGGCTCGCAAGTCCGACCACGCCGATGGCAGCAACGATCAGGTAGCACATCACTTCCCAGATGAGGGACCACAGCGACCCGTTCCAGACACCCGCGACCGGAACCCCGTGCGGTGTCCCGCCGATATCGAACTTGACCAGCGCCACCGCGCTGTTCTCCAAAACAAACTCCAATGGCGCGCCGGACGCTACGAGCTTGGTGACCGAGCCGCCTTGCATCGCTACCCCGAGCGGGGCGAAGGCAAACGCGGTAACGATCAAGCAGGCGTAGAAGCCAGGCAGGATGCGAAGTGCCCGGGCGGCGAAATAGTCACGGACCCGCGGATTGCTGAGCCAACTTGCTGTGATGAGGAATCCCGAGATCGCGAAGAATCCGTCCACGCCCACACAAAGAAGAAGTTGGTAAGCCGGCTTGTTCGACGGGATACGGCCCGTGACGCCCCAGGAGTGAATGAAAATTACCTCGGCAGCCAGCAGCAGGCGCCACGCATTCAATGCGTTGCTCCGCGGATTGAAGACATGCCCTAGCTTCATCGGCCCCCTTCGCCCGAGCGCCATTGCTCGACGCCATCGTATCGTTTCTGACCACCGCAAAGGTGGATTCGGGCCCCCGCATCACCGATTCCACCATTTACCGGGGGCGGGTGGAGGCTACTTTGCCAAAATAGGATCAGATGCGTTTCACGCAGCAGATAACCAACCGAACGCTTGGTCGCCGCTGGATGCCGCGCCGATTATTTGCTGCGCATCCCGTCGATAAACTTCTGAGTCTCGTTCCAGCTGGGCAAGAGCCCGGCGGCGCGCACTTCTTCCAGGCTGGGCGCGGCGGCGTCGCGGTCGGACAGGTTGGGGGCAGCCCCGTTCACCAGCGGCCAGTCGACCCCGATCGCGGGGTCGGTCGCGCAGATGGTGCGCTCGCGCTGCGGGTTGTATTCGGCGGAGCACAGGTACATCACCGTCGAATCGTCTTCCAAGGCGAGGAAGCCGTGTCCGAGGCCTTCGGAAAGGTAGATCGTCCTGCGGTCCTGGTCGTCAAGCAACACCGAGTCCCACTGCCCGAACGTCGGCGAACCCTCGCGGATGTCCACCACGACGTCGAAAACCGAGCCGCGCACGCAGGTCACATATTTGGCCTGGCTTGGCGGCAGCTGGGCGAAGTGCAGGCCGCGCAACACGCCGGCCGACGAAACCGAACAGTTCGCTTGCCGAACATCCAAGCGGTGACCGGCGAACTCGGTGAACTCCCGGTCGGTGAGCCACTCGAAGAACAGTCCACGGGAATCACCGCGAATGGTGGGGGTGATCTCCCAGGCGCCGGGGATGTCGAGTTCGCGAACCTTCATCTACTGACCACGCTCTTCGTAACGGGCTTCCGCGGCGTCCTTCAAAGGGCGCCACCATGATTCGTTGGCACGATACCAGTCGATGGTGGCGCTCAATCCCTCTTCGAAATCGGTATGCTTTGGCGCCCAACATAGTTCGTCGTACAACATCGACGGGTCGATGGCGTAGCGCAGGTCGTGACCGACGCGGTCGGTCACGTGGTCGAAGTCGTCGGGTTCGTGCCCCATCATCTTCAGCAGCGTGCGCAGCACACTGAGGTTGTCGCGCTCGCCCTCGGAGCTGATCAGGTACGTGCGGCCGATTTCGCCCTTTTCCAGGATCCGTCGCACGGCGCTGTTGTGGTCGTCGACGTGGATCCAGTCGCGGACGTTGGCGCCGCTGCCGTACAGCTTGCACCGCCGGCCGGTGAGCACATTGGTGATCTGGCGCGGAATGAACTTCTCGACGTGCTGATACGGCCCGTAATTGTTGGAGCAGTTCGAGATCGTCGCGCGCACGCCGTAGGACCGCACCCAGGCCCGGACCAGCATGTCGGCGCCGGCCTTGGTGGCCGAGTACGGGCTCGACGGGTTGTACGGCGTGGACTCGGTGAATCGGTGGGGGTCGTCCAGCTCGAGGTCGCCGTAGACCTCGTCGGTCGAAATGTGGTGCAGCCGCACGCCGTGGCGCCGCACCGCTTCGAGGATGGTGAAAGTCCCGACGACGTTGGTGTGCAGGAACGGCCCCGGGTCGTCCAGCGCGTTGTCCACGTGGCTCTCCGCGGCGAAGTGCACCACCGCGTCGGACTCGGCCACCAGCCGGGAGACCAGCTCGGCGTCGCAGATGTCGCCCACCACCAGCCGGATGGCGTCCTCGACGTCGGCCAGCGACTCCCGACGGCCGGCGTAGGTCAAGGCGTCGAGCACCGTCACGGAATCTTCCGGGTGCTCCCGGACCGTGCTGTGCACGAAATTCGCGCCGATGAAGCCAGCGCCGCCGGTGACCAGTAACCGCATGCCCAAACCCTAACCGAGCGAGTCGGTCAGCTTGCTCCAGTCAGCCCCAGCGGCCCGGCCAATTCACTCAGCACGCGAATCACCTCGTCGTCGCCGGCCGCGTCGAGCACTTGGACCGCCACGTGGTCGGCGCCGGCGTCGACGTGTTCGTTGAGGCGTTGCGCAATGGCCTCGGCGGTGCCGTACGCCACCACCGCGTCGATCAGCTTGTCGCTGCCCGGCTTGCGGACATCGGCCTCGCTGAAGCCGGTGCGCAGCCAGTTGTTCACATAGTTACTCAGGTCGAGGTAGAAGTCGGCATACCTGCGGCCGACCGCGCGGGCTTGGGCCGCGTCGGTGGTGAGCACCACCTTGTGTTCGGGCGCGAGGAACACCGAGTTCCCGATCAGTTCGCGCGCCTTGGCCGTGTGTTCCGGGGTGGTCAGGTACGGGTGCGCACCGGCGCTGCGCCGCGCCGCCAGCCGCAGCACGCGCGGCCCGAGCGCCGCGAGTACCCGGCGGCTGGTGGGCACCACCGCGGCGTCGAGCTCATCGAGGTAGGAGGCCAGTGCGTCGTACGGCTTGACGTACTCCTTGGTGTGCTCGGGGTGTCCCACCCCGACGCCCAGCAAAAACCTTCCGGGATAGGCGTTTTCGATGCGCTTGAAGGACTCGGCGACGGCCGGGGCCGGCGCGGTCCAGATGTTGACGATCCCGGTGGCCAGTTGCAGCGACGTCGTCGCCTCCAGGGCCGGTTCCACCCACGACAGCTCGGCATCCGGTGAACCGCCGATCCAGGCCGCACCGTAACCCAGCGACTCGATCCGCGCCGCCAGTTCGGGGGTGATCGAGCGGGTGGGCAGCCACACGCCGAACCGGCCCAGGTCGGGCTTGAGTGCTACGGGCTCGGTCATCTACGTCCCCCTCGTGCGTCGTCTGCTAGCTCAGTCCGAGCGGCCCGGCCAATTCCGCCAGAGCCGGAACCAGGTTTTCATCCTTCGTCAGGACCTGCACGGGCACGTGGTCCGCGCCCGCATCGAGGTGCTCCTTCAGCCGGGCGGCGATCGCGTCGGGCGTGCCGTAGGCCACCACCGCGTCGACCAGGCGGTCGCTGCCCGGCTTGGTGACCTCCTCATCGGTGAAACCGAGCCGCTTCCAGCTGTTGCGGTAGTTGGCGAGCTGGAAATAGATGTCGAGCGCCCTGCGGCCCACCGCACGTGCCTTCTCGGGGTCGGTGGTCAGCACCGCCTTGTGTTCGGGCGCCAGGAACGCCGACGGGCCGATCAACTCGCGGGCCCGAGCGGTGTGCTCGGGCGTGGTGAGGTACGGGTGCGCCCCCGCGGCCCGCTCCGCCGACAGCCTCAGGACCCGCGGGCCCAGGGCGGCCACCACCCGGCGGTTGGCGGGCACCCCGAAGTCGTCCAGCTGCTGCAGGTACTCGGCGAGCGCGTCGTAGGGCTTGCGGTACTCGGTGTGCGCCTCGGGATGGCCGACGCCGATGCCCAGCAGGAAGCGGCCGGGGTAGGCCTTGTCGATGCGGTGGAACGACTCCGCCACCGGCTTGGCCGCCGCCGTCCAGATGTTGACGATCCCGGTGGCCACCTGCAGGGTGGTCGTCGCTTCGAGGATGGGCTCCACCCAGGCCAGCTCGGCCGGCGGCGAACCGCCCACCCACACGGCCCCGTAGCCCAGGGATTCGATGTCTTTGGCTTGTTGTGGCGTCACGCCGCGTCCGAACGATCCGAACCGGCCGAGGTTGGGCTTGCTCGCTGCATCGGTCATGGTTGTTCCCAACCGGCGGCATGGTGTGGCTATTCCGGAAGATCTACCTCCACCGGCGGCGGCGTCTCGAGCGGCAGCAACACGACGAACCGGGTATCGCCGGGCGTCGATTCCACGCGCAGATCCCCGCGATGCTTCTTGACGACGATGTTGAAGGCCAGATCCAGTCCCAGACCGGTGCCCTCGCCGAACGGTTTGGTGGTGAAGAACGGCTCGAAGATGTGCTCGCGCACGTCCTCGGGCACCCCGGGCCCGGTGTCGCAGATCTCGACGCGGGCCATGTTCTCGCCCTCCCGGCAGGTGCGGATGGTCAGCGTGCCGCCGGTGTCGCGCATCGCGGCGATCGCGTTGTCGATGATGTTAGTCCACACCTGATTGAGATCGCCTGGGTAACAAGGGATTTCGGGAAGCGATTGGTCGAAGTCCTTGACCACGGTGATCGCGGGGTGTTTTCCGGGCTCCTTGCTCGGGTCCTTGGTCAACCGGTCGGCGAACATCACCAGCGTGCTGCGCAGTAACTCGTGCACATTGGCCACCTGGAACGGGGCCCGATCGAGCTGCGAATACTGCTTGGCGTCGGCGACCAACGCCGAAATCCGTTTGCTCGCTTCCAGAACCTGGTTCATCAGCAGCTCGCTCTCGATGGTGTAGTTGATCCACCGGATCGCCTCCTCCAGCGAGGTCGACGCGAGTTCCTCGCTGACCGTGGAAATCCGCTCCAGCCAATCGGTGTCGATGCCGCCCTCGACGAAGGTCGGCGCGATGTCCCAACCGCCCTCGACGCCGTGGTCTTCCAGCCAGTCGCCGACGGCGTCCTCACGGTCGGCGGTTTCCATGGCGCTCAGGTGCTCCGACGCCGACTTGGCGACCTGCTCGGCCACCTCCTGCTGCAGGTGGACCAGCGCGCTGAGCGCCTCGGGACTGACCGTGCCGTCGGCGAGCATCGCCAGCTTGCCCCGCATACCGGCGACCCGGCCGCGCAGGTCGGCCGCCGCACGGGCGATGGCCGCCGCGGGATTGTTCAGCTGATGCGTAAGCCCGGCCGACAACCGGCCCAGCGCCAGCAGCTTCTCCCGGTTGTCGATGATCCGGCGGGTCCGGTCGGTGCCGACGGCGATGCCGTCGAGCAGGTGCACCGCCATCGGGAACTGGTCCTTCATGAACCGGGCGAACACCGGCGCGTCCATCACGAAGAACCGCGACGGCTTGGTCACGTGCACCGAGGCGTCGTAGCTCTTTTGCTTGCCGCCGGTGAACGCCCGCCAAGCGCCGCAATACACGCCGCGCTGCGAGGTGCGGTTGGTTTCGATGTCCTGGCCGCCGGAGAGCTTGGACATCATCAGCTCACCCTCGATGAGGACGTAGAAGCAGGTCGCCGGCTCACCCTCGACGCAGATCGGTCCCGGTTCGTAGTTCTCGATGTGCCCGTTGGCGCACAACACCGCGAGCTGGTCGTCGGTGAGCGCCTCGAACAGGAACAGGCTGCGCAGCTCATCGGGCTCGCAGGGCATCGTGGCGGTCACGATTCCGCCAGGTAGCGGTGCACCAGCATCACGGCCATCGATCCCTCGCCGACGGCGGCCGCGACGCGCTTGGCGGACTCGGCCCGCACGTCGCCGGTGGCGAACACGCCCGGCACGCTGGTCTCGAGGTGGTGGGGCGGGCGGTCCAGCGTCCAGCCGCAGACGTTGCGCAGGTCCGGCCCGGTGAGCACGAAGCCGTGGTTGTCGCGGGCGAGCACCCCGTCCAGCCACTCGGTGCGCGGGGCGGCGCCGATGAAGATGAACATCCGGGCGCAGGTGACGTCCTCGGTGTCCCCGGTCCGGTTGTCGACCAGGGTCAGCCGCTCCAGGTGGTCGTCCCCGACGGCGCGGCGCACCTCGGTGCAGGTGCGCACCGTGATGTTGGGTCGTTGCTGGATCTGCTGGATGAGGTAGTAGGACATCGACGCGTCCAGCGACGGCGCGCGAACCACGATGGTCACCGACTTGGCCTCGCGGGACAGGTACATCGCGGCCTGGCCGGCGGAGTTGGCCCCGCCGACGACGTAGACCTCCTCGCCCGCGCATTCCGACGCGATGGAGACGGCGGCCCCGTAGTAGACGCCGCGGCCGGTCAGCTCGCCGCAGCCCTCCGCCGGGAGCTGACGGTAGGCGACGCCGGTGGCCAGGATGACGGCGTGCGCGTCGATCGATCCGCCGTCGGCGAACCGCACGGTGCGCTTGGGGCCGTTGACTTCGAGCGCCGTGGCGGTGCGGGCGGTGATGAGTTCGGCGCCGAACTTCTCGGCCTGCCTGCGGGCCCGGTCGGCCAGCTGGCCGCCGGACACCCCGTCGGGGAAGCCCAGGTAGTTCTCGATGCGTGAGCTCTGGCCCGCCTGGCCGCCCGTCGCGGTGCGTTCGATGAGCACCGTGCGCAGCCCCTCGGAGGCGCCGTACACGGCGGCGGCCAGGCCCGCCGGCCCGCCGCCGATGACGATCAGGTCGTAGAACTCCTGAGACGGCGTGGTGGTCAGGCCCAGGGTGTCGGCCAGTTGCGCGTCGGTGGGTTCGATCAGGGTGTCGCCGCGTTCGGTGACGACGATGGGCAGCCGCCGGCCGTCCTCGCCGGCGGCCTTGAGCAACCGCTCGCCGTCGGGGTCGTCGGCCATGAACCACGAGTAGTGCAGCCCGTTGCGGGCCAGGAAGTCACGCACCTGCCACGACCGCTCCGACCAGCGGTGCCCGATCACCTTGGTGTGCGGGATGGGGTGTTCGGGCGCCGCGCGCCAGGCGTCCAGCAGCGCGTCGATGACGGGGTAGAACTTCTCCTGCGGCGGGTCCCACGGCTTGAGCAGGTAGTGGTCCAGGTCGACGACGTTGATCGCGTCGATGGCGGCGTGGGTGTCTGCGTAGGCGGTGAGCAGCACGCGGCGCGCCGCCGGATACAGGTCCATCGCCTGCTCGAGGAATTCGATGCCGCTCATCTGCGGCATCCGGTAGTCGGCGATCAGCACCGCGACCGTCTCACCCCGCAGCTTGAGCTCCTTGAGCGTCTCCAGGCCGTCGGGGCCCGACTCGGCGCGCACGATCCGGTGGCGGTCCCCGTATTGGCGACGCAGGTCGCGGGCGACCGCGCGGGAAACCGAGGGATCGTCGTCGACGGTCAACAGGACCGGCTTGCGAGGCTGAACTGAGGGGGTTGCGGGGCTCGCGGGACTCGTCATCGGGATTAAGTATGCGCTCGTCAGGGCGCTGGCGGCAGGTCGAGGAGGCGGTTTATCGGCCGGCCGGATTTCGCTGCCAGCGATTTTGGGTCAGGGCGCTGACCAGGTATCGTGGGACAACGGTGCGTCATCCGCGCCGACTTTTTGCGTGCCCTGTCTTAGGAATTTCCTGGAATTTCCTGCCCTTGGCTCACGTTTCTAGTCGGGCGAATGCTGCGCCGATATGGGCGCACACAAGGATACGAAACCAAAGACGAGGATTTGACGAGAAGTTATGGCCAAGAAGGAAGGCGCCATAGAGGTCGAGGGCCGCGTGGTCGAGCCCCTGCCCAATGCGATGTTCCGCATTGAGCTGGAGAACGGTCACAAGGTGCTCGCCCACATCAGCGGCAAGATGCGGCAGCACTACATCCGCATCCTGCCCGAGGACCGCGTGGTGGTGGAGCTGTCTCCCTACGACCTGTCCCGGGGCCGCATCGTGTACAGGTACAAGTAAGCCCCGAATCTGACAACGAGAAAGAACAGGATCGATCAGCCGTGAAGGTGAACCCGAGCGTCAAGCCAATCTGTGACAAGTGCAGGGTGATCCGTCGGCATGGGCGGGTCATGGTGATCTGCTCCGATCCGCGCCACAAGCAGCGCCAGGGCTAGGCGCTAAACGCTTGCTACACAACTGAATGCAGACCTCCCAGCACCACTGAGCGGCTGGCATCTATAGAGATGGGCCGCTCATCCACGCCCGGACGGAGGCCGGGCCCCGCGAAGCGGGAACGGGCTGGGAAAAGACCTCCGCCGAGAAAAAGAGGAAACGCCACCTATGGCTCGACTAGTAGGCGTCGATCTGCCGCGCGACAAGCGGATGGAGATCGCGCTGACTTACATCTTCGGTGTCGGCCGTACCCGGTCGAACGAGATTCTGGCGGCTACGGGGATCGACAAGGACCTGCGCACCAGGGACCTGACCGACGACCAGCTGACGCACTTGCGTGACTACATCGAAGCGAACCTCAAGGTTGAGGGTGACCTGCGCCGCGAGGTGCAGGCCGACATTCGCCGCAAGATCGAGATCGGCTGCTACCAGGGCCTGCGGCACCGCCGCGGCCTGCCGGTGCGCGGCCAGCGGACCAAGACCAATGCGCGCACCCGCAAGGGCCCCAAGCGCACCATCGCCGGCAAGAAGAAGGCCAGGTAATCGCCCATGCCACCAGCCAAGAAGGCATCCTCTGCGCCCAAGAAGGGGCAGAAGACCCGCAAGCGGGAAAAGAAGAACATCCCGCACGGTGCCGCGCACATCAAGAGCACGTTCAACAACACGATCGTGAGCATCACCGACCCGCAGGGCAACGTCATCGCCTGGGCGTCGTCGGGTCACGTCGGCTTCAAGGGTTCGCGGAAATCGACCCCGTTCGCCGCGCAGCTCGCCGCCGAGAACGCCGCGCGCAAGGCCCAGGAGCACGGCGTGCGCAAGGTCGACGTGTTCGTCAAGGGCCCGGGCTCGGGCCGGGAGACGGCGATCCGCTCGCTGCAGGCCGCCGGCCTCGAGGTCGGCGCGATCTCCGACGTCACCCCGCAGCCCCACAACGGCTGCCGTCCGCCCAAGCGCAGAAGGGTCTAGGAAACAATCATGGCTCGTTACACCGGACCCATCACCCGCAAGTCGCGCCGGCTGCGCACCGACCTCGTCGGCGGCGACCAGGCCTTCGAGAAGCGCCCCTACCCGCCGGGTCAGCACGGCCGCGCGCGGATCAAGGAGAGCGAATACCTGCAGCAGCTGCAGGAGAAGCAGAAGGCGCGCTTCACCTACGGCGTCATGGAGAAGCAGTTCCGCCGCTACTACGAAGAGGCCTCCCGGCAGTCCGGCAAGACGGGTGAGGAGCTGCTCAAGATCCTGGAAAGCCGGCTGGACAACGTCGTGTACCGGGCCGGGCTGGCCCGCACGCGCCGGATGGCCCGCCAGCTGGTCAGCCACGGCCACTTCAGCGTCAACGGCGTGCACGTCAACGTTCCCAGCTACCGGGTGTCGCAGTACGACATCATCGACGTGCGGGACGGCTCGCTGAACACGGTGCCGTTCCAGATCGCGCGGGAGACGGCGGGCGACCGCCCGATTCCGAGCTGGCTGCAGGTGGTGGGGGAGCGTCAGCGCATCCTGATCCACCAGCTGCCCGAGCGGGCGCAGATCGACGTGCCGCTCGCCGAGCAGCTGATCGTCGAGTTCTACTCGAAGTAACGGACTTTCGAGCCGCCCGGCTCGAAAACCTCAACGGCATCAAATAGCGGGTGCCGAGAAGGAGAAGAAGAAACACCATGCTGATCTCTCAGCGACCCACACTGTCGGAGGAAGTCCTCACCGACAGCCGCTCGCAGTTCGTCATCGAGCCCCTGGAGCCCGGATTCGGTTACACCCTGGGCAATTCGCTGCGCCGGACGCTGCTGTCGTCGATTCCCGGCGCGGCCGTCACCAGCATCCGCATCGACGGCGTGCTGCACGAGTTCACCACCGTCGCCGGGGTGAAGGAAGACGTCACCGCGATCATCCTGAACCTAAAGAGCCTGGTCGTGTCCTCCGAGGAGGACGAGCCGGTCACCATGTACCTGCGCAAGCAGGGCCCGGGCGCGGTCACCGCGGGCGACATCGTCCCGCCCGCCGGCGTCACGGTGCACAACCCCGACATGCACATCGCAACGCTGAACGACAAGGGCAAGCTCGAGGTCGAGCTCGTCGTCGAGCGTGGCCGCGGTTACGTCCCGGCCGTGCAGAACCGGGCCTCCGGCGCCGAAATCGGCCGCATCCCGGTCGATTCCATCTACTCGCCGGTGCTCAAGGTGACCTACAAGGTCGACGCCACCCGTGTCGAGCAGCGCACCGACTTCGACAAGCTGATCCTGGACGTCGAGACCAAGAGTTCGATCACCCCGCGCGACGCGCTGGCGTCGGCCGGTAAGACCCTGGTCGAATTGTTCGGCCTGGCACGCGAACTCAACGTCGAGGCCGAGGGCATCGAGATCGGGCCGTCGCCGGCCGAGGCCGACCACATCGCCTCGTTCGCGCTGCCGATCGACGACCTGGACCTCACGGTGCGGTCGTACAACTGCCTCAAGCGCGAGGGCGTGCACACCGTCGGCGAGCTGGTGAGCCGCACCGAGTCCGACCTGCTCGACATCCGCAACTTCGGTCAGAAGTCCATCGACGAGGTGAAGGTCAAGCTGCACCAGCTGGGCCTGTCGCTCAAGGACAGCCCGCCGAGCTTCGACCCGTCGCAGGTCGCGGGCTACGACGTGGCCACGGGCACCTGGTCCACCGAGGGCGCCTACGACGACCAGGACTACGCGGAAACCGAACAGCTGTAAAGAATTCCGTCCCGGCCCTACCTGATACGGGGGCTGGCCCCCGATGAGGAGATAGTGCAATGCCCAAGCCCACCAAGGGCCCCCGCCTCGGCGGGTCATCTTCCCACCAGAAGGCCCTGCTGGCCAACCTGGCGACGTCGCTGTTCGAGCACAACCAGATCAAGACGACCGAGCCGAAGGCGCGGGCGCTGCGGCCGTATGCGGAGAAGCTGATCACGCATGCGAAAAAGGGCACGCTGCACAACCGTCGCGAGGTGCTCAAGAAGATCCGCGACAAGGACGTCGTGCACAAGCTGTTCGACGAGATCGGGCCGTTCTTCGCCGACCGCAACGGCGGCTACACCCGCATCATCAAGGTGGAGCCGCGCAAGGGCGACAACGCCCCGATGGCCGTGATCCAGCTGGTGCTGGAGAAGACGGTGACCTCGGAGGCCGACCGGGCGCGCCGGGTGAAGGCGACCAAGAAGGCTGACGCACCCGTCGCGGCAGCGGCGGCACCTCAGGCGGCGGTCGAATCCGAGGAAGCCGTCGGCCCGACCGCCGAAGAGGTGACCGAGCCGGCCGAGACCCCGGAAGCTGAGGAAGCCGAAGCCGGCGAGACCACCCAAGCCCAGGCCAAGGCCGAGGAGAAGGCCGACAAAGCCGTCGCCGCGCGGGCCGAAGCCGAAAAGGCCGCCGAGGCTGACGAGGCTGACGAGAGTTAGCGAGGCCGTCCGTCTGCGGCTCGACATCGCCTATGACGGAACGGAATTCGCGGGCTGGGCGCCTCAGTCCGGCCAGCGCACCGTCGCCGGAGTGCTCGACGAGGCGCTGACGACGGTCTTCCGCGCGCCGATGCGGCTGCGGGCGGCCGGACGCACCGACACCGGGGTGCACGCCACCGGTCAGGTGGCGCACGTCGACGTGCCGCCGCCCGCGCTGCCGCACGCCTACCCGCGCTCGTCGCGCGCCGGGGAAACGGAATTCGAGCCGCTGGTGCGCCGGCTCGGTCGGTTCCTGCCCACCGATGTCCGCGTGCTCGACATCGCCCGCGCCCCAGCGGGTTTCGACGCCCGGTTCTCGGCGCTGCGGCGTCACTACGTGTACCGGCTGTCGACGGCGCCCTACGGGGTGGAGCCGCAGCAGGCCCGATATATCACCGCCTGGCCGCGCCCCCTGGATGTGGACGCGATGACCGTCGCGTCGCGAGACCTGCTGGGGCTGCACGACTTTGCCGGGTTCTGCCGTCATCGGCCCAACGCCACCACCATCCGCGATCTGCAGCGCCTGGACTGGTCGCGCGACGGTGACCTGATCACCGCGCACGTCAGCGCCGACGCATTCTGCTGGCAGATGGTGCGCTCGTTGGTGGGGGCGCTGCTGGCCGTGGGCGAGCACCGCCGCTTGGTGTCGTGGTGTCGTGAATTGCTCACCGCCACAAGCCGTTCCAGTGACTACGCGGCCGCGCCGGCGCAGGGGCTGACGCTGGTCGGCGTCGACTATCCGCCCGACGACCAGCTGGAGGCGCGCAACCTGGTCACCCGGGACCTGCGCACTCGCTAAACCTTGGTCGCGACGAAACTGGCGGCCTGGTTGGTCAATCCGGGCACGTAGCTCAGGTGCGATGCCCACCGGGTGCCGCCCGAGCAGATCGGGTCGCCCGGGTTGCACAGGTCGATGGTTTTGCCGGCGTATTCCGGGGTCAGCGCGCTCATCAGTTGGCCCGCCCGGCTCGACGGATTCCCGAACAGGGCGACGGCGGCGACGTGGTCGGCGGCCGCCGCCGGCAGGGGCTGGCGAAAGCCCAGGCCGGGCAACGGTGCGGCCGTGACGATGTCGACGACGGCGGCCCCCTGGGAGTAGCCGCCCAGCACCAGCTTGGTGTTGGGGCAGTTGCCCGCCATCTGCTGGATGTGGTTGCTGGCGTCGTTGGCGCCGTCCGCGGCGGCCAGGAAGTCCTTGTTGGCCGGGTAGTTCACCCCATATGAGCCAACGCTTTTGCCGGTCTGCTGGCGCAGCGAGTTCACGAACGCCCCGCCGACCTTGCCGACGCCGGGCGGTTCGTCGGTGCCGCGGGCGAACACCACCTCAACGCCGGGGCACGACGCGAAGGCCTGCGGAAGCAGTTGGGGAGCAACCACTATCGCGGCGCCCGCGAGCAGCCCGGCGCCCAGCGTCAATGGAATGAGCCGCACCCCACGATGTTAGGGGCGCGTTGGTCTCGTGCCGGTAACGATTCAGACGAGAGGAGCTTGCGGAGTCACCGTGGTCGGCGCGGGCGCCGGGCCGGTTCCGCCGTGGATCGACGGCGCCGACCCGGGCGGGGTCTGGCCGTACACCGGTGACGGCGTGCCGCCGGGCTGGTTCGGAACCGGGCCCAGCGGCGGTCCGAACGCGGGGCTGGACGGGCTCGAGCCGGCCAGTTTCTGGGCGACGAACGCCGCGGCCTGGGTGGTGTAGACGGGGACGTAGCCCTCGGTGTGCCCGCTCCACTCGTTGCCGGGCCCGGCGTGGCAGATCGGGTCGTTGGGGTTGCAGTAGTCGGCGGCCTTCGAGCCCAGCAGCGCGCTCTGAGTGGGCAGCGTGCCGCCGGCGCGGTCGGCCACGTCACCGAACGTGACGACCGCCGCGATGTTGTTGGCGTACTGCTCGGGCAGCTTGTTGCCCCAGCTGATGCCGCCGATCGGGACGCCGGCCACGATGTCCATCACCGACGCGCCCTGCGAGTAGCCGCCCAGCACGATCTTGGTGTTGGGGCAGGTTTCCACGCTCTTCTTGACGCGGTCGATGGTGTCGTTGGCGCCGTCGCCGCCGTGCAGCTGCAGCTTGCTGGCGGCGTAGTTCACGCCGTAGGGCAGAATGTTCAGGCCGGTCTGCTGGCGCAGCGAGTCCACCAACGCGTCGCCGACGCGGCCCAGGCCAGCCGGTTCGTTGGTGCCGCGGGCGAAGATGACCTCGACGTCCGGGCAGTCGAAGGCCGAGGCTATCGGCGCCGCGGCGGGGGACAAGAGCAGGCCAGAAGCGGTGACCAGCGCAGAGGCCCCCAGCCCCACGCAGCGACCTATCCGGTGAGAAAACACGCCGTAACTTTACCTACCCCAAGCACGGTTCGAAAGTTCGCTGACCTGTGGATCAATTAAGCGCCCCCGCGGACAGGCCGTTTACCGTATGCGCAACGACTACGCAGGTTGGGGGAATCAGTGCCGCGTCAGCCCGCGCCGTGGCTGCACGTCAGCGGCTACCGATTCCTGCTGCGTCGCGTCGAGTGCGCGTTGCTGGGCGGGAACATCCACACTCTCAGCGCCGGCTCGCGTGCGCGGACGGCGGCGCTGGCGATCGGGTGCGTGCTGGCGGCGATCGCCGTCGCGGGGGCTGCGCTCCTTGCTTTGCTGCGGCCACGGGTGGCGCTCGATGGGACCCAACTGGTGATGGGGCAAGAATCCGGAGCGCTGTACGTACGGGTGGGCGATACCTGGCATCCCGTCATGAACCTGGCGTCGGCGCGGTTGATCGCGGCAGTGGCGGTGAATCCCCGGCCGGTGCCCGAAGCGGACTTGGCCCGCGCCAAACGCGGCCCGCTGCTGGGTATCCCGAGTGCGCCGCACTTCATCGGCGATCCGTTGTCGGCGGACGAAGCGGCCTGGACGATCTGCGACGCCGACGCCGACGCCGACGGCGCCGTCGCGACGACGGTCGTCGTGGGCCGCACCGACGACGCGGCGGCCGGGCAACTGAGTTCCGGGCGGGCCGCACTGGTCGCGCCGGCCTCGGGTTCGCCGGTCTACCTGCTCTACGACGGGAAGCGGGCCGTGGTGGACGTCGCCGACGTCGGGGTCGTGCGCGCGCTTCGGTTGGAAGGCCGCAAACCGCGGCTCGTCTCGCCGGCGTTGCTGAACGCCATTCCCGAGGCGCCATCAATCAGGGCACCCCTTATCCGGGGCGCCGGCGACAAGGCGTCCGCGCTACCCGGGTTTCCGGTAGGAAGCGTGGTGCGCATCGCCCGGTCTGGGGGTGACGAGTATTACGCGGTGGTCGCTGCCGGGGTCCAGCGGATCGGAGAGGTGGCCGCTGACCTGCTGCGCTTCAGCAATTCCGAGGGCACCGCGAACGCCGTAACGGTGGCGCCCGACGCGATTCGCGCCGCTCCGATCGTCGATGCGCTGCCGGTGGCCGGCTTTCCCGACCGGGCCCCCACCCTGTCGGACGGGAGCGCTTTGTGCGTCTCGTGGCAGCCGGCGCCACCCGGCCGATCGGGCGTCACGCTTCTGGCCGGCGGTCGGCTGCCGATACCCGCCGGTCAGGCACCGGTGACGTTGTCCCAGGCCGACGGCCCCGGCCCCGCGGTGGACGCGGTGTACATGCCGCCCGGCCGAAGCGCCTACGTCCGAGTCGGCACGCGGTACCTGGTCACCGACAGCGGGGTGCGGTTCGCGATCCACGACGACGAAGCCGCACATGATCTCGGGCTCCCGGCGGCCAACCCGGCGCCATGGCCCGTACTGGGGGCCCTTCCGGCCGGGCCGGAACTGAGCAGAGAGAAGGCGTCAGTCGCCCGTGACTTTGTGGCGGGGATGCCGTAGTCGCCCCCCGGCCACACCGGCGACCAGCGCGACGCCCAGCGCGGCGAGGCAGAGGGCGACGCCGCGCAACGCGGTGTTGCGCGCGTGGGCGTTCTGCGGTGCGGGTGGCGGCGGCAAGGCGATCGGCGCGGGGGCAGGCGTCGACGTGGTCCCGGGTGGACCGGCATCGGTGCTGATTGCCGCCAACGCGTCGATCGCGCCGTTGCCTACGAGCGGGTCCCAACCGGAGGGTGGGTGATGCGCTGTGGACTCGATGCGCTGCATCACTTGCCGCGCGGTCAACACCGGGAACCGCGCCCGGATCAGCGCGGCCAGCCCACTGACCACTGGCGCGGCGTAACTGGTGCCGGACACCGGTTCCGAGCCGAGAGGGGTCACCGCCTCGCCGGGGGCCGCTACGTCCACCCAGGGGCCCGCGAGGGTGAAATCCGACGGCGCACCTTCGGGATCCACCGAACCGACGGTCAGCACGAAGTCGTCGTACCACGCCGGGCTGACCGCAACCGTGGCCGTCTCCCAGGTGGCATCCGAGCGCTGGGAAGGGCAATGCGCGGCTCCGCCAGTGTTGCCGGCCGCGGCCACGATGACGGCATTTTTGACATCGACGGCGTAGGCCAGCGCGGCGCCCAGTGCGCGATCGTCGAGCGCCGATGCGACGGGAACGCAGGCCACCGAGGAGACGTTGATCACCGACGCGCCGAGATCGGCGGCGGTGCGGACGGCTTTCGCCATGGTGTCGACGTCACCGACGCCCCCACGGGACCGGTCGTCGGCGGGGGAGAACTTCCCGCTGGACTGGCGAATGCTGATCACGGTGGCTTCGGGGGCAATGCCGGTTGAGCCTGAATCCGCTGTGGCAGCGATGATTCCGGCGACCAGAGTGCCGTGCGCGTCGCAATCCTGGGTCCCGTCGCCGCCGGACACATAATCCCCGCCCGGCAACACATCGGATAGCAGGCGATGCCGCGAGACGCCGGTGTCGATGACCGCGATCCGTTGGCCGGCGCCGCGGGTGAGCTGCCAGACCCGCGGCAGGTCGAGAAGTTCAGCCAGCCGGTCAGGCGCCGATCCCGTCGTCATCGTCGCGCAAACCTCGCGCTGCACCGTCGGCCGCGGGGGCGCGGGCCGCGCGGGCTTCGGTAACCACCTGTCGTCGACCTGAGGCGGCGGAATTGCTTGCGCCAGTGGCGGTCCCAGCATCGTCAGCCACGCCAGCGCCGACACCGACAGGAGGCCGACGACGCGCGACGTCCTCACTTGAGGTTCAATCCCCGGACGGCGCCATAGAGTCCGCATATCCAGCAGGCCAATGGCACCAACGCAACCAGCGCCAGCCACTCCAACGCATCGAAGCTGCGGCGCGCAAGCGGCGAAAGCGACATCGCCGGAACGGCGAAACCGAGGTAAAGCGCCGCGGCGCTCAGCGTTGCCGCAGCGGCGGCGACCCACGGTCCGTGGCTCGTTGCGCTCAAGGCGGCGACACCGAAAGTTGTCCCCACCACCGCCATTCCCGCGATGGCGAACGTTTGCATCCTTAAGGCGGCACCGGAACGCGCACGTAAGAGCAGCAGGGCGCCGGTGACAGTGCCGAATGCCATGCAGGACAGGCGTGATGCACCGGCCAGCACGGTGACGACGGCGCCGACAGCGGCCGATGCCGAGAACCCGGC
This sequence comes from Mycobacterium paraffinicum, assembly GCF_025822865.1. Lineage (NCBI taxonomy): Bacteria > Bacillati > Actinomycetota > Actinomycetes > Mycobacteriales > Mycobacteriaceae > Mycobacterium > Mycobacterium paraffinicum. Next base: position 240,599 of record NZ_JACKUR010000025.1, on the reverse strand, counting down.
AAGCAGGCTCGACAACCAGGCGTCGGCGCGGCGCGCTTGCGCCGTCAGGCGGGCCCGGCTTACTTCGGTCTCGTCCATGTCCGCCGGCGCCGACAGCTGGGGCGATAACCCCGCCAACACGATCGACACCCGCGCCGTGGCCCCGAGCAGGCCGAGTGACACCAGCGCCGAGCCCGCGCCCAGGGCGTGCGGCGGGGCGGCGGTGATCACCCCCACCAGTGCGGCCACGGCGACCACCGTCGTGAGGCACGATACGGCGGTCAATGCGACCACGCCGCAACCCGATGCCCGCATCGCCAAAACGCAGGTGACGGTGGTCGCCGTCGCGGCCAGCAGGACATTGCAGACGCCAGGGGGGCCGGGCACCGCCAGAAAACCGGCGACCGCTGCAAACGCGGTGGCCATCGCGTTCAGCGCCAGCCCGGCGATCGCATTCCGATAGGCCCGGTGCACAACCACAGCGGACAGCAGGGCGACCAGGCCCGCGCCTGCCGCCACGCCCACCGTCGTGTGGATCTCGTGGCCGGGGTTGCCGCTGAGCGCATTTCGGATGAGCGCCAGCACGCCGATGGCGGTCAAGCAGCTTGCCGCGACCGTACCGGTGCGTCGGGCCGCTAGTCGACGCCGGGCATCGGTCCCAGGTTTCGGGGCCGAGGCCAGCGCCTCCGCCACCGCCTCCGCGACGTCATGATGACGGGTGACGGGTGGTGGGGCCGGCTGCTGACTCAGTAGAAGAACTGCGCCATCCGCAATGTCGTTCTGCGCCAACGTCTTCGACGGGTCCAGAGCGGAGGATCCGGGGGGTGAAAGCTGGTAGCGCTTGGCGGTCGGATCGTCGTCGTCGCGGACCTCGAGGACGTCGACGATCGACGGGGTCAGGATGGCGACGGGAATCTCGGCCGGTAGGGACAGGTCGGTGGCAGTGGCGCCGGAATGGATTGACACCCGGCGGAGCCCCGGATCGGTCGCAGGCAACGGTGACCCCTTCAGTCGGATTGCCGCCAAAATAGCCAGGTTTCGCCCACCGGGTATCTGGCTGTCCACAGGTGACTTGTCGTGGATCTCGGTGCTGCCTACGGTCGCGCGAGGGAGGGGGCGAGATGACCCAAGTTTTCGTGCCCGTGGCGCGACGCCGGCCACCGGCAGTAGCGACCGCGGACCTCCTTGTCGATCCGCCGCCCACCCCGCCGTCTGCCCCGACACCGGGCCTGCTGCGCCTGTTGCCGGCCCTCCTGGCCGTAGCCGGAATGAGTGTGATGGCGGCGGTATTCTCGTCGCGGCTGGGCGGCAACCGTACCCCTATGTTCCTGGCCTTCCCGATCATGATGGTGGCCTCGTCGGTAATGACAACGATGGCTGGGCGCGGGCGTCGCCAGGGCAGCGGCATCGAAAGCGAACGCCTCCGCTATCTCGGATACCTCAGTCAGCTGCGGACGACCATCACCGAAACCGCTGCCGCACAGCGGTCCTCGCTGACATGGAGTCAGCCCGACCCCGACACGCTGTGGACATTGATCGGCGGCCCCCGAATGTGGGAGCGTCGAGCGACCGACCCCGACTTCTGCCTGGTCCGAGTCGGTACCGGCATCCGGCCGCTGGCCACCCGGCTGGTAGCCCCGCCGACCAGCGAGCCTGCCGACCCGGTCACCACCACCGCCCTCCAACAATTCCTGCGCGCTCATTCCACGATCGTCGGACCGGTCGCGATCGGCCTGCGGGGACTCCCGCGTGTGACGATCGCCGGCGATGCGACCGCGGCGCGCGGGACGCTGCGGGCGATGGTTTGCCAGCTTGCCGTCTTGCACCCTCCCGATCAGTTGCTGATCGTCGCTGCGGTCAGCGACCGGAACCGTCGGCACTGGGAGTGGCTGAAATGGTTGCCGCACAACCAACACCCGACCGCGGCCGATGGGTTGGGCGCCGCGCGGATGGTGTATCGGAATGTGCAGGATGCGCGAAGCGCGCTCACCGGTGTGCGGTCGGCGCACACGGTGGTGATCAGCGACCTGGACGACGGCGTCGCCGAATTCGTGGGTGCGACCGTCGTCGAAGTCGGCGGCGGCCGCGACGGTGCACCGGTGACGATAGGCCCGCTAGGTGAAAGTCAGACGCTGACGGACCCGGACGGATTGGGCCCACTGGACGCGCTGGTATGTGCCCGCCGGTTGGCGACGTACCGCGCCGGCACGGGCTTTCGCGACGACAACGGCGCGGATTGGCCGAGCCTGATCGGCATCGAGGAGTTGGGCCGTTTCAATCCGGTCGCATTGTGGGACAGCCAAGACCACCGCGATCGGCTATGCGTCCCGATCGGAACCCGGGCTGACGGCACGCGGCTGGAGCTCGATATCAAAGAGGCCGCGGAAAACGGCTCGGGTCCACACGGGCTCTGCATCGGCGCCACGGGGTCGGGCAAATCCGAGCTACTGCGCACGATCGCACTGGGAATGATCGCGCGAAACCCTCCCGATGTACTCAATATATTGCTTGTCGACTTCAAAGGCGGAGCAACGTTTCTCGATTTCGCGCGGGCACCGCACGTGTCCGCGGTCATCACCAACCTTGCCGACGATGCGCCGCTGGTGGCCCGGATGCGTGACGCCCTGGCCGGTGAAATGAACCGTCGGCAACGGCTGTTGCGCGCGTCGGGCGTAGTCAGCGCTGCGGCATACGAACGTGCGCGCAGGCAGGGCGCCGCATCGACGGCCCTGCCCACCTTGTTCATCATTGTCGACGAATTTTCCGAGTTGCTGAGCCAGCATCCGGATTTCGCCGACCTGTTCGTGGCGATCGGACGGCTCGGCCGGTCCTTGGGCATGCATCTATTGCTGGCTAGCCAACGACTCGACGAGGGCCGGCTGCGCGGGCTGGATGCCCACCTGTCCTATCGGCTCTGCCTGAAAACCCTGTCGGCCGGCGAATCACGCGCGGTGCTGGGAACACTCGATGCCCATCAACTGCCGAATATCCCTGGGGCGGGTTACCTGCGGACGAGCGACGGGCAGCTGGCCCGATTTCAAGCCGCATACGTTTCGGGACCGCTGCCGGCCGTTGCGCCGGTCGCGGCGCCCGGGTCTGGGCCTTCCGTGCGCGCGTTCGGGACTCAGAGAGTCGGCGAGATCATCCACGCCATCGCGCCCGGTGAGTCGTCAGAGCGGACGGCCCTGCACGCGGTCCTGGACCGGTTGTCCGGCCACGGGCCACCCGCACACCAAGTCTGGCTGCCACCGCTGGGCCCGGCGCCCGCGCTGCACACCGTGCTTCGCGATGCTCCTCTCGGATCGGCAGCCCTGGCGGTTCCGCTCGGCATCGTCGACCGGCCCTTCGAACAGTCCCGAATACCGCTGATGGTCGATTTGCGAGGAGCCGCAGGCAACGTGGCGGTCGTTGGCGCGCCGCAGTCGGGCAAGTCGACGGCACTGCGCACGCTGATCATGGCGTTGGCGGCCACACACGACCCGCGACAGGTGCAGTTCTACTGCCTGGACTTCGGCGGCGGGGCGCTGACGTCGACACGGACAATTCAGCATGTCGGTGCGGTCGCCGGCAGGGCCGAACAGCGACTCGTCGCACGGATCGTTGCCGAATGTGAGTCGGTTATCCGTTCGCGGGAGGCCATCTTCAGCGACCACGGGATCGGGTCGATGGCGGAATACCGTCAGCTGCGGGAGCAGCGCAAGGTGCCCGACACCGATCCTTTCGGGGACGTCTTCCTTCTCGTCGACGGTTGGGCGACTCTACGTGAGCAGTTCGCCATACTGGAGGCATCGGTCACCGCCATTGCGACGCAGGGCCTTTCGTTTGGTGTGCACGTGGTGTTGTCGGCGTCGCGGTGGGCCGAGATCAGGCCCGCATTGCGGGACCAAATCGGCACCCGCATCGAGCTGCGATTAGGTGATCCCGCCGATTCCGAGGTGGACCGAAAAGCGGCGCAACACGTGCCCCGGGGCAAACCGGGCCGCGGTCTTTCCAGCGACGGGTCGCACATGATGATCGCCTTGCCCCTGGCTGAGATCGGCCCCACCGAATTCGGTGCGCCGCCAATACCCTTGCTGCCCAATTTGGTAGAGCGTGAGACCGTCGTAGCCCGAGTGGGCGGCCGCATCGTCCTGGGCATCGACGAGCATCGGCTGCAGCCGGTGACATGCGAATTCGACCGGCGCGCTCATCTTCTCGTGCTCGGCGACACGGGGTGCGGCAAGACCGCGACACTACGGACACTGTGCCGTGAGCTAGTCCGGACGAAGACGCACGCGCAGGCGCACCTCGTGATCGTCGATTTCCGGCGCTCGCTGCTCGGCGTCGTCGAGTCCCAGCATCTCGGCGGCTACGCCACGTCGCCGGGCGCACTGGCCGGAATGCTGCCCGACCTGCTCGACCTGTTGCGGCGCCGAATGCCCCCGGTCGACGCGAGCCAGACCCAGCTTCGGGCCGGGTCGTGGTGGTCTGGGCCCGATATCTACCTTGTCGTCGACGATTACGAACTCGTCGCCGGCCCCGCAGGCAATCCGCTGGCACCGATTGCCGAATATCTGCCGTATGCAACGGATCTGGGTTTGCATCTGCTCATAACGCGGCGCAGCGGTGGGGCGGAGCGCGCGTTGTTCGAGCCCTTGCTTGCGGCCGTACGTGATTTCGGCTGCATGACGTTGATGATGGGCGGATCTCCCGGCGAGCACGTGCCGTTCGGGTCCGTTCGCCCAGCGCTATTGCCACCCGGACGCGGTGTCCTGCACACCGGCGCGGGCGACGAACGGCTCGTCCAGGTGGCTTGGAGTGGGCCTTGACCGCACATCGCACCGTCATCGAAGCAGGCCCCGGCACGGTCCGCCGATTATGTTGCGGGGCAGGCGTGGTCGCCGAGGACGAGAGGTCCGAGATCGTCGCGGCGGCGCTCGGCGCGATAGATGATCGGGTCGCTGTGGTGGGCGACCGCCCGGTCGCCGTTGCTTCGCTGTGGCGTGACGCGCTGCGATCGGCGGCCTGCGCGCGCGGCGAGGGCATCGTCGTGGTGTATCCGTCTTGGTGGTCGTCGTCGCGTGTCGGGGTGGTGAGCGCGGCAGCGGCCTCCGTGTTCGATGGCGTGCTGGCGCGACCCCGGTCGTGGTTGCTGAGGCGCGCCGTCGGTCCCGACGCGGAATCGACGGTGGTCGTGGAGATCACCGAGCGGATGGTGGTGATCGGTGGTGCCGAACTCGTGGCCATACCGCGTCGGCCGCAACCGTGTGCTGTCGCCGACGAGGTGGCGGCCACCGTCGCGGGCACGCCAGCGGCCACCGTCCTCGTCGACACGCCGAGGGCCGTCGCCGGGGCGGCGACCCTTGCGGCGTCGATCGCTGATGCCGCGCGCGTCAACGGACAGACCGTGGTGCGAATCGACGATGCCCGGCTGGCCCGCCTGGCCCGATCGGTCGCGTCCGATCACGACGAGCCGACTGAGCGCCGCGGACCCGGCGATCGTGTCCGATCTCGCGCGCGGGCACTGAGCGGTCTCGGCGCGGCCGCGATGGTGCTGGCCGCTGCGGCCCCGGCGGTCGTCACCGTGGGCCGGAACGGCACCGTGACCCCGCCGCAGGTGGAAGCCGTGCCGACGACATTCCTGGTGGAAGGCCGGGTCGCACTTACGGTGCCCGCGGATTGGCCCACTCAACGGGTGGTCTCCGGGGCGGGCTCGGCGCGAGTGCAACTGACTTCACCGTCTGATCCGCAAGTGGCGTTGCACGTCACACAGTCACCGATCGCCGGCGAGACGCTGAGTGGCACCGCCGAGCGGTTGAAACGCGCGATCGACGCCGAGCCCGCGGGTGTGTTTGTCGACTTCAATCCCTCCGGGACCAGCGCCGGCAGGACGGCGGTGACGTACCGCGAGGTCCGCGCCGGCCATCACGTGCGGTGGACGGTGCTGCCGGACGGACCGGTCCGGATCAGCCTCGGATGCCAGAGCCGGCCAGGGATGGAAGACGCCGTCCGCGCGGCCTGCGAGCAGGCCGTGCGATCCGCCCACGCCATCGGATGAAATCGCGAATCGCGTGGAACCAAATGCGCGTCGACGGGGTCGAACTCAATATGGCTGCACCGAACACACTGAACGCCGATTTCGACCTGATGCGGTCCGTCGCGGGAATGACGGACGCCCGCAACGACGAAATCCGGGCCATGCTGCAAGCGTTCATCGGCCGCATGAGCGGAGTGCCGCCATCGGTATGGGGCGGGGTCGCGGCTGGGCGGTTCAAAGATGTGGTGGATCGCTGGAACGCCGAGTCGTTGCGGCTCTATCACGTCCTGCACGCGATCGGCGAGACCATTCGGCACAACGCGGCCAGTCTGCAGGAGGCCGGCCACGACCACGCAAGCCACATCACCGCCGCCGGCGGACAACTCTGACCGAAAGGACCATCCGTGGAATCGGCGCTCTCCTATGACTTCGGAGAAATCGAGCATTCGGTTCGTCAGGAGATCCACACCACATCGGCCCGTTTCAACGCGGCGCTGGACGAACTGAGGTCGCAGATCGCCCCGTTGCAGCAGCTCTGGACCCGAGAGGCGGCGGCCGCTTACCAGCTTGAGCAGCAGAAGTGGCACCAGGCCGCGACCGCCCTCAACGAGATATTGGTCGATCTCGGAAACGCGGTGCGCGATGGCGCGGACCAGGTGGCAGACGCCGATCGGCGGGCGGCGCACGTCTGGGGAGGGTAGCCGCGCCCATAGTCGTCTGTGTGGTCCCGGTGGGGGAGAGCCGTCGGGACCACACAGTCGTTTTGACCTGCAGGGACGTGCGTCGGTAAGCTGCTCGGTTGGCGTGCGGAACGCCGGGGCCTCGGGTCAATGTCGGTCGCCGAGATCAGCCCTTACCGCGAACGCCTGACCGGCACCCGGCTCGACCCGGGATCCACCTCGAGAAAGAAAAGGTAAGCGCTGTGCCCACCTACGCGCCAAAGGCGGGTGACACCACGCGGTCGTGGTACGTCATCGACGCCACGGACGTGGTGCTTGGCCGTCTTGCCGTCGCGGCAGCCACCCTGTTGCGCGGCAAGCACAAGCCGACGTTCGCCCCCAATGTCGATGGCGGTGACTTCGTCATCGTCATCAACGCCGACAAGGTCGCCCTGTCCGGCGACAAACTGCAGAGCAAGCTGGCTTACCGCCACTCGGGGTATCCCGGCGGCCTGCACTCGCGCACCACCGGCGAGCTGCTGGAAAAGCACCCCGACCGCGTCGTCGAGAAGGCGATCGTCGGCATGCTGCCCAAGAACAAGCTCAGCCGTCAGATCCAGCGCAAACTCCACGTCTACGCCGGCCCGGAGCACCCGCACGCCGCTCAAAAGCCGGTTCCGTACGAGATCAAGCAGGTGGCCCAGTGACCGAAACGACCGAGGCCCTGGAGGAATCAGCAACCACGGCCACCCCGGAAGCCCCGGAGACCCCGGAAACCCCGGACGTCCCGGCCGAGGCGCCCGCCCCCGCGGCCGCCGAGTCCTACGTGTTCGACCGGCCCATCCAGACCGTCGGCCGCCGCAAGGAGGCGGTGGTTCGGGTGCGCCTGGTCCCCGGCACCGGCAAGTTCGACCTCAACGGCCGCAGCCTGGAGGACTACTTCCCCAACAAGGTGCACCAGCAGCTCATCAAGGCCCCGCTGGTCACCGTCGACCGGGTGGAGAACTTCGACATCTTCGCCCTGCTGCACGGCGGCGGCCCCTCGGGCCAGGCCGGTGCGCTTCGCCTGGGCATCGCCCGGGCGCTGATCGTGGCCCAGCCCGAGGACCGGCCCGCGCTGAAGAAGGCCGGCTTCCTCACCCGTGACCCGCGCGCCACCGAGCGCAAGAAGTACGGCCTGAAGAAGGCCCGCAAGGCGCCTCAGTACAGCAAGCGCTGATCAACCATCACTTTCTGGCCGCAACGGGGCCTCAAACGGGGAAGTCACGCGCTTTGTTCGGCGTGTCTGCGCGCAAACGCGCCCCGTTTCGGTCAGAAAAGAACGGGCACGTTAGGTGCTAAACCGTCGATTGTGAGAGGTTTGTCCGCATGGGCCGACTATTCGGCACCGATGGTGTCCGTGGGGTCGCCAATCGGGAGTTGACCGCCGAGCTGGCGCTGGCGCTGGGTGCCGCCGCCGCGCGGCACCTGGCGAGCTCGGGTGGACCGGGCCGGCGCGTCGCCGTGATCGGGCGCGACCCGCGGGCCAGCGGCGAGATGTTGGAGGCCGCGGTGATCGCCGGGCTGACCAGCCAGGGCGTCGACGCGCTGCGGGTCGGGGTGCTGCCCACCCCGGCCGTGGCCTACCTGACCGGCGCGTATGACGCCGACTTCGGGGTGATGATCTCGGCGTCGCACAACCCGATGCCCGACAACGGCATCAAGATCTTCGGCCCCGGCGGCCGCAAGCTCGACGACGACACCGAGGACCGGATCGAGGCGTTGGTCACCGCCGAACCCGGGCTGCGCCCGGTCGGCGCCGGCATCGGCCGCGTCATCGACGCCGAGGACGCCGACGACCGCTACCTGCGCCACCTGAGCAAGGCCAGCACGCTGCGGCTCGACGGCCTGACCGTCGTGGTCGACTGCGCCCACGGCGCGGCCTCGTCGGTCGCGCCGCGCGCCTACCGCGCGGCCGGCGCCCGGGTGATCGCGATCAACGCCGACCCCAACGGCCTGAACATCAACGACGACTGCGGCTCCACCCACCTGGATTCGCTGCGCTCGGCGGTCATCGCGCACCGGGCCGACCTCGGCCTGGCCCACGACGGGGACGCCGACCGCTGCCTGGCCATCGACGCCAACGGCGAACTCGTCGACGGCGACGCGATCATGGTCATCCTCGCGCTGGCCATGCGCGACGCCGGGGAGCTGGCTGCGGACACGCTGGTGGCCACCGTGATGAGCAACCTCGGGCTGCACCTGGCCATGCGCTCCGCGGGGATCACCGTGCGCACCACCGGCGTCGGCGACCGCTACGTCCTCGAAGAACTGCGGGCCGGCGAGTACAGCCTCGGCGGCGAGCAGTCCGGCCACATCGTGATGCCCGCGCTGGGCTCCACCGGGGACGGCATCGTCACCGGGCTGCGCCTGATGAACCGCATGGTGCAGACCGGCTCGTCGCTGACCGCGCTCGCCGCGCCGATGAAGACGCTTCCGCAGGTGCTGATCAACGTGCGCGTCGCCGACAAGGACACCGCCGCCGCGGCCCCCGCGGTGCGCACCGCGGTCGGCGACGCCGAGGCCGAACTCGGTGACACCGGCCGAATCCTGTTGCGCCCCTCCGGAACCGAGCCCGTCATCCGGGTCATGGTGGAAGCCCCCGAGGCGGACGTCGCCCAGCGCGTCGCGAATCGGGTGGCCGAGGCGGTCAGCTCCGCGCGCTGAACGCGGCCGGAACCCCCGAGCCGTCCCCGGCGTCACGGGTCCTTTACCACGCCGCCGGCGGGCGTGACTGAATTGATCCCCAGGCCTCGGACAGTAATCTTGTCGCCAGCGCGGAAGGGGTGGTGATGCTCGTCGGTGGCGGTTCGCGGCGAATCGGGGTTCGCTCCGCTGATCGGCGTGCAAACAACGCGGTCGGCCGGCGATCGCGGCGCGGTGTGGAGACGCGGTGCAGCTGAAGCATCTCACCAAAGGGGAGCTGGTCGCCGGGGCAGGCGGTGATCCATGGGAGGTCAACCGGACCCTGCAGGCGGGTCAGCCGGGGCAGATCGCCAACCTGGCCAACGCCTTTCATGGCGCTGGGCGCTCCACCGGCGAGGCCGACCACGCCTTCGAGCAAGCCCGCAAGCGCTTCGAGGCGGCCTGGAACCGTCAGAACGGGGATCACCCGATCAACGACGCCGCCGAAGTGCAGCGCACGGCCCAGGCGCTGGGAACGCAGTCCGAGCAGTTGCCCAAGATCGGTGCTGACCTGGAAAATATCGCCGCCGCGTTGGCCGAGGCGCAAAAGGCCGGCGCCGGAGAGATCGCCACGTTGGAAGGTCAGTTGGAGCAGCTCGACCATCTGATCGACCTGGCGATGCAGGATCTGCAGGACCATCCCGACGCGGCGAGCCAGCAGGAACTGCAGTCGATTATCAGGGTGCTCAAAGCCGCCGCCGTCAGTGACACCAAAGATGCCCTCGACCAGCTGCATGCCACCCGCGACACCTATTCGAGTTCTCTTCGCCAAGCGCAGACCACCTTGGCCAACGACGGGTACGACCCCGGCCACGTCCTGGGGGTCGACGGTCACGAGGCCGAGACGCCCGAGCAAGCCGAGCAAGACGTCAAGGGCGCGCTCGGGGGTGACAAGGGGGCCGCCGCCCGCGTCAACGGGGTGCTGAACTCAATCACGCCCGATCAGCGTGCCGGAAAGGTGCCGCTGACCGCCGAGCAGGCTTCGGTTCTGAGCCAGCTGCAGGCCCAAGAACACGGCATGTCGATCGATGCACTCAACACCGCCGAACAGCGGCTCGGCGACGAGAAGGGCATGATCGGCAACTCCTGGCAGCTGATGAGCAACCCCAACCTCACGTTCCCCAAGACGCCGCTCCAGGTCGGCGCGAAACAGCGGACCGACACGGTCAAAGGTGGGGCCGCGCAGCTGCCGGAGAGTGTCCAGCAGGCGCTGAATTCCTCCGGCCTGGAATACCTGCGCCAAACCAACGACATCGCCAACATCGTCAAGGACGGCGACAAGTCCTTCCAGACGAACACCGATCTGGATCGGGCGATGATCCGCAAGGCGGGGGCCATGATGGACACCCCGTTCTGGCAGCACGACCCGGCCAGCCAGGGCCAAAATGTCGAGCGTGATCCCGCCATGGACCCCGCGGTGTCCAACGTGCTATCCGCGGTGTCTCCGGATCACCAGGTCGTCCACGACACCATGACCGGCAGCGACCACGACAAGTTCCTGCAGAACCTGACCCATCACGCCTGGAAGGACAACGGCCAGGCGGTCGGTTCGCTGTTCTCCTGGACCGGCGACGCAGCCCAGGGGCCGGAAGCGAAGATCGCCGGTGAAACCGCGCGCGCCTACAGCACCTACATCGGCGGCCACCAGCAGGAGCTACTTCATCTCCCGGGTAACCACACGCTGGGCCAGGTGAATCCCAATCTCGTGCAGGCTATGGGACACGGTCTGGATCCGTACATCAACAGCATCGCTGGAACATCCAACCGGCTGCCCGAATTTGGCGATCCCGTCGACCAATGGTCCGATCAGCGGTCCGGTGCGCTACCGGTGGCCAAAGGCGTCTTCTCGGTGATCGATAGCGACCCCACCGCCGCCAAAGACTTCAACAGTCACGCCTATGCACAGGCTGTTCTCCACGATTCTCAATTTGCGCTCAATCCCCACCGCGATGGCTACAGCGACCAGCTCTACGACGCCGCCACGCTAAGGGGACTGGTCGACGTCGGAACCCACAACGCCTACCAAGCCAACGAACAAAACGGTTACCACCAACAGCTTTCGGAATACGACTCGAAGAAGCTGGCCTACGAAGACGGCGTCCAGGCCGCCAGCACGGCCGGTGGTTGGGTCCCGGGGGTGGGCAAAGTCACCGGGCCCGCGATTGGAATGCTCGGGCACAACCTCGAAAACGACATGTTGGGGCCGGCGCCCACGGCGCCGGGCCAAACTCCCATCCAGCCCATGGACATCGGAAGCGCCGATCAAGAGATGCTTGATGCGTTGCTCGGGGCAAATCAGCCCATTACGGGATTGCCGCCCGAATACGTTGTCCACGACCACGACCACCCGTATGGACGGATAGCAACCCTCGACGAACTGCAAACGAAATATCCCGGCCTTACCGCTGGCCAATACAACAACGTTATTGGCCCGGCACTGTCTCAGGCACTTGCCTTGCCCCCCAATGAGAAGATGTCGCCCGACCAGTACATGGTCGACCGCTACAACGAAATCATCGGCGTGCCCGAGCCCCCGGGGCACAAATGATGGGCATCCCTCGCGCGTTGCGCTGTTTCACGGCACTCTCAACGGCCGCGGTGCTGCTATTCGCCGGTTGCAGCTCGAACCACCAGTCGCATCAGCCAACGCCGACACCGCCGAACCCGGCGGGATGGCCCCCGGCCCTCAGCGACTTCACCGTCGTCTGGACGGCCGAACCCGGAATTGACGTGACCAGCTGGCCCGCGGTAGCGGTGCGGGCGTACAACGAGTCCTATTTGCTCACCCGGCTCACCGGTGACGATCGATACCTCTATCCGGGTTTCCAGCAGGCGGTCGACCGCAACCAGCCCGCTGACCATCCGACGGGCACCCAGTTCCTGTGGCCGAAGACCAAGGATCCCCAACGCCCGTGGGTGGGCAGTGAACAGGCCCACATCCTGTCGATTGCCACTTCCGGTCACGACGTCACGGTGGTGACTTGCGAGTATCTATTCGGCGCCGCCGACCAGGGCCACAAGGGCTACAGCCCGATCATCGCCCAGCCACCCCCAGATTCAGGCATCTATCCGATGCGGATCACCATGACTGCTCCGGCGATTGTCGGTCCACAGCTTCCCCCCCAGTCGGGACCGGCACGCACGCCGTCGATCGATGTGTTCAACCAATGGAGAATCACCAGCCATCAGGGTGGTTACTTCGCCGAATACGGGCTCGCATCCGAATGGCCCGATGTTGCTCACGACACCGATGCCTGCCGTTCCAAAGCGCCCCCACACCCCCAACTCATCCGCGGCGGTGAATATCCCCGCTCCGACTTTCCCACCCTGCCGCCATCTCCCGGCTGGCCCGCTCCCAGCCCGAAGTCGTGAGGAGAGCAGTCAATCCTGCTCGGCCTCAACGTATTTCGACATTGCACTGGTGTACACGCGGTGGGCGTGTCTGGCCCACGGCATCTCGGAGGCGGTCAGCCGCGTGCGTCGATTGCGGCCGGAACCGCCGGGCGTTCCCCGGCGTCGGATTAGGCATGAGATTCGACAGGGGAGTACGACCGACCACCGTGGCCCGCACCGAGATCGACGTCCCGGCGACGCACCGCATCGCCGACCAATTCAGCGCCGCCGCCGACATCATCGACCGCGCCCTCAGCGATCAGCTGGGCCGATTGACTTTCAGTGGGCCCAGCGCGGGGCGGACGCACACCGCGCGCGGTGAGGCGCTGCGGGTCGAGCTGGAGCGCCTGGCCACCGAAGTAGCGCAGTGGTCGCGCGCGTCGGTCGAGATCGCCGCGGCCCTGCGGGCCAGCGCCGACCGCTACGCCGACGCCGAACGGTATGCCGCGGCACGGATCGCCTGACATGGCCGACCGGCTGGACGTCGCGGAGCGGCTCGCCGAGGGCCTGCCCGCCGTCGAGCACACCCAGAGTTATGTGCAGGCCTGCCATGTCGTGGGCTATCACCATCCCGACCTGACGGCGCACCTCGCCCAGGTCCGGGACTGGTACGACACCGAAGACGGCCTGGACCTGCGCGCCCTCGACCGCGACTGCGTTGAACTGCGGGCGGCGGGCGAGGTGGTCATGGAAGCGCTGCGGATACAGCGCGCCCAGGCGGCCGAGCTGGCCGCGGCGTGGACCGGGCCGGGCGGGGACGCCGCGGCACGGTTCCTGGAGCGCCACTGCGACACCGCCAGTGCCCTGGCCACGGAGCTGCGTGCGGCGGCCCAACGGTGCGAATCCCTGCGCGACAACCTGTGGTACCTGGTCGATACGAAGGTTGCGACCACCATCGCCGTCGACGACCGCACGCAGGTGCAGCGGCCGGCGTGGTTGGCTGCCTCCGCCGCGGTCACGGCCGGGGTGGGTGATCGGCAAGCCGCCGAAGAGGTTGTGCGCGAGCAGGTAATGCCCTACGTGGACAATGAGATTCGCGACGACTGGCTGACCACGATGCGTTCGACGCGCGACGGTGTGGCGACCTCCTACGACATGGTCACCGACAGAATGTCCGCCGCGCCGGCGGCGCGCTTCGAAGCCCCCGGTGATCTCGGGCCCGGCTACCAACCGTTGCGGCCGTCCGCGTCCAGCGCGCCGCCCGTCGCGGTCACGCCCGCGGCCGCGGCGGGCGCGAGCCCGTCGGTGGAGCCGGTTCCGAGGCCGTCGGTCGATCCGGCGCCGACCGCGGCGACGCTCGCGCCGGCTCCGATGCCGGCGGCGCCGCAGCCGGATTGGGGAACCGCGCTTGGGGGCGGCGGCGGCACGCCGACGGGCGATCTGGGCGGTGGGCTCGGCGGCGGTGGTGCCGGTCTCCTCGGGTTGGCCGGCAGGATCGTCGACGCGGTCGGCGGTCTGCTCGGCTCGGCCGGCGACGAGGCGGGCGCCGCCGACCCCTTCGGCGACGGAAACACGTTCGACGAGAACCCCTTTGAGGCCGACGACAGGGACGACGCCGACGAGACGGACGACGAGCCCGCGAAAACGGAAGATGTCGAGGACACCGGGGAAGCCAAGCCCGGCGCGGCGGTTCAACCGGTCGACGCGCCGGTGCCCGTCGATGCGCCGGCACCTGCGGATCCGCCGCCACCACCGGCTGCCGCGCCGGCCGACGCACCCGCACCGGTGGCCGCTCCAGCGGCGGGCGAGCCGGCGCCCCCGGCGACCGACGGGAAGACGCCCTGCGAGATCGCGGCGGACCAGCTTCCGCAGGCGGGGCAGTGACGGCTCAGGCCGGGCGCAGCCGCAGCACCTCCTCGACGAAGCGCACGGATTCGGCGCGGTCGGTGGCCAGCGGGCTGAGCAACAGCGTCGTCACCCCGGCCTCGGCGAAGGCGGCCAGGCGCTCGGCGACGTATCCGCGCGGGCCGATCAGCGACATGCCGCGCACCAATTCGTCGGGCACCGCATCGATGGCCTCCCGCTTACGTCCGGACAGGTACAGCTCCTGGATCCGGTCGGCGACCTCGCCGAACCCGTAACGCGTCGCCAGGGCGTGGTAGAAATTGCGGCCCTTGGCGCCCATCCCGCCGAGGTACAGGCCGAGTTGCGGCTTGACCCACGCCAGCCGTTCGTCGACGTTGTCACCGATGGCCACCGACGCGTGCACCATGACGTCCAGCGGCCCCAGCGCCGGATCCCGCTTGGCCGCACCGGCCGCCAGCGCGTCGCCCCACACCGAGGCGGCCTTGTCCGGAAGGTAGAAGACGGGCTGCCAGCCCTCGGCGATCTCGGCGGTGAGCTCGACGTTCTTCGGGCCCAGCGCGGCGATCGTGATCGGAATGCGTTCGCGCACAGGATGATTGATGAGCTGCAGGGCCTTGCCCAGTCCCGTCCCACGGTCGGGTGGCAACGGGATCTGGTAGTGCTTGCCGTTGTGCTGCAGCCGTTCCCGGCGCCACACCTTGCGGCAGATCTCCACGATCTCGCGGGTGCGGCCCAGCGGCGCGTCGAACTCGACGCCGTGAAAGCCCTCGATCACCTGCGGTCCGGACGTCCCGATCCCCAGCCGGAACCGCCCGTCGGACACGAAGTCGAGCCCCGCGGCCGTCATCGCCAGCAGCGAGGGCGTGCGGATGTAGATCGGGAACACGCCCGAGGCCAACTCGACGGAGGTCGTCTTGGCGGCCAAATACCCGAGCTGGCTCACCGCGTCGAAGGCATACGCCTCGGCCACCACGGCGATGTCGATGCCGGCCTTCTCGAGTTCGACGACGTGGTCCACGGCCTGGTGAAAGCCGCCCGAATAATCCAGAGCGATCCCGATGCGCATCCACGACAGATACCACGGCGGCACCCGCGCGCCAGGCCGGCCCGCGAACTTCAGCCCGCCGAGGTGCCCGTCCAGTACTCCGCGAACCGTCGCCCATCGCCGGCGAGGCGCAGGATGTCGTTGCCGGTGAAGGAGACCGGGCCATCCGGGCCGCGCCCCGTACCCACCCACCGGCCGGCGACCAGGTCGCCCTCGGACAGGGGACCTAGCTCGATGGCAAAAGTCAAGTCCGCCATCATGTTTCGGGTCTCCTCGACGATCTGCTGCAGCTCCTCCGGGCCATGCACGTCCCGGCCGGGCCAGTGACCGACGAAGTCGTCGGTGACGATCTCGGACGCGACGGGGCGGCCGGCCCAGAGCTCGGTGATCCAGCGGGTGTACAGCGCTTGCACGGTCGACACAGTGAGCAATTACCCGGTTACCGCGTCACTTCAACAGCGCGACGATCTTCTCTTCCAGGGCGACCGGCGGCGCCTCGGGATCCAGCGGATCCGTCTTGGGCAGGTGGGCGTCGGGATCGGCGAAGTCGCGATAGGTCTTGTCGCCGCCCAGCGTGTACAGCAGGTAGCCGGTGAGCAGTGCGCGGACCGTGCGCTGCGTGCGCCGGTGCGGGCTGGCCAGGCCGAACACCTTGGTCAACCGCCGGCCCTCCGCGAGCCCGCCGGGCTGGGCCTTGCTGACGACGCGCAGCGTGGCGGCGCCCCACGCGCGCGACAGCGACAGGGCGTTGGACGTCAGCGACTGCGGATCCCCCGGCGCGGTCAAGATCAACCCGGGGAGCTTCAGCGTCGTCGCCGGGGCCTCGGCCGGGGGGCTGGTGACGGCGGGAAACAGCGCTGCCGCCGCGGCCAGCCTGTTCGGCATGCCGGCCGCGGCGAACACCGCGGCCGAGCCGCCGAAACCGTGCCCGGCCACGCCGAGCTTGGCGGGATGCACGCTGATCCTGCCCGACCCGAGCCGCACACCTGACACGATGTCGAGCGCGGTGCCGAGGTCGAAGGCGAAGTTCAGGACGGACGGGGCCAGCCCGCGCTCGGTGTCGGGGGCGCCGGCCACGATGCCCCACGACGCGAGATGCTCGAGCAGACCCGAATAGTTGGCGGACTTGGTGAGCCAGTCGTGACCGAACGCGATCCCGGGCAGATTCAGCCCTTCCTCCGGCGTGTACACCACCCCCGGCAAGCCGGCAAACGCCAGGTCACCACGCAAAACGCGATGCGGGCCACGGCGGCTGAGGGCTGCGACGAGCTTGCGGGTGCGGGCCACGCGTCGACGTTAGCGCATCGCGCTCAGGCCCTGACCTCGATCACGCCCACCCGCCAGAGCGCCGCATACATGTGGCGCAGCGGGATGCTCAGCAACCGGGTGGCCGTGTCCACCATCGGGTCGCCACTGGCGATCGGCGCGCGGTGGCGCTTGGCGGCCGGTCTCGGTGCCGGCGCCAGCGTCAGGCCGGGCGCGGGCGAAGCAGTCATCACATCGTCGAACAGAACCGCAGTCATGATTCTCCCCTTGAAGAAGGCTACAAAAATTTCGGATTAACACTTATGAACGTTTATCTATCCGGCGGTTTACTTGTCTGTGCCCAACGGAATTAATGCCAGGGCTTCATACTCGATTACCGAGTAGCTGGACTATCGGCTTTGATGTCAGTCATAAATGGTTATTGTTGAAAAGATTTGGTCGCGCTGCGCGCATGAGCACCGGAGAATCAACTGATTCGCCAGGTAGTGGGGATCAAGCGGGCGTCAACAAGCTGTCCTTTCTGCTGGCTTCGGTGGTTGCCAGTCATGGCCGATATGCAGAATTCTAGGTAGCTGGACTGCTAGATCGATGGCCCAGACGAAAACGTCACAAATACATCAGGTGAAAAAGTTTCTACCGTTTATGAAGACGGCATGAAGTGGACGGTCAGCGTCCTTGCGGTGGAAATCCGGGCGCATCGGTCCACGACGTCCACCCGACCCCGTCCCAGTGGCGGGGTCCGGGTCAACGAGTGGCCGCCGTACCACCCCGGGCGGCGGACCGTGTGCTCGCACAGTGGGAGATGAAAGGGGCGGTAAGGGTCGGTCAACGTGGGCCTTTCGCGCAGGTGGGCGCCCTGACGTGAGCGTCGGCATGCCGTGGCGGGCCGACGGCTGCACTACCCTGGTGTGAATGTGCGGAATCGTCGGCTACGTCGGGCAGCAACCTGCC
The DNA here is from genome assembly GCF_025822865.1 of Mycobacterium paraffinicum. NCBI lineage: Bacteria > Bacillati > Actinomycetota > Actinomycetes > Mycobacteriales > Mycobacteriaceae > Mycobacterium > Mycobacterium paraffinicum. The sequence continues at coordinate 222,760 of NZ_JACKUR010000025.1, read as the reverse complement.
TGCAAGGTCGTCATGGATGCGCTGCGCCGGATGGAGTATCGGGGCTACGACTCGTCGGGGATCGCACTGGTCAACGGCGCCGGGACGCTCACCGTGTGCCGCCGCGCCGGGCGGCTGGCCAACCTGGAGGAAGCGGTAGCCCAGATGCCGCCGGAGTCGCTGGGCGGCACGACCGGCCTCGGCCACACCCGCTGGGCCACCCATGGGCGCCCCACCGACCGCAATGCGCACCCGCACCGCGACGCCGCCGGCAAGATCGCCGTCGTCCACAACGGCATCATCGAGAATTACCCGAGCCTGCGCCACGAGCTGGAGGCCCTGGGCGTGGAATTCACCAGCGACACCGACACAGAGGTGGCGGTGCACCTGGTGGCGCAGGCCTACCGGCACGGCGAGACCGCGGGTGACTTCGCCGCCTCGGTGCTGGCGGTGCTGCGGCGGCTTGAGGGCCACTTCACGCTGGTGTTCACCAACGCCGACGAGCCCGGCACCATCGTGGCCGCCCGCCGCTCCACACCGCTGGTGATCGGGATCGGCGACGGCGAGATGTTCGTCGGCTCCGACGTGGCCGCGTTCATCCCGCACACCCGCAACGCCATCGAACTCGGCCAGGACCAGGCCGTGGTGATCACCGCCGACGGCTACCGGATCACCGACTTCCACGGCAACGACGACGTCGAGTACCGCGAGTTCCACATCGACTGGGACCTGGCCGCCGCGGAAAAGGGTGGCTACGAGTACTTCATGCTCAAGGAGATCGCCGAGCAGCCCGCCGCCGTGGCCGACACCCTGCTCGGGCATTTCGTCGACGGCCGGATCGTGCTCGACGAGCAGCGGCTCTCCGACCAGGAGCTCCGCGAGATCGACAAGGTGTTCGTGGTGGCCTGCGGCACCGCGTATCACTCCGGGCTGCTCGCGAAGTACGCGATCGAGCACTGGACCCGGCTGCCGGTGGAGGTGGAGCTGGCGAGCGAATTCCGCTACCGGGACCCGGTGCTGGACCGCAGCACGCTGGTGGTCGCCATCTCGCAATCCGGCGAAACCGCCGACACCCTCGAAGCGGTGCGGCACGCCAAGGAGCAGAAGGCCAAGGTGCTGGCCATCTGCAACACCAACGGCTCGCAGATCCCGCGCGAATGCGACGCCGTGCTCTACACCCGCGCCGGTCCGGAGATCGGCGTCGCCTCGACGAAGACGTTCCTGGCGCAGATCACCGCCAACTACCTGGTTGGCCTGGCGCTGGCGCAGGCCCGTGGCACCAAGTACCCCGACGAGGTCGAGCGGGAGTACCAGGAGCTGGAGGCCATGCCGGACCTGGTCGCGCGGGTGCTCGCGATGATCGAGCCGGTGGCCGCCCTGGCGTATCGGTTCGCGCAGTCCTCGACCGTGCTGTTCCTCGGGCGCCACGTCGGCTACCCGGTGGCGTTGGAAGGCGCGCTGAAACTCAAGGAACTGGCCTACATGCACGCCGAGGGATTCGCCGCCGGCGAACTCAAGCACGGGCCCATCGCGCTGATCGAGGACGACCTGCCCGTCATCGTCGTCATGCCCTCGCCCAAGGGGCAGGCCACGCTGCACTCCAAGCTGCTGTCGAACATCCGCGAGATCCAGGCCCGCGGCGCGGTCACCATCGTGATCGCCGAAGAAGGTGACGACACCGTGCGGCCCTACGCCGACCACCTGATCGAAATCCCATCGGTGTCAACACTTTTGCAGCCGCTGCTGTCGACCATCCCGCTTCAGGTGTTCGCCGCGTCGGTTGCCCAGGCCCGAGGTTACGACGTCGACAAACCGCGAAACCTCGCCAAGTCCGTCACGGTGGAATAGCCGAGCATCGGTAGCGCCGCTTCGGCCGTATCGCCGCGAGATCCGCCCTGGCTCCGCTAGATTTCCCTGGGACAGATCGAGATCGACTCCACAGGGGTAGGAGCAGCATGCGATCGGCGGTCAGAAGATTCGCTGCGGTGGGTTTCGTCGTGCTCATCGTCGGGACCTACGTCGCGCTGGTCGAGCTCTACCAGAACACGGTGGAAGGATCTTCGGCCGGCACGCTGAGCGACAACGCGGAGACGGCCAGCCAGACTATGGCGACGTTGACCGTGGAAGAGATGCAGTCGAACTACAGCGCGGTGGTTGCCAACGTGGCTGTCGCGCCCGGACCCGCGATGCTGGATCCGGTCACCCACCGCCTCAAGGAAGACCTCATGCTGCGCGTCCGATCGTCGGCCCAGCCCAGTCGACGCGACTACACGAAAGGCATGCTTCCCGGCGTCTTTCCACTCCCGCTGACCATAGCGGGTCACGTCGAACGATGGCCGTTCGATAACTACATCTCAGGACCGATCGAGGTGCAGCTATTCCACGGTGGCGATACGACGAAACCGCCCGAACTCATCCCGGTGCGACTCATCGACCACCTGGCCGGATTCAAAGTCTCCGCGACCAAGGTCGCCAGCCACGAGGGGTACAGACTGAGCGTGCGCCGCGCGCCGAGTACCGCGGTGTTCGGCATCGTGATTTGCGGCGTGCTCATCGCCATCGCCGCCCTCGGCCTATTCGTGGCCATTCAGACGATGCGTGACCGGCGCAAGTTCCAGCCCCCGATGACGACGTGGTACGCGGCAATGCTGTTCGCGGTGGTACCGCTGCGCAACGCGCTGCCCGGCTCGCCCCCATTCGGGGCGTGGATCGACGTGACCATCGTGCTCTGGGTGATCGTCGCGTTGGTGATAGCGATGCTGCTCTACATCGCCTGCTGGTGGCGGCATCTGAGGCCCGAAGTGGTCGTCCCGCCGCCGGATCCGGTCCCGGCGCCAACGGGCTGATGTTCGGTAATCGGGTCGAATTCCTTCCGTTTCAAAACGTTTCCGCCAGCCGTTCAACTACATTGCCCCGTGGGCAAGCATTTGCGTTGGGTGGCCACGGTGGCCAGGTCGGTAGGGGGCCGTCGTGCGATATGGGATCATCGCTCTGATCGTGGGCGTCGTTGGGGCCTACGTCGCCTCGGTCGCGTTGTACGCCAACCGGGGGGGCCACCACCACCCGAACATCACGGCCGGTGGTGAGCGGAGCACGGCCACGTTGGTCATCGAAGACATTCAGTCCAACTACAGCGTGCTCATGGCCAACCTAGCCATATCGCCGGGATCGGCTCTGTTGGATCCGCAGACCCAGCACCTCAACGATGACCTGAGTCTCCGAGTGCGATCCGTGGCAACACCGACCCGTCGAACGTGGACCAAGGGCATGCTGCCCGGTGTCTTCCCCGTCCCGCTGACCATCGCGGGTGAGATCGAAAATTGGCCTTTCGACCACTACGGTTCCGGGCCGGTCGAGATCGAGCTCATGCATGGCCCGGGGAACGTGCCCGAACGCGTGCCGGTGACCATCGTGAACCACCTCTCCGGTTGGCGGGTGACCACCGAGGGGTCCGGCCCCTATCAGGTGAGCGTGCACCGCTCGCTCAGCGCGGCGGCGTTCGGCATGGTCATCTGCGGCGTGCTCGTCGCCATCGCCGCCCTGGGTCTGTTCGTCGCCGTTCAGACGGTGCGCAACCGGCGGAAGTTCCAGCCCCCGATGACCACGTGGTACGCGGCGATGCTCTTTGCGGTGGTGCCGCTGCGAAACGCGCTGCCCGGCTCGCCGCCATTCGGTGGCTGGATCGACATCACGCTCGTGTTGTGGGTGCTCGTCGTCCTGGTGGTGTCCATGCTCCTCTACATCATGTGCTGGTGGCGGCATCTGAGGCCCGAAGTTGTTGGTGCGGCGGCGAATCCGGCGCCGTCGCCATCGAGTTGAACGCCGGCCGCTCATGTGCAGGTCAGTTGGGGAGCAGTCATGAGGTTCGCCGCGGTAGGTCTCATCGTGTCAATCCTTGCGGCATACGTCGCGTCGGTTGCCCTGTACGCCCAAAGCCGGACGGTGCATCACCGGGCGGAAGTCCCGGCTGGAGGCGATACGAGCAGGGCGACATTTTCGGTCGAAGACATTCAGTCGAATTACAGCGTCCTCGTTATCAACCTCGCGATTTCACCCGGATCGGCACTGCTCGATCCGCAGACGCAGCACCTCAACGAAGACCTCAGCCTCTGGGTCAGATCCGCAGCAACGCCCACCCGTCGGACCTGGACGAAGGGCATGCTCCCCGGCGTATTTCCCGTCCCGGTGACCATCGCGGGTGAAATCGAGCAGTGGCCCTTCGATCACTACGATTCGGGGCCGATCGAGGTCGAGCTTTTGCACGGGGGCGAAGGTGGCATTCCTGAGCGCTTGCCCGCCACGTTCGTCAACCACCTTCCCGGCTGGCAGGTCACCGCGGGTAACGGCGGAGGTCTGGGTCCGTACCGAGTGACGCTGCAGCGGTCGCTGAGCGCGGCGGCGTTCGGCATCGTCATTTGCGGCGTGCTCATCGCCATTGCCGGGCTCGGCCTTTTCGTTGCGGTCCAGACGCTGCGGGACCGGCGAAAGTTTCAGCCGCCGATGACGACGTGGTACGCGGCAATGCTTTTCGCGGTGGTCCCGTTGCGAAACGCGCTTCCGGGTTCGCCGCCGTTCGGTGGCTGGATCGACATCACGATCGTTCTCTGGGTGCTCGTCGTGTTGGTGATCTCGATGCTGCTCTACATCGCCTGTTGGTGGCGGCATTTGCGCCCCGACGCCCAACAGCCCGGCGCGTCCGGCGCTTAGGCGCGGTAGCGCGACGGTCCTCGTGCGAAGGTAATGAAGTGACGAATGCACCCGTGCGGTCCCGACTGCGCAAGATGGGGCTCGCGGTCTGGCATTACGTCAGCCACGCGCCGCTGACGTACGGGTGGCTGCTCGTCCTGCTGATCACGACGCTCGCCCAGCACTGGCTGCCCCAGCGGCAACTGCACTCGATGCTGATGCACCATTCCACCAACATCCACGGGTTGGCGCGGGACCCGCTCGATGTGCTGTTCTCCAGCCTGCTGTGGATCGACGGCGACAACCTGGCCCCGTACCTGATCCTGTTCTCGTTGTTCCTGGCCCCGGCCGAACACTGGCTGGGCCAGTTGCGTTGGCTCACAGTGGGATTGAGCGCCCACATCCTGTCCACATATTTCAGTGAGGGGCTGCTCTACTTCGCGATCGAGGAACACGATGCGTCGGAACGGCTGGTGCACGCCCGCGACATCGGCGTGAGCTACTTCCTGGTCGGGGTGATGGCCGTGCTGGCCTATCACATCGCTCGCCCGTGGCGCTGGGGTTACCTGGGTGTCCTGTTCATCATCTTCGGCTTCCCGTTGATCGCGATGGACCGGATTGAGCTGAACTTCACCGCGATCGGGCACTTCACCTCGATCCTCGTCGGGCTCTGCTTCTACCCGATGACGCGGCACATGGACCCCCGGCAGCTGAGCCCGGCGCGGCTGCGGGCCATGGGGCGACGCCGCCGCTCGCCCGAGGCATCGGCCTGAGCCACGCGGCCGCTGACCCGTAATGTGGCACTCGTGCGGCACTACTACTCCGTAGACGCGATCCGCCAGGCCGAGGCGCCGCTGCTGGCCAGCCTGCCCGACGGAGCCTTGATGCGGCGCGCGGCCTTCGGGCTGGCCGCCGAGATCCTCGCCGAATTGCGGGCCCGCACCGGCGGGGTGGCCGGGCGCCGGGTGTGCGCGGTCGTCGGCTCGGGCGACAACGGCGGTGACGCGCTGTGGGCCGCCACCTTCGTGCGCCGGCGCGGCGCGGCCGCCGACGCGGTGCTGCTCAACCCGGAACGCACCCACCGCAAGGGATTGGCGGCGTTCACGAAGGCCGGCGGGCGCATCGTGGAAAGTGTCTTGCCGACAACCGATCTCGTCATCGATGGGGTGGTGGGCATCTCCGGATCCGGGCCGCTGCGCCCGGCCGCGGCCGAGGTTTTCGCCGCGGTGGATCATGCGGGCATCCCCGTGGTCGCCGTCGACATCCCCAGCGGCATCGATGTGGCGACCGGGGCGATCACCGGCCCGGCGGTGCACGCGGCGCTGACGGTCACCTTCGGCGGGCTCAAACCCGTGCACGCGCTCGCCGATTGCGGCCGGGTGAAGCTGATCGACATCGGGCTCGATTTGCCGCAGACCGACATGCTGGGTTTCGAGGCCGCGGACGTGGCCGCCCGCTGGCCGGTGCCCGGGCCGCACGACGACAAATACACCCAGGGCGTGACCGGTGTGATGGCCGGCTCGTCGACGTATCCGGGTGCGGCCGTGCTGTGCACCGGCGCCGCCGTCGCGGCGACGTCCGGCATGGTCCGCTACGCCGGCAACGCGCACCGGGAGGTGCTCGCGCACTGGCCCGAGGTGATCGCGTCGCCCACCCCCGCCTCGGCCGGCAAGGTCCAATCCTGGGTCGTTGGGCCGGGATTGGGCACCGACGACACCGGGGCCACCGCGTTGTGGTTCGCGCTGGAAACCGACTTGCCGGTGATCGTGGACGCCGATGGGCTGACCATCCTGGCCGCCCACCCCGAGCTGGTCGCCAACCGGAGCGCGCCGACGGTGCTGACCCCGCATGCCGGTGAATTCGCCCGGCTGGCGGGTAGCCCCCCGGGGGACGACCGGGTTGGAGCGTGCCAAAAGCTGGCCGACACCTTCGGCGCCACCGTGCTGTTGAAGGGGAACGTCACCGTCATCGCCGAACCGGGCGGCCCGGTCTTCCTCAACCCGGCCGGGCAATCCTGGGCGGCCACCGCCGGTTCCGGGGACGTGCTGTCCGGGATGATCGGCGCGCTGCTCGCGGCGGGACTGCCGGCGGTCGAGGCCGCCGCGGCGGCCGCTTTCGTCCACGCGCGGGCCGCGGCGCTGTCGGCCGCCGACCCGGGCCCCGGTGAGGCGCCGACATCGGCGTCGCGCATCGTGCCGCACATCAGGGCCGCCCTGGCCGCCATATAGCGCCCCATCGAGAGGATCCCGCCGTGCCCCAACACCCCTCCCTGCCCGCCCACGCCATCGCCCCCGCCTACACCGGCCGCCTGTTCACCGCGCCGGTGCCCGCCCTGCGGCTGCCCGACGAATCGATGGACCCCGAGGCCGCCTACCGCTTCATCCACGACGAGCTGATGCTCGACGGCAGTTCGCGGCTGAACCTGGCCACGTTCGTCACCACGTGGATGGACCCGGAGGCGGGCCGGCTGATGGCCGAGACGTTCGACAAGAACATGATCGACAAAGACGAGTACCCGGCCACCGCGGCCATCGAGCAGCGCTGCGTCTCCATGGTGGCCGACCTGTTCCACGCCGAAGGCCTGAACGACGCCGACCCCTACAGCGCGTGCGGGGTGTCCACGATCGGCTCCAGCGAGGCGGTCATGCTGGGCGGGCTGGCCATGAAGTGGCGGTGGCGCCAGAAGGTCGGTAAAGGCTGGGAAAGCCGCCAGCCGAACATGGTGATGGGCTCCAACGTCCAGGTGGTCTGGGAGAAGTTCTGCCGCTACTTCGACGTCGAGCCCCGCTATCTGCCGATGGAAGAGGGCCGCTACGTCATCACCCCGGAACAGGTCGTCGACGCCGTCGACGAGGACACCATCGGCGTGGTCGCGATCCTGGGCACCACCTACACCGGTGAACTGGAACCGGTCGCCGACATCTGCGGCGCGCTGGACAAGCTCGCGGCCGGCGGCGGGGTGGACGTCCCGGTGCACGTCGACGCCGCCAGCGGCGGGTTTGTGGTGCCCTTCCTGCACCCCGAACTGAAGTGGGACTTCCGGCTGCCCCGGGTGGTGTCGATCAACGTCAGCGGCCACAAGTACGGGCTGACGTACCCGGGTGTCGGCTTCGTGGTTTGGCGTACCAAGGAGTACCTGCCCGACGAGCTGGTGTTCCGGGTCAACTACCTCGGCGGCGACATGCCGACCTTCACGCTGAACTTCTCCCGCCCCGGCAATCAGGTGGTCGGCCAGTACTACAACTTCCTGCGGCTGGGCCGCGACGGCTACACCAAGGTGATGCAGGCGCTGTCCGGGACGGCGCGGTGGCTGGGCGAGCAGCTGCGGGTCAGCGACCACTGCGAGCTGATCTCGGAGGGTTCGGCGATCCCGGTGGTCGCCTTCCGGCTCTCCGGGGACCGCGGCTACACGGAGTTCGACGTCTCGCACGAGCTGCGCACGTACGGCTGGCAGGTGCCCGCGTACACCATGCCCGACAACGCCACCAACGTCTCGGTGCTGCGCATCGTGGTGCGAGAAGGGCTCTCGGCCGACCTGGCCCGCGCGCTGCACGACGACGCCGTCTCGGCGCTGGCCTCGCTGGACAAGCTCAAGCCCGGCGGCCACTACGACGCGCAGCACTTCGCGCACTAGGCCGGTTTCGCTGCCCGACCGCCGGGTAAGCGCAATCGCATGACGAGCGACGCCAGCGCGGGCAAGGACGCCGTACAGCACCTCAATTGGCCTGGTACCGACGTCGCCGCGACGGCGGAATCCACGCGACTCAAAGACGGCCAGACGATCTGAGCGGATTTGTCGCTCGAAGGTGGGCAAAATGTGTGTCGGCCACCACAGGGACTGACGTGACGGCCTGGGCGAATGTGAGCTTCGTGGCTCAACGGTCGGTTTGCCCGACCGGTTCTGGGACAATGGCGCTCGTGGCCGTTACGCCGATATCGCTGACACCCGGCCTCCTCGCGGAGGCCGTGGTGGACCTGCGCGCCATCGAGAACAACGTGCGGTTGCTGTGCGAGCACGCCGGCCGCGCGCAGGTGATGGCCGTCGTCAAGGCCGACGGCTACGGCCACGGGGCCGCCCCGTCCGCGCGGGCGGCGTTGGCCGGCGGGGCGACCGAGCTGGGCGTCGCCACCGTCGCCGAAGCGCTGGCCCTGCGTGCGGACGGGATCACCGCGCCGGTGCTGGCCTGGTTGCACCCGCCCGGCTTCGACTTCGGGCCCGCGCTGCTGGCCGACGTTCAGATCGCCGTCTCTTCGGAGCGTCAGCTGGACGAACTGCTGGACGCGGCGCGCCGGACGGGCCGGACCGCGACCGTCACGCTCAAGGTCGACACCGGGCTGAACCGCAACGGCGTCCACCCCGCCCGATACCCCTCGATGCTGGCCGCGCTGCGGCGGGCCGTCGCCGAGGAAGCCGTCCGGCTGCGCGGGCTGATGTCGCACATGGTGTTCGCCGATCAACCGGCCAACCCCATCAATGACCTTCAGGCTCAACGCTTTAGCGACATGCTGACGCAGGCGAGCGACCAGGGGGTGCGGTTCGAGGTCGCGCACCTGGCGAACTCGTCGGCCACCATGTCGCGTCCCGATCTGGCCTTCGACCTGGTGCGGCCCGGTGTGGCGGTGTACGGCCTGAGCCCCGTGCCCGAGCTCGGGGACATGGGTCTGGTGCCGGCGATGACGGTGAAATGCCCTGTGGCGCTGGTCAAGTCGATTCGCGCGGGCGAGAGCGTGTCGTATGGGCACACCTGGACCGCGGAGCGGGACACGAATTTGGCCCTGCTGCCGATCGGCTACGCCGACGGCGTCTTCCGGTCGCTGGGAGGACGATTGGACGTGCTGATCAACGGCAAGCGGCGGCCGGGGGTCGGGCGGATCTGCATGGACCAGTTCGTCGTCGACCTGGGGCCCGGCCGGACCGACGTCGCCGAGGGCGACGAGGCGATCCTGTTCGGGCCCGGCAGCAGCGGGGAACCCACCGCGCAGGACTGGGCCGACCTGCTCGGCACCATCCACTACGAAGTGGTGACCAGCCCCCGTGGGCGCATCACCAGAACCTATCGCGAGGCGCAAACCATTGAGCCCTGAAAGAGCCCGCAGGCGCCAGAAGGGGGCTTGGCTTGCGGGAGGGGCGGGGGTGACTGCCCTCGCCACCATCGTCGGAGCCTCGGCCCGCCGTTCGATGATCCGGCGCAGCCACGGCACCGAAGACCCCTACGCCGACGAGGATTTCGACAGGATCGACGACGATCGCCGCTCCGTGGTGACCACTCCCGACGGCGTGTCGTTGGCGATCCGGGAAGCCGGTCCGGCGGACGCCCCGCTAACCATGGTGTTCGTGCACGGGTTCTGTCTGCGGATGGGCGCCTTTCATTTTCAGCGGACGCGGCTGCCCGAGCAGGTGGGCCCGGGCGTCCGGATGGTCTTCTACGACCAGCGCGGGCACGGGCAATCCGGCGAGGCGGCGCCCGAAACCTACACGCTGACTCAGCTCGGTCAGGACCTGCAGAGTGTGCTTCAGGTGGTCGCGCCGCGCGGGATGGTGGTGCTGGTCGGCCACTCCATGGGCGGCATGACGGTGTTGTCGCATGCTCGCCAATTCCCCGGCCAGTACGGGCGACGGATCGTCGGCGCCGCGTTGATTTCCTCCGCGGCGGAAGGCGTCGCCGAATCGCCGCTGGGTGAAATCCTGAAAAACCCTGCGCTGGAAGCGTTCCGGTTCACCGCGCGGTCCGCGCCGAAGTTGATGCACCGCGGCCGCAACGTGTCGCGCTCGCTGATCGGCCCGGTCCTGCGGGCGGCCTCCTTCAGTGACCTGCATGTCAGCCGGAGCCTGGATGCCTTCTCGCAGCGAATGATGAACGGCACCCCGATCGCGACCATGGTGGAGTTCCTTGATGCCTTGGAACACCACGACGAGACCGCCGGGCTGTGGACCCTGCTGCGCATCCCCACCCTGATCGCCTGCGGTGACCACGACCTGCTGACCCCCGACGAGTACTCCCGCAAGATGGCGGCCTCGCTGCCGCAGTCCGAGCTGGTCATCGTTCGCGGGGCCAGTCACCTTGCGCTGCTGGACAAGCCGGAGGCGATCAACGACGGGCTGGTGCGGCTGGTCAAGCGGGCCACCCCGGGCCGCACCGCGCTGGCGGCCCGCTGGATGCGCGAACGGCTGCACCGTCGTGGATGAGGGGACTGCCACGCTGCAACGTGTCGAAGACACCATCGCACTGGGCTCGCGGCTCGGTGAGGGACTCCGAGCGGGCGACGTGGTGGTGCTCACCGGTCCGCTCGGCGCGGGAAAGACCGTGCTGGCCAAGGGCATTGCCGCGGCCATGGATGTCGGCGGCCCGGTCACGTCACCGTCGTACGTGCTGGCGCGGGTGCACCCGCCGCGGCGGCCCGGATCACCGGCGATGATCCACGTCGACCTGTACCGGCTCTTGGACCAGAACGGCGCCGACCTGCTGGGCGAGCTCGACTCGCTGGACCTCGACACGGATCTCGATGGCGCGGTGGTGGTCGTGGAGTGGGGCGAGGGCCTCGTAGAACGCCTCGCCGAGCGGCACCTCGACATTCGTCTGGAACGGCTCAGCGGATCCGACGTGCGGATCGCTTCGTGGCAGTGGGTGCGTGCATGAGCCTCCTGCTTGCCCTCGACACCTCCACCCCGGCGGTCACCGCCGGGATCGTGCGCCGCGACGATCTGACCGTGCTGGCCGAGCGGGTCACCGTCGACGCCCGTGCGCACGCCGAACGGCTCACCCCGAACGTGCTGGACGCCCTCGCCGACGCCGAACTGACGATGGGCGACCTCGATGCCGTGGTGGTGGGCTGTGGGCCCGGCCCGTTCACCGGCCTGCGGGCCGGGATGGCCACCGCGGCCGCCTATGGGCATGCGCTGGGCATCCCGGTGCGCGGGGTGTGCAGCCTGGACGCCATCGGTGTGCGCACCACCGGTGAGACGTTGGTGGTCACCGACGCGCGCCGGCGCGAAATCTATTGGGCCCGTTACCGGGACGGGTTTCGGATGGAGGGGCCGGGCGTCAACGCCCCCGCCGACGTCGACCCGGGTGCAGCACAGGCGGTGGCCGGCTCGAAGGAGCATGCCGCGCTGTTCGACCTGCCTCACCGCGGGCCGATCTATCCCACCGCGGCCGGGCTCGTCGCCGCGGTGCCCGATTGGTCGCAGCGCCCGTTGCCCTTGGTGGCACTGTATCTGCGCCGCCCCGACGCCAAACCGATGGCGGCGCGCGGATGACCGCCCTGGGCGAGCCCGTGACGCTCGGCGCCTTGGTCCCCGCCGACGCGGCGCGCTGCGCCGAGCTCGAAAATCAGCTGTTCGACGGCGACGACCCCTGGCCCGCTGCGGCGTTCAACCGCGAATTGGCCAGCCCGCACAACCATTACGTCGGCGCTCGGGCCGGCGGCACGCTCGTCGGCTATGCCGGGATCTCGCGGCTGGGTCGCACCCCGCCGTTCGAGTACGAGGTCCACACCATCGGCGTCGACACCGCCTACCAGGGCCAGGGGATCGGCCGCCGGTTGCTCGACGAGCTGCTGGTCTTCGCCGACGGCGGCGTCGTCTTCCTGGAGGTGCGCACCGACAACGAGGCGGCCATCGCGCTGTACCGCAGCGTGGGATTCGAGCAGATCGGCCTGCGCCGGCGCTACTACCGCGCAAGCGGCGCCGACGCCTACACGATGCGGCGGTCAGCACTATGACGACCATCTTGGCCATCGAAACCTCTTGCGACGAAACGGGAGTCGGTATCGCGCGGCTCGACGCCGACGGCACCGTGACGCTGTTGGCGGACGAGGTGGCGTCCAGCGTCGACGAACACGTCCGCTTCGGCGGCGTGGTCCCCGAGATCGCGTCGCGGGCGCACCTGGAGGCGCTCGGCCCCACGATGCGCCGCGCGCTGACGACGGCGGGGCTGCAGAAGCCCGACATCGTCGCGGCCACGATCGGGCCGGGTCTGGCCGGCGCCCTGCTGGTGGGAGTGGCTGCGGCCAAGGCGTATTCGGCCGCGTGGGGGGTACCGTTCTACGCCGTCAACCACCTTGGCGGGCACCTGGCCGCCGACGTCTACGAACACGGGCCGCTCCCCGAGTGCGTGGCGCTGCTGGTGTCGGGCGGCCACACCCACCTGTTGCATGTGCGCTCCCTGGGCGAACCGATCGTCGAGCTGGGCAGCACCGTCGACGACGCCGCCGGCGAGGCCTACGACAAGGTGGCGCGGCTGCTGGGGCTGGGTTATCCCGGCGGCAAGGTGCTCGACGACCTCGCCCGCACCTGCGGCCGGGCGGCCGCAGAGCTCCCCGCCTTCCCGCGTGGCATGACCGGCCGCGCCGATGACCCGTACGCCTTCAGCTTCTCCGGCCTGAAAACGGCCGTGGCGCGCTATCTGGAGAGCCACCCCGACGCGGTGAACGCCGAAGTCGCCGCCGGCTTTCAGGAGGCCGTCGCCGACGTGCTGACCATGAAGGCGGTGCGCGCGGCGACCGGACTCGGCGTCTCGACGCTGCTGATCGCCGGGGGAGTGGCCGCCAACTCGCGGCTGCGGGAGCTGGCGGAGCAGCGGTGTGCGGCGGCCGGGCTGACGCTGCGGGTCCCCAAGCCCCGGCTCTGCACCGACAACGGGGCGATGATCGCTTCCTTCGCCGCGCACCTGGTTGCCGCCGGGGCGCCGCAGTCACCGCTGGACGCGCCCACCGACCCCGGGCTCCCGGTGGTAAAAGCCCAGGTGAGCTGATCGCCCTTAGCGAACATCGCGGACGCACCGGGGCGCCCTTGAGTGCTAGCACTCTCGTGTATAGAGTGCTAGGTGGCAATCGGCCAGACCCTGTGTCGGCACCCGCGACGACGGCGCTCGGGCTCGGACGACTGCCGAATCCCTTGATAACTCCGGGGCACCCGCCCCGGACCCGATCTAACTAGTGGAGGGCTCCAATCGTGGCGAAGGTGAACATCAAGCCACTCGAGGACAAGATTCTCGTGCAGGCCAACGAGGCCGAGACCACGACCGCGTCCGGTCTGGTCATTCCTGACACCGCCAAGGAGAAGCCGCAGGAAGGCACCGTTGTCGCCGTCGGTCCCGGCCGCTGGGACGAGGACGGCGAGAAGCGAATCCCGCTCGACGTCTCCGAAGGTGACACCGTCATCTACAGCAAGTACGGCGGCACCGAGATCAAGTACAACGGCGAGGAGTACCTGATCCTGTCGGCGCGTGACGTGCTGGCCGTCGTATCGAAGTAAGAACCGTGTTCCGCCCCGGCGATCCCCGCGCATGGCCGCGGGTGATTTCCGGGGCGGCATGCGTTATCGCCCTTCAACAAGGAGCCTGATGAGCAAGATCATTGAGTACGACGAGACCGCGCGCCGCGCGATCGAGGCCGGCGTCAACGCGCTGGCCGACGCGGTCCGGGTGACGCTGGGACCGCGCGGTCGGCATGTGGTGCTGGCCAAGGCATTTGGCGGGCCCACGGTCACCAACGACGGGGTCACCGTCGCGCGCGAGATCGACCTGGAGGACCCGTTCGAGAATTTGGGTGCGCAACTGGTGAAGTCGGTGGCCACCAAGACCAACGACGTGGCGGGTGACGGCACCACGACCGCGACCGTGCTGGCGCAAGCGCTGGTCAAGGGCGGCCTGCGCCTGGTTGCGGCCGGCGCCAACCCCATTGAACTCGGCGTGGGAATTTCCAAGGCGGCCGACGCGGCGTCCGAGGCGCTGCTCGCGGCGGCCACCCCGGTGTCCGGCAAGGACGGTATCGCTCAGGTGGCGACGGTGTCGTCGCGCGACCAGCACCTCGGCGAGCTGGTCGGCGAGGCGATGACCAAGGTCGGCACCGACGGCGTGGTCACCGTCGAAGAATCCTCGACGCTGAGCACCGAGCTGGAGTTCACCGAGGGCGTCGGTTTCGACAAGGGTTTCCTGTCGGCGTATTTCGTCACCGATTTCGATTCGCAGGAAGCCGTGCTGGACGACCCGCTGATCCTGCTGCACCAGGAGAAGATCAGCTCGCTGCCCGACCTGCTGCCCATGCTGGAGAAGGTCGCCGAGTCGGGCAAGCCGCTGCTGATCATCGCCGAGGATGTCGAGGGTGAGGCCCTGGCGACGCTGGTGGTCAACTCGATTCGCAAGACGCTCAAGGCGGTCGCGGTGAAGGCGCCGTTCTTCGGCGACCGGCGCAAGGCGTTTCTCGAGGACCTGGCGGTGGTTACCGGCGGCCAGGTGATCAACCCCGACGCCGGCCTGCTGCTGCGGGAGGTCGGCACCGATGTGCTGGGCTCGGCCCGCCGCGTGGTGGTCAGCAAGGACGACACCATCGTCATCGACGGGGGCGGCTCGAAGGATGCGGTTGCCGACCGGATCAAGCAGCTGCGCGCCGAGATCGAGAAGAGCGACTCCGATTGGGACCGCGAAAAGTTGCAGGAGCGGCTGGCCAAGCTGGCCGGCGGCGTGGCCGTGCTCAAGGTGGGCGCCGCCACCGAGACCGCACTCAAGGAACGCAAGGAAAGCGTCGAGGACGCCGTCGCGGCCGCCAAGGCCGCCGTTGAAGAGGGCATCGTCGCGGGCGGTGGCTCGGCGCTCATCGGAGCCCGCAACGCGCTCAAGGAGTTGCGCGGGTCGCTGTCCGGCGATCAGGCGGCGGGGGTCGAGGTGTTCGCCGAGGCGCTCGCGGCACCGCTGTACTGGATCGCCACCAACGCCGGCCTGGACGGCGCGGTCGCGGTGCACAAGGTCGGCGAGTTGCCGGCCGGGCATGGGCTCAACGCCGACAAGCTCACCTACGGTGACCTGATCGCCGACGGCGTGATCGACCCTGTCAAGGTGACCCGGTCGGCGGTGCTCAACGCGGCGTCGGTAGCGCGGATGGTGCTGACCACGGAGACGGCCATCGTGGACAAGCCGGCCGAGGAAGACGCCCATGGGCACGGTCACGGGCACCACCACCACTAGTTGATGACCGAGGCACCCCCGGCCCGATGGCCGGGGGTGTTCTCGTACTTGATGGGCTGTTGCTTCCTCGTGTTCGGTTTGTTGGGATCGGTAGCGAGGTGGGGCTTGTGCACTGGTGCCACGAAGGCATCAGAAAGGACGGCCATCATGCCGCACATGACGAAGAGACTCGTCGTCGCCGCGCTGCTGGCGGGGGGCACCGCACTAAGCGGGTGGGGTGTGGGCGTCGCTCACGCGGACACGATGGAACCGCACCGCTGGTGCCCGGGCAACCCGAAGCAGATGCCCTACGTCGTGAACCAGTACATCGACTGGGACTGGAATGTCTGCCACACCTGGTATCCGACGCAATACGGGATGGGCAACGTCACCATGCAGGGCCGGCCGACCTCGATCTGGGACGGCGACAACCCGCCGATCGAGGCGATCACCATCAGGCATTGCCCGCCGATCAGCTTCATGTGCCCCTAGCCCGGTCGCACTTGTGTGCGTCGATGCGCCGCTACCGAGGTCTACCGCTGGGGCGCTGGCGGCCCGCGCCCGATTCATTCGCCGACGGGCATCACCACCACCACTAGGCACGTAATGCGAAGCGCCCCGGGCCTAATGGCTGCGGCGCTTTCGTGATTCGATTGCTAAGCTGGCGCACCATGACGTGGGGGGCGCCAGCGTGAGTTATCCGCAGCAGTGGCCACCGCAACCACCGCAGTACCCCCAGCAATGGCCACCGCCGTACCCGCCCCCGGCGCCCGCGCAGCGCAAGACCAATGCCGTGCTGATCGTTGTGCTTGCGGTGGCGGCGATCGTCGTTCTCGTACCCGTGGCGTTAGTCGGGTTCTTCGTGATTCGGGACATGGCCCGCGACGGTCTCGACGGGCGCGGCGGAGTCAAGAAAGCCAGCTCACTTTCGGACTTCGATGTGGTGTGCGATCGCGGATCAATCAGTAACGCCGCCACGTACGGCAAGCCGTACAAGATCGCCGCTTTCGCACCGCAGGTGCGGCCGAGCCCCATGAGCCAGGTGTCGCGCGACCACTGGACGCAACTCACACTCGACGCCCGGGCCGATTACCGGGCGAGTGCCGACGACTTCCAGTCGGCCAATGTTGTTGCCTGCCTTACCCAAAAGCCCGGATCCGAGGTCAAGTCACGCAGCTGCGACTTCAAGACCGACGCCGGCGAAAACGTGACCGTCAACTACTACGCTGTGCAATACAACATCGAACTTCGCGAGGCGAAGACCGGCAAGCACATCGAAGAATTGGGAGCGGTGGACGGTCCCGCCGCCCGCTGCCCGTTCCTGTTATGGGTCAAGACACGCGATCCCAAGATGTACGCGGAACCGGATCCTGCGGCGGTCGATGCCAAGCTCGCTGAATTCGCGCACAGATAACTGATCAGCGGGCCGTCGAGGAAGCCCGCTCCCGGGGCAAATCTCCATTCGCTGAGCTGCTACTGGGCTACCGGCTGGATCGACATGCCGATCAATCGAACCCAACCAAACGTCAGGGTTGACGCGCTGCCACCCGCGGTGCAATGTGATACCCGTCATATGACCACTGGTCACGCCAGGTAGAGAGGCGGAGCTCATGACTACCAGGGACAAGTACACGGAAGTGCCCACGCCGTACTCGTGGGAGGTCCCCAGTGCCGGCGACGCGCGCTTTACCTGGGAATACGACGAGGGGCGCGCCCGGCTCCTCTCCCTCTACCAAAAGGGGAAGGACAAGCAGTGGGACGCCCAGTCGCGCATCGACTGGACGCAAGACGTCGACCCGATGAACCCGATCGACCTGCCGATCGAGTTCCATCCGCTGTTCGGCAGCCCGATGTGGGACGCCGCGGATGAGGCACGTCGCGCCGAAATGCGTCAGCACTTCCAGGCCTGGCAGCTCTCCCAATTCCTGCACGGCGAGCAGGGGGCGATGGTGTGTGCGGCCAAGATCGTCGAGGTCGTCCCGGACCTGGACGCGAAGTTCTACGCGGCCACCCAGACCATGGACGAAGCCCGGCACGTCGAGGCCTTCTCGCGGTTCCTGCAGGAGAAGGTCGACGTGGTCTACCCGATCAACAAGCACCTGACCGCACTGCTGGACGACACCCTGCGCGATTCGCGTTGGGACATGCCCTATCTCGGCATGCAGGTCCTCATCGAAGGGCTCGCACTCGCGGCCTTCGGGGTGCTGCGTGACATGGCGGCGCCGGACTCGCTCGCCAAGAAGGTGCTGGCGTACGTCATGCAGGACGAAGCCAGGCACGTCGCCTTCGGCCGGATCTCGCTGAAGGATTACTACTCCGCGCTCACCGAGTCTGAGCGCGGCGAGCGTGAAGAGTTCGTCGTGGACGCCTGTTACCTGATGCGCGACCGGTTCCGCGGCGAGGAGGTTTTCGAGACACTCGGCATGGACGTACAAGCGTGTGCCGAGTGGGTCGACACGTCGCCGCTGATGATCCAGTTCCGCTCGCACCTTTTCAGCCGCATTGTGCCGATCGTCAAGGACATCGGGTTGTGGGGCGACAAGGTGCAGCAGGCCTTCCGGGACATGGGCGTCCTCGACATGGCCGGCTTCAACATCGAAGCGCTGATGAAAGCCGATGAAGATCAGGCCGAGGCGCTGGACAAGGCACACGCCGAGATGGCCGTTCGGGCCCTCGAGGTGGACGAGGCGATCGCGGCCGGCGCGAGCTAATCCACGTTCGGCCTGCTTGGCGCCGGCGCTGATTTGCCGCCGCCCGACGTACCGCCCGATTCCTGGAGCGCATCAGGGCGATGAGGTCGGCGGCGGTGGGTCCCTGCGCAGCTTGAAACTTCACTGACTAGTGAAATAGTATCGATTGATACAGTGTTATCTGAAACAGACAGCGTGGACCCTTAGGCAGGCGATCATGGACGTATACGAGGCGGTCACAAGCCGGCGTGCAGTGCGCGGATTCACCGAGCAGGAGGTGCCGAGAGAGGCGTTGGAGCGCGTGCTCTCCGCGGCGGCGTGGTCGCCGTCCGGATCGAACATCCAGCCGTGGAACACGTATGTGGTGACCGGCGCGCTGCTGCGCGAGCTCAAGACGCGCGCCGTCGAGCGCGTGGCCCACGGTGACCCCTGGGACGAGCGGGAATACGAGATGTACCCGCCCGGAATGAAGTCGCCATACGGCGACCGACGATCCGCCTTTGGCAAGGAGCGCTACAGCGCACTCGGCATTGCGCGTGAGGACTGGGAGGCGCGCCAGCGGGCGGCCATCGCGAACTGGAACTGTTTCGGTGCGCCTGCCGCGCTGTTCTGTTACATCGACCGCGAACTGGGCGTGGCCCAGTGGGCCGATGTCGGGATGTACCTGCAGACCGTCATGCTGCTACTCCGCGCCGAAGGGCTGCATAGCTGCCCGCAGATGGCATGGTCGCAGGTGCGCCAAACGGTTGCGGATGTCTTGTCGCCACCTGACGGACTAATCCTCTTCTGCGGCATGTCAATTGGATACGAGGACCCCGCGGTGAAGTACGCTCGCACAGGCCGGGCGCCGCTCGAAGAGACCGTCACGTTCGTCGACGACGAGTCGCCCCGTCTGGAACATGCCATCCGGTCTTAGTCCGGTGTTCAAGCCGGATGAAGAGATGACCCGCGACGCTTCCAGTCATGCCACCGCCCGGCGTGCGACCGACCGTCCCGGAGACCCCTCGCCTTTCGCTCTCGGTTTGTTGCTGCGCAGGGCGCACTGGCGCGCGGCCGCGGTGATGTCGGACGCGCTTCGGCCATTGGGCATCGAGTTGCGGCATTTCGCCGTGCTGCTCGTCCTCGTCAACCGCGGGCCCACGCAGCAGCGAGATTTGGTCGACGCGACGGGTTCGGATAAGGCGGGAATCATGCGTGTCGTGGATGACCTGGAGCGCAAGGGGCTCGCCGTCCGTAAAGCGGTTCCGGGGGACCGGCGCGTGCGGGCGGTGGAGATCACCCCTGAAGGTCTTGAGCTTTTCGACGCCGCTCACATCGCCGCGGAGCCGCTGGCGGAGCGGCTCGTCTCGATGCTGGGTCCCGGGGAGGCGGAACAACTGAAGGATCTGCTCACGCGATTCACCGCTTCTACCGACCTGTAGGGCACGTGTCACGCTCGGTCGCGACGGCACGAACGAACGCGTCGGCGAAGACGTCACAGACGCTGTTGATGTCTGGCAGCGACCAATCGGGGACATTCGGCAGAGCCGGACGGATAAGCACGTGAATCGCGATGGGGCCCAAGAGTTGTTGAGCCAACAGCGGCAGGGGTAGGTCCCGCATGTGCCCGGCACGAATCTCGGCTTCGAACCAGCGTCCCAGCACCGAAAGCATGCGCGAGGGACCGTAGGCCGCCAGCGATTGCACAGCGGGACTGGTCGGCCGTGCGAAGGCTTCGGCGAATATTGCTGGTACTACCCGGGGTTCGCGGCTCAGCGCGTCCGCAACGGTCCGGTAGAAGCCGCGCACCATTTCGGGTAGGTCACCGCTGGCATGCGCGAGGTATTCCTCGATGTCCCGGATGGGGCTGTGGCGCTCGAAGACCGCCCGTATCAATTCATCGCGCCCACCGAACGCCGCGTGGAGGCTGTAGACCGAGCAATTCGCCTGGGCCGCAACGGCTTCCAGCGTCGCTGCAGCTAGACCGGATTCGCTGATCAAAGCTGCGGCGGCGGCCACCGCCCGGGTGCGGACGGGGGGTAGTCCGCCGGGGTCGACGCCGGCGGCGCGGACCGCGTCATTCAAGGCGGTGCGCGAGCCGCCAAAGCGCCGCAGCAGGGTGCTCCGCGAGATCCCGGCCTCGGCGGCGATCGTGGCGACGGGAATGTCGGCGACATCCTTGCCCAGCTTCTCCGCGGCGCGCAGTGCGGCGTCCACCACTTGTGGTGTCGACACCGGTCGGGCCATACCTGTTCTCCTCGCTACCGTGATACATTGCTTTATGTATCCTGTAATTGTATTCCATACTCCGTTGGGAGTCTGCTGATGACGCGAGTTCTTCGGACCCAGGTCTGCGTTGCCGGTGGCGGCCCTGCCGGCCTGGTGCACGCCCTCCTGCTCGCCCGCGCGGGAATCCCGGTCGTTGTCTTGGAGAAGCACAAGGACTTTTTGCGTGACTTCCGTGGCGACACCGTGCATCCGACCACCCTGCGGATCATGGACGAGCTGGGGTTCATCGACGACTTCCTGCGGCTGCGGCACACCAAGATCAACCGCGTCGCATTCGACACCGACGGCTCGATCCGCACCTTTGGCAACTTCAGGGTGCTCAAACGGCTCGGCTTCAGGCAGCCCTATATCGCCATGATGCCGCAATGGGACTTTCTCGACTTCATCGCGGAAAAGGCTTGTGCTTACCCGGAATTCACCTTGATCCGCAATGCCGAAGCCACCGATCTGGTCTTCGACGGCGATCGGGTGTCGGGAGTGCGCACTGAAGAGTTGGAGGTACGAGCGGATCTGGTGGTGGCCGCCGACGGACGCAAGTCCGCGGTGCGCATTGCGGCGGGGCTGAAGACCGCTGCGGCACACTCGCCGATGGACGTGCTGTGGTTCCGGCTGAAATGGCGACCCGGCGACCCGCAGGAATTGTTCGCGATAGCCCGTAAGGGCCTGATGATGGTCATGATCTACCGGGGCGACTACTGGCAGGTCGCGTATCTGATGCCGAAGGGATCGAACCCCCGAGGCGGATCATTGGCGGCGTTCAAGGAACGGATCGTCACCGCACAGCCACGGCTGCGGGACCACGTCGACGACCTGACCTCATGGGACGACACCAGCGAGCTCGACGTGCGGGTCGATCGGCTCGAGACGTGGTGGCGCACGGGCCTGCTGTGCATTGGCGATGCCGCGCATGCCATGTCGCCCGCTGGTGGGGTAGGCATCAACCTTGCCGTCGCCGACGCGGTGGCCGCGGCCAACATTCTGTGCACCCCACTACGCGAGGGCCGGGTCACCATTGACGACCTGGCGAAGGTCCAGCGGCGCCGAGAGCTGCCCACGCGAATCATCCAGGCTTTCCAGGTGCTGATTCAGGACAGGGTGATCGCGCCCAACTTGAATGGTGACCTGTCCCCGATCCCGATCCCGAAGATCGTCGGTTGGGGCCCACTGCAGGCGATTCCACCGATCTTCGTCGGCCGCGGCTTCCGTCCAGAGCGTGTCCGCACTCCGGACGTGCACAGCGCACGGGCCGTCACCGAACATGAGCCCCGATGACCACGGCGTCACCACCACCCACCACCTACGCCGATCCGCCTCATCAGCCGTCCAAGTCTTCGGCCTGGACCGGTGCAGGCGGCTGCACGGGGCCTCGTCGTCAGAGCCCGGCGATGACGATGCCGACGCCGACCACGATCCCCAGCCCGAGTGACACCAACAGGAAGCTGACGATTCGCTCTTTAGCCGGCGACGTCTCGTGATCGGCCGCCGCGATCGGTGCGAGTCGGCGGCCGGCGCCCCACGCCGCCGCGAGCAGAGTCGCCAGCCAGTTCGCGTAGCCGGCGTACACAATCAGTCCGACCGCCGTCACCCCCCACGCGTTGGGCAGGTGAAGGTGTGGCCAGAGCAGGCCAAGGATTACGAGGAACATGCCATTGAGCACGGCTTCGAGGTGGCTAGACAGCCCCATGCGCGGGTTCTTCAGTGCCGGGATGGCGAATCCAGTCAACAGGCCGACCAGGAACAGGACCAGCCCGAGTGTGAACAGCACCGTCTGCATGTCAGAAGATTAGGAGCGTTCGGCTGCTCTCGAGATATAAACGACTACGGGCGTTATCGGCGTGTCGTCGCAGAGGTTTATGTGTCGTGGCGGCTCTTACCCGCGACCGCCGCCTCAGCGGGTTCCTGGTGGAAGGCTCGGCGGGGTCGTCGTCACAGTCGTGCTCGGCGTGGACGTGTACGTCGGGCTGCTGGTGACGGTGACGGTGCTCGTGCTGGTGGACGGCGGTGGCACTTCGGTCGTCGTCGTGATCGTCGTGACGCTGGTCGTCGTCGAGGTGGACGATGTCGTCGTCGCGGACGCCGCGGCGAGCACACCGCAGGCCACCCGCTTGCCCGACTCACCGGCGGCACCCCCGCTCAGGTTGTCCGCGCTCTGGTGGACGATCAGTGCGGTGCCCGAGCTGTTTCTCAGGTCCGAGGCGGTGAGCAAGCTGGTGGTGGTGACCAGCTTCGCCGAGCCGTCGTTGCGCACCTGCAACGCGGTCAGGTCGCCGCTGGCCGGAAAACCCGTGTGATTCGGTGCCTGGTAGACGGATCCCGCGGACTCGAAGTCCCCTTCGCATTTGCCCGCAGCGTGGATCATCAGCGCGTGAAAACCCGGGCTCAGCACTTGGTTGGGTCCGGCTTCCACGGTCACCGTCGCGTACCCGTTCGCGAAATCAATGGTGGCGGTGCCGACCTGATTCCCGTCGGCGCTCTTCAACTGCGTGGTCATCCGCTCGGTGCCGGGGGGCGCGCTGGAGGACGTTGACGTGGCGGATTGGCCACCCTGCTGGTTTGCGCATGCCGCGAGCGGTGCGATGGTGGCGGCAAGCGCCACGGCCGCGAAGGTTACGCCCTCATTCATGGGCCGGTCGTACCCCGATTGGTCGCGGTCCAAACGACTACAGCGAACTCAACAGGGCGGCGCGGCCGCGGACGCGAAGTTTATTGATCGTGGATCGTCGCAACCGGGTGATGCGCTCGACCATTCGATCTCCGAGTGCATCGAGCATCTCGGCGCTCAAATCTATTGGCGCCGGGCATAAGTCACGCTCCTCTTCGCTGGCGTGTGCATCCAGGACCGTGACGAACGAGTGCCACTCGCCCTCGTATTGCGGTGCCGTCGGCGGAGTCCGAAGTAGCACCGCCAGCTGATCCCAGACTTGCCGGTGCTCCGCGTGCGCGATCGCGACGAGCGTGCTTGCCTGCGACACCGCCGGATAAAACAGGTCGTCCTCGATGCGCATGTGAATGTCCAGTTCGATCAACAATTCGTCGAGGGCGTCTTGGCGCTCGCCGGTATCCGGGGGGAACGCGGTGATTTTCTCGCAAAGCCCGCGTAAGACCTTGTGGTGTTCAAAAAGCACCTCGTAGGCGTTCATTTCGTGCCTCCGCGCACCTCGACGTATCCATGGCGGATGCGTGTCGGGTAGTGCGGCAGTGCGGCTGTCGCCGGTCCGCGCAGGACTTCTCCCGATTCGCAGGCGAACCGGGAGCCATGCCACGGACAAACGATGCGACCGCGATCGATCCAGCCGTCGTCCATCGGCGCACCGAGGTGGGGGCAGCGCGCGCCGACGGCCAGGACCCGGTCGTCGGCGCGGTAGAGAACCACGCCGACGCCGTCCACGTCGACCCGCCGCGGCTGGCCGTCCAGCGCCGTTGCCGGCAACACCGGCGTCCAGTGGGCGCCACTGAGCCGAGCGCCCGAGCGGTCCACCCCGGCCCCCGATCCGTATACCAGAGCTCCGCCCAGGTAGCCGCTACTCAGGGTGATGCCGTAGCCCAGCGCACTGCAAGCCATCCCGCGCCGATGGCGGCCGTTGCGGCGGTCCCACCACGACAACGCGTACAGGCTCGTCGCGACCCCGTTCAGCAAGCCATGGACAACGCCGACCCGTCGCGATTGCTCATGCGTGTGTTGCCAGTCCGTCAGACCGGTCGCGGCCGCGCCGACGCTTCCGGCGAGTCCGACACCCAACGCGAACCTCGACGCGTCGCGCCATTGCGCGTCACCCCCCGAGAGCACGGACGCCGCATCCATCGCGACCGTCGTCGTGACCGCTCCCGTCGGCACCGACGTCAACGCGGGATGCAGCGGATGGCCGAGCCAGGTGCCGTGCAGCGCATTGCTGACTCGGTCTCGATATCGGCCCACGGCCGCGAAGAGGAATGTCAGGCCGTGCTCGAGGCGGTAGCTCGGCCGGTCCAGCCATTCCTGTCTTCCCAGACTTGTGACTGCTGCATGGCCGTAATTGCGGATGCGATCCGGAGATCGATGTGATCGTTCAGTCACGGCACCCCTCCTGTGCGCGTGAGCGAACCGACGCGGAGCCCCGACACGAGGGAACGCCCGAACTAGCCCGACGCGACGCAAGGGTTGCTGCGTGCCGCGTCGATATGGACGCGGCCAGCCGGCGGCCTAGCCCATGACTAGATACACGGACCGCGACGGCGATTCGTTCAACCGGGTTGTGCGCCGTCAGGCCGAGCGGCGAATGCCGCGCGTGCGGCCGATGTCGCCCTTCAGCAACATGTCTCGCTCCGCTTCGGACAAGCCGCCCCAAACCCCATAGGGCTCACCGACTTCGAGCGCGTGGGACCGGCACTCCTGAATTACCGGGCACTGCCGGCACATTTCTTTGGCGCGCTGCTCGCGCTGCATGCGGGCGCGGCCGCGCTCACCGTCGGGGTGAAAGAACATCGACGAGTCAACGCCGCGGCACAAGCCCTGCAGTTGCCAGTTCCAGATGTCGGCGTTGGGTCCAGGTAGCTGCTCCGGCTGTGGCATTGGTGTTTCCCTCTCTGCACGGCACGCCCAGTAAGGTCAGGTTCGCGAAGCGAGTGTGCAACTGAATTGAAGTGGTGTCACCGATGACTACCCGTCATGCGTAGACGTTAGGGCGGGCGGTGAATTTGCGTCAATAGCCACTTAGCCCGACAAAGTATGTAATGGTTATAAAAGAATTAACGCCGCGTTCATCTGCTACCCGTTGTCGAAACACGCACCGTGCTACCAGGCACTTGACCGGAACGAGATTTCCCAGCTCACGGGCCAGGGGAGAGCCGGCCGCGATTAGTACAGGACCTATTGTGATTAACAGTTCGGTAACGCCAACAGCACAAACTGTTTACTCCTATCGTCGTGATTGAAACTCGTCACACTTTCGTGATTGGCGGAAAGTTGGTCGCCGCCGCCTTCGGCGACCGGCCCGGCACCTGGCCGCTGCCGACCGCGGTCACACCGGAGGGCTTATGGCTGCGCGCGGTCGCAGCGGGCGGGCAGGGCCGCTACGGCAGCGCCTATCGCGATCTGGCCGCGCTGCGGCGCGACGCCCCCGCCGGCCGGTTGGCGTCGCTGGCTCACAGCACGCAGGGATCCTTTCTGCGCCAACTCGGTTGGCACACGCTGGCGCGCGGGTGGGACGGACGCGCCCTAGCGCTGGCCGGCGTGGACCCCGAGGCGCGTGCCGACGCCTTGATCGGGCTGGCGGCCGACGCGTTGGGTGTCGGCCGCTTCGCCGCGGCGGCGACGTTGTTGGGCCGCGCGGACTCCGAGCTGCGTGCGGGGGCGGTGCCCGAGCGGCAGCCGGTGCGCCGCGGATGGGTGGCCGCCGAATTGGCGATGGCCCGCGGTGACGGCGAAACCGCCGTCCGCCATGCGGACGAAGCGGTGGAGCTGGCGGGCGCCATGGCCGTCCCGTCCGCGCGGCACGCGGTGAAGAGCGAGGTGGTGCTGGCGGCCGCCCTGTGCAGCGCCGGGGCCGTCGAGCGCGCGCGGGCGGCGGCGGAGGCGGCGCTGGACGCCACCGGTCGGCTCGGGCTGGTCCCACTTCGTTGGGCGCTGGCGTGCTTGCTGATTGATCTCGGTAGCGTCACCGTTTCGACACAAAAGCTACGCGAAATTCGCGATGTCTCCGCAGGCCAAGTGCGGCGCGCCGGTGCGACGTGGCGTTCCGCTTGAAATGGCCTCGTGCCCGTTATTGTCAATTCGTTAGTTAGCCCGGTTAGCCCGCGATGTGTCCGGTTCGTAACGTTGGAGATACCGCCGTCGATGACAATTCAAGGGGATCGTCTCGACGCTGTGGTGGCCAAGGCCGTGGCGGGGGACAGTAACGCACTACGGGAGGTGCTGGAGACCATCCGTCCGATTGTCGTGCGATATTGCCGCGCGCGAGTCGGGACAGTCGAGCGGGGTGGGCTGTCAGCGGATGACGTGGCACAGGAGGTGTGCTTGGCGACTATCACGGCGCTGCCGCGCTACCGGGACCGAGGGCGTCCCTTTCTCGCCTTCCTGTACGGCATTGCGGCGCACAAGGTCGCGGACGCCCATCGGGCCGCCGGCCGTGATCTGTCCTATCCGACCGAAGTCATCCCCGAGCGTTGGTCGTCCGACGCGGGCCCCGAACAGCGGGCCATCGAAGCCGATTCGGTCAGCCGGATGAGCGAACTGCTCGAAATCCTGCCCGCCAAGCAGCGCGAGATCCTGATCCTGCGTGTCGTCGTCGGCTTGTCCGCCGAAGAGACCGCATCCGCCGTCGGCAGCACCACGGGAGCGGTCCGGGTGGCCCAGCACCGTGCGCTGTCCCGGCTGAAGTCCGAAATGATCGCGGCAGGTGACTGTGCCTGAATCCCTGGACGAATTCGCCCGTTCCGACCTGCTTCTCGACGCCCTCGCCGAGCGGCGGCCGGTGCACGTCGGCGATCCCGACATGGACGCGATGGCCACGCTGCTGGAGGATTGGCGCGACAACCTGCGGTGGCCACCGGCGAGTGCGCTGGTGTCGGCCGAGGAAGCCGTCGACGCTCTGCGCACCGGCCTGGCCGACCGTCGCGGCGGCCGGCGCGGGCTGGCGACGATCGGATCGGTCGCCGCGGCGCTGTTGGTGATGAGCGGGTTCGGCGCGATGGTGGTCGAGGCGCGTCCCGGGACCCCGCTGCACGGGCTGCACGCGATGTTCTTCGACCAGCCGCGCGTCAACGAGAAGAATCAGGTCATGTTGTCGGCCAGGGCCGACCTGGCGAAGGTGCAGGAATCGATCGACCGCGGTCAATGGGACCGGGCCCAGAACCAGCTCACCGAGGTAAGCAGCCTGGTCCAGTCGATCGACGACCCGGCCAGCAAACAGGAGCTGACGAATCAGCTGAAGCTGTTGAATCTCAGGGTTCAATCGCGCAACCCGAATGCGACGCTGCCGCCCCCGGCGAATACTCCGTCGGCGTGGTCGACTCCGACCACCGCTGCGCCGACGGCGGCCAGCACACCCTCCGAAGCTCCGCCGAGCCCGTCGGTCACGCCCTCGCCGAGTCAGTCGTGGAGCAAGCACCGACACCACGGGCAGACTTCGACGCCGTCGGCGGTGACGCCGAACAACCCCTAGTGGTCTAGCGACGGTATCCGTCGGCGTCCGAGGTGGCCTCGTTGAGTGAGGCGTCGGCATATCCCCGGCAGTAATCCCACGTGACGTAGGCGTCCGGCTCGGGGTCGTAGGCAGGCTCGTGCGGGCGGACGGTGCCGTCGATCAGCAGCTGCAACAGGTTCGCGCGCAGCATGTCCCAGTCGTGGTAGTGATCCTGCTGACATTCGTCGCAGCACACCACGAGCCCGCGAATGCCCTTGTGCGCCAACAGTGCCTCGTAAACCGCCAGGTCGGCAAGGTCCGCCTCGACCGCCATCCGCTCTTGGGCGTCCAGGGGTTGCCCCGGCTCTACGGCTTCCAGCGCAGCCGACGGATCGCAGGGGTCGTCGGCGAAGGGGTCGGGCGGCAAACCCGGTGGGAGGTGATCGCGCACGCACACTAGCCTACGCAGCCGGGCCGGGATAACGCCAGCAGCCGGGCCGCCCGTCGTTTCCGGGCCCGTTGCCGTCGGCGGCGCGCCCCGACAAGCGGGTCGGGGCGACGGGCGAGCCGATAGGATGGGGGTCTCGCGTCGCATCGTATGGAGGGCCCCACCGATGACCCGTGGCATGTCCCACCTGGAAGACAGTTCCGACCTCGTCGGCAGCCCCTACGTGCGCGACCCCGATATTCGGGGACTGATCGACGACCCCGTGCCGACCGGGGGTGACAACCCGCACAAGATCGCGATGCTCGGCCTCACCTTCGACGACGTCCTGCTGCTGCCCGCCGCTTCCGATGTGGTTCCCGCCGCCGCGGACACGTCCAGCCAGCTCACCAAGAAGATCAGGCTCAAAGTGCCGCTCGTCAGTTCGGCGATGGACACGGTCACCGAGTCGCGGATGGCCATCGCCATGGCCCGGGCGGGCGGCATGGGTGTGCTGCACCGCAACCTGCCCGTCGCCGAGCAGGCCGGCCAGGTCGAGATGGTGAAGCGCTCGGAGGCCGGCATGGTCACCGACCCGGTCACCTGCCGCCCGGACAACACCCTGGCGCAGGTGGACGCGCTGTGCGCCCGGTTCCGGATCTCGGGCCTGCCGGTGGTCGACGACGTCGGCGCGCTGGTCGGCATCATCACCAACCGCGACATGCGGTTCGAGGTGGACCAGACTCGCAAGGTCGCCGAGGTGATGACCAAGGCCCCGCTGATCACCGCCCAGGAGGGCGTCAGCGCCGACGCGGCGCTGGGCCTGTTGCGCCGCAACAAGATCGAGAAGCTGCCCGTCGTCGACGGCCACGGCCGGCTCACCGGGCTGATCACCGTCAAGGACTTCGTCAAGACCGAACAGCACCCGCTGGCCACCAAGGACAGCGACGGCCGGCTGCTGGTGGGCGCCGCCGTGGGCGTCGGCGGCGACGCGTGGGTGCGCGCGATGATGCTGGTCGACGCCGGGGCCGACGTCCTGATCGTCGACACCGCGCACGCGCACAACCGGCTGGTGCTCGACATGGTTGGCAAGCTGAAGGCCGAGGTGGGCGAGAAGGTCGAAGTGATCGGCGGGAACGTCGCCACCCGGTCCGCGGCCCTGGCGCTGGTCGACGCCGGAGCCGACGCGGTCAAGGTCGGCGTGGGACCGGGCTCGATCTGCACCACCCGGGTGGTGGCCGGGGTCGGCGCGCCACAAATCACGGCGATCCTAGAGGCCGTCGCGGCCTGCGGGCCGGCGGGCGTGCCGGTGATCGCCGACGGCGGACTGCAGTATTCCGGCGACATCGCCAAGGCCCTGGCCGCCGGTGCCTCGACTGCCATGCTGGGCTCGCTGCTGGCCGGCACCGCCGAGGCCCCCGGCGAGCTGATCTTCGTCAACGGGAAGCAGTTCAAGAGCTACCGGGGCATGGGGTCGCTGGGTGCCATGCAGGGCCGGGGAGGGGCGAAGTCGTACTCCAAGGACCGCTACTTCGCCGACGACGCTCTGAGCGAGGACAAGCTGGTCCCCGAGGGAATCGAGGGCCGAGTGCCGTTCCGCGGACCGCTGTCGTCGGTGATCCACCAGCTGACCGGCGGTCTGCGCGCCGCGATGGGCTACACCGGATCGCCCACCATCGAGGCGCTGCAGCAGGCGCAGTTCGTCCGGATCACTTCGGCCGGGCTGCGCGAAAGCCATCCGCACGACGTCGCCATGACCGTCGAAGCGCCCAACTACTTTGCGCGCTGAGGCCGGGATGGTCGAAATCGGGATGGGCCGCAACGCCCGTCGTACCTATGAACTGAGCGAAGTCAGCATCGTGCCGTCGCGGCGCACCCGATCGTCGCAGGACGTGTCCACCACCTGGCAGCTGGACGCCTACCGCTTCGAGATCCCGGTGGTGGCCCACCCGACCGACGCACTGGTGTCGCCCGAGTTCGCCATCGAGCTCGGCCGCCTCGGCGGGCTCGGCGTGCTCAACGGCGAAGGCCTGATCGGCAGGCACGCCGACGTAGAGGGCAAGATCGCCCAGCTCGTCGAGGCCGCCACCAAGGAGCCCGAACCGTCGGCGTCGATCCGGCTGCTGCAGGAGTTGCACGCCGCCCCGCTGAACCCCGACCTGCTGGGGTCCGCGGTCGCGCGCATCCGGGAGGCGGGGGTGACCACGGCGGTGCGGGTCAGCCCGCAGAACGCGCAGGCGCTGACGCCGGTGCTGCTGCAGGCCGGCATCGACCTGCTGGTCATCCAGGGCACCATCGTGTCCGCCGAGCGGGTGGCCAGCGACGGGGAACCGTTGAACCTGAAGACCTTCATCTCCGAGCTCGACGTGCCGGTGGTGGCCGGCGGGGTGCTCGACCACCGCACCGCTCTGCACCTGATGCGCACCGGCGCCGCCGGCGTCATCGTCGGCTACGGCTCCACCCGGGGCGTCACCACCAGCGACGAGGTGCTGGGCATCAGCGTGCCGATGGCGACCGCCATCGCCGACGCCGCCGCCGCGCGGCGCGAATACCTCGACGAGACCGGCGGCCGTTACGTGCACGTGCTGGCCGACGGCGACATCCACACCTCCGGCGAGCTGGCCAAGGCGATCGCCTGCGGCGCCGACGCGGTGGTGCTGGGCACCCCGCTCGCCGAATCCGCCGAAGCCCTCGGCGAGGGCTGGTTCTGGCCGGCCGCGGCGGCGCACCCGTCGTTGCCCCGCGGGGCGTTGCTGCAGATCGCGCTGGGCGAGCGCCCGCCGCTGGAGCGGGTGCTCAACGGGCCCTCTGACGACCCGTTCGGCTCCCTGAACCTGGTCGGCGGCCTGCGCCGGTCGATGGCCAAGGCCGGCTATTGCGACCTCAAGGAGTTCCAGAAGGTCGGGCTGACCACTGGAAGCTGAGGCCGGCCGAGGACCGGGGGCACTGGCTCGTTACCCGTGAGTAAGGCCATACTGGTGCGATGAGGCCGGATTACGACGTTCTGATTATCGGTTCGGGTTTCGGGGGCAGCGTCAGCGCGCTGCGGCTGACCGAAAAGGGCTACCGCGTAGGCGTATTGGAGGCCGGGCGGCGCTTCGCCGACGAGGACTTCGCCGAGACCTCCTGGGACCTGCGCAAGTTCCTGTGGGCGCCGAGGATGGGTTGCTACGGCATTCAGCGGATCCACCCCTTGAAGAACGTGCTGATCCTGGCCGGCGCCGGGGTGGGCGGGGGCTCCCTGAACTACGCCAACACGCTCTACGTGCCGCCGGAGCCGTTCTTCAAAGACCGGCAGTGGTCGCACATCACCGACTGGCGCGACGAGTTGATGCCGCATTACGAGCAGGCGAAACGGATGCTCGGGGTGGTCAAGAACCCGACCTTCACCGACGCCGACCGGGTCCTCAAGGAAGTCGCCGACGAGATGGGCTGCGGCGACACCTTCGTGTCCACCCCGGTCGGGGTGTTCTTCGGCCCCGACGGCGCCAAGACCCCCGGCAAGACCGTGCCGGACCCGTATTTCGGCGGCGCGGGACCGGAGCGCACCGGCTGCCTGGAATGCGGCTGCTGCATGACGGGCTGTCGCTACGGCGCCAAGAACACGCTGCTGAAGAACTACCTAGGCCTCGCCGAATCGGCTGGGGCACAAGTCATTCCGATGACGACGGTCAAGGGCTTCCAGCAGCGCTCCGACGGCGTGTGGGAGGTCCGCACGGTGCGCACGGGAAGCTGGCTGCGCAGGGACCGGCACACCTACACCGCGACGCACCTGATCCTGGCCGCGGGCACCTGGGGAACGCAGCACCTGCTGTTCAAGATGCGCGACAAGGGCAAGCTACCGCGCCTCTCCGAGCGGCTCGGCGTGCTGACCCGCACCAACTCCGAGTCCATCGTCGGGGCCGGGAAGCTCCAGGTCGACCCGAAACTGGACCTGACGCACGGGGTGGCCATCACGTCGTCGATCCATCCCACCGCAGACACCCACGTCGAACCCTGCCGCTACGGCAAGGGGTCCAACGCGATGGGGCTGCTGCAGACGCTGATGACCGACGGCACCGGTCCGGAGGGCACCGACGTGCCGCGCTGGAAGCAACTGCTGGACCAGGCGCGCGAGGATCCGCGCCGCATGATGCGGATGCTCAACGTCCACCAGTGGAGCGAGCGCACCCTGATCGCCCTGGTCATGCAGCACCTGGACAACTCGATCACCACCTACACCAAACGCGGGAAGCTGGGCATCCGCTGGTACACCAGCAAGCAGGGGCACGGCGATCCCAACCCGGCCTGGAACCCCGTCGGGAACAAGGTCACCCGGCGCATCGCCGAAAAGATCGACGGCGTGGCCGGCGGCACCTGGGGTGAGCTGTTCAACATCCCGCTGACCGCCCACTTCCTCGGCGGCGCGGCGATCGGCGACAGCGCCGAAGACGGCGTGATCGACCCGTATCACCGGGTCTACGGCTACCCCACGATGTTCGTGGTGGACGGCGCCGCGATCTCGGCGAACCTGGGCGTCAACCCGTCGCTGTCCATCACCGCACAGGCCGAACGCGCCGCCTCGCTGTGGCCGAACAAGGGCGAGAACGATCGGCGCCCAGCGCAGGGCCAGCCCTACCGCCGGCTGGACCCGATCGCGCCGCAGCAACCCGTGGTGCCCGCGGACGCGCCGGGTGCGCTGCGCTGGTTGCCGATCACCCCGGTGCCCTCGGCCGGCTAGCTCGCGATCGCCTCGCGTTTGGTCGGTCGGCGACCCGCAGCGCTTGGCTGCGCCTAGCTTGCGATCGCCTCAAGTGGGGCGCCGCTGACCACCCGGCTGCGTTCCCGGTGCACATTGAAGGGCACGTCGCCCATCAGGGTGACGCGGTGCATCAGCCGGGGCTGGTCGTCGTAGTCGTCGATGGCGCGGTGCTGGGTGGCCCGGTTGTCCCAGATGGCCACGTCGCCCGGCGCCCAATTCCAGCGAATGGTGTTCTCGGGGACGGTGATTCGTCGTTGCAGCAAATCGAAGAGCACCGTGGATTCGTAATTGTCCAGGCCAACGAACCCGCGCACGAAATCTCCCAGTAGCAGCGTGCGTTCACCGGTCTCCGGGTGGACCCGCACCACGGGATGCTCGGTGCGGAAATCCGGCTTCTCGAAGGCCTGCCGGAACGCGCGCTGCGCGTCGGTCATTGCTTCAGGGGTGATGTAGTCGTACCGGTTGGTGTGCACCGCCCACAGGTCGTCGACGAGCCAGGCGAGCGGTTCCGGCAGGTGCTCGTAGGCGGCGGCGGTGTTGGCCCACAGCGTCGAGCCGCCGTACCGGGGCAGGGTGACCGCCCGCAGGATCGAGGCGGCCGGGTAGTTCGCGACGAACGTAACGTCGGTGTGCCAGCGGGTCGCCTTGCCGTACTCGGAGTTGATCGGCGTGATGACCGGCGCGTTCTTGGCGGCGAGCACCTCGGCGGCCGGATGGCCCACGGGCGTGCCCAGCTGTGCGGCGAACGCGAGTTGCTCCTGGTCATCCAGGTGGTGCTGGTGGCGAAAGAAGATCACCTTGTGGGCCAGCAGCGCCTGGCGGACCTTCTCGATCGCGTCCGGGTCGAGGTCGCCCCCGAGGCGCACCCCGTCGACCCGCGCGCCGATGCGGCTACCCAGCTTGGTGACGGTTATCTGACCGATCATTTTCATCAATCCTCGTGTGAAAGGGGTGTAGTCAATTGACTACATCGAGTACTGTAGTCACATGACTACACGTTCCGCAAGTGGCCGCGCGAACATGCCCACCGGGCGGGCCGAGGTCGCTGCGGCGATCCTGGAAGCCGCCACCGACCTCTTCGCCGAACGGGGCCCGGCCGCGACGTCCATCCGCGACATCGCCGCGCGATCCAACGTCAACCACGGGCTGGTGTTCCGCCACTTCGGCACCAAGGAGAATCTGGTCGGCGCCGTGCTCGATCACCTGGGCGCCAACCTGAGCGCCCTGCTCAGTGAGGAGGCGCCGGCCGACGTCCTGGACCGGGCCCTCGACCGGCAGATGCGGGTCATGGCCCGCACCGTGCTCGACGGGTATCCGGCGGGGCAGCTGCAGAAGCGCTTCCCCAACATCGCGACGCTACTCGGCTGGGTGCGGCCGCTTCACGACAACGAGATCGATGCGCGCCTGGCCGTCGCCAATGCCCTTGCGCTGCAATTCGGTTGGCGGCTGTTTGCGCCGATCCTGCGCTCGGCGACCGGGATCGACGAGCTGACGGACGACGAGATACGGCAGGCGGTGGGCTCAGAGGTGGACCGGATCCTCAAATCCGGCTGACGCTCACTTGCTCCGCGTCAGCGCCCGGCGGTGCAGTGGCTCGCGGCCAGGGGGCTGCTGTGGGGGCGGCATCAGCGGCTTGCGGGCTTGCACTGCAACGGTTTTCGGCGCATCAGTGCTCAGGGTGATCTCTTCGCCCGCGTGCCGGATGGTGAGTTGGCCGCCCGGCCCGTCGCGTACCGTGTAGGTGACGTCTGAATGGTTCACGTCGACGGTAAGCCGAAAATCGCGCCACCGAAGTCTGAATCTCAACCGCGAAATACCATCGGGCAGAGCAGGATCCAGCGACAGGATGCCCTCGTCGTCGCGCAGGCCGCCGAAGCCGCCCACCAGCGCCGTCCAGGCGCCGGCGAGCGAGGCCATGTGCAAGCCGTCGCGGGTGTTGTGGTGTAGGTCGCGCAGGTCGATCAGCCCGGCCTCGTAGGCGTAGTCGTGCGCCAATTCCAGGTGCCCGACCTCGGCGCACATCACCGCCTGCGTGCAGGCCGACAGCGACGAGTCGCGCACCATGCGCCGCTCGTAGTAATCGACGTTGCGCGCCTTCTGTTCCGGCGTGAAGAAGTGGCTCTGCCACTGCATCGCCAGCACCAGGTCGGCCTGCTTGATCACCTGCGCCGGATAGAGCCGCACGTACGGGTCGTGCAGCAGCAACGGATAGGCGTGGTTCTCCTGGAAGTCCCACTCCGCGAGGGTGGTGAACCCCTCGCACTGCTGGTGGACCCCCAGGCCGGCGTCGTAGGGAATGTTCGCGGCATCGGCGGCGTCTCGCCACGAGGCCGTCTCCTCGGTGGTGACGCCCATCGCCTCCGCCGCCTCGGGGTGGCGGTTGCAGGCGTCGGCGGCGGTGCGCAGGTTGTGCGCGGCCATCAGGTTGGTGAAGACGTTGTCGCGCACGATCGCCGTGTACTCGTCGGGGCCGGTGACGCCGTCGAGGTGCCAGAGGCCGTGCCGGTCGTGGTGGCCGAGGGAGAGCCAGAGCCGGGCGGTCTCGACCAGCACGCCGAGGCCGCAATTCTTCTCCAGTTCCTCGTCGCCGGTGACGATGCGGTACCGCTCGAAGGCCATGGCGATGTCGGCGTTGATGTGCCAGGCCGCCGTGCCGGCCGGCCAGTAGGCCGAGCACTCCTGCCCGCGAATGGTCCGCCAGGGGAAAGCGGCGCCCTGCAGGCCCAGCTCGGCCGCCCGCTCTTTGGCCAGGTCCAGGGTCGACGCCCGCCACCGCAGGGCGTCGGCCACCGCGTGCGGTGCGGTGTAGGTGAGCACCGGCAGCACGTAACTTTCGGTGTCCCAGAAGGCGTGGCCGTCGTAGCCGGTTCCGGTGAGCCCCTTGGCCGGGATCGCGCGGCGCTCGGCGCGCACGCTGGCCTGCAGCAGATGGAAAAGCCCGAACCGCACCGCTTGCTGGGATTCCGGGTCGCCCTCGACCTCGACGTCCGCGCTGTCCCAGAAGTCGTCCAGGTAGGCCCGCTGCGAATCCAGCAGCCCCTGCCATCCGGTGTAGCGGGCGCTGTGGATGGCGGCGGCGGCCTGGTCGCGCAGGGCCGGGCGCGAGCGCATGCTCGACCAGCCATACGCCAGGTATTTGACGATGCGCAGCTTCTGCCCGGCGCGCAGCCCACAGATCACCGTGGTCCGGGCCAGATCGTCGCGGGCGTCGGTGCTGAACTCGACGCGGCCGGGAACGTCGAGCTCATGGTCCATCGCGGCCGACATCATCAGGGCGCTGCTACGGGTGCGGTGCATGAGAAGCGCCCCGGTCTCGGTGTTTTCGTGATCGACGGCCACCAAAGGGCTCTCCAGAATGGCCGACACCCGCGGGTCGCCCGAGGTCTGGGGCTGGTCCTCGTTGGTGACCAGCTCGGACTGCACCGTCACGCGGACGAAATCGCCGACCGCTTCCACGACGTATTCGATGGCGGCGACACCGCGCTGCGCCAGCGACACCAGCCGGGTGGACACCAGCTTGATCTCCTTGCCCGCGGGGGAGCGCCAATGCGCGCCGCGTGTCATCGTCCCGGCGCGCATGTCGAGAACCCGCTCGTGCGAGAGCAATTCGCCGTAGCGGACGTCGAACGGCTCGTCCTCGACCAGCAGGCGGATGATCTTGCCGTTGGTGACGTCGACGATGGTCTGGCCGGCCTCCGGATAGCCGTAGCCGGCCTCGGCGTAGGGCAGCGGCCGGATTTCGTAGAAGGAATTCAGGTAGGTGCCGGGCAGACCGTAGGGCTCACCCTCGTCGAGGTTGCCGCGCAGCCCGATGTGCCCGTTGGACAGGGTGAACAGGGACTCGGACTGGGCCAACAGGTTCAGGTCGAGCCTTGTTTCGCAGACGTGCCACGGATCGACGGGGAATGCTTCGTCGTCGATCATGACTGCAGCAGCTCGGCGAGGTCGGTGACCACCACATCGGCGCCGTTGCGTCGTAGATCGTCGGCTTGGCCAACTCGGTCGACTCCCACCACGTAGCCGAAGTTACCGGCATGGCCGGCCTGCACGCCCGATATCGCGTCCTCGAACACGGCCGCGGCCCCGGCCTCGACGCCGAGCAAATCCGCCCCGCGCAGATAGGAGTCTGGCGCCGGCTTGCCGGCGATGTGCTCGTCGCGCAGCGTGACGCCGTCCACCCGCTTCTGGATGAACTGGTCCAGGCCGGTGATCTCGAGGACGTCACGGGTGTTGGCGCTCGAAGACACCACCGCAATTCCCAGGCCGGCCGCCGAGACCGCCTCCAGATATCGCCGCGAGCCCTCGAAGACCTCGACGCCGTCCTCGCGCAGCACCCGCTGGAACATGTCGTTCTTGCGGTTGCCCAGGCCGTATACCGTCTCGGCGTCTCCCGCGTCATCGGGGCTGCCGTCGGGCAGCTCGATCCCGCGGCTCTGCAAAAAGGACCGGACCCCGTCCTCGCGCTTCTTGCCGTCCACGTATTTCCGGTAGTCGTCGGCGGCATCGAACGGCACGAATTCTTCGCCGGTGCGTTTGGCCCGTTCGGACAGGTAGTCGTCGAACATGGCCTTCCAGGCCTTGGTGTGCACGCTCGCGGTATCGGTGAGCACACCGTCGAGGTCGAACAGACAGGCATGCACCTTCTCGGGCAGACCGAGCACGGGTGGACCTCGCTTCCTGGCCGTGGAGGACTAGTTGAGCGATACCCACTCCACCATGCAGAGCAATCCGAGCGCTACCTCGGCCCACCAGGCGCTGGTGCTCGTTACGTACGCCGACGGCTCTCCCGGATGACGCGGGCCATTTCCATCGGGCGCTCGAGGGCCGAGAAGTGGCCGGCGCCGGGCACAGTGATGGCTTCCGCATTCAGCCGGACAGCAACGTGCGAGCGCTCCGCCGGACGCGACCAGTCGCGCTCGCTGTAGACGAGCGTGACGGGAACGCTGACCTGCCCGTAGCGGCTTCGGGCGTCGACGAACCCGGTGAGGCTGCGGATGATGGCCCGGTTGACCCTGGCGTATCCGCGTCGGCGACCGCTGCGGCGCAGTTCGGTGAGGAAGTCCTTCGGCAGCGCGTGGCGGTCGGCGAAGCCGCCGGCCAGCACGCCTTGGAGGATCAGGCGATTCTCCAGTCTGGCGAAGACAGGTCCGGTGCCGGGCAGACGGACGGCGGCCCCGATCACGCGGGCGAACCAGTTGCCGCGTTCCAGGCCGCTCGGGTAGTCGTAAGGATTGAAGGCGACCACGTTGCGCACTTCGCCAATCAGCTCGATCGAGGCCAACAGCGCGATCGCCGCACCCATCGATTCACCGGCCAGCGTGACATCATGCAGCTCAAGCGTTTCGATGAATTCGACGACGGCCCTGCGTAGTTCCGGTTCGCCATATCGGGCACCCGCGACGATGTCGGACCACCCCATGCCGGGCAGATCCAGTGCGTAAACGTTGAATTCGTCCCAGAGCGCGGGCACCAGCCGCTGGAAGTAGTCCAGCTGCGTCCTTACGGTGTGCAACAGGACGACCGGTGGACCGCTTCCGGTCGTGAGGTAACGCAACCGGGATCCGTCGGAGCGCCGCAGGAACTTCACTTCACCGCGGCCGCCGCTCCACGTCATCGTGTACCGCTGATCAGCAATCTCATTGGGCGCCATGGCCTTCACCTTCTGCACACTGCTCGGATTGCGCGAAGCCGCCCGTCGGCCAGCGCGCGGGTCAGATTGCCGACCTTGCGCTCGAAGTCGTCGACGAAGGCGTGCAAACCCAGCGGGGTCGAGGGCTGGGCCAGCAGCGCGTGCATGAACTCGGACGCCTGCGCGGTCAGGTCGTTCCAGTGCTCGATGGCGAACCCGGCGGACTCGATGACGGCGCGCAATTCAGCGGGGGTGACCAGGTGGCTGCGCTCGGGTTCGTCGGCCCACGGCAGCGGGTATTCCAGTTTGCCGTGGCACCCGGTCGTGATGTCCCACAACGCAATCCGGCCGCCGGCCGCCAGTACCCGGTGCGCTTCGGCGTAGAGGCGCGCCTTGTCGGCGACGTTCATCTGAACGTGCTGGCTGATGACGACGTCAAAAGTGGCGTCAGCAAAGGGAAGTTCGGCGACGTCCGCCTGCCGGACGGATATCCGGTCGTCGAGACCGACCTGGCGATTGAGCCAACGGCTCGTTTCGCAGTACTCGTCGGTGAGATCCACGGCCGCCACCGTGCAGCCGCACCGGTCGGCGACGTAGCGGGCGGTGCCGCCGATCCCGCTGCCCGCGTCGAGCACCCGGCTTTCGCTGGTGATGCCCGCGAGATCCACCAGTTGGCTGGTGGCGAAGCGCCCCATGGTGTGAAAGTCCTCCAGCATGCCCAGGTCGGCGGGCTCGAGCCGGTCGAGGTCTTTCCCGGCGGACGTCAGGGCGCGCTCGATGTTGGGTCGGGACAGGCCGGTCGAGTACTGGCTCTGGATTGTCTCGTTCATCGGTGGACCTCCGTCCAGGCCGTGATTAGCGGGGGCATCGTGACCAGGGCGCCGGCCGCGAGCACCTCCCGGCGGAATAGCGGCACGAAGTCCTCGATGTCGGCGAGCTCGTCGATGCCGAAGCCGCCCTGCTCCGCGATGGGGGAGACCAACCGCCAGACTTCGGCGGCGTAAGCCAGGATGTCGGCGTCGGCGGCGGTGCCGACGGGGGTCCCCTGAGTCAGGCGCGGCGCGCCCAGGCCGGCGTCGGCGAAGACGGTGTGCAGCGTGGTGCCGAACCGGGCGGACAGTCCCATCGCCTCGAAGGCGCGGACGATGCCCGCCGTGACCCGTCCGAACAGCGGCAGGTCCGGGATGCTGCGCGTCGCGGTGATGTCGTTCTCGGAGAAGGCGATGACGCCGCCGGGGCGCACGAAGGAGCTCAGGTGCCGCAGGGTGCCGGCCGGGTCGGGCAGGTGCATCAGGATCAGCCGGCCGATGACCGCGTCCACCGGTTCGGCCGGCGCGATCGCGTCGACGGTGGCATGAGTGAATCGCACTGTGCGCAGACCCTGTTCGGCGACGCGGTCGCGGGCGAGCTCGACCATCGCGGGTGCGGCGTCCACGCCGAGGACGCTTCCGGTCGGACCGACCAGCCGAGCGGCGACGAACGACACGTCGCCGGGCCCGCAACCGATGTCGAGCACCCGCATGCCCGGGCGCAGTCCGGCGAGTCGCAGGGCGTGCTCGGTGTAGTCGTTGTACAGCCGCCCCTGCAGGATGAGCCGCCGCACCTCCACGTCGGCGTGGCCGAGGACATAAGTGCTCTCGCTCATGGGATATTCCTTTCGGTTTTGACGTGCCGGCAATAACCAGCCGACGACGATCGCGGCGCCGAGCGCGATGCCCGCGCAGACCAGCGAGCTCACCTGCAGGCCGTCCAGGAACGCGCGGTCGACCGCGTCGCGGACGCCAGTGGCCCGCTGCGCCGGCAACTGCTCGATCACCCTGTGCGCGAGCGCCATTGAGTGCCGCATCGCGTCCGCGGGCAGCCCGGTCAGCGCCTCCGTTCCGAGATGTCCCGAGTAGACCGACGCGAAGATGCTGCCGGCGATGGCGACGCCGAGCGTGCCCCCGAGTTCGCGCGTGGTGTCGTTGACGGCCGAGCCGACCCCGGCCTTGTCGGTAGACAACGACCCCATGATTGCCTCGGTGGCCGGGGAAACGGTCAGGCCGAGGCCGCCGCCGAGCAGCAGCATCTGCGCGGCGATCTGGATGTAGGGGGTGGCCGCGTCGGCGGTGGATGCCCAAGCCAGTCCGGCGGCGAAGACGGTCAGGCCGGCGGTGACAACGGCGGTGGTGCCCACCCGCTCCACCATCCGGGGCCCCGCGATGCTGGCCAGCGCGATGGAGGCGGCGACCGGCAGTAGTCGCACCCCGCTCTGGAATGCGGTGTAGTCCTTGATGAATTGGAAGTACTGGGTGATGACGAAGATGAAGCCGAACAACGTCAGGAAGCCGGCGGTCACCGCCAGGCTGCCGCCGGAGAACCGGCGGTTGACGAACACCGACACGTCCAGCATCGGGTGGTCGCTGCGCCGCTCCCACAGCGCGAATACGACGAGGACCGTTGCGGCCAAGGCGAATCCGGTCGCGGTGCGGACGTTGGTCCAACCCCAGGTGGGTGCCTCGATGACCGTGTAGACCAGTGCGGTGATGCCGACCGCCGACAGGAGCAGGCCGGGCACGTCGACGCGCGGTGCGGATGGGTCGCGTGAGGTCGGCACGAACAGGATTCCGCCGACGATGGCCAGCGCGGCGATCGGGATGTTCACCATGAAAATCGAGCCCCACCAGAAGTGTTCGAGTAGCCAACCGCCGCTGATGGGTCCCACTGCCACCCCGACGCCGACCATCGCCGCCCACAGCCCGATCGCCTTGGCGCGCGCCGCTGCGTCGGTGAAGATGTTGGTGATCAGCCCCAGTGTGGTCGGAAAGATCACCGCCGCGCCCACCCCCATGGCGGCGCGCGCCGCGATCAGCTGGTCGGCCGAATTGGTATGCGCGGCAACGGCGGAGGTTATCGCGAACAGCGCCAGGCCGGAGTTCAGCCAACTGCGTCGGCCGAAGCGGTCGCTGAGGCTCCCCGCGGAGAGCAGCAGTCCGGACATCACCAGGGTGTAGGCGTCGACGATCCACTGCAGCTGGGCCGTGTCGGCGCCGAGTTCGCGAGACAGGGTCGGCAGCGCGACGTTGACGATGGTGGCGTCGACGCTGATGACGAAGACCCCGAGGCAGATGACGGCCAGCGCCGGGATGGGGCGGTTCCGTAGGACAGGTTCGGTCGCATGAACAAGACGCTAAAGCTAATAGACAAATAAATCAAGTATATGATAGAAAATCACGTCAGCCCCTGGTAGGCTGGCTTGGTGGCGACCCGCAGGACCTACAATCAGAACTGCCCGATAGCGCTCGGGCTCGACGTCCTGGGCGAGCGCTGGACGCTGCTGATCCTGCGCGAGCTGGTCGGCGGCCCCCGCCGCTACGGGGACCTGCGCGCCGAGTTGCCCGGCATCGCAACGAATCTGCTGGCCGAGCGGCTCAAGGAACTGCAGGACGCGGGACTCGTCGACCGCGCCGACCTGCCCGCCCCGATCGCACGGACCGTCTACACCCTCAGTGACATGGGCTGGCAGCGGGCGTTGCCCGTCTTGAGGAGCGTCGCGTTGTTCGGCCTGGACCGGTTGGACCCGGTCGGGGGCGGCGCGGTGTCACCGCTCAACGGGTTTTTGGCCGGCATCCTGCTCGGCTTCGACTCCGGCAATGCGGCCGGGGTGGAGGCGACGTGCCGGGCCGAGATCGACGGCCGGCGCTTCGACTTCGCGGTGACCCAGGGCCGCCTAGCCGGTGGTCACGGTGAACCTTCCGTGACGATCACCGCCGGCGCGGCGGATCTGGTGACCGCCCGCCTGGGCGCGAGCGAGGCCAAGCGCGCGGCGGCGCTGCGGCGAATCACCGTGACGGGCGACCCGGCATCCGTCGACGCGGTGCGGGCGGCCTTCTCGCTGTAGGCCTCAATCCGGGCGGTCGAGCAGGGCGTCGGTGAGCGCCCGGGCGATGAACTTGCCGTACCGGGTGGCCGACCAGCCGCGTTCCAGGACGAGAAGCTCGTACAGCTCCGGGGCGTGATACGTCCACAGGACATCGCGCGCTTGCCTGGCGCTGACTCGAAGCCGCCTGGTGCGGGCGAGATCGGACGCGAACATCGTCATGGCGGTCAGCGTTTCCTGCCGGATCTGCTTCCAGACTTCGGCGGCGTCCGGCGACGACGCCGCGCCGTCGCGCGCGAGCAGCTGGATCGGCGCGCTGCGCGGCATGGTGGCGGCCAGGTGCCCGGCGTAGATTTCCAGCTTGCGGGCCGCATCGGCCGCATCGATCACGTTCTGGATCACGTCTCGCTGGGCCATCGGGATCGGCTCGTCGTCGCCGGCGACGGACACATCGAAGAGCGCTTTGAGCACGCCCGCCTTGGTGGCGAACGCCTTGTACACGGTTTCAACCGACACGCCTGCGTCGCTTGCGATCTCGGCGATGGTCGTCGCCGCATAGCCCTGAGTCAGGAATCTCCGGCGGGCGGCCGCGAGCACCCCGTGCCGGTTCTGCTGGGCCTGCTGGCGACGGCGGGTCGAGTCGTAACGCCGCGGAGGCCGGCCCTTGACAGATCCCATAATTGAATACATGCTCCTGTATCTATTACTGGTTACTGTATCAGAAGAAGGGAGCGTGACATGACAACCGCAACACGCCCCGCCCTGTCGGACGGCGCCCATCCCACGGACGTCGCGCGTGCGCTGGCACCCGAAATCACCGCGCGCGCCGATGAGGCCGAGGCGCTCGGGACGTTGCCGCGCGATCTGGTCGAGCGGCTGCGCGCGGCCGGCGTTTTCCGCGCCTTGCAGCCGCGTTCGCTCGGCGGGTTCGAAGTGGCCCCCGTCGAATTCATCCATCTGATCGAGGAATTGGCGCGTGCCGATGGTTCGGCGGGCTGGCTCGCGGCCATCGGTGCCGGCGCACCGGCGTTCACCGCTTGGCTCGAACCCGCCGTCGCCACCCAACTGTTCGGCCCGGACGCCGACTTTTTGGCGGCCACCGTGTTCGCCCCCACCGGGCGTGCCGTCCCGGACGGTGGCGGGCAATTCGCCGTCGACGGCCGGTGGCCGTTTGCCAGCGGTTGTCGCCATGCCGAATGGCTGCTGGGCGGAGTGTTCGTCTTCGACGGTGACACACCGCGAATGATCCCCGATCAGGGCCCGGACTGGCGCCTCGCGTTCTTCCCGCGCGCCGGCGCCGAGATCGTCGACAACTGGGACGTCCTGGGGCTGCGTGCCACCGGCAGCAACGACATACTCGCCCGGGGCCTGCGCGTCGCCGAAGAACGCACCATCAGCCCCTTCTTCCAGCCGGCCCGCCAGGACGGCCCGCTGTGGAGGCTGGCGTTCTTCACGCTCGTGGGGGTCGCCCTGGTCGGTGTTCCGCTCGGGATCGCGCGGCGGGCGCTCGACGAGTTCACCGACCTCGCGACGACGAAAACGCGCGCCGGCACGTTCGAGCCGCTCGCCGCGGATCCCGCCGCCCAGGTCGAGTTCGCCCGGGCCGAAGCCGCTTTGAGGTCGGCGCGGGCCTTCGTGCTCGATGAGGCCGGTGCCCTGTGGGACACCGCCCGCACCGGCGATCCACCGTCGCTCGAGCAGCGCGCCGGCTTCCAGCTGGCCGCCCAGCAGGCGATGCGCGCGGCGCGTCAAGCGGTCGATACGACGTTCAGCCTGACCGGTGCGGGCGCGGTGCACGCGGGTCACCCCCTGCAGCGATGCTTCCGGGATCTGCACACCGTGAGCCAGCACGTGTACTTCAGCCCGTCGGCCCTGAAGCGCTTCGCCGGCACCCGATTCGGCATCGCGCAACCGACCCACCTGATGTGAGGGCGTAGCCACTAAGCTGGCTGCCGTGGAAGCACCCTCGCCGCGGCCCGTGTTGGTGGTCGATTTCGGCGCACAATATGCGCAGCTGATCGCCCGGCGCGTCCGGGAGGCGCGGGTCTTCTCCGAGGTCATCCCGCACACCGCCTCGATCGACGAGATCAAGGCCCGCCAGCCGGCGGCGCTG
The DNA here is from genome assembly GCF_025822865.1 of Mycobacterium paraffinicum. Lineage (NCBI taxonomy): Bacteria > Bacillati > Actinomycetota > Actinomycetes > Mycobacteriales > Mycobacteriaceae > Mycobacterium > Mycobacterium paraffinicum. The sequence goes on along the minus strand of NZ_JACKUR010000025.1, from coordinate 178,328 downwards.
GTGCTCTCCGGGGGACCGTCCAGCGTGTACGAACCGGGCGCCCCGCAACTCGACCCGGCGGTGTTCGACCTCGGCGTGCCCGTGTTCGGCATCTGCTACGGATTCCAGGCCATGGCGCAGGCCCTGGGCGGGACAGTCGCCCACACCGGCACCAGCGAGTACGGCCGTACCGAACTGAAAGTTGTTGGTGGCGAACTTCATTCGGGATTACCGGACTCCCAGCCAGTCTGGATGAGCCACGGTGACGCGGTCACCGCCGCACCGGACGGATTCGACGTGGTCGCCAGCAGCGCGGGCGCGGCGGTGGCGGCCTTCGAGAACCGGGCGCGCCGCCTGGCCGGTGTGCAATATCACCCCGAGGTCATGCACACCCCGCACGGCCAGCAGGTGCTCAGCCGCTTCCTGCACGACTTCGCCGGACTCGGGGCCGAGTGGACGCCGGCCAACATCGCCAGCGCGCTGGTGGAGCAGGTGCGCGAACAGATAGGTAACGGCCACGCGATCTGCGGACTCTCCGGCGGCGTCGACTCGGCGGTGGCCGCCGCACTGGTGCAACGCGCCATCGGTGACAGGCTGACGTGCGTCTTCGTTGATCACGGGCTGTTGCGCGCCGGCGAACGGGCGCAGGTGCAGCGCGATTTCGTCGCCGCTACCGGCGCCAACCTGGTCACCGTCGACGCGGCCGACACCTTCCTGCAGGCGCTCTCGGGAGTGACCAACCCCGAGGGCAAGCGCAAGATCATCGGTCGCCAGTTCATTCGCGCCTTCGAGGGCGCGGTGCGGGATATCTTGAGTGACACCGGGTCTGAGGTTGATTTCCTGGTGCAGGGCACGCTGTATCCGGACGTGGTGGAATCCGGTGGGGGGAGCGGGACCGCCAACATCAAGAGCCACCACAACGTCGGTGGCCTGCCCGACGACCTGAAGTTCAAGCTCGTCGAGCCGCTGCGGCTGCTGTTCAAGGACGAGGTGCGCGCCGTCGGGCGTGAGCTTGGCCTGCCGGAGGAAATCGTTGCGCGCCAACCGTTTCCGGGGCCCGGTCTGGGCATCCGGATCGTCGGCGAGGTCACCGCGCAGCGGTTGGAGACGCTGCGCCGCGCCGACTCCATCGCGCGCGAGGAACTCACCGCCGCCGGCCTGGACAACCTGATCTGGCAGTGCCCGGTGGTGCTGCTGGGGGAGGTCCGCTCGGTCGGTGTGCAGGGCGACAACCGCACCTACGGGCACCCGATCGTGCTGCGGCCGGTGTCCAGCGAGGACGCCATGACCGCCGACTGGACCCGGGTGCCCTACGAGGTGCTCGAGCGCATCTCGACCCGCATCACCAACGAGGTGGCCGAGGTCAACCGCGTGGTGCTGGACATCACCAGCAAACCCCCCGGCACCATCGAGTGGGAGTAGTGGCCCCAACGCCGGCTGTGTTTCGTCGCGACACATAACCAGTTGCGACGACACGCCGGCGGGGGCCGCGGTGGTTTATGTCTCGCGAATTTCGGTCGCCATTCGCGGTCGGAAAAGCCCCATCCGCCCCACCGGTATCGATCGCATAAAGCCGCCCCTCCCGTTTCTTGACGGTTGTCGGAGGGCGGGTGTTTACTCTCAATCAGTCGAACATACTTTCGAAAATAGTCGTGCGAGAGTGGCGGTAGGAGGCGGTCATGACTGCGGCTTTCGCCCCCGATCGCCAGCGGGAAACCCGCGCTGAGCAGCTCGAATCGCTGCGCCGACGGATGGCCGTGATCACCGGGAAGGCGCCGGGGCCCGCACCCGCCCGGTCTGACGACCTGCTGCCGGAATCGGAATCCCAGCTGGCGCTGCCGCCGTGGCTGGCGGAGTCGCTGCCGGCGCCCCTGCCGCGCGGGACGGTGGCGGTGCTCTCGGGCGCCCGGTCGCTGCTGCTTGGCATGGTGGCCGCGGTGACGGCGGCGGGCGGCAACGTGGCAATCGTCGGCCAGCCGGACATCGGACTGCTGGCCGCCGCGGAGATGGGGGCGGATCTGAGCCGGATCGCGGTGATACCGGACCCCGGAACCGATCCGGTGGAGGTGGCCGCGGTGCTCGTCGACGGTATGGATCTGGTGGTCCTCGGCCTGGGCGGGCGCCGGGTGCCGCAGACCCGGGCGCGGGCGGTGGTGGCGCGGGCCCGCAGCAAGGGGTGCACCGTGTTGGTCACCGACGGCGACTGGCAGGGCGCACCCACGCGGCTGGAGGCCAGGGTCTGCGGCTACGAGCTCACTTCCGGAAGCCGCCCTGGATTCGGGCGGATCAGCCGGGTGCGGCTGCAGGTCAGCGGGGTGTGTGCGGGACGACGGGTGACCGCCCGGGCGCGAGCCGGGTGAATTCTAAAGTGGCTTCCCGGGTGCTGGCCATCTGGTGCATGGACTGGCCCGCGGTCGCGGCGGCCGCGGCCGCGGGGCTGCCCGCGACCGCCCCGGTGGCGGTCACGCTGGGCAACCGGGTGATCGCCTGCTCGGCGGCCGCCCGTGCGGCGGGAGTGCGGCGGGGGCTGCGGCGCCGGGAGGCGGCGGCCCGGTGCCCGCAGCTGCACGTCGGCGCCGCCGACGCGGACCGCGACGCCCGCTTCTTCGAGGCGGTCGTTGCGGCGGTGGACGACCTGGTGCCGCGCGCCGAGGTGCTGCGGCCCGGGCTCTTGGTGTTGCCGGTACGCGGGGCGGCCCGTTATTTCGGTTCCGAGACCGACGCTGCCGAACGGCTGACCGACGCGGTGGCTGTGAGTTCAGCGGCCGGCGCCGAGTGCCAGGTCGGGATCGCCGACCAGTTGTCCACCGCGGTCTTCGCCGCGCGGGCGGGCCGGGTCGTCCCGCTGGGCGGCGACGCGAAGTTTCTGTCGGTGCTCTCGATCCGCCAGCTCGCCACCGAGCCCAGCCTGTGCGGCCCGGGGCGGGAAGAGCTGACGGACCTGTTGTGGCGGATGGGAATTCGCACCGTCGGGCAGTTCGCCGCGCTGTCGGCCACCGACGTGGCGTCCCGGTTCGGCGCCGACGGGGTGACCGCGCACCGGTTGGCCCGCGGCGAACCCGAACGGGGGCCGTCCGGTCGGGAGCCGCCGGAGGAGCTGGAGGCCGTGCTGGACTGCGACCCGCCGATCGACCGGGTCGACGCCGCGGCCTTCGCCGGGCGCTCGCTGGCCGCCGCGCTGCACCGGACGCTGATGGCCGCCGGGGTGGGCTGCACCCGGCTGGCCATTCACGCCGTCACCGCCAACGGCGAAGAGCTGCAACGGGTGTGGCGGTGCGCCGAGCCGTTGACCGAGGACGCCACAGCCGACCGGGTGCGCTGGCAACTCGACGGCTGGTTGAGCAGTCGGACCGCGCGCAACCCCCGCCCGACGGCCGCGGTGACGCTGTTGCGGCTGCAGGCCGTCGAGGTGGTGTCGGCGGGAGCGCTGCAGTTGCCGCTGTGGGGCGGCCTGGGTGCGGAGGACCGGCTGCGGGCCCGCCGGGCCCTGGTGCGGGTGCAGGGCCTGCTCGGCCCGGAGGCGGTGCGGGTGCCGGTGCTGTCCGGCGGGCGCGGGCCGGCCGAACGCATCACGTTGACCCCGCTGGGTGACGAGCCGGTTCCGCGGGCCGACCCGGGTCTGCCGTGGCCCGGCGGGCTACCCGAGCCGGCACCGGCGGTCCTGCTCGACGACCCGGTGGAAATGCTTGACGCCCAAGGGAACCCGGTACGGGTGACGAGCCGGGGGCTGTTCTCCGCCGACCCGGCGCGGCTGACCGTGCACGGCCGGGACGAGCGGCTGGACTGGTGGGCCGGACCGTGGCCGGTCGACGAGCGGTGGTGGGATGACCGGCGTATGGCCGGTCAAGGGGGAAGTCGCACCGCCCGCGCGCAGGTCCTGCTGGAGGGCGAGCGGGCGTTTCTGCTGTGCTATCGCCAGCGGCGCTGGTACCTCGAGGGCAGCTACGAGTAATGATGCCAAACCTTCGACCGTGCGAATCTTTCTCGGGAACCGCCTAATTGGCGCACAAAGGATCCTGCCCGTTCGATGAACCGGTCGAAGAAAGGCCCGCGTGTCCACAAGAGTTCCGGATCCAGCGCGACGGCGGCGGCGCGCCACTGCTGGTCCTCGCCGGTATCGATGCCGAAGCAAACGCAAGACTTCACTGTTTCCGGGATGCTCAGATCGGCGACTAGGCTGTCACGATGCCTACGACGTCGGAGCCCCCCGAGGGGACTGATTTAACGCCGCACTTCGACGATGTGCAGGCCCACTACGACTTGTCGGACGAATTCTTCCGGCTATTCCTCGACCCGACCCAGACGTACAGCTGCGCCTACTTCGAGCGCGACGACATGACGCTGGAAGAGGCGCAGATCGCCAAGATCGACCTCGCCCTCGGCAAACTTGGGTTGCAACCGGGCATGACGTTGCTCGACGTCGGCTGCGGTTGGGGGGCCACCATGATGCGCGCCCTCGAAAAGTACGACGTCAACGTCGTCGGCCTCACCCTGAGCCGCAACCAGGCCAATCACGTCGAGCAGCTGATCGCCCAATCCGATAGCCCACGTTCCGCGCGGATCCTGCTGCGAGGCTGGGAGCAGTTCGACGAGCCCGTCGACCGGATTGTCAGCATCGGTGCCTTCGAACACTTCGGGCACGAGCGCTACGACGCGTTCTTCACCCTGGCGCATGACCTGCTGCCCGATGACGGGATCATGTTGCTGCACACCATCACCGGGCTGCATCCGACGGAGATGGTCGAACGCGGCATGCCCTTATCGTTCACATTCGCCCGATTCATCAAATTCATAGTCACCGAGATCTTCCCGGGTGGGCGGCTGCCCTCGATACCGATGGTGCAAGAACGCGCCACCGCGAATGGCTTCACAGTAAGTCGCGTCCAGTCGCTGCAACCGCACTACGCGAAGACGCTCGACATCTGGTCTGCCGCACTGCAAGCCCACAAGGACGAGGCCATCGCGCTGCAATCCGAGGAAGTTTACGAACGATACATGAAATACCTGACCGGCTGCGCCGAGATGTTCCGTATCGGATACATCGACGTCAATCAGTTCACGCTGCAGAAATAACGTTCAGTGCACGGCGGGCACCCGGGCGGACCAGCCGCCGGTGGGATGACCGTGGCCGTCATCCACACCCCCGGCGCGAACGACTCGCGCCCTAGGTCCGCTCGGCGCGGACCGCCTGCGCTCGCGCCATCAGCGGGCCACCGCCGGGCAGCGCACCCACGACCGCGCGGGCCAACCGATCGCGCCCGCGGACGTCGTCCGTCCTAGCCTGGCCCGCCTGCAGGTGGCGCCAGCCCAGGCCCGCCCACGACGCCGCGACGGCGGCGTCGGTCACCCCGCCGCGGGCCCGGCGCCGATCGACCACCGCCAGGCCGAGAGCGGTGATCGAGTGCACCGTGTCGACCCAGACGCCGGCAGCCAGCACCTCCGGGCCGGGGTTGACGCCCGACAACAGCGCCTGGGTGAGGTGACGCGCGCCCAGGATCCGGGTGACGACGAGCGCCTTGCGGTCGACCCGCACCCCGTGGATGTGGTTCAGCACCTCTGACGGGGCGGCCAGCAGCACGGTGCCCCATCCCGCGCGCAGGACCTCGATGAAACGAATCTTCATGGCGTACAGGGTGCCCGGCGCGCAAACGGCCCAACCCGCTCGATGAAACGGTCGAAGAAGGCCGCCGCGTCCACGTCGATCCCGATCAGCGCATTCGGTTCCCGGCGCCCCGACCAGTCGGTCACCGTCATGGCGCGGGTCAGGGTGCCCGTCAGTTCGATGTCGACCGTCGCGGGCCGGGTGGTGACCAGCCCGGGGGCCAGCGCCACGGCGGCGGCCAGCGGATCGTGCAGATGTGCCTGATATCCGTGGCCGATGTCGTGGTAAGCCTCCAGGTAGAACCGCATCGCGTCCTCGATCACCCGGATCAACGGGTTGGACGCCGTCGACCGGGTGCCGGGCTCGTCGTCCGCGCTCATCGGCGTGGCCGTCGATCCCGCGGCGTCCGCCAACCTGGCGAGGTGATCGGGCGTCATCGCCACCTTGCGGGTCAGGTCCAGGCCGCACAGGATCGGAAGGCGCTCTTGGCCAACGGTTTCGGTGTCCCAGGCCGCCAGCACCTCGGCCGCGGCCTCGGGGTCCACGCTGATGTTCCATTCGGCCACCGCGGTGGTGTTGCCCCGGTGATCGTAGGAACCGCCCATGATGACCAGGCGACGCAGCAGCGTCGGCAGCGCCGGTTCGGCGCGCAGCGCCAGCGCCAGATTGGTCAGCGGGCCGGTCGCCACGCCGATGAGCTCACCGGGAAAGGTGTGCGCGGCGCGCACCCAGGCGGTCGCCGAGTCGTGGTCGGTGAGGCGGCGATCGGTGGACGGCAGGTCGGCATAGCCCAATCCCCTGGGGCCGTGAACCTTTGAGGGCAGGCGCATCGGCCCGGTCAGGGTCTCGTCGGAGCCCTTGGAGACCGGCACCCCGGTGACGCCGCACAGCTCGAGCAGACCCAGGTTGTTCTCGCAAACCTGCTGCACCGCAACGTTTCCCCCGGTGGAGGCGATGCCGACCACATCAGCGTCCGGGCTGGCGAACAGGTACATCAACGCCAGCGCGTCGTCGACGCCGGTGTCGACGTCGACGAAAACGGGGGCCACCGCCGCAACGATACCGACGCTTACGGCCAGGTCGAGGCGAAGGTGACCACCAGGACGTCACGCTGCGCCGGGCCCGATCCGTCGATGGGCCGGATCGGGGAGACGCCGTGCAGCGTGCGGCGGTCGTCGCCCAGCAGCAGCGTGCCGGGCTCGGCCAGCGTCGTCGCCAGCAACGGCCGGCCGTCGAGGTCGCACACCGTGCTCTCGCCGCCGATGGCGTTGCGCCGTCCGACCAGCAGCGAGGTGACCAGCGTGACGCCGTCGCGGTGCATGCCCTCTGGCGTCGGATGCGCGCCCTCGTCCGTCGACGACCGGGTACGGAACGGATGCACCTTGACGTTCCAGTCCGCCACATCGTCGAGCGCCGCGGCCACCCGGGCCAGCAGGCCGATCAGCTTGTGCAACAAGGGGTCCCCGGCGAACGCGTCGCTCAGCGGCTCGAAGTCGCGGTCCCTGCCGATGTAGAGGGGGTTGGATTCCTCCGGCTGCACGAACGTACTCCTGGGCATCGGGTGCAGCAGGCCATCGCGAAACGAGTACCGGCCGTAGCGGCGCAGCCGCTGCACGCCCAGCTCCGCCGCGTAGGGGTCGGGGGCCAGATGCCGCCAGTGCCGGGCGAACCGGGTCCACTCTTCGCGGCCCGCGCCCAGGCTTCGGGTCATATCGAACGAGGACATCACCGCGGCGCCCGTCGTGGCGACCTGCCGGGCCGCGGCGGCCACCGGGTCGGCGTCGGCCCGCTTCTCGGAAAGAGTCCGCGTCATCGCGCCGGAATACCGCAATCGGATGCGCCTGAAACGCGCTGACCTACCAATGCACCCCGGGCACCAGGCGGACCAAGCGCTTGACTCCTCGCGGCGTCCGGATGCCGCGGGTGACGCCCCGCGCTGGGCGCCTCGGTTTGCGCGGGGAGGCCGCCGCCGGTTCGGTGGTCAAGCCGCGGGCGGCGGCCGAGTCGGGGTAACCCAGATAGAGCTGGTGCAGGATGCGCCGCGACGTCCGCGGCGCGAAGTAATTGCCGACCTCGGCCAGCGTGCCCAGCGGGGTGTCGATGCGCGCCGGCTTTTCCACCAGGCCGCGCACCACCATGGCGGCGGCGCGTTCCGGGCTGATCGCGGGCACCGGGTTGAGCCGGTGCGACGGCGCGATCATCGGCGTACGAACCAGTGGCATATGGATATTGGTGAAGGTGATGTGGTCGGACAGCGTCTCCGAGCCGACCACGTCGGCGAACGCGTCGAGCGCCGCCTTGGTGGGCAGGTACGAGCTGTACTTGGGGTTGCGCGCCTGCACGCCGGCGCTGGAGACGTTGACTACGTGACCGAAGCGGCGCTCGCGCCAGTGCGGCAGCAGCGCCAGCACCATCCGCACCGCACCGAAGTAGTTGACCGCCATCACTCGTTCGTAGTCATGCAGCCGGTCGGTGGAGTTCACCACCGAGCGGCGGATCGACCGGCCGGCGTTGTTGACCAGGTAGTCGACGTGGCCGAACCGCCCCAGGATGTCCTTGATGGTGTGCTCGACCGAGGTGGAATCGGTGACGTCGCAGGTGAAGGCGTGGGCGTCACCGCCGCCCGCGCGGATCCCGGCGACCAGCTCGTCCAGCGCCTCGGCGTTGCGGGCCAGCGCGAACACCGTCGCCCCGCGCTCGGCGACCGCGATCGCCGCCGCCCGGCCGATGCCACTGGACGCGCCGGTGATGATGACGTGCCGGCCGCGCAGCGGTCCCTTCGGATCGTCGCGGCGCGCCCGGTCCGGGTCGAGGTGCTCGGCCCAGTACCGCCACAGCCGGGGCGCGTAGCTGGAGAACTCGGGCACGTCGATGCCGGTGCCGCGCAACGCTTTCCGGGTCTGGTCGCTGACGAAGGTGGGCTTGAGGTCGACCAGGTCGAAGACCTCGGCCGGGATACCGAGTTGGGTGGCCGCCATGTTGCGCAGCACCCTGGCCCGCCCGCGCACCTTGAGCACCGGGGCGGCCACCGAGCCGGGCAGCGACCCGCGCGCCGGCGGAAGCCCGGCCGCCCTGGCAACGCCGCGGTAAATGCCGCGCAGCCCAACGGTTTTCGGGGCGGTCAGGTGGAAGGTGCGGCCGTCGGCGCCCTCGGAGTGCATCAGCGCGACGAGCGCGTCGACGACATAGTCGACCGGCACGATGTTCGTGCGGCCGGTGTCGGGCAGCAGGATGGGCGTCAACGAGGGCAACAGCGCCAGCTTGGCCAGGACGCCGAAGAAGTAGTACGGCCCGTCGATCTTGTCCATCTCGCCGGTGCGCGAGTCGCCCACCACCACCGCCGGGCGGTAGATCCGATAGCGCAGCCCGGGCGCCGACCGCACCAGCAGCTCGGCTTCGAACTTGGTCTGGTGGTAGGGGGTCGGGAGTTGCTGGCCGACGTCGAAGTCGTCCTCGGTGTACTCGCCGCGGAAGTCGCCGGCCACGGCGATCGAGGACACGTGGTGCAGGGTCGCGCCCAGCCGCTGCGCCAGCTCGATGACGGCGCGGGTGCCTTCGACGTTGGTGGCCCGCTGCTCGTCCTCTCCCGCGGTGATGTCGTAGATGGCCGCGCAGTGCACGACGTGATCGACGCGGCCCAGCTCGGCGAGGGTCTCGTCGGTCAGCTCCAGCTCCGGCAGCCCCGCGACCAGTGCTTTCGCCCGCTCACCCCACTCGGCGGCGAGCCGTTCGAAGCTGCCCAGCGATTGCCGCCGGACCAGCACCCACACCTGCGCATCGGGCCGCGTTTCCAGCAGGCGGTCGACGACGCGGCGACCAATAAACCCGGTACCGCCGGTAACGACATAACGCATGGAGCCATCGTGGCGGCTGGTGACCACCCACGTCAACCGGTCAACCGGTATCAGCTGTGGAAGTCCCGGATGCCGTCCCACTCCACCAGGGTCCAGCCGGTCATCGGGTTCCCGGTGATCACCACGCGCCCGGTGTTGGGCAGCGGGTGGCTGGTCAGCAACGTGTCCTTGGCGTTCTTCGTATTCATCAGCGTCCAGTACTCGATGGCGAATTTGTGCGAGAACACCACCGGATTGTGCTGGCCACTGTTGTAGACCTTCTGGATGGCCGCGGTGAACCCGTCGTTGAACTGCTTGCCGCTGACCGACCCCGGGATGCTGTCTTGCATGTCGCCCCTGAGCCAGTCCGCCGGCGCCAACAGGTAGGTCGCGTTCTCCTGCGCGATCGGTTTGCCGTCGAACCAGCCGGCGTTGATCTCCTGGATGCCTTGCAGCACCTCGACCTGCTTGCCCAGCTCGGAGGCCAGCGGCGCTGCGGTCTGCTGAGTTCTGACCATGGTGGAGGCGTAGATGCCGTCGTAGTCCTTGCGGCCCGCTTGGTGGGCGATCTGTTGGGCCTGCCCCTGACCCTCGGGCGTCAGGCCGGGGCCCGGCACCGAGGTGTCGATGATCCCGCTGGCGTTGGATTCGGACTGGGCGTGCCGGATGAACGTCACCGTGATGCTGCGCGCCTGGGGCGATCCGCCGCAGGCACCGACAATGAGGACCGCGGTGAACGCCGCGACCGCCTTCGAGACATTCCGGACCAAGCTGCGCTTCGGCATGTCGATAGCCTGCCCTGCCGACGGCATCGGTGGGAAGGGTTTGCGATGGTTAGGTGGAGAAATACTGGCGAAGGAGACTCAGATGGCGATTGACCCGAGTGCTGTCGGCGCGGTGACCGAACCGATGCTGTTCGAATGGACCGACCGGGACACCCTGCTGTACGCCCTCGGGGTCGGCGCCGGCCTCGACGACCTGTCGTTCACCACCGAGAACAGCCACGGCATCGACCAGCAGGTGCTGCCCACGTACGCGGTGATCTGCTGCCCGGCGTTCGGGGCGGCCGGCAAGGTCGGAACTTTCAACTGGGCCATGCTGTTACACGGCTCGCAGGAAATCCGGCTGCACGCGCCGCTGCCACCCGCGGGGAAGCTGTCGGTGGTCACCGAGGTCGCCGACATCCAGGACAAGGGCGAGGGCAAGAACGCGATCCTGGTGTTGCGCGGCCGGGGCACGGACCCCGGCTCGGAGAAGCTGATCGCCGAGACGCTCACCACCCTGGTGATCCGGGGTGAGGGCGGGTTCGGCGGCATGCCGGGTCAGCGGCCGGTGGCCCCGGAGATCCCCGACCGCGAGCCCGACGCGCGGGTCGCGCTGCCCACCCGGGAGGACCAGGCGCTGATCTACCGGCTCTCCGGTGACCGCAACCCCCTGCACAGCGACCCGTGGTTCGCTCGCGAGATGGCCGGCTTCCCCAAGCCGATCCTGCACGGGCTGTGCAGCTACGGGGTGACGGGTCGCGCGCTGCTCGCCGAGCTGGGGGGCGGGGTCGCGGCCAACATCACCTCGATTGCGGCGCGATTCACCTCGCCGGTGTTTCCCGGCGAGACGCTGACCACGCTGATCTGGCGCACCGAGCCGGGCAAGGCGGTGTTTCGCACCGAGGCGTCCGGCGCCGAGGGTGTCGGCACGCGGGTGGTGCTCGACGACGGCGCGGTGGAGTACGTGCAGGCCTAGCGGGACAGCTCGCGCGCCAGCCGGGCGGTGAACTCGCTGGCACGCGCGGGGCTGTCCAGCGCGAACTCCGCCGCGGTGGCGCGATCGCCGTCGTCGTTGTGCCGCACCAGGATGGGCACACCGCCGTCGTGGATCGCGTCGAACGCGTCCTCATCGGTGATGTCGTCGCCGAGATAGACCGGCGTGAGCGGGCTCGACTCCGTCCCGGTCAGGTGGTCGAGCACCCAGCGCAGCGTTTTCCCCTTGTCCCAGTCCAGGTCCGGTCGCAACTCGATGACTTCGCGGCCGGTGGTCACCCGCAGCTCGTCGCGCCGGCCCGCCGCGCGCACCGCGGCCGCCACCTCGCCGACGCGGTCGCGGCCGGCATTGCGGTAGTGCACCGCGACCCCAAAGCGCTTGTGCTCCACCATCACGCCCGGGATGGAGCCCAGGCGCTCCCGCAATTCGCCCGCCGCACGCTCCAGCACCGGTATGGCCGCCGCGGCGGCGTCGTTCTGGTGGTGCGTGCCGTCGGGTGCGGTCAGCTCGAAGCCGTGGCTGCCGGCATACCAAATGCCTTGCACGCCAACCCGATTCGTCACGTCGGCCAGATCGCGCCCGGACAGCACCGCGACCGGGCACTGGTGGGCCAGCTGGCGCAGCGCCTCGGTGGCGCCGTCGACCGGGATGGCCGCATCCGGATCGTTGACGATCTCGGACAGCGTGCCGTCGAAGTCGAAGAAGACGGCCGGTCGCCGCGCGGCCAGGTCGTCGAGGGCCGTCAGCGCGTCGGGCAGCTGTGACATCCGGCGGTCCCCGGTGCGCACGGTCACCTCGCGGAGGTCGGCGACGACCGCATCGGCGCCCGCGTCCCGCAGCGCGCCGCCATTCCCTCGGTCGACACCGATGACCAACGCGAATCCGCCGGCGCGCGCCGCGTCGACGCCCGCTTCGTCGGCGGTGACGACGACGCACCGGCCGGGAAGCACGCGCAGCCGGCGGGCCGCTTCCACCGGGTCGTCGGTAAAGGTCGCGGTGCCGACCCCGATCCCGCGCAGCTGCCCGTCCAGGGTGGGGTCGAGCGCGTCGAACAGCACCGCGTCATGGCGGCGCGGGTCGATGACGACCGATCCCGGCTCTGGCATGAGCCAACCTTCTCACGATGGTCAGCCCGAACGGGAGTGGGTCAGTGCCGCGCGTGCCGCGGCGCGGGTGGGCACGCGCCGCGACCGGGTAACGCGCGCGGCGACGGCTTGCGGCGGCGATCGCCGAACAGCAGCACCGAGTCCTGGCTGAGCGCCACGAGCCGCGCCATGCCCAGTTCGATGCCGGCGGCCAATTGCTTGACGTCAAACGCGGCGCCGGGCTCGGCGGTGATGCCGAATACGAGTTCGTCGCCGTAGCTCAGCACCGCGACCCCGGTGCTCGACTGGACGTCGGTCGGCGGGATGGGCAGCAAGCGCTCCATCGTCTGGCCCATGAGGCGCAGCCGGTGGCGGGGCCCGGGCACATTGGTCGCCAGCGTGACGATGGCGCGCTGCGGCAGTCGCGTCAGCAACCCGATGACGCCGTCCCGCAGCACCGCTGGCAAGGAATTGAGCACCGACCCGACGATGCCCCCGGACCGCGGAGTGCCCGTTTCCTTGTCGTTCCACCTGCTCTGCACGGTCCGCAAGCGCTGCACCGGGTCGTCGCCGTCGACCGGCAGATACGGCGAGCGGATCGGCGTCGGCACCAGGGCACGCAGCGAGTCCGCCCGTGGCTCCTCGCCGCGCCCGAGCAGCACCGTCCGGAAGCCCTCGCTGGTGGCGGCCAGCGCGACGTCGTTGACGGCCACACCGAACTTGCGGCAGACGCGGTCGACGTCGGCGATCGGGATACGCACGGTGGCATAGCGCCGCGCAGTGGCGACCCGGGCGTGCGCCTGCAGCACGGGCCACACCGCGCCGAGGGCGGCACCGGTCGCGGTCCAGGACGCGCGCCACAGCACATCGGGCCAGCCCGGTCGCAAGACCGGTTGCCGCGGGGCCGGTTGGGCCGCAGGGTCATTGGCAAAGGCAGCGACATCGGCGTCGTCGCACAGCCTGGTGAGCAGCTGAGCGGGCGAGTCGCCACCCAGGAGGCGGTGATGCGTTTTCATCAGGATCGCCCACCGGTCGCCCTTGAGGCCCTCGATCACCCAGCACTCCCACGGCGGACGATCCGGGCCCAGGGGGCGCTCGAGGGCGTGCGCGATGGCCCGGGACAGCTCGGCTTCGTCACCCGGGCGGGGAATCGCCATTCGGTGCACGTGGCGGGCGAGGTCGAATTCCGGGCAGTCGACCCATTCCTGGTGCAGCGGGTGGGCGCGCAGCAATTGCGTGCAGCGCGGTATCAACCGAATACGTTCCGCCAGAAGCCTTTTGAGGCGCTGAAAGTCGGGTGCGCCGCCGTCGACGATGGCCACCGCGCCGGTTGCGAGGCCGGAGTGCTGGTCGGGGTCTTGAGCCGTCAGGAACGCCGCATCCAGTGCCCTCACCTGCGCCATGCTCGCCCCCGCGGTCGATTTTTGCCCTCGTACCAGTGTCTGCCCCGGGTGTGTGCCCGGGCTAGGCCCTTGGCGTTAAGACCTTGTTTAGGAGTTGAAGATCGGTTTAACAACGGTTGTCCCGACCGGAGGCAATTCGAACAAACATTCGATAGACTGCGGTTGTGGGCTGGCATGGGTTGGTTTAATGGCCCGCCGAGCTGGGCGGAAATGGAGCGGGTGCTCGACGGCAAGCCGCGCCATGCCGGCGTGCCGGTGGTACCCGGGGAGGACGCCCCCCTGTCGCCCAAGCGTGGAATCTACCGGCCGCCGGACGACACCCGAGCAGCCCGCTCGTCCGTTGCATATGCCGAGCTGCACGCACATTCGGCGTTCAGCTTCCTCGACGGGGCCAGCACGCCGGAGGAGCTGGTCGAGGAGGCCGCCCGGCTGGGGTTGCGTGCGCTGGCGCTGACCGACCACGACGGCCTGTACGGGGCGGTGCGGTTCGCCGAAGCGGCCGCCGAACTCGAGCTGCGCACCGTGTTCGGCGCCGAGCTGTCCCTGGGGCCAGGGGCCCGCACCGAGACGCCGGACCCGCCCGGCCCGCACCTGCTGGTGCTGGCCCGTGGCCCGGAGGGTTACCGGCGGCTGTCGCGGCAGCTGGCCGCGGCGCACCTGGCCGGCGGGGAGAAGGGCAAGCCCCGCTACGACTTGGGCGCGCTGACCGAGGCCGCCGGCGGGCACTGGCACATCCTGACCGGTTGTCGCAAAGGCCATGTTCGCCAAGCCCTGTCGCAAGGCCCGGACGCGGCAGGGCGCGCGCTGGCCGACCTGGTGGACCGGTTCGGCGCGGACCGGGTCAGCATCGAGTTGGCCCACCACGGCCACCCGCTCGACGACGAACGCAACGCGGCGCTGGCCGCGCTGGCACCGCGCTTCGGCGTCGGCGTCGTCGCCACCACGGGGGCGCATTTCGCGGGGCCGTCGCGGCGCCGGCTGGCCATGGCGATGGGCGCGATCCGGGCGCGGCAGTCCCTGGACGCCGCCGCCGGGTGGCTGGCCCCGCTGGGCGGCTCGCACCTGCGGTCCGGTGAGGAGATGGCCCGGCTGTTCGGGCATATGCCTTTTGGGGGGGCCGAAGCGGTGACCGCCGCCGCCGAGCTCGGCGAACAGTGCGCGTTCGGGCTGGCGTTGATCGCGCCGCAGCTCCCGCCGTTCGACGTGCCCGCCGGACATACCGAGGACAGCTGGCTGCGGCAGTTGACCATGGCAGGGGCGCGGGACCGCTACGGGCTCCCCGATGCCGCGCCGCGCGCCTACTCCCAGATCGAGCACGAACTGAAAGTCATTGCACAGCTGACATTTCCGGGTTACTTCCTGGTGGTGCACGACATCGCCCGGTTCTGCCGGGAGAACAACATCCTGTGTCAGGGCAGGGGATCGGCGGCCAATTCCGCGGTCTGTTATGCCCTGGGCGTCACAGCGGTGGATCCGGTGGCCAACGAGCTGTTGTTCGAGCGGTTTCTATCGCCCGCCCGGGACGGGCCGCCCGACATCGACATGGATATCGAGTCGGACGAGCGCGAAAAGGTCATCCAGTACGTCTACGACAAATACGGCCGCGACTACGCCGCCCAGGTCGCCAACGTCATCACCTACCGGGGCCGGATCGCCGTGCGCGACATGGCCCGCGCCCTCGGCTTCTCACAGGGACAGCAGGACGCGTGGAGCAAGCAGATCAGCCACTGGAACGGCCTGGCGGACTCGCCCGACATAGAAGGCATCCCCGAGCCGGTGGTCGATCTTGCGAACCAGATCCGGAACCTGCCGCGGCACATGGGCATTCATTCCGGCGGCATGGTGATCTGTGACCGCCCGATCGCTGACGTGTGCCCGGTGGAGTGGGCACGCATGGAGAACCGCAGTGTCCTGCAGTGGGACAAAGACGACTGTGCGGCAATCGGTTTGGTGAAGTTCGACCTGCTAGGGCTGGGCATGCTCTCGGCGCTGCACTACGCCATCGACCTGGTGGCCGAGCACAAGGGGATCGAGGTGGACCTGGCCAAACTCGACCTCTCCGAGCCGGCGGTGTACGAGATGCTGGCCCGCGCCGATTCCGTCGGTGTGTTTCAGGTGGAGTCGCGGGCGCAGATGGCCACCCTGCCGCGGCTGCGGCCGCGGATCTTCTACGACCTGGTGGTGGAGGTGGCGCTGATCCGTCCCGGACCCATCCAGGGCGGGTCGGTGCACCCCTACATCCGGCGGCGCAACGGCCTCGACCCGGTCACCTACGACCACCCGTCTATGGAGCCGGCGCTGCGAAAGACGCTGGGGGTGCCGCTGTTTCAGGAGCAATTGATGCAGCTGGCGGTCGACTGCGCCGGCTTTTCCGCCGCCGAGGCCGACCAGCTGCGGCGCGCGATGGGTTCCAAGCGTTCGACCGAACGCATGCGACGGCTGCGCGGCCGGTTCTACGACGGCATGCGCGCGCTGCACGGCGCCCCGGACGAGGTGATCGACCGGACTTACGAAAAGCTGGAGGCCTTCGCCAATTTCGGCTTCCCGGAAAGCCACGCGCTGTCCTTCGCGTCGCTGGTGTTCTACTCGTCGTGGTTCAAGCTGCACCACCCGGCGGCGTTCTGCGCGGCGCTGCTGCGCGCGCAACCGATGGGCTTCTATTCGCCGCAGTCGCTGGTGGCCGACGCGCGCAGGCACGGCGTGACGGTGCACGGCCCGGACGTCAACGCCAGCCTGGCGCACGCCACACTCGAGAACGGCGGGACCCAGGTCCGGCTGGGGCTCGGCGCGGTGCGCCACATCGGCGACGACCTCGCCGAGCGGCTGGTCGAGGAGCGAAAAGCCAACGGCGCGTTCGCGTCTCTGCTGGACCTGACCACGCGGTTGCAATTGAGCGTGCCGCAGACCGAGGCGCTGGCCACGGCCGGGGCGCTGGGCTGCTTTTCCATGTCGCGGCGCGAGGCGCTGTGGGCGGCCGGGGCGGCCGCCACCCAGCGCCCGGACCGGTTGCCCGGTGTGGGCTCGTCGTCGCACGTCCCGGCGTTGCCCGGGATGAGTGAGCTGGAACTGGCCGCCGCGGACGTGTGGGCCACCGGCGTCTCCCCGGACAGCTATCCGACGCAGTTCCTGCGGGCGGACCTGGACGCGATGGGCGTGGTTCCCGCCGGGAAGCTGCTCGACGTGCCCGACGGCGACCGGGTGCTGATCGCCGGCGCTGTGACCCACCGGCAGCGGCCCGGCACGGCCCAGGGGGTGACGTTCCTCAACCTCGAGGACGAGACCGGGATGGTCAACGTGCTGTGTACGCCGGCGGTGTGGGCGCGGCACCGCAAGCTGGCCAACACGGCGCCGGCGATGCTGGTGCGCGGCCAGGTCCAAAACGCCAGCGGCGCCGTCACCGTCGTCGCCGAGCGGCTGGGCAGCATCACCCTGGCCGTCGGCTCGAAGTCCCGCGACTTCCGGTGAGCCTTGGCGTCTTGCGTTCGCGCCTCTAGAACGAATAAATCCCGTGAACGCTGACGAACATGCCGTGACCGGTGCGGTCGTTGGTGAACCGGGTGCCATGATCCGTCGGCAGCAACGTCCAGCCCTGCAGGTGATACGTCTCGCCGTAATGCAGCACGATATCGCGATCAGGGTCGCCGACCATGCCAACGCCCAGGTATTGCAACTTGCCCGTGTCGTCCACCTGGGCCGCGTTGTTGCCGAACCCTACTGGCAATTCCAAGGTTTGGCTCACGCATAGAACTTCGTGCGTTCCGATGGAACACCGCGTCCTTCCGGACTCGGTGTGCACATACAGGTAGTCTTCGGCACTCGCGGGCACGCCGGATGCCGTAGCGAGCGCGAGCGTCACCGTCACTGCCGCGGCCCAAATAAACGGACTACCAAGCATTCTCATCTTCTTCATCCTTCGGCTGCTAGCTGACCCGGTTGCGCCGGTACTGGCATAGGTTCGCCGGTCTGCTTGACCAGCCGTCCGTGGATCCATTTGTCCACGCCGCCCCACTGTTGGTCCCAGTTGTAGTGCAGCGTCCAGTCATTGGTGCGGCTGTAAAAGTAGGTTCCCGCGAACACATTGCCCTGCAGGCTGCCGTCCGGATTCACAGTGCCCCAGAGGTATTCATCGTGATACTGCTCGCAAAAGCCCCACGGGGTGTAGCTCATCTTGCCGTGGAACTCGTTGAAAACGACGCTGGTGACCTCCAGGGCCGCGGTGCCCTTGGAGCCGTCGTAACACTGCGCATCTCCGAGCCACTTCCCGGGCAGGCCTTTGTCGCCGGTGGGCATCGCGTGGCTCGGCGTCCGGGACGCCCACCCCACGGCCACCACGATGAACACGACCAGCGCGAGCACACCGATGCGCTCGACCGCAGTAGCGTTGCCGCCCAATCGGTTCCGAGAACCCCCGCAATGCGCATGAACGCACGCACCCACGGATCGGTTGCCTGCCGGCATCAAAATCGCCCCCCTCATCACATGGGTGTCATGCACAAACTGCTGTTCGGGACGACTATCGCCGCATATCACGGGCCTGACGTAGGGCCGTTGGTCACAGACGCTTCGGCCATCGGTCCCGATTCGTCGAGCGCAAGGGCACCCCTGATGGTGGCGTCGGTAGTCTGAAAAGCATGACCCTCAACTTGTCCGTCGACGAAGTCCTCACCACCACCCGCTCGGTCCGCAAACGTCTCGACTTCGACAAGCCGGTCGGCCGCGAGGTACTGATGGAATGCCTCGACCTGGCGCTGCAGGCCCCCACAGGATCCAATTCGCAGGGCTGGCAATGGGTGTTCGTCGAGGACGCGGAGAAGAAGAAGGCGATCGGCGACGTGTATCTGGCCAACGCCCGCGGCTACCTCAGCGCGCCTGCTCCGCAATACGGCGAGGGGGATACCCGCGGCGAGCGGATGGACAAGGTCCGCAATTCCGCGACCTACCTCGCCGAGCACATGCACGAGGCGCCGGTGTTGTTGATCCCCTGCATCGAAGGCCGCGACGACAAGTCGCCGTTGGGTGGGGTGTCGTTCTGGGCCTCGCTGTTCCCGGCGGTCTGGAGTTTCTGCCTGGCGTTGCGCTCCCGCGGGCTGGGCTCGTGCTGGACGACGTTGCACCTACTGCGCGACGGCGAGCAGCAGGTGGCCGACGTGCTGGGCATTCCCTACGACAAGTACAGCCAGGGCGGATTGTTCCCGATCGCCTACACCAAGGGCACCGACTTCCGCCCCGCCAAGCGGTTGCCCGCCGAGCGGGTCACGCATTGGGACGCTTGGTAATCAGGTCTGAAGCGGCCACACCTCGACGACTCCGTGCGCGACCGCGCAGGGCGTTTGACTCACCCGCTCGATCGCCGCGTCGAGATCGTCTGCCTCCAACACCGCGAACCCCGCGATCGGCATCGCCGATCGGAGGAAGGGGCCCTGCTCGATCCGCACCCCCGCGCCGTCCGGGTTGCGCACCTGCACGGGGTCTCCGGCCCGGGCGACGAGCGCGCCGGACGCGCTGATTTCGTCGTCGCGGGCATGCGCGGCCCGTCTGCGGTCGTCGCTCAACCGGTGGTATCCGGCTTCTTCGCCGTAACCGATCGTGATGAAGGTTGCCATGTCACTACTGACTCGCGCCGCGCCCGGAACTCATCGCTTAAGCGCCCCGTCATAGCCGTGCTGCCGCCAGGCCTCGTACACGGCGACGGCCGCGGCGTTGGACAGGTTCAACGAGCGGCGGCCGGCCAGCATGGGGATCCGCACCTGCTCGGTGATGTGCGCGTCGGCCAGGGTCGCCGCGTCCAGCCCGGTGGGTTCGGGCCCGAACATCAGCACGTCGCCCGCCCGGTAGCGGACGTCGGCGAACGAGGTGGGCGCGTGCGAGGTGAACGCGATCACCCGGGCCGGCGCAAGCGCCTCCCAGGCGGCCTCGAGTGAGGAATGAACGGTGACCGACGCGAGGTCGTGATAGTCCAGTCCCGCCCGCCGCACCTTCGGTTCGGACAGGTCGAAGCCCATCGGCTCGACGAGATGCAATTCGCAGCCCGTCGCCGCCGCGGTCCGGATCGCGTTGCCCGTATTGGGGGCGATGCGCGGGGAGTAGAACATCAGCTTGAACACAACGCGATAATGGTCGCATGGTCGAGCAGAGCATCTGGATGCAGAAAGTCGCTGCCGATCCCGGACATTCGCAGTGGTACATCGAGCGGTTCCGCGCCATGGCCCGCGCCGGTGACGACCTGGCCGGCGAGGCCCGCTTCGTTGACGCGATGGCGCCAAGGGGCGCCCGGATCCTCGACGCGGGTTGCGGCCCCGGCCGGCTGGGCGGTTACCTGGCCGCCGCCGGTCACCACGTCGTCGGCGTCGACGTCGATCCGGCGCTCATCGAAGCGGCCGAGCAGGATCATCCCGGCCCGCGCTGGCTCGTCGGCGACCTCGCCGAACTGGACCTGCCCGCCCGCGGCATCGCCGAGCCGTTCGACGTGATCGTGTCCGCCGGCAACGTCATGACGTTTCTCGCCCCGAGCACCCGGGGGCGGGTGCTGGGCCGGCTGCGCGCCCACCTCAAGGGCGACGGCCGGGCGGCGATCGGCTTCGGCGCCGGCCGCGATTACGCGTTCGCCGCCTTCCTCGACGACGCGGCGGCCGCCGGTTTCGCGCCGGATCTGCTGCTGTCCACCTGGGACCTGCGGCCGTTCACCGATGAGTCGGATTTCCTCGTCGCGGTCCTCCGCCCGGCATAGCCTGCCGGCGCGCGGGTTTGCCAGAATCGTCCGCCCGTGCGCGGGCGCACCTTGGAGGGACCTGTCTGCTCAGTAACGATTCTGGTGACCTGGGCCGCGGGCTGTCATACTCGTCGGATTGCCACGTTGACGCGCTCGCGCCCATCTGGCGTGGTACGGGTGGATAAAGCAGGAAGTCTCATGAGCCTCTCGATTTCTCGGGCGCTGACCATCAGCGCAGCGGCCGCTCGCACGGCCGTGGCGACGTGACCATGTTCGCCCGCCCGGCCAACCCGGCCGAGGCGGCCGCCTCCGAGTCTCCACAGCCGCTTGCCACCGACCCGGTGCCGGACAACCGGCCGCCGACCTGGTCGCTGAGCAACTGGCCGGTCCGGTGGAAAGTGCTGGCGATTGTGCTGGTCCCGCTGGTGCTGGCGACGGTGTTCGGGGTGCTGCGCATCGAGGGCGCGATGGCGAACGCGGGCGGTCTGCGCCTTGCCGCCGCCCGCGCCGACGTGGTCCCGGTGGTCACCAAATACATGTCCGCCCTGGACGTCGCCCTGATGGCGGGCAGCACCGGGCGCGACGTGGAGGGGGCCAAGAAGAACTTCGAGGCGCGCAAGTACGAGTTGGACACGCGCCTGAACGACACCGACGTGAGCGCCGAAGTGCGGTCGGGCGTGAACAATCTGCTCGACGGCGGTCAGATGCTGGTGAACAAGGCGTCCGACAACGGCCTCGGTTTGCGGGAGCGGGTGACCCTCTATGCGCCCATCCTGCTGACCGCGGAGGACGTCATCAACGCGTCGGTACGCGTCGACGACGAGAAGATCCGCGCGCGGACCGAGGGGCTGAGCCGGGCGGTCGGGGCGCGCGGGCAGATGACGATGCAGAAGATCCTCGTCACCCGGGGCGCCGAGCTGCCCGAGCCGCAACTGCGAACCTCGATGATCACCCTGGCCGGGACCGAGCCGTCGACCCTGTTCGGGATGAGTGAGGTGCTCGGCGCCGGATCGCCGGAAGCCAAGACGCTGCAGCAGCAGCTGGTGGCCCGGATGGCGATCATGTCCGATCCGCCCAGCGTGCTCGTCGACAACGCCGACCTGCTGCGTTCGATCCAGGCCACCGACGACATCGCCGAGCAGGTCATCAAGGACGCCACCGCATCGGTGACCAAGTCGGTGCACGCGCAGGCCGACGACAAGCGCAACGCCGCGATCCTGGACACCATCCTGGTGCTGGCCGCGATCGTCATCGCGCTGGTCGTCGTGTTGCTGGTGGCGCGTGCGCTGGTGCGGCCGCTGCGCATCCTGCGCGACGGCGCCCTCAAGGTGGCCCACACCGACCTGGAGGAGGAGATCGCCCGGGTCAAGGCGGGCGGCGCCGAGCCGACGCCACAACCGCTGCCGGTGTACACCACCGAGGAGATCGGCCAGGTCGCCCACGCGGTGGACGAACTGCACACCCAGGCTCTGCTGCTGGCCGGCGACGAGGCGCGGTTGCGACTGCTGGTCAACGACATGTTCGAGACCATGTCGCGGCGCAGCCGGTCGCTGGTCGACCAGCAGCTGTCGCTCATCGACCGGCTGGAGCGCAACGAGGAGGACCCCGAACGCCTGGACAGCCTGTTCCGGCTGGACCACCTCGCCGCCCGGCTGCGCCGCAACAGCGCCAACCTGCTGGTGCTCGCCGGCGCGCAGCTTGCCCGCGACCAGCGCGACCCGGTGCCGCTGTCGACGGTGCTCAACGCCGCGGTGTCCGAGGTCGAGGACTACCGCCGCGTCGAAATCGCCGGACTGCCCGACAACAGCACGCTGATCGGCGCGGCCGCCGGCGGCGCCATCCATCTGTTCGCGGAGCTGATCGACAACGCCCTGCGTTACTCACCGCCCTCGACGCCCGTGCGGGTCTCGGCGGCCCGCGGCGGGGACGGCGGAGTCGTGGTGCGGATCGCCGACTCCGGCCTGGGCATGAACGACACCGATCGCCGCATGGCGAACATGCGGCTGCAAGCCGGGGGCGAGGTCAGCCCCGACAACGCCCGCCACATGGGGCTTTTCGTGGTCGGCCGCATCGCGGCCCGGCACGGCATCCGGGTGGGGCTGCGCGGCCCGGCGGCCAACGAGACGGGCTCCGGCACCACCGCGGAGATCTACCTGCCGCCGACCATCCTCGAGGGCGCGGCCCGGCCCGTCCGAGCCACGCGGATCCGGGCGGTTTCGTCCCCCAGCGCACAACTCGCCGCGCCGGCCGAGGAACGCAGGCCCGAGCCGGCGATCCAGCACGCCGCCGAGGACCCCGTACCGCCGGTCACGCTGCTGCCGCGCCGCAACCCCGGTTCCAGCGGCATCACCGAGGTGCCCGCCGACGAGCAGCAGCCCCAGCGGCACCGGCGCGAACTTCCCACCCCGTGGTGGGAGAGCGGCACCCCGGCGGAGCCGGATCCCAAACCCGCGCCGGCGCGGACGGCGTCGGACACGTCGGCGTTCTTCGCCGCGCGGTCGCGGGAGGCCGACAAGCCGCCGGCTCCCATCCCGAGCGCGCCGGGCCCGTCGATTCCGGCCGCCCCCAAGAGCGACAGCACCCCGGCCGACGACGACGTGATCTACCGGCGGATGCTCTCGGAGATGCTCGGCGACCCCCACGACCTGGTCAACAGTCCCGACCTGGACTGGCAGTCGGTGTGGGACCGCGGTTGGACGCTGGCCGCGGCGGCCGAGGACAAGCCCGTCGAATCGCGCACCGCCGAGCACGGCCTGCCGGTGCGCACGCCCGGCGCCCGGCTGGTGCCCGGGACGGCCAACGGGACGGGCCTGCCCGACGAGGACCAGCCGGCCGAGGAAGGCCAAGCAACCAACGGCGGCACCCACTCCGCCCGCGAGCCGCAGCACGCCGCGGCGGCGCGCGATCCCGAGGCGGTTCGCGCCTCGTTCAGTAACCACTTCGGCGGCGTGCGCACCGGCCGGTCGCACGCGCGCGACACGACTCAAGGGCCCGATCAGGAATGACTTCACCTGACAATTCGCTGGACTGGCTGGTGACGCGGTTCGCGCGCGAGGTTCCCGGTGTGGCGCACGCCTTGCTGGTCTCCGTCGACGGGCTGCCCCTCGCCGCCAGCGAGCATCTCCCCCGCGAGCGCGCCGACCAGCTGGCCGCGGTGGCTTCGGGTTTGGCCAGCCTCGCGACCGGCGCCGCGCAGCTGTTCGAGGGCGGCCAGGTGCTGCAGTCGGTGGTTGAGATGCAACACGGTTACCTGCTGTTGATGCGCGTCGGCGACGGCTCGCATCTGGCCACGCTGGCCGCCACGTCGTGTGACATCGGTCAAATCGGCTACGAGATGGCCATCCTGGTCGAGCGGGTCGGGGGCGTGGTGCAGTCCACCCGCCGGTCTGGCGTCTCGTGAGCCGCGATGGACGAACGCGAACCCCGGCCGGGCGCACGTAGAGGGAATCTGGTCCGCCCGTACACCCTGACCTCCGGACGGACCGGCACCGACGTCGACCTTCCCGTGGAAGCGCCGATTCAGACGCTGCAGGCCGGCCTGGCTTATCGGTGGCCGCCCGACGACGCGAAAGGCAAGATCATCCAACTCTGCGTGGGCAGTCCGTCGGTCGCGGAGATCTCCGCCCGGCTGGATTTGCCGCTCGGCGTCACGCGCGTCCTGGTCGGTGATCTGGTTTTGTCCGGCTACCTTCGGGTGCATAGGACGTTGTCCGAGCGTTCGACCAGAGATGAGCGCCACGAACTGATAGGAAGGACGCTGCGTGGCCTTAAGGCACTCTGAGGCGCACCCCGAGATGTACGCCGACTCCGCCCACGCCTCCACGAAGATCGTCATCGCGGGCGGGTTCGGTGCCGGCAAGACGACGTTCGTCGGGGCGGTGTCGGAGATCATGCCGTTGCGCACCGAGGCGATGCTCACCGACGCCTCGACCGCCGTCGACGCGCTGGAGGCCACGCCGGACAAGCGGACCACCACCGTCGCGATGGACTTCGGCCGGATCACGCTGGACGAGGACCTCGTGCTCTACCTGTTCGGCACGCCGGGGCAGCGCCGGTTCTGGTTCATGTGGGACGACCTGGTTCGCGGCGCCATCGGGGCGATCGTGCTGGTGGATTGCCGGCGCCTGGAGGACAGCTTCGCCGCGGTCGACTTCTTCGAGCACCGCAACCTGCCGTTCCTGGTCGCGGTCAACGAGTTCGATGGCGCGCCGCGCTACCCCGTCGCGGAGGTGCGCGAGGCGCTCACCTTGCCCGCGCACATCCCGATGATCACCGTCGACGCCCGGGATCGCCGGTCGGCGACCGATGCGCTGATCGCGGTCAGCGAATACGCCCTGGCCAGCCTGACGGCCAGTTGAGCACACGGGGGGTTGATCGTCACTTCGAAGGCCACGACTTCACCGACGAGGACCTCAGCCGGTGGCAGACCGAACGGGTCGTGTTCGACGAGTGCAACTTCAGCGGCGCCAACCTGGCCGAGTCGCAGCACCGCGGGTCGGCGTTCCGCAATTGCACGTTCCGGCGAACTTCGTTGTGGCACAGCGAGTTCGCGCAGTGCAGCATGCTGGGCTCGATCTTCGTGCAGTGCCGGATGCGGCCGATCGCCTTCGACGAGGTCGACTTCACGCTCGCGGTGCTCGGCGGTAACGACCTGCGCGGCGTCGACCTGAGCGGCTGCCGGCTGCGGGAGGCCAGCCTGGTGGAGGCGGATCTGCGCCAGGCGGTGTTGCGCGGCGCCGACCTGTCCGGCGCGCGGACGACGGGTGCCCGGCTGGACGACGCCGACCTGCGCGGCGCAACCGTGGATGCCTCGTTGTGGCGAACCGCGTCGCTGGCGGGCGCCCGCGTCGACGTGGGCCAGGCGGTGGCCTTCGCGGCGGCTCAGGGCCTGCGCCTCGACGGCTGATCGGCTCAGTGCTTGAGCCGGATGCGCCAGCGCACCAGCGCGGCGTAGCCGACCGACAACGCCGCGAGCATGCCCATGTCGAACAGCCAGGCGCCCGACGTGTGCCGGAAGTGGCTGTCCCGCGGGCTCTGCGGGCCGGGCGCCACCGTCCACAGGTCGACCGTCGACGCCTGCGCGGCGTACCCCCACCGCGAGGGCACCGCCCAGGACAGCTGGTCGAGGAAGATCCGGTTGGTGACGGGCACCATCCCGCCGGACAGCACCATCTGCCCCATCAGCGATACCACCAGCAGCGGCATGATCTGCTCGTTGGAGCGCGCCAGCGCCGACAGCAGCAGGCCCAGCATCGCGGCGGCCACGCACGTCGCCGCTACGGCGACGAACAGCTCGAGGGTCGCATTGCCCAGCAGCACGGCCGGCCGCTTCGGGGTGCCCTTGCCGGCCACCACGATGGCGGTCGCGATGGCCGCCTGGATGACGGCGAACACGCAGAACACCGCGATCTTGGCCAGCAGGTAGGCCGTCGTCGACAGGCCGACCGCCTGCTCGCGCCGGAAGATCGGGCGCTCGCCGATGAGGTCGCGGATCGTCAGCGCGGTGCCCATGAACGCCGCCGCCATGGTGAGCAGCGTCAGGATCGTCCCGGCCTCGCCTGCCGAATCGCTCGTCGGGTCGGCGTAGCCGAAACCGGTGTGGCCGGGAACGGTCAGCGACAGCGCACCCATCACGAACGGCAGCAGCGCCAGGAACACGAAGTAGGCGCGGTCGGAGATCACCAGACGAATCTGGCGGCGCGCGATGGTGGAGAACTGGTGCCGCATGCTGGTGCGCGGCGGGACGCCGAGGTCGGCCGGCGCCTCCGTCTCCGCGGGCGGCGGGGGTTTGTTCTGCGCCAGGAAGCGGCGATTGGCCTCGTCCGGGTCGGCGCCCACCTTCGCGAAAATCTGCGCCCAGTTGGTGGTCCCCATGACCGTCCCGATCTGGTCGGGCGGCCCCAGGAAGGCGGTCTTGCCGCCCGGCGCCATCAGCAGCACCTGGTCGCAGACGTCCAGGTAGGTCAGCGAGTGGGTGACCACCAGCACCACCCGGCCCGCGTCGGCCAGCTGGCGCAGCATCGTCATGACCTGCAGGTCCAGCGCCGGGTCCAGACCGGAAGTCGGCTCATCGAGGATCAGCAGCGACGGCCCGGTGAGCAGTTCGAGCGCCACCGAGGCGCGCTTGCGCTGCCCACCGGAAAGCTTGTCCACCCGGGTGTCCGCGTGCTGCGTCAGCCCCAGCTCGTCGAGCACCTGCGCGACGACCTCTTCGCGGTCGGCCTTGGTGGTGTCGGGCGGCAGCCGCAGCTCGGCCGCGTAGCCGAGGGCCTGGTTGACCGTGAGCTGGCGGTGCACGACGTCGTCCTGGGGGACCATCCCGATCCTGGTCCGCAGCGACGCGTACTCGGTGTGGATGTTGTGGCCCTCGAACGTGACCAGCCCGGAGGTCGGGGTGGCGTACCCGGCGATCAGCCGCGACAGCGTGGTCTTGCCGGCGCCGGACCCGCCGATGAGCGCGGTCAGCGTTCCCGGGCGGGCGGTCATGGAGATCTTGTCCAGCAGGTTCTTGCCGTTGACGCTGAAGTCGACGCCCCGCACCTCCAGTCCGCCGGTGCGCGCGGCCGCCTCCTGGCGGCGGACCAGGATGCCGCCGGAGAGCACCAGGTCGACGTTGCCGATGGTCACCACGTCGCCCTCGGACAGCACCGCGGACGCGGCCTTGACCCCGTTGACGAAGGTGCCGTTGCTGCTGTTGGCGTCGCGGATCTCGGGGCCCGCCGGCGTTGGCGTCAGGAACGCGTGGTGGCGCGACGCCAGCACGTCGTGGATGACGATGTCGTTGTCGAGGGCGCGACCGATCCAGGCCGCGCGCCCGGGCCGCTCGGTCCCCCGCTCGGAATCGGGACCCAGGTGCTTGACCCGCGTAGTCGGGAACTCCGCGACCTGACCGCTCACGCCGATCTGGGTCGGCTGATTGAGCTCCGGCGGCCCGCCGGTCTGCGGGACCGAGCGGGTCGCGGCGTCCGGCCGGACGATCGGTACGGCGGTGGTGCGGTGCGGACCCTCCCACGGGTGCGGGCGCGGCGACTGCGCCGGTGGTTGCCGCGGTGGCGCCGGCGGCCGCTGGCCGGCCGGCTGGGCACGCGCCGGCTGGGCGTCGCTGGGCGGCGAGATGACCGGGATCGACTCCGTGGTCGGCGGGAGCATGCCCACGGCCCCGGTGTGGTGGCCGATTTCGAACGTGATGCGAGGGCCGTCGGGTTTGCCGATGTTGACGGTCTGGCCGTCCTCGATGTCGACCAGCGGCACGCGCTGGCCGTTCACGTACACCCCGTTCAGCGAATTGTTGTCCAGCGCAATCCACTTGCCGCGATCGAAGCGCAGCAGCAGGTGCGAGCGGGCGACCAGTGGATGCGCGACCCGCAGATCCGCGCGCAGGTCGCTCCCGACGACCACGTCGCGGCCGGCCGCGAAGCTGCCCTTCGATCGGTCGGATCGAACAGTGAGGACGGGAGCCGCGGCTTGAGTCATCTCAGCGTTTCAGCCGGATGTGCCATCGGACGAAGCCGGTGTACGCGATCGACAGGAACGCCAGCATCGCCATGTCGAACACGAAGATGTGTTTCGAGTGCTGCCAGATCGGGTCGTTGGTGGGGATCTGTTTGACCTTCACCAGCGATGGAAAGTCGATCGACGACGCACCGGCGGCGTAGCCCCAGCGGGCCGGTGTCAGCCACGCGAGCTCCTCGAGGCCGAAGCGCTGATAGACCGGGATCATGCCGCTGGAGAACACCAGCTGCGACATGATCGACACCACCAGCAGCGGCATGATCTGTTCGTTGGACTGCGCCACGGCCGACAACAGCAGGCCGAGCATCGCCGACGCCACACAGGTGCCGGCGACGGTGACGAACAGCGAGAAGGTGGAGTTGCCGAAGAACGGCGGGTGGGCCGTCGGCGCACCCTTGCCCAGCCGCACGATGATGGTCGCGATCGCCGCCTGCAGCGTCGCGAACACGCAGAACACCGCGATCTTGGCCAGCAGGTAGGCCGTCGTGGACAGCCCGACGGCCTGCTCCCGCCGGAAGATCGCGCGCTCGCCGATCAGGTCGCGGATCGTCAGCGCGGTGCCCATGAAGACTGCGCCGATGTTCAGCAGCACCATGATGTACTGCGGCTGCGTGGGCGCGACGCCCAGCGGATCGGCCGGGCCGAGCCCGGGGTGGGGCCCTTTCACCGTCAGCGACAGCGCGCCGATGAGGAACGGCAGGATCGCCAGGAAGATCGTGTAACCGCGGTCGGACACCACCAGGCGCACCTGGCGGCGGGCGATCGTGGACAGCTGCCGCCACAGGTCGGTCCTCGGTGGTTCGCCAAGGTCGGCCGGGCTTTGCGGGGACGGCGCCTGGGACTGCTGCTGATTGCGCTCCTTGAACCGGCGGTTGGCCTCGTCGGGGTCGGCGCCCACCTTGGCGAAGATGTCGGCCCAGTTGCGGGTGCCCATGGCCGCCTCGACCTGGTCGGGTGGGCCGCAGAAGGCGGTCTTGCCGCCCGGTGCGATCAGCAGGATCTGATCGCACACGTCCAGGTAGGAGACCGAGTGGGTCACCACCAGCACCGTGCGGCCGGCGTCGGCGAGCTGGCGCAGCATCAGCATGACCTGACGGTCCAGCGCCGGGTCCAGGCCGGACGTCGGTTCGTCGAGGAGTAGCAGCGACGGCTGGGTGAGCAGCTCGAGGGCCACCGAGGCCCGCTTGCGCTGGCCGCCGGACAGCTTGTCCACCCGGGTCTCGGCGTGCTTGGTCATGTCCAGTTCTTCGAGGACCTGGGCGACGACCTGGGCCCGCTCGGCCTTGCTGGTGTCGGGCGGAAGCCGCAGCTCGGCGGCGTAGTTCAGGGCCTGGTTGACGGTCAGCTGGCGGTGCACGACGTCGTCCTGCGGGACCATCCCGATCCTGCTGCGCATGGTCGCGTACTCGGCGTGGATGTCGTGGCCCTCGAAGGTCACCGAGCCCGAGGTGGGGCTGGTGTAACCCACGATCACTCGCGACAGCGTGGTCTTACCGGCACCCGAACCGCCGATGATGGCCGTCAGCGTGCCGGGCCGGGCGGTCAGCGAGATGTGGTCGAGCAGTTGCTTGTTCTGGTCGACGGTGAAGCAGACGGAGTTGACTTCCAGGCCGCCGGAGCGGGTCGCGGCCTCGGTACGGCGGAGCAGCTCACCGCGGGTGAACACCAGGTCGACGTTTCCGATCGTGACCACGTCGCCCTCGGTCAGTACCGCGGACCCCACCCGCACACCGTTGACGAAAGTCCCGTTGACGCTGTGGGCGTCGCGGATTTCGGTGCCCAGCGGCGTCTGGGTCAGAAACGCGTGATGGCGGGACGCGAGGACGTCCTGGATGACGACGTCGTTGTCGGTGGCACGGCCGATGGTCAGCGCGCCGGAAGGCTTATGGATGGCCCCGGATCGCGAGGGCCTGAGCGCCTGGAACATCTTCGTCGCCAGGTTCGCCACCTCGGGCGGCTTGGAGCTGGTGGGGGACATCCGGGTGTCCGGCGCCGGCATCTGCGGGTGCGGCTGGAAGTTGGCGGGCGGCGCGGGTGCCACCGGCGGAGGAGCCGACGCGCGGCCGCCCCCCGCGTACATCGGTTGCCCCGGCGGGGCGGGGCGGGGCCCGGGCGCGCCGGGCTGCGGGCGCCGCGGCGGCGACGCCCAGTTGGGCGGGCGGCCCGCCGGTCCGGGTGGGGGACCGGGCGGCGCGGCGACGGGCGGGCCACCCGGCGCAGCGGACCAGGCCGTCCCGCCCGGGTGAGCGGCGACCGGAATTCCCATCGATTCGGTTTGCGGTGGGCGCCCGGCCATTCCCTGGTGCCGCCCCACCTCGAACAGCAGCTGAGGCCCATCCGGGTTTCCGATGTTGAGGCACTGACCGTCGTGGATCTCGACCACCGGCACCCGCCGGCCGTTCACGAAAGTGCCGTTGAGCGAACCGTTGTCGATCGCCAGCCACCGGCCCTGGTCGAAGCGCAGCAACAGATGCGCGCGCGAGATCAACGGGTGCGTGATGCGCATGTCGGCGCGCAGATCGCGCCCCACCACCACGTCGTGACCGGCGGCGAAGGTGCGTTCTGACCCGTCAAAACGAACCGTCAAGACGGGCGGGGCTGCTGAGCTCATCGGACCAACTCTAACTCGTGGACCCCAGGCCAACCTGAGGCCCAAATGTGCGTCAGCGGCCCGCTATCGTCAGTGGGCCAGCAGATCCGGCGCGCCCGTGACCACGCACCGCGTCCGCGTGTAGATCGTGGCCATGCACTTGTTGCAGTGGGTGCACGCCGAATGCACGCTGTGCGCGGCGCCGTCGGCGGCGATCCGATTGATCAGGTCCGGCTCGGCCAGCAGCGCCCGGCCCATCGCGACAAAGTCGAATCCCTCGGCCATCGCGAGGTCCATCGTGTCCCGGTTGGTGATGCCGCCCAGCAGGATCAGCGGCATCGTCAACTCGGCGCGGAACAGCTTGGCGTGGCGCAACAGATAGGCCTCGCGATAGGGGTACTCGCGCAGGAACTTCTTGCCCGTCATGCGCATGCCCCAGCTCAGCGGTGGCTTGAAGGCGGCGGCGAAGTCCTTGAGCGGCGCGTCGCCGTGGAACAGGTACATCGGGTTGACCAGCGAGCTGCCCGCGGTGAGCTCGATCGCGTCCAGCCCGCCGTCGTCCTGCAGCCACTTGGCCGTGGTCAGCGACTCTTCGGTGCTGATGCCGCCGCGAACGCCGTCGGTCATGTTCAGCTTGGCGGTCACCGCGATCGGCGTGCCCTCTTTTTCCACCGCGCGGCGAACGGCCATCACTATGCCGCGGGACACCTTCGCCCGGTTCTCCAGCGATCCGCCGAACTCGTCGTCGCGGCGGTTGATCAGCGGAGACAGGAATGAGCTCGCCAAGTAGTTGTGGCCCAAATGGATTTCGACCGCGTCGAACCCGGCCTCGATGGCCAGGCGGACGGCGTTGGCGTGCCCTTCGATGACGTCGTTGATGTCGTCGCGGGTCGCCTTCTTGGCGAACCGCATCCCGATCGGATTGAAGAACCGCACCGGCGCCAGCGCCCTGGCCTTGTTGGATTTGGCGTTGGCGACCGGACCGGCGTGGCCGATCTGCGCGCTGACCGCCGCGCCCTCGGCGTGGATCGCGTCGGTGAGGCGGCGGAAACCGGGCACCGTCTCCGGACGCATCCAGATCCCGTTGCCCTCGGTGCGGCCGCCGGGGGAGACGGCGCAGTAGGCGACGGTCGTCATGCCGACACCGCCCGCCGCGGGCTGGCGGTGGTATTCGATCAGGTCGTCGGTCACCAAGGTGTCGGGCGTGCGGGCTTCAAAGGTCGCCGATTTGATGGTGCGGTTGCGCAGCGTGATCGGGCCGAGCTTGGCCGGGCTGAACACGTCCGGAGGGGTTGACATATCGGGAGCTTAATGGCGACCGCAAGCGCGGCGAAGCCGGGCGTGGCGGGTCGCCATCATCGGGCACCGTGGCGATCGCAAGCGCGGCGAAGCCGGGCGTGGCGGGTCGCCATCATCGACCGTGCCAGACTGTCAGGCGTGGGCGCAATCACTCTGGACGGCAAGGCCACCCGCGACGAGATCTTCGTCGACCTCAAACAACGGGTGGCCGCACTGACCGCGTCGGGTCGCACCCCCGGACTGGGCACCATCCTGGTCGGTGACGATCCCGGCTCGCAGGCCTATGTCCGGGGCAAGCACGCGGACTGCGCCAAGGTCGGCATTACGTCGATCCGCCGCGACCTGCCCGCCGACATCAGCACCGCGACGCTGGAAGACACCATCGACGAGCTGAACGCCAACCCCGACTGCACCGGCTACATCGTGCAGTTGCCGCTGCCCAAGCAGCTGGACGAGAACGCGGCGCTGGAGCGGGTCGACCCGAACAAGGACGCGGACGGACTGCACCCGACGAACCTCGGCCGGCTGGTGCTCAGCGTTCCGGCGCCGCTGCCGTGTACCGCACGCGGGATCGTGCACCTGCTGCGGCGCTACGACGTCGAGATCGCGGGGGCGCACGTGGTCATCATCGGCCGCGGTGTGACGGTCGGTCGTCCGCTGGGGCTGCTGCTCACCCGCCGCTCCGAGAACGCCACGGTGACGTTGTGCCACACCGGAACTCGCGATCTGGCCGCGTACACCCGGCAGGCGGACATCGTCGTGGCCGCCGTCGGGGTGCCGCACATGCTGACCGCCGACATGGTGCGCCCGGGCGCCGCGGTCGTCGACGTGGGCGTCAGCCGGACCGACAACGGGTTGGTCGGCGACGTGCACCCCGACGTGTGGGGGGTCGCCGGCCACGTGTCGCCGAATCCCGGCGGAGTCGGCCCGTTGACCCGGGCGTTCCTGCTGAGCAACGTCGTCGAGCTGGCCGAGCGGCAATGAGCGCGAGGGCCGTCGTCAGGGCCCAGTGGCCAATCCTGCTGGTCGGCTTGACCTTCGCCACGGCGCTCGCGCTGGTGGGGGCCAGCTTCTGGCGTCGCGGTGCGCTGCTGATCGGTATCGGTGTCGGTCTGGCGGCGGCGCTGCGACTGGTGCTGTCCGATGATCGGTCCGGTCTCTTGGCGGTGCGTAGCAAGGGAATTGACTTCATCACCACCGCGACGGTCGCGGGGGCGATGGTCTACATCGC
Source organism: Mycobacterium paraffinicum (assembly GCF_025822865.1). NCBI lineage: Bacteria > Bacillati > Actinomycetota > Actinomycetes > Mycobacteriales > Mycobacteriaceae > Mycobacterium > Mycobacterium paraffinicum. The sequence goes on along the minus strand of NZ_JACKUR010000025.1, from coordinate 145,327 downwards.
GTGGACCATCGATCCGCTCGGCACCCGTTAGAAACCCGGGACCGCCGGAATCTGCCCGGCCATCCCGGGGATCTGCCCTCCCGCCATCCCGGGGATCTGCCCCGCCATCCCGGGCATGCCGGGGATCTGCCCGGCCATTCCGGGCATCTGCGGCACCGCGCCGGACAGATTGCCGCTGGCCAGGTTTGCCATCTGCTCGGGACAGTAGGTCTGTATCGCGATGGTGGTGAACATGCGCGCCATCATCGGGGACATGCCCCGGCCGGACACGCTGGACGCGGCGGCGGCGAAGTTGCCGCCCGGCTGGGCGAGCATGGGGCAGATGGACTCCCCGACCGACATCGCGTTGCCGGGTTCGCCGAAGTCGATTCCGGCGTGGTTGAGCGCGTCGATGAAGTTGTCGTCGGGGTTGTCCGCCTCGGCTGGAGCGGCGAACGCCGAGGCCGCGGTGAGCAGGCCTGCGACCACGGCCAGCAGGCGAACCGTCAGAGGCTGGTGGCGAAACATCCAGATCCCTTGATGCGTTCGTGCCAGTGCCTTCATGCAGCCTCCCCCTCGTTCGTGGAGTGCGCCGAATGCACTCGAATCACGTTACGAACTCTGAGCTATCACTGTCACGTTTGCGACACGGTGGGATAAAGCTTCGCACAATAAGCGTTTTGCGCCATCGCCGCGGCCGCAGCGTCGATTATTGGCGCGCGTATGCCGTCAAGGCCCTCGGCGGATCGAGGCCACACTGTGATCTGACACGGCCGTCAGCTCCCGGATTTTCGGTGAGAAATGTTTAAGAATCTCCGCACATGACGACGAATCGCAGCCGTCCTGTGGACGCCTGGTTGCAGAGGGACATCTCGCGCCAGACCTTTATCCGCGGCGCCGTCGGAATGCTGGCGACCGGTGCGGTTCTGGGCACTGCGCGGGCCGCGGCGGATCCCGTCGCCGGATGGGGCGGGCTGGCCTCCTCCATTGGCGGCACCGTTGTCCTGCCGACCAATGCCGCTCAATTCTCCACCAGTAAAAAGGTTTTCAACTCGTTCTATGACAACTCCAGTCCCGCTGCGGTCGTGACGGTTTCGTCGCAGGCCGACGTGCAGAAGGCTGTCGCGTTCGCGGCGGCCAACAACCTCAAGGTCGCGCCGCGCGGCGGTGGGCATTCGTACGTCGGTGCATCGAGCGCCAACGGCACGTTGGTCGTGGACCTGCGTGGGCTTCCGGGTGGCGCCAACTTCGACGGCAACAACGTCACCGTCACCCCGGCGACCACCCTGTACACGATCCATCAGGCGTTGACCGGCGCCGGGCGCGCGATACCCAGCGGTACGTGCCCGACCGTCGGTGTCGCGGGACTCGCGCTCGGCGGTGGGATCGGGCCCGACACCCGGCGCGCGGGCCTGACCTGTGACGCGCTGCAGTCGGCGACGGTCGTGTTGCCCAGCGGCGACGTGGTGACCGCCTCGGCCAACGACAACCCGGATCTGTTCTGGGCGCTTCGCGGCGGTGGCGGCGGCAATTTCGGGGTGACGACGTCGATGACGTTCTCCACCTTCGCGACGGCCGACAGCGACGTCGTGCGGCTCGACTTCCCGCCCGCGTCGGCCACCCAGGTGCTCGTCGGCTGGCAGTCCTGGCTCAACGCCGCCGACCGAAACACCTGGGGGATCGTCGATCTCATGGTCGGCTCCGCCCCGAATTGCCATGTGCTGGCGACATGCCCGGCGGGCGCGGGGTCGGGAGTGGCCGATGCGATCAAGTCCGCGGTCGGGGTGGCGCCCACCTCGGTGTCGAACAAGTCGATGAACCGCACGGATCTGGTGATGTTCCTGGCCGGCGGTAGCGCCAACCCTCCGGCACGCTCCTTCGTGGCCGGATCCGACGTCATCGGGCCGGTGGATTCCGCTGCGGCCCATGCCATTGCCACCGCGATAGGGCAATGGCCGGCAGGCGCCGGACAGGCGTCGGTCCTCGTCGACCCGCTCGGTGGCGCCGTCGCGGACGTGGCCGCGGGTGACACCGCGTTCCCGTGGCGCAATCAGGCCGCCGTCCTGCAGTGGTACGTCGAACCCTCCAGCAGCCAGGTCAGCGCCGCGAACAGCTGGCTTAGCTCCGCACACCAAGCGGTGCAACAGATTTCGGTCGGTGGATACGTGAACTACCTGGAGGCCAATGGCGCGCCTGCGCGCTACTTCGGCTCGAACCTGTCGCGACTGACGACCGTGCGCCAGAAGTACGACCCGAACCGAGTCATGTTCTCGGGGCTGAATTTCTAGGTCTTAGCGGCCGAGCAGGCGGTTACGTTGCTCGACGTACTCCTCGTCGGATATCAGCCCCTCGTCGCGCAGCCGGGCGAATTCGCGGATCTCGGCGGCGATGCCCGTCACCACGGTGCGCGGCTCGCTCTCTGTGGGCTGCTCTTCTTCCGCAGCGGACGCTCGATCGTTGATCGGCAGCCTGCCAACCGGTTCCGCGATTCCTCGGTCGCTGTAACGCCTGCCGACGGCGTCGCGAATTGCACGTCCGGCCGTGCCCGCGAGGGCCATCTCGCCGAACGTGCTCTCGAAACCGGGCGCCATCGCCGTGGCCGCGGCACCGGCGGGCGCGGCCGGCAACGCGAGCGCGATCGGGCGTACCGCCGGCGTCGCCGCAACCCAGGTCGGCGGCACCGAGAGCCGGCCGATCGAGTCGGACTCGCCCACTCCCGCCGACACCGTCCTGGACACCACATCGGGTGTCGTCGCCGGAACGGGCGGTGTTACGCTCCTCACCACCGACAGGGGCGCGCCGTTGGCATCCCAGTCACTGACGATGTCATCGGTGTGCAAACCGGTCTCAGCACCGACCAGGTCGATGGGCATGGACACCGCTCCCAGCGGGGCCAATGGGGCGTCGACTCCATAGGCAATCGCGTCCGCACCCACGTTGATCAGGTCCAACGGCGAGTTCACGCCGAGCGCGGACGCCGCAGCGCCCGCGGCCCCAGGCGCCGGGGCCGCCGACCCCGTGGCGCTCGAGACCCCGCTCTGCACGGACCCGGCGGGCAGCTCGGCGGCCTGGCTGACCGCACTGGCCTGCGCCCCCGAATCGGTGTTCTGCTGTGGTTGGGTGAACGGCGTCATCTGCGTCGCCGCCGCTGAGGATCCCGCGTAGCCGTACATCGCGACCGCGTCTTGCGCCCACATCTCACCGTACTGAGCTTCGGTCGCCGCGATCGCAGGCGTGTTCTGCCCCAACAGATTCGTGGCAACAAGCATCGCCAGTTGGCTGCGGTTCGCCGCCACCGCCGGGGGCGGCACCGTTGCCGCGAACGCGGACTCGTAGGCGGCGGCGGCGGCAATGGCTTGCGTGGCGGTCTGCTCCGCCTGCGCGGCGGTTGTGCTCAACCACGACACGTAGGAGTTGGCGGCGGCAGCCATCATGATCGACGAGGGACCCAGCCAGGGCCCGGCGATGAGGCCAGAGACCACCGATTCATACGAGCCCGCGGCGTTATATAGCTCTGCTGCAATCGATTCCCATGCCTGGGCGGCGGCAAGCATTGGCCCCGAACCCGGACCGGCATACATCAGGCCCGAGTTGACCTCTGGCGGAAGCGTCGCAAAATCCATTGCAAGGCCTAGCTATTCGAACGAGAGCGGATCGCACGCACACGCGGCAATCCTCAGAGCCATGGACGACAAAGCCTCCCCCTAAATGAATTGATGGCATGGCGCGGCTTAGCCTGCGCCGAGACGTCGCCGAGGGTCGGTCGTCCAACTCGGTCAACGCGAGAATCAGTGTGATGTGGCGGTCAATGGCTCGCTACGCCGCGCCCCCCTCTGATCGGTTGGAGGCGTCGAACGTTGTCTTCATTCGACGCGTCGGCGTCCATTCCAGCGTCCGCGCACCGACATTCGTCGCCGGTGAGCGATCCATCCGCGGCCGGCCGCGGCAGCGGCTGCCCCTTACGCAAGGTGGCGATGAGTTCTCGGTAGGGACCCACGAGGTAAACGGTGTCACCGGCGCTGAGCCGGGAGTCGCGGCGCGGGTGCAGCCGAACAGGGGCGTCGTGCCGAGTGACTGCGATGACACGGGTTTGAGTCGATACTTCGAACATCTGCAGGCCGTCGAGTTCGCTGCCGGCCTGCACGTACATTCCGCCGATCAGAAACGATCGGTTTCCGACCGAAAACGTGCCCAGGACCTGCAGGCCCATCGCCGCACCGATGAACCACGGCGCGGTCAGCTCAACCGTGGAACGGACGTTTTCGAAGCCGAACCGTTGGGCGACGGCCGAGCCCAGGTCGTGGTCGTACACCCGCAGAACGAGCGGGACCTTGCTCCATCGATTTCCGGATGGTGCCGGCTCGGAGCCCAACATTTCGCGAACCACGATCCCGGTCTCGATGTTGACCATGTCGTCTCGGGTCAACACCGCGACCGCGCGGGCGCTGTCGACCCGGGCGGCTTCCAGGGTCGGGCGTAATGTCGCGTCCCCGAAGATGACTGGCACGTCGAGCTCGGCTGTCGTCGACAGAAACGGGTTGTTCTGGTCACGCTCGATAACCGCCACGTCATAACCGGCCTCGGTCAGGTCGGTGACAACCCGGACCCCGAGCGCGCTCAACCCGACCACGATGATGTGGTTGCGTAGATGGCGTGCTCGCGGGCCAGCGGACAACGTGAGAAATCGCCGCGATAGCAGCACGTCGGCGATGAAGGCGACAAGCAGGGCGGTGGTGGTCACACCGGCCAACATCAGCACGGCGGCGTATAGCCGCAGCCAGGTCGGCTGTTTGGCGAAGCTGAAGTCGCCGTAACCCGTCGTTGTGATCGTCTCGTTGGTGAAGTAGAACGCGTCGGTCCAGGACATCCCCGGGTGGGTGTAGGAGAAGTGCAGCAGCGTCGTCGAGCCGATGACCAACAAGATCAGGGCGGCAATCACGGGATAGAACGCGGGGTTGACCTCGTCGGGCAGGGCGCGGGCGGCATACAGGACCCGGCGCAAGCGCGATTGGCGTGCCCGCATTCTGTCCTGACGCGGCACCTTCACGCCGCACGCGGCGACCTCCTCGGTGGTACCGATCATCGCCGTCCAGTCGCCGGCGCTGACCCGCAGATCCCGCCCCGGGCATACCAAGACCTCGCCGGCGTTGGCCGCATTCTCGTTGGGAACCATCGCCACCGGGGCGAGGTCGCCGTAGATCTCCCGGAGCGACGCATCGAACGGGGCCTCGGCGCCGAAGGCCACGAACTCGATGCCTGCCACCTCGAAGGGGTGCGTGGTGCGCGCCAGGCACGCCTCGACGACTGCGGCGCCGGCAAGGTCGGCAACGCCGAGGATCGCGCTCGGACCTTCGTCTGCGGCGACGGCGTCGCGCAGTACGTCGTTGGCCACCCGGGCCACCACGCGGATGTTCGGGTTGGCCTTCCGCGCCAGCAGCGCGATCTCCAAGTTTGTCGCGTCGTCATCTCCGGCGCACACCACAGCCGACGCTGTGGCGACTCCCGCCTTGGCGAGTTCGGTCTTGACGCGGGCGCCGGCGAGTTCCGAATCGAGGAGCCTGGCGACGCTCGCGCCGGCCCTCTTCAACTCGTCGACGATGGTCGACGCCAGCGCGTCATCGCCGCTGACGATGATGCACTGGGTCATGACGTTTCACCTCTCCGCGAACCACGGCTACCTCTCCGTCGACGTTGATCACGAGCAGTGCCGCGAAACCCATGTGGCACAGGCGTTTATTTGCTGAGCGGGCATCGCGCGCTACTCCAAGGGAATGGAGATCTAATTCGATGCTAACAGACAGATTCCGGATACCGCGAGCGCGAACCCTTCAGTCCTCCATAGAGGAAAGCCGTCGACGCTCGGAATCGCCTACTCGAATGCGCTGGAGTGCAACGTAACTCAATTTATACAAGTGGGTATTGTGTCAACTGGTATAAATGGGAGCGTCACCGCAGCGTCCAGAACCACTGCTGTACAACACCTTTGACATGCCTGTGCGTTTACTGTCCGTATAGGGTGGTGCGGCATGAAAACGACCTAGAAGCGAATTGCCGTATCGCGCAGCGGGTGTGGCGATGGAAGTTCGGATGCTCGCGAAGCTCGGAAGCTGAGCGTTTGTTACCAGCGACGCATTCTGTGTTACATCCAGGTCACCCGCTGGGAGTGTGCTGGCAGTTCTTCTGACAATTTCCTGTGTCTATGGTTCCCGGCCGGAGAAGGCGGGGCGACAAAAACAATTGCGGCAGATACGCTTTCGGCGGGCATCATCGCTTGGGAAAAGGTTTCAAGGCATGCGGGGGAAGGAATATGTTCTGTGCCAACATCTTTGGCTGACCAGCAACACGGCGAGCACAGGGCATGGTCATCACTGTCCGACGTGTGCAAGCGGGGCCTTCTCGGTAGGCCCCTGATCAACTCACAGCTCGAACACGAGAAGTTGTCCAACCCGGTCGCGCTCGGGGTGCTGTCGCCCGACGCGATCTCCTCGACCGCATACGGCTCCGAGCAGATCATGATCGAACTGCTGCCTGCGGCCGGGATGGCGGCGTTCGCCCTGCTGCTTCCCATCACCGGCGTCATTCTCGTGATCCTGGTGCTGGTCGCGGCGTCGTATCGCCAAGTTGTCATGGTCTATACGCGGTCCGGCGGATCGTACGTGGTCGCGCGGGAGAATTTCGGCCCTCGGGTGGCGCAGGTCGCCGCGGCGGCACTGCTGATCGACTACGTGGTCACGGTCGCCGTGCAATGCGCCGCGGGGACCGTGGCGGTGGCTTCGGCGTTGCCGATGCTGGGCCCCTACAGCCTGGAGATCACCGTCGGCATGGTGTTGTTGATGTGCTTTGCGAACCTGCGCGGGCTGCGGGAAGCGGGAGCCCGTTTCGCGGTGCCCACCTACGCCTTCGTGGCCATGGTGTCGCTGACCATCGTTGTCGGAGTCGTTCGCGAGATGTGCGGAAACCTCCCGACATACGATCCCCAGCACATCACCGGAGCGGTGCCGGTCCACCAGGGCGGCGGATTGGTGATGGGTGCGACCGTTCTGATTGTATTGCGCGCGTTCGCGAACGGTGGCTCATCACTGACCGGAGTCGAAGCCATATCGAACACGGTCACCACTTTCCGCAAGCCGGAGGGCGTCAACGCCCGGCGCGTCATGACGATCATGGCCTGCATCCTCGCGTTCCTGCTCGCAGGCGTGGCGTGGCTGACGCACGTGACCCACGCCGTCCCGTACACCGATGGGTACCCCTCGATGTTGTCCGAGATCGCCCGGGCCGTCTTCGGTCACGGCGTGATCGGCAATCTGCTCTACATCTTGGTGCAGGCATCGACCGCGGCGATCCTCTACACCGGCGGCAACACGAGCTTCAACGGCTTTCCCGCGCTTGCGAGTTTCGTTGCCGGGGACCGGTTTTTGCCACGCCCACTGATGAAACGCGGCCATCGACTGGTCTTCTCCAATGGCATCATCGCGCTGACCGCGCTGTCGATCGGATTGCTCCTCATCACCGGGGGCTCGGTTGATGCGCTGGTGCCCTTCTACGCGATCGGTGTGTTCACCGGATTCTCCATGGCCGGCTATGGGATGTCGAAGCATTACCTGAGCTCGCGCAGCCCGGGCTGGCGGCGCAAGGTGCTGGTGAACTTCTCGGCCGGGATTCTGTCGACGGTCGTCGTGGGGATCTTTGCGGTGGCCAAGTTCAGCGAGGGCGCCTGGCTCATTGTCGTCGTCTTCCCGCTGCTGGTGCTGGCGTTGATGCGACTGAACCGGCAGTACCGCGCGGAGGCCTCTGTGCTGGAGATGTCCCGCACCGAGAAGCCCGTCCTGGCCCGCTACACCCGGCACCGGGTCTTCGTCTTCGTCGATGCCATCGACCTGGCGGAGGTGGAAGCGCTGCGATATGGAAACGGCCTGCACGCCGACGAGTTGACCGTCGTGCATTTCGTGATCGACTCCGATCATGCCGCCCGCCTACAGAAGCGGTGGGAGGTATTCGAACACGACACATCCCTGCGGTTGGTGGACTGCCCCGATCGACATTTGGGACGCGCCGCGCACGAGTTGGTGCTGCAGGTGCTTAAGGACCATCCAGACACCAAGGCGACAGTGCTGCTGCCACGCCGAACCTATTCGCCGCTCGTCGGCCGGCTGCTGCATGACCGCACGGCGGACAAGATAGCCCGCGCCGTCAGCCGCATTCCGGGCGCGGTCGCGCAGATCGTGCCCTATGACATCGAGTCCCGCATCGCCGAGGTCACCCGCGCGGGATGACGTTATCCGGGCTCGAGTCGGGCCCGTGCCTGGATCCAAATCGCTTGAGAAGCCTTCGAGGAAGGGATGTTGTGACGCAACCGAGTGGCGGGATACCGCTGTCCTTTACCGACAAGTGCAAACGGCTTTTTCTCGGACAGCCGCTGACCACCGACCAGCTGGACGGGGAGAGATTGCCGAACCCCGTTGCACTCGGAGCACTTTCACCCGACGCGATCTCCTCGACCGCGTACGGCACCGAGCAGATCATGATCGAACTGCTGCCGGCCGCCGGGATGGCGGCTTTCGCGTTGGTGCTTCCGATTACCGGAGTCATTCTGGTGGTCCTCGCGTTGGTAGCCGCGTCATACCGCCAGGTCGTCATGGTCTACACGCGGGCCGGCGGGTCTTATACCGTCGCACGGGAGAACTTTGGACCCCGGGTGGCGCAGGTTGCCGCCGCCGCGCTCCTCATCGATTACGTGGTTACCGTGGCGGTGCAGCCCGCGGCCGCGACCGTCGCGGTCGTGTCGGCGATTCCGCAGCTACGGCCCTACCACCTGGAGATCACGCTGGCGGCGGTGGTCCTGATCTGCCTGGCCAACCTGCGCGGACTGCGGCGATCGGGGCGCACGTTCGCGATGACGACCTATGCTTTCGTCGGCATGATCACGGTGACGATCTTGACCGGCTTTGTTCGTGAAATATTCTGGGGATTACCGAGATACGACCCGCAGCACATCGCGGGTGCGGTACCGGTTCATCAGGGTGGCGGCCTGGTCATGGGCGCGAGCATCCTGATCGTGTTGCGCGCCTTCGCCAACGGCGGTACCTCACTGACCGGTGTCGAGGCGGTGTCTAACACCGTCAACGTCTTTCAGAAACCCCAGGGCGTCAACGCCCGTCGGGTGCTGACGTGGATGGCCTTCATCCTCGGCTTCCTGCTCGCGGGCGTCGCGTGGCTGACGCACGTCACCCACGCCGCGCCCTATCGCGATGAATACCCGTCGATGTTGTCCGAGATCGCCCGGGCGGTCTTCGGTCACGGCGTGATCGGCAATCTGCTCTACATCTTGGTGCAGGCGTCGACCGCGGCAATCCTGTTCACGGGTTGCAATACCAGCTTCAATGGTTTCCCCGCGCTGGCGAGTTTCGTTGCCGAGGACCGCTTTTTGCCTCGCCCCTTGACCAAGCGCGGCCATCGCCTGGTGTTCTCGAACGGCATCTTCGTGCTGACCGCGCTGGCGATGGTGTTGCTCATCGTCACCGAAGCCAAGGTGAGTGCCCTGGTGCCGTTTTTCGCGATCGGCGTGTTCACCGCATTCGCGATGGCCGGCTACGGCATGGCCAAGCATCATCTGACCCGGCGGGGGGAGGGGTGGCGATTCAAGTTGGTGGTGAATCTGTCGGCGGGAATCATGTCGACGATTGTGGTGGGAATCTTCGTGGTGGCCAAGTTCACCGAGGGAGCGTGGCTCATCGTCGTCATCTTCCCGTTGCTGGTGCTGGCCTTGATGCGGCTGAACCGGAAATACCGTGACGAGGCGTCCGTGCTGGAGATGTCGCGCACGGAAGACCTTGACCTTGCGCGGCATCCGCGGCTGCAGGTGCTGGTGTTCGTGGACACGATTGACCTGGCTGAGATCGAGGCGGTGCGTCTCGGCTACGGCCTGCATGCCGACGAGCTAACCGCGGTGCACTTTGTGGTCGACGTCGACCATGCCGTGCGGCTGCGCGAGCGTTGGGATCGCTTCGAGCACGACACCCCGATGTGGCTGATCAACTGTCCGGATCGCCATCTGAGCCGGGCCGCACACGAATTGGTGGTGCGCGTCCTCAAGGACCATCCGGACACCAGGGTGACGGTGCTGTTGCCACGGCGCACCTATTCACCGCTCTTGGGCCGGCTACTGCACGACCGAACGGCTGACAAGATGGCGCGTGTTGTCAGCCGCGTCCGAGGTGCGACGGCAATCATCGTGCCCTACGACATCGAGTCACGGATTGCACGGGTCGCGCCCGCCGGCGATGAGCCTCGCACCGCCGAAGAGGTCGATCCGGTGCCGACGCCGGTCCTCAGCCTGGTCGACGACTGATCCGAACCCCGTAGAAATAGTCAGCCCCTTCCGACGCCGATTCTCGGCCCTGTCGACAACTGATCCGAATTCATTTGCACGAGTGTGCATCTGTGGCGATTTGGGGAGCGTTTTTGTCGGTGGGCATCGCTAGTTTGGGGGTGTGAGTGCAGGTGGTCATCCGGATGTCGACGCGGTGTTCGACGACCTTGATGCCGCCTTGGCTCGCGCCCGCGCGTTGCCGGTGGAGGCGATGAATGTTCAGCAGCACCTGGCGATCTTGGAGCGCTGTGAAAAGGTGCGCCGGCAGCTGCCGGCCATCGAGCATCCGCTGATCAACTCCCTTGGTCAGCAGGCCACCCCGGAAGAGTTGGGTGGCACCCTTCCGCACGCGATCGCCGAGGCCGCGTTGATCAGCCGCGCGGAAGCGTCCCGGCGCGTGCGGGAGGCCGCCGAGCTGGGCCCGCGGCGCGGGCTGACCGGCGAACCGCTGGAGCCGCTCCTGCCGGCGACCGCCGCCGCCCAGCGCGAGGGCACGCTGGGCACCGGGCAGGTCGCGGTGATCCGCCGGTTCTTCCGTCAGCTGCCCGGCTGGGTCGATGCCGACACCCGCGAGGCCGTCGAGGCCGACCTGGCCGCCAAGGGCATCCATTTTCGCCCTGAACCCCTGGCCGAGCTGGCCGATCACGTCGCCGATTGCCTGAACCCCGATGGCACCTTTACCGACAACGACCGGGCCCGCCGCCGCGGCCTGGTCTTGGGCAGGCAGGGCCCCGATGGCATGTCGCAGCTGCGGGCCATGATCACCCCCGAACTACGCGCCTCCCTCGAGGCGGTGCTGGCCAAACTGGCCGCGCCAGGCATGTGCAACCCGCTCGATGACAGCCCGTGCGTGGACGGCGCTCCCAGCCAAGACGCCATCGACCGCGACACCCGCAGCACCGCGCAACGCAACCACGACGGGCTGCTCGCGGCATCCCGCGCTCTGCTGGCGTCGGGAAAGCTTGGCCAGCACAACGGGTTACCGGCCTCCATCATCATCACCACCACGCTGCAAGACCTGGAGGCCGCCGCCGGGCGCGGACTGACCGGTGGGGGCACGCTGCTGCCGATCAGCGACGTGATCCGGCTGGCCCGCCACGCCCATCACTACCTGGCCGTCTTCGACAACGCCAAACCCCTGGCCCTCTACCACACGAAACGGCTGGCATCCCCCGGCCAACGCATCGTCCTCTACGCCAACAAACGCCGCGGTAATGCACTGCTAAGCTAGCGGCGTGAGGACCGCCATCTACACCCGTATATCCGCAGATCAAACCGGCGAAGGGCTCGGCGTGGCCCGCCAGCTTGAGGACTGCGCCAACCTCGCCGCCCGCCTCGGCTGGGAAGTCGTCATCCGCTACGACGACAACGATCTATCGGCATTCAACGGCAAGCGCCGCCCCGGCTTCGAGACCATGCTCGCCGACATGGCGGGCGGCAAGTTCAACTCGCTGATCTGCTGGCACACCGACCGGCTCTACCGCTCTATGCGTGACCTAGAGCGGCTGATCGACATTGCCGAGAGAAACCGCATCACCATCAAGACGGTGCAAGGTGGGGACCTGGACCTGTCCACCAGCGCGGGGCGCATGATGGCGCGCATCCTGGGCAGTGTGGCCCGCCAGGAGTCCGAACACACCGCCGAGCGCCGCAAGCGCGCTAACGCGCAGAAGGCCGCAAGTGGCAAGTGGCAGACCGCAAATCGGCCATTCGGTTACACCCAGCGCGGCGTCCCATTGGAGCCGGAGGCCACCATGTTCCGCACCGCCGTGGTCGACGTGCTGGCGGGCAAGAGCATCAAACAGGTTGCCCGTGAATGGAATACGACCGGCGTCACCGGCACCCGTGGTAACAAGTTCACCGCGCCAAACGTGCGGCGGCTGCTGGTCAATCCGCGCTATGCCGCGCTCAATGTCCATAACGGCAAGGTGGTCGGCCCCGGCCAATGGGAGCCGTTGATCGACGCAGACACCCACCGCGGCCTAGTGGCGTTCCTGTCGGACGAGTCGCGCATCATCTGCACGAGCTTTGAGAAGAAGTACATGGGCAGCGGCGTCTATCGCTGCGGTGTCTGCAGTGGCCCGCTGCGGCATGCCGTCGCCGGTGGCCGCAACGCCGGGCAGCGCAAGTACGAGTGCCGTGAGTCGAATTCGCATGTCGTGATCAGCGCCCAGCCGGTGGATGATCTCGTGGAGGCGCTCGTGTTGCAACTGTTGGGCGACAGCGACATTCACCGGCGCATCGGCACCGTCAACGACATCGACACCGAGGCGCTATATACCCAACGTTCGGCGCTGCAGGCCCGTCTTGACGAGCTGGCCGCGATGTTTGCCGAGGGTGTCATCGACGGCTCGCAATTACGTACTGGCACGGCTCAATTGAGGACGCAGCTTGCAGGTGTCGATGGCGTGCTCTCTGATCTCGCCCGCACCTCGCCGGTCGCGAAACTGTTGGAAGCCAAAGAGAAGCTCCAAGACGCGTGGGCCGCGTCGGCGGCTGACATCAAGGGCAAGATCATCGATGAGCTGATGGTCGTGACCGTGAATAAGGCCACGCGCAAGGGTGGCCCGGGGCTTGATCCTAGCCGGATCCACATCGAGCCGAGGCTCGCCGCCGTGAACGCACGGCACTGACGGCGTGACTCATTTGATTCATTTGACGCATTTGAGCAATCTGTACCGTCAGGCCGTCGTGGTACACGAAATGAGCTGCACCGCCTAGGTGGTACCGTATCTGTTGACAATTGAATACGAGCGAGCTAGTGCCAGGGCCAGCCGACCATCGCTACCGCGCGATGAGGCGCAACGCCGTTGCCGGGTGGGTCTGAAAACGAACGGCGGAACCGCGAAACGCGAGCCGAGCAGCCAGACGAAATCATTTAGGGTTAGATGCCCTCTCGTTTGGCGCTCGGCTTTCGTTCTCTCGGAGAGGGTTTGCCGTGAACATCACGCTGCCAAAGCTACTGAAGGCCGATGATGTTGCCGAGGTGCTCAACTGCAATCGCCGCACGGTATGGCGGCTTATCGCTGCCGGGCAGATCCCGGCGATCAAGGTCGGCAACGAATGGCGTATCAGGCCAGACGATCTGGCGGATTTCATGTCCGGCGGTGGGGCCTGATGAGCTCCACATGCGAACACCTTGAAGATTACGTCACCGAAGTTCTTGCCGGCTGGCCGCCGCTGACCGATGGGCAGCTCGACCGCATCGCCGCGCTGCTGCGGGCAGGCTCGCGAAGGGGGCCCAAAAACCAGCCCGAAAGGCCCTCTGGTCGGCGCAATCGTCAGAGCCCTGGTAATCCGGCCGGACAAGGAACTGGCCCCGGCCGGGATTACGGAATCCCGCCGGGGCAAGCCAACCACACAACACAACGACACACCGGGAAGCAACCGGCGACTCAGACCAGACTTGAAGAAGAGCTGAGTGATGCCCAGTCCATCTGACAACGGAGCCGGCACCCGTGACGAGCTGCTCGCCCTCGCGAATATCCTCGTCGCGAATTACATGCCCGGCCAACCCGTCACCGCGCCATTACTTCTGGCGTTCGCGCTCACTTACGCCCAGAACGGCTGGCGCGTCTTCCCGCTGACCGGTAAGGAACCGGCCATCAAGTCCCCGCACCCAAAGGGTTACACATTGCCGGACGGTAAGCGTTGCCATGGCGAGTGCGGCCTAGATGGCCATGGTGTCTGGGACGCGACTACCGAAGTGGCCACAATCTGTCGATGGTGGGCAGTCGAGTGCCCCGGCGCAAACATCGGTGCCAATGCCCCGGGCCTTTTCGCCCTCGACAACGATCCCAAGACAACCGGGCACCCAGCGGCGCTAGCGGCACTGACGGCCCAACATGGCCCGCTGCCTGGCACGCTTACTCACCTATCGGGGCGGCTGGATGGCGGCGCGCACCGCTTTTACCGTCGACCGCAAGGCAAGCTGTCGACCGCGAAACTCGGCCCGGGCTTTGACATCAAGCAATTTCCTGGCGGTTACACCGTTATGCCACCCAGCCTGCACCCGGCCACCCAGTACCCTTATATCGCAGTCGACGCCGAAATAGCCGATGCTGGCTGGCTTTCCGAGCTGATTGCCGTCCAGCCGCAAGCGAGGCGGCAGTCGAGTGTATCGGCCACTTTTCTCGCACGCGGCGGACATTTCTTCGGAGCCGGCGAGTCGATAGCCGATGCCTACACCGATAACACGTCGTGGGCTGACGTGCTGGAGCCGCACGGTTGGGAATGCCTGGACAACGACCCCGACGCCGAGGGCGCGCGGTGGCTACACCCAGCGGCGACATCGAAATGCTCCGCGACCATCAGCAACGGGCTGCTTTTCGTCTACTCCACCAGGACGGTATTCGAACCGACCGCTGCGGGAGAACCGCACGGCTACACCCGATTTCGGGCTTACGCCGAGCTAAATCATCGCGGGGACCTGTCGCGGGCAGCCGCCGAGTTGCGGAGGGTCTGAGTCCATGGCCAAGATCAGGAACGTCAGCGGCATGAATGCCGGCGATAAAGACGCCGATACGAACGACATAGAGAGCACGGCACCAAAATTTGCGGCTGATCTCATCAGCCGTGCCGCACTGCGGAAACTGCCGGAACCCAAGCCTCTGATAGGCAACGTTTTAGACCAAGGGACAGTGGCTCTACTATATGGCCAGTGGGGAACGTGTAAGTCGTTCATCGGAATTGACTGGGCGGCATCGATTGCCACGGGCCGGCCATGGCAGGGCCGCAAGACTGAGAAATGCCGATCTCTTTACGTAGCCGCCGAGGGTGCGTTCGGCCTGGCGGCACGGGTCGACGCATGGGAGTACGCCTGGCGCATCGAGGTGGGCGATGGCGACATGGAGATCTTGCCGCACCCGGTGAACCTGACTCATCCTACTGAGGTGGCCGAGCTGACGGCGCTGATCCGCTGGGGTGGCTACGGGTTCATCGTTGTCGACACCCTCTCGCGGTGCATGGTCGGCGGCGACGAGAACTCTGCGAGGGATTGCGGCGAAGTGGTCGACGCCCTGACGCGGCTCCGTGAGCACACACCCGACGGCCGCGGCTGCATCCTGGGCATCCACCACACCGGCAAGGACGGGAAAACATTTCGCGGGTCGTCGGTTTTCGAGGCCGGAGCCGATACGGTTTACTCAGTCACCGCCGACGGCGCGGCCATCATCTTGGACCGCGAGAAGCGCAAGGATGGCCCTCAATTGGACCGCCACGAGCTGCAGTTGGAACTCGTACCGGAGTGTCACAGTGGCTACATTTCTGTCCACCGCGTTGGTGGACACTCTGGGAGCGCAGACAAGCTTCTGTCCGTATATGTCCAACATTTCGGCGAGACTGGAGCAAGCAAGGCCGAGCTGCGCCATACCGCCGACATGGCAAACGCCACATTTCACCGCGCACTCAATGAGCTGTTGAAATCCGGCAAACTGGTGAACACCGGCACCGATAAGCGCACCCATTACAAGCTCCCCCAACATGCTTCCGGCTAACCCGGATGTCCACTTTGTCCACCACTGTCCAACCTCGCTGGACATGTCCGTCCACACCCCCCCCTCTTTAGAGGGTGGACAGTCGCGGCGTAACGGACGAACAAACACGCCAAGCACCAAGGAAATCAGCATCATTCGTGCGTATGATTGCTAGAAGAAAGCTTCCGGCCTACCGGCACCGAGCGGCATTGCCGGTCAATGATCGGGGGTGTCGCAGCACTTCGAGCCCGCCTGCACGTGAAGGAGTGAGAACCGAAAATGAGCACGATCAACGATGCATGGTCGGCACTGCCCGCATCCGGGAGCGGTCATGCCCATGCCGCCCCGATAATCCACCGGACACCGGAGGCACCGGAGATTCGGATGACCATTGCCGGGGGGCCTGCACCGCAATCGCAGGCAATTCCGGACCCGACCGACACTACGGTGGCAGACACGTTCTCGGTTATCCAAGGCGCTGCTGCAGCCTTTCGGCGGCACCTAGACCAGGTTCATCTCGAACGCGTCCGGCTCACGCCCGAGGGACAGCGCCAGCGCATCGCCGAATTCAAAGACAGCGCGGCCGCGAAGGCTGTCGATGCCGCAGCGACCACCATGCAGCAATACCGCGATGCCAAAGCGGCTGAAGTCGAGCGGATTCGGGAAGCTCTGTCACCCTGCGGGGACACGGCTTCTGAGCTTCGCGCAACGCGGTGTTGGAACCGCCATAAGGCAGTTCTGGACAGTGCTGAGGGTGGGGGTGTGTCGACGGCTGCCCGCCAGGCCATCACCAACGCCGACCGGGTTGAGCTGGGAACCCTTCTGGAAGAGCTGCCCGCATACCTCGAATCGCGCGGACAGCCGGCAGATTGGCTTGATCCCCTTGTGGCTCAGGTTGTTCCCGAGCTGGGCGACGCACAACGTCAGTATCGGGACGCCGAAAGAGCGGCCCAGGTAATTACCTACGATGCAACGACGCTCCGCAAGGGCTTCATTAGCGGAACTGTGCCAGCATGCCTGGTCGACCCAACGAAAATCACCTGAGTTCGCCGGCGGGCGGTTGACTGTCAAGTCGAATCTTCCGCCTATTTGCAGGCGAGCTGATGCCTGCGACCTCACAAAGCCTTCGCGACTCAAACCCGGTAGCCTGCCGCTACAAGCTTGACGGCAAATAGGGGCCTGGCAACACCCCTCCCCGCCGGTCGCAGGGCGCACCGGCCTGGACTGCTAGTTCCCAGCGCCGCACGCATTTTCGCACGGTTTGCGTAGAATTCGGCCATGAGCACCAGTCCAGCCGCCCAAAGCGCCGAGGCGCGCAATATCCTCCGGGAGTTGGACGAAGAGCTGGCAGCGGCGTCGAAACGCACTGGTAAGAAGCTGGTTTGGACGGCACCTGACCGCACCCTGCTACGGCTGATCGCTGATACCGTGGACCGCAAGGTCGACCTGCAGGATGCCTACAAGCAGACTGTCGAGACGAAGTTCAAGCTCAAGCTGAGCGCCGAGATCCGTTTACTGGAAACGTCTTTGGCCCGGCTGATTAAGCAAGTGCAAACGGATGTCCCTGCGCCGGAAGGAATTGCCACCATCAAGGCCCGCCGGGCGGCCAACATAAGGTGGGAGCGCGAACGTGCCCAGGGCTGAGTTGGATTCAGCCGAGGCGAAGGTGCCCGGCATCTACCGGCACCTGATCCAAGCCGAGCAGCGCCACCACGATAAGGCTGACCCGCGCCTTTATCTGTCGCCGGGGCTCGATCCAGTTGAGCGGGCGGAGTTGACTACACAGCTTGCAGCTCAGCCGCCTTCCGGCATGCTGGCCGATCTGCTGGCCGGTGAGCCGGTCGTGATACCCGCGTGGATGCTGAGGGGGCGGACGTTCGGCACACAGACCGAGCGTTGGCCCTGGATCGCCAAGGTCGACTGGCTGCGTGTGTCAGCCGACGATGTGGTCATCCCGGTCTAGGGCGATCTGCCCTTAGGGCGTTCCGGCACTCAAATTAGTTAGATAGTGTTCAGGTCAGTCGGCCAGGCGTGCGGCCCGACCGGGAAGGTTAGGTTAACCCTGACCGACAAGATACGTCTTGCATGGGAGGAAACATCAGCGGTGGCGCGTCCGCAAACGATCCAGATCTATCTACCTTCCGGCAATCCCGCAGGCATTCGAATCGCAAGCCTAACTACACGCACGGTTCGGCTTTTCGATGTTCCGCGCTCGCTTTTGAGCGAGTTTTTAAGGGAACCGGAATCCAAGCAAGTTGGTTTGTATTTCCTTTTCGGGGCAGCCGAGACAGATGAGAGGCCTCAGGCATACGTCGGACAGTCGGGGAACGTCGGATTCCGCCTGCAACAGCACGCCACGTCCAAGGACTTCTGGAACAAAGCAATGGTCGCGGTGTCTTTGACGAATGAGTGGACGTCGACGCACGTGGCTTTCCTTGAATGGCTATCGGTCAGCCGGGCCACTCTCGTTGGCCGCTACGAGCTGCTCAACGGCAATCAAGCATCTAACCCATACACGCCGAAGCCGTTGGAGGCCGACTGTATCGAGTTCCTCGACACCGTTGGAGTGCTGATGGCAACCCTGGGGGCCCCAATCCTCGAAGAAGTGCAGCGGAGTTCTGGATATCCAGCTAGTGGCGGGAAACCTAAGAAAGGGCAAGATCAGGACTTGCTGTACTTCCGGGAAGCAGGATGCAACGCAACGGGCTACCAGACTTCGGAGGGTCTGTACGTCCTAGCCGGTTCGACGGGCCGCGAAGATCTGCGTCCTTCCGCTCCTGCGTGGGTGGAGCGGCTGCGAGACGCTCTCAGGGAGCAGGGCATCTGGGAGATCAGAGATGGGCGACTTGTGCTGCTGAAGGACCACCTCTTCAGTAGCCCCTCTGCGGCAGGTGGATTCGTCGTCGGGGGCACTAACAATGGCCGTACGTCATGGAAGAATAGTGCCGGCCAGGACCTGAACGCCATCGAGGCCAGAGAGCTTAGTGCGGCGTCTGGACTTAGCGTGCAAGCAACTGGCGAAGCGGAAGCAACAGCTCATACTGTCCCAGCTAATCCCCCGCAGTAGTCCTAGTTCGGCATTCAACACATACTGTCTAGTCGCGACGCTGGTGTCGGGCTAGCGGGCGAGTTTGGCGATTGCCACTCGGACCCGACGGCGCGGTGAGACTAACGAGTCGGATCGTGGTCGTACATTGCAGGGTGGAGGATTACCGCCAGGTTTAATGGACGAGCGAGATAAGGAGGAGTACATCGTTGACTGCTGCGTCGCGTACGCGCTGGAACCATGCGATGGCTTTGACATGCTACGAAAGCCTGGTTTGAGGTTGCATGGCACCCGGTTCACACAACTGCACGTGATCAAACCGGCTATCAGCGGTGATGATGCTTGATGAGCACGGGTGACGCTGGGGACGATGCACTCGAAGAAGTGATCGACTGGATACGTCACGTGGACGTTCCACCTATTGAGAGCAAGTTTGTCCCTGGGGCCTCTGAGGTTGAGCGGCGGCGGTTGGCAGCGCTTGGTGGGCTGGTTAGAGCTCTTACCTCCGCGCGGGCTCTGCGGCCGTGGCCTCACGACTTGATCAGCTGGATAGATTCCGGGCCTTCCGTCCCGAGGAAAATCGTCGCTTCGGCCAAGGCCTATCTGGTGGATGATCCAGACGCGGTCCTAGCAGATCTTTATGCACGACTCGTCTCAATAGAGAGTCGCCGACCTCTGGGCACCTTCTTCACACCCTCGCAAGAAGTGCAACTGATGCTTGACATGTGGGGTCAGCAGGATAGTCCGGCGAGCGTAATCGACGTCGGGGCTGGTGTCGGAGTTTTCACTGCCTTGGCGGCGAAAAAATGGCCGCGGGCCGATGTGTACGCCGTAGATATCAACCCGGTCACGCTAGGTCTGCTAGGCCTGAGGATGGCTGGCGTGAGCCCCATAGTGGAGTCCTCATCTGGGAAGTCCGGCATCCGGCTGATTCGAGATGATTTCGTCTCATGGATTAGCCACCATGGTGAGGAGACTCGCGCACCACGCTTGATATTGGGGAATCCTCCCTATACTCGAGCCCAGCTCTTGCCTATGGAAGATCGCATACGGCTTGCTGAAGTTTCAGACGGGTTGTGCGGCGCTCGGTCCAGCCTCTCGGCGTTGATCACTGCAATCTCCCTGCGTCACCTTGGTCCAGACGACGGCCTATGCTTGTTGCTGCCCGCGCAGTGGCTCGAGTCCCAATATGCACAACCTCTCCGAGACTATCTCGCACGCTTGAGGTTTCGTGGGATCGAGCTACGGCTCGTCGATTCGTGGAGGTTTCCTGACGCGCAGGTAGATGCGGTTGCGCTTCTTGTCGGCAGGGAACGACATGAGGAACAGCCATTTCACGTCGCGACATGGAGGTCCGACAAACTGCGGCGGATACGCCGAGGCGATCTCGTTGGTACTCAATGGCGTCGGCTTTTCACGGACGGGTCACGAGAAGATACCGTTGTCGCCGCTCGATCGGACTATTCCCTTTTGAGGGATTACTCCGTCGTGCGTCGCGGTGTGGCCACTGGCGCAAACGAGTTCTTCATCCTAAACAGAACGAAGGTAACTGAGAACCGGATTCCCGCGAGGCGACTCTTGCGACTCGCACGTCGGATTAGCGCTTTTGGTGACCGCCTTGATGACAAGGCGTTCGAGGCGCAGGAAGAATCAGAGAAGCGTTGGCTGCTTAACGTGACCGTTAGACATCGCACCGAGGGGAGTGCAGTCGACTCGTATCTGTCGAGAGGGGAGGCGGCCGGATTCGACAGCCGCTTCCTATGTGCACAGAGGAAGAGCGCCTGGTACGACCTTAGTCATGACTTAGTCGTACCGGATGTGATCATCGGCCCAATGACGCGCGGTGCTGTCAGAGTCGTTGAGAACCTGGCGGGGTGTGCTATCGCCAACAACCTGTACGGGTGGCGCTGGCATGAAGAAGTTCCGCCTTCTGTCCGCAGACGTATTCTGCGTTGGTTACGAAGCGACTCCGGGCAAGGCGCATTGCTGCGACTGGCTCGTCAGCAAGGCGACGGTTTAATCAAGCTTGAACCACGCGCGCTGGCGACGCTGCCTATACCTGCTGAAGTGGCGACTGCTCCTCGAACATTGCTCTAGACGGCCGGCGGAATGTCATCGAACAACACCGAGGCGGGCAAGTGCAGCTGTGCCTCCGTCCATCGACCGCTTCTGTCTTCAGGAACGTAGGGGTACAGGGACTGAGCTCGACACCAGCCGACTACCTCGATGTCGTTTTCATTGACCCTTCTGCAAGCGACCAATGCCCACTCGGAGTCGCGACGACCGGTATCGAACTCATTGCGGCTGAGAAAGAAATCGAACGTTGCTGATGGCTTCGAGCGCGTGGTCTTGACTTCCAAGTGCCGCGCCTTGCCCGTGATCATAGGCGCGAGCACGTCGTACCCAAGGCTATCGTCAAGGACACTCACTTGTTGCACATGAGCTGAAAGGTCATGCCGCCCAAGGCTCTTCAGATCCTCCCTACATCGTCGAACTATCTCAAGCTCCCCCTTTAGCCCGGTCTCAACGGCGTCCGCATTGTTGAACCGCTGTGCGAGGATCCGTCTCAGGAAGGCGACAGCATCGGCATCATTGAGTGAGGCAAGTATTCGCAGACGTGCACTGGGCCGGATGCGACCATCGTCCGTGTGTTCTAGGAGGGATGCATTTGTTAGCACGCTCTCGCCTACTAGCAGATCGCCACTGCGGTGCTGCCCTTGACTCGGTATCAGTCTGTAGGACTCGCGTGCATCATCAGCTGTATTGCCCTCGGAATCTATGATTCGGGCAACTCGGACCGCGGCGAGCAACTGATGATCGGTAAAGCTCATACTTCGCCGGCGCGGTTATCCGGTAGTCCCCGACTGAGGTGGTCCAAGACTTCGGTTAGATCAAGGGTGTCGTCGAGCGGCTCACCGACTTCTTCATCATCGGGTAGAGCCATCTCAACTAAGTGTTGATCGTTGAGCAATGTTGCTAATCTCCGCGCCTTATCGGCAACGCGGTTGTTGATTCGTTCGTCGATGCTTCCTTCACTGCATAGCAACGTAATTCGAGTATCTACGTCGGGTTCGAGACCCAAGCGATGTATTCGATCGAGAGATTGCAGGTACTGGCCAGCGTTGAACGTACGATCGATGTATATGGCGTCATGGCATTCGCGGTGCAGGCTGACGCCCTCTGACATTGCTGCCGGATTGGCCAACAAGACTAAGCAGCTGTCGTCGTGGCGAAAGCGCTCGATCTCTCGTTCTCTCGTGCGGACACCGGGGGGTGCATCCTCAGCGCTAGGAACTGCACCATAGACCAGGGCAGGTCGTAAACCCGCTAGGTTTCGTTCGAGGTCCAGTAGATTTCCGGGAAAGTTAGACCACACCAATGTTTTTCGGCCTCGTTGTGCGTTTGCGTGAACGATACGCATCGCGCGCTGGATCTTCGCTGGAATCTCGTGGTCGGCGTAACTGTCGATCAGCCTGGCCAACCTGGTGCCTGCTGGCACGGCAAGCGAAGGAAACCTGTAAGCACGAGCCGCATCCGCGTTGGCGCTTAGTAGACGAGGACTGGAAGCTGCTTGAAGCAGATACATCGTTACCTCGCCCATCTGCGCGAACATTGCTGCATCACGCCGATCAAGATCCAACATGCCCGCGTAGCGACTTAACATGGCGTCGTAGATATCCTGCTGCAGCTCAGTCATCGGAACGCGGTCGATGATGATGATGGGATCGCGAAGTCCGAGCTCCACCTTGGTCGTTCGAGCATAAAGGGGAGCGATAATTCTGTTCATGTCTCGCATGGCGTTTGGCGGCGGATCGTTTCGTAACGCCGCCGGCGGAAGCATTTGTCTCGCGACCCCACCCGGCCAAAGGATGTCGAGAATCGTTGCCAGATCACGTGGATGGTTCGGTGCAGGGGTACCAGTCAGTACGTCGCGCCTAATCGCAAATGGTGCGAGAGACAGCACGGCACTGCCCCATTCACCCACCATCCCCCGTTTGGCGCGGTGCGCCTCATCGAGGACAAGGTGGGTTCTGTTCTGAAGAAGCATGTTAGTGAGGTCGGGAAGGGCCGTGGGAAGCCGGTGGTAATTCACCAGGACTACGTCCGTGTCTGGAACGGGGCCATTACTGAATCGTCCGATTGTCAGCGGCGGGTCAAGGACTTCAGCCGCATCCTCCTCCCATGCACCGAAAGCCGAGAGTGGAGCTATTACGAGCAATCGTGTGCACCGTCCTGCCGCGCGTTCGCGCGCGTGCAGAACATAGGCTACGGTCGTTTTGCCCGATCCAGGAACGGAGAAATTTGCGCCGTGTCTCAGGTTGGAAAGGATTTCGAAGTCCCGTTGCTGGAAACGGCGCAGTTCCCGCCGTAACCGGCGTGCACCGTCATGGTCATGGCCGGGCTCGTCAAAAGGCTCGGGTGTTCGCCGCAAGGCCAGAGTGAGAGCGCGCTGATCGTCTCTGCTTCGAGCGAGTAGTTCCCGTATACCGTCGTCTGGTTGAAGCCCGACCATTACTTCTCGAAGGAGGCCAAGTAATGCGATTCGTTCGCGCAGAAAGCGTTCCGGTTGAACAAGAAGCGGCTGGCCCGGCGGAGGAGTCTCACCGGCTAAGAGAAGCGAGATGCGATACCACTCGCCCAACCCGACGCCTTCGGCACGCACGACAACTTGGAGGGGCGCTCCTTCTAGGCTGAGGTGAAGCAATGGCCCTTCAGTCATCGGTGCCAGAGTCGTTCTCGGCTTCCTGAAGTGCATCAGAGACCTCTTCAAGAAGGTCGCGAACCTCATCGACCAAAATCAGCACATCCTCACGGAGGGGCTGAAATTCAGCACGATCGCCGACTTCGTCGATCCCTTCGAGCGCTTCACGAAGTCCCGTTCGAGCTTGGGTTAGACCATATAGTGGCCTTTGTAACCTACTGCCCGCTAACGACTTTCGCTTCCGGGCTTCGAGGCCACGATTGATGCTTCCAATTAGAACGTCTTTGACGTCGGCAGCTGGTACGACTGCACCGTTTGTGAGTTCGAGGTCCGCGTCGCCGGCTTCCATTGCCGCCACGGATAGGTTGAGAAGATTTTGGACGGCGACGGCGTCAGCATCGGGGGGTGGGGCAGGTTCATCGCCGAGAATGTCGAGGCCCGGTGGCTGCTCGGCATCGCTTCGCGCGGGCGGTTCAGTCGGTATCGCTGCGTTACTGGCTATGATCGTGGCGATGTCGTCGCCGTCGGCCAGGTCCGGCAGAACTTCTGTCTCGATCCATTCCCCTGCGGCATGCCGGAGCTTGTGAACGGAGCTGAAGCCGAGTATGTACGCGATCAACCATCGCTGAATCGCGAGATCTCCGGCTGGCCTGCCATCTCTTGCGTCGATCTCTCGCACGTTCCCTAACAGCTCGAGCCAGTTCTGCCTCTGGTCGCGCTCACTTATGAATGCGGAAAGGGGAAGTGGTGGATCGGTCAGTCTGCGGGCTCGTTCCATGAGGTCGAGAACTTCGCGCAGATCACCGATGCGGCCCGCACGCGTCCTCAGACGTTTGGCGATCGCAGCATCTGACAGCCCAGCGCCTTCGTGAAGCTTTCTCAGCATCATGAGCTCGCTGACGAGGTTGTACTCGTCTTTGTGCTCGCGCTGCTTTTGGAGGATGCTCTCGAGCTCAAGCTCCTCGGGCTCAGTGACGTCGCTGGGAAGGACCGCCACACGTATGGTGGATGTCGTAATGCGTCCTTCGGCGTGCAGCTCACGCAGAAGAACACAACGCGTGTTCGCGTTGATGAGTTTGCCCTTACGGGTGATTACTCCGGGCTGATCCTGACCGTCGACCAGGCTCTCCTTCAAATCGTCGGCCTGACGATGCGCATTACGGACGAGCTCCGTGACAATATGCTGGGCCTCGGGAGAGTTAGGGTCTGCCTTGACCAGATCAACTTGCGGATGTTCTGCAAGAGCTGGGGCGATTCGGAAGCTGTCGGCGTTCAGGACGGGCAGGTCGAGCGGGATCTCGAGCACTTCGAGCAACATGCCGCCCCGGAGCGGAACGCGCAAAGTGTCTTTCGTGCCTTGGTGGCCGGAGTACTGGCTGAGCGCTTGGGCGATGTGCTGTTCTCGACTGGAATCTGTCACCTAATCACCCTCCCGTTTCCTTCCGTCGCCGACTCTACCGAGCACCATGGACACGGCACTGGATTGACATGTCAGTGCGCGACATGTCGGTGTGCCCGCCGATCACGCGCGAGAACGTCGCCGTCGGCTAAACGGTGTGGGCGAGGTCGACTTGGGTGTGGCAGCATGGGAGACCGCCACGACATGGTCTACGCGCAGGCGCGGGTATCAGGCCACGAGGTTTTCGATCCTGGCCTCGTTACAGTTTCCACGTGAGCTCTGCGGCGTTAGGGCACTGGACTCAGGAGCGCATTTTGCGTATCCGACAGCTCACCGACGCTCACGCGATGGTAGGTGGTCCCGCACCAGGGCGGCGCACCACGACTCAGGCCATCAATTGGGCGCTGGTGGTGATTCTTTGTTCGGAGCTACAGGGATACTTCCGTGAGCTGCATGATGAGAGTGCAGATTTTCTTGCTCAGCGCGTCGCAAGGGGCAGGTTTGCCTACTTCTCACTGGTCCGCAATGGGTTCACGGAAAATCGGCAACTGGACAGGGTCAACGCCAAACCCGAAAGTATCCAGTCAGACTTCAACCGCTTAGGTATTGATCTATGGACCGAAATCGAGGCTCGCGTGCCGTCGGGCCGGCATTGGCGATTGCAGCTCAGCCGACTCAATCAAGCGCGCAACGCGATTGCGCACAATAACCCTGCCACGCTGGCGGCCCTTGCAGGACAAGGCTA
Organism: Mycobacterium paraffinicum; assembly: GCF_025822865.1. Taxonomy (NCBI): domain Bacteria; kingdom Bacillati; phylum Actinomycetota; class Actinomycetes; order Mycobacteriales; family Mycobacteriaceae; genus Mycobacterium; species Mycobacterium paraffinicum. Next base: position 119,613 of record NZ_JACKUR010000025.1, on the reverse strand, counting down.
TCCGCTTACGCTTCAAACGGTGAATTCTTGGCGCGCTGCTTGTGTGGGGGTCACACGGAACGCAGATAAGGTTGTCTCTGACAGGCTGTATCAGACGACAGGAATGCGACCGTGGTAAATCAGCACGGCGAACCGGGCGTCGGCGATCGAGTTATGGTCTCCTGGGGCCTAGAGGAAGCTTACGGAGAAATTGTCGAGGTCTACAGCACAGGACTCGGACCTCGCGCCCAAGTACGCTTGCTGGACGATCCCGAAGGACCCACCGTGGTGCTGCCGCTTGACTCCCTGACACCAGCATCACTCCGCGAAGACATTGATGAGATCGAAACAGCTGCCGCCAGCCAGGCCTACGAACGAAGCGTCGACTCAGCACTCGATCGCATCATTCCGACACTGAGCCGCCTCCATCCTGAAATTCGTGTGCGTCGCTTCTACGATTTAAACTTCGACTCTGCCGCGGATTTTGAACTCAGATTCGACAAGCGCCGCGTGCTAATTGATGCCAAGCACTATCGCCGTCCTGAAATTCTGGTGTCGACCGATATGGTTTTGACTGTCGCGGGGTTGACTGATGCGTCTACCGGTGCACTCTTAGTCTCGAATTCACGTCTCGCCCCAACCGCTTTCCAACGGCTTGAACAACTCTGGGACTCCCGAATGCGAGTTTGGTTCGCGCAGTGGCGCACCCAACGAGACGACAAACAGTTGCGGGCCGCGCTTATCAAGTTCATCGAAAACTGGCGATAGGATCTTGGCAGCAAAGATCAGCGGCTTATATGCCTGTGCTGTTGACTTAGGGTCGATTGGCTTCGGTTAGCGGGTCAAGCCCGATCGCCGTGCTTCTCTCTCCGCGCTGATGTCTGTAACTTCTCGTAGGCGGGCACGAGCTAGGCCATGCATGATTACGGACCGGCCCAATGGAACGATCTGCAACACGCCCATCAGAAACAACACCATAAGTGCGCCGAAAAGCCAGATCTCCAAGCCATGCGCTAGAAGGGGCGCGAACGCGCGATAGGCCACGGCCCCGACGACGGCACTGACCTGGATACCGAGCGCAAGCATAAACGGCGACAAGAAGGCCAAAATTCCGTCGCGCGTCTCGTTCAGCATCCGCAAGTAGGTCTCGGAAAGAAGGGCGACAACCAACGCCAGCGCAGCAAACACAACTCCAAGCAGCGCTGAAGTCAGCGACAGAACATCGCCAGCGATTGAGATCCGAGTATTAAGCCCGGTGTGCCTTTCCAGGTATGTGCCTGCCATGGATCCAACGACCAGGCACCCTCCTAGCTCCACCGTCGCGAAGTCAGTGAGGCGAAGGCGTCCCATTGATCCCAGAAACCCGACTCGACGCCGCAACTCACCCATTTTTTGACCTCCCAAGCGCTCGCTCGACTGCCGCGCGGACGCCTTCAGCTGCACTGTCCCACGTTGGTCCGACAGCCTCGACGGACTCGGTCAAGAGGTTCCGGCGCTGGTCAAACTTGACCTTCCGGCTTCCCCGCCTGCCCCTGCCAACGATATACCCGAACGCGGCACCTGCGGCTGCCATGAAGGCGAGTGACACTGGGTCATGCAGCAATCCGGCTTTGTCGATCCCGACAGCCGGATCCTGCGCCACAACGCGGTCTGAAATCTTCTGCGATTTCAGCCGGTCCATACGTTCAAGCAACTCTCGGAATTCATCCTCGGCATCCGGGTTAGGCCTCTCGAAAACAAACTCCAACGAAGTCACCGCGTCGGTGCGTTCCAGCCAGGATCTAAATCCGGCCGTGTCACCCACCGCATCAACGGCCCACGCCACAGTGGGAAAATCCTCCGTCCGCCGGGCCTCGGCAATATTGAGCATCTGTTCCAGGACTGAACTCAGAACCTGTGGTTCGAACGAAGGATGCTTCAAAATGCCGATGTAACGTCGCTCTGCCTCGAACCAAAACGGGGCAGCAGCAGAGGCTTCGTCGGCAACTACGGTGTCCACCCATGCTCTGGCACCTGCATCCCAGACAATGGCCAATTGTTCGCCAGAGCGGGACCATCCGATCCGTCCGCGAAGGCTACGGTCTGTCTCGTTTCTCTCGACGTTGCCTACGCGCCACTCGCGTTTGTGCGCCCTCCCCGTGGTGACCTCTGGCGCAGCGTTGAGATTTTGAAATAGGTGGTCCAAGACGTCAGGCAGCGGCTCGGCATCGTCGAACAAAGTCCCCGCAGGACGCCGATTGACGCGATAGATCCAGACCAGCAGGTTTTTTCTTGCAAACCAAGGTCTTTCTTCTGGGTCGGCCTTGGGAGTCTCAGCCTCCGGACTCGAATCTGGCATTGCTTATTTCCTCAGGTCCATTTCGAGCACCATACAAGGCTGCGCAAAGGATCAGGCGCAACGCCGTGAGGCGCCATGAACTGGGCCCCCCGGTCGGTACCCACGATGTAGCCAAGCGCTAAACGAGTGCCGAGTAGCAACGGGCACGGATCGCACGTATATATCGCACATTCACAGGAGGGTGGCGGGCGAAAAATCCCTCTGACCTGCGAAAGATCGTCTGCGCCCGGCGGGATTCGAACCTGCCGACCCGGCGTGTTGTCTAGGGTGCATTACCTCAACATTCCTGCCAAGGACAGAGGCTGCACCGCACCCGGGTGCACCGTGCCCGGCTACCTCTCCGAGGTCCACCACGTCACCGACTATGCGAAATCACTGCGCACCGACATCGACAACCTCACCTTCGCCTGCGGACCGCATCACCGGATGCTCAAACCCGGCGGCTGGACCACCCGCAAAAACACCAAACACGACACCCAATGGATCCCACCCCCACCCCATCTCGACCACGGCCGACCCCGCACCAACACCTTCCACCACCCCGAAAAGCTGTTACGGGATGAGGATGATGACGATGCGCCGTAGTTACCCGGACAGCGTCGCCCGGATGCACACGGTGACGTAGGGCAACGCCAGGCCAGTCGAATTCGCCAGCGCCGGATGGGTGGCCAGCAACTCGCGCACCTGCTCCAGTGTCCTGGTGCGGACCTCGGTCGGCGAGGTGATGCAGTAGCTGCGTGATGCGACCAGGTCGATCAGGGCTTGCGGCGTAAGGTAATTCGTCCACTCGACCTGGTGGCGCTCCGGCTCGGTGAACGACTCGGACAGCGTGACGTCGAAACGGCCCCGGTCGCCGTCGGAGCCGATGATGTCGCCCAACTCCCGCACCCAGCCCAGCCGCTCGTCACGGGTGTTCCACACCAGGCCCAGCCGACCGCCCGGGCGCAGCACGCGGGCTATCTCGGGAATGGCGCGCTCGGGATCCACCCAGTGCCACGCCTGCGCGACCAGCACGACGTCGACGCTGTTGTCCGGCAACGGGATTCCCTCCGCGGTGCCCAACAGCGCCCGCGTCTCCGGCAGGGAGGTGCGCAACACTTCCAGCATGTCGGGAATCGGGTCGACGGCCACCACGTCCAGCCCGCGCTCCACCAGCCGGGTGGTCAGCTTGCCGGTACCCGCACCCAGGTCCAGCACCTGGCGCGCGCCGCGTGGCAACAGCCAGTCGATGGCCTCCGGGGGATAGGACGGGCGCCCCCGCTCGTAGGCCGCGGCCGCCGAACCGAACGACAGGGAGCGGTCGTGGCGAGAGCGCGTCACCGCCGACACGCGCCTTCGCCGTCCGACGAGTCGGCCAAATCCAACGTCTTGCGGATCAGCACGCCGACCGCATCGGATTCCACCAGGAAGCCGTCGTGCCCGCAGATGGATTCGACAACCTGCAGACCGCTGCAGCCGGGCAGCAGCTCGGCGAGCTCCTCCTGCAGCCGCAGCGGGTAGAGCCGGTCGGAGGTGATGCCGCCGACGACGGCCGGCACCGGGCAACCGCTTAGGGCCTTGCGCACCCCGCCGCGGCCGCGGCCGACGTCGTGGCTATTGAGCGCCTCGGTCAGCGTCACGTAGCTGCCCGCGTCAAAGCGGGTCAGCAGTTTGTCGCCCTGATGCTCCAGGTAGCTCTGCACGGCATACCGGCTGTCTTCGGCGCCCTGCTTGTCGTTGCTGAACCGGGTGTCGAGCTCGGCTTCCCCGCGGTAGGTCAGGTGGGCGAAGCGGCGGGCGATGGTCAGGCCGGTGTCCGGTGTGCGGCCGGTGCCGTGGTAGTCGCCGCCCTGCCAGTTCGGGTCGGCCTTGATGGCCGCGATCTGCGTGGTCTGCGTGCCGATCTGGTCCGCGGTCGCCCGCGCACCGACGGCCAGCAGCAGGCCGGCCCGGACGCGGCTGGGGTGACCGACCATCCATTCCAAAGCCCGTGCGCCGCCCATGGATCCGCCGACCACGGCGGCCACCTCGTCGATCCCGAGCGCTGCCAGCGCGGCGATGTCGGCCTCCACCTGGTCGCGCACCGAAATCATCGGAAACCGTGAGCCCCAAGGCTTTCCGTCCCGGGCCAGCGAGCTCGGCCCGGTCGAACCGCGGCAACCGCCCAGCACGTTGGTGGCCACGGCGCACCAGCGGTCCGTGTCGATCGGCGCGCCAGGCCCGGCCACCCCTTCCCACCAGCCGCCGGTGGGATGCCCCGGTCCGGCGGGGCCGGTGATGTGCGAGTCGCCGGTCAGCGCGTGCAGCACGACCACCACGTTGTCGCGGGTCGGCGACAGCTCACCCCAGCGCTGAACCGCGATGCACACATCCTCGATCACCGCGCCGCTCTCGGTGGTCAGCGAGCCGATGTGCACCAGGCCGATCTCGCCTTCGGCGGGCAGCGTCTGGGTTCCGACGTCGGAGATCGTCATCGCCGGGGTCCTTAGAACGCCGCCACGGCTTGCGGGTCGGCGCCCGAGGTCTGCGCGTCCGCACCGTACTTGCGCGCCGCGGCGAACCCGAGCTCCAGGTCGGCCAGGATGTCGTCGATGCCCTCGATGCCGACGGCCAGCCGCACCAGTCCCGGGCTGACCCCGGTGCTCAGCTGCTCGGCCGGGCTCAGCTGCGCGTGGGTGGTGGACGCCGGGTGGATCACCAGCGAACGCACATCGCCGATGTTCGCGACGTGGCTATGCAGCTTCAGGGCGTTCACGAACGCCTTGCCGGCCTCGACGCCGCCGGCCAGCTCGAACGCCAGCACCGCGCCGGTTCCCTTGGGCGCCAGCTTCTTTGCGCGCTCGTGCCACGGCGAGCTTGGCAGGCCGGCGTAGTTGACCGACAACACGCCGTCGTGGCCGGCCAGGTACTCGGCCACGCGCTGCGCGTTCGCGACGTGGCGCTCCATGCGCAGGCTCAGCGTTTCGATGCCCTGGGCCACCAGAAAGGCGTTGAACGGCGAAGCGGCGGAACCGAGGTCGCGCAGCAGTTGCACACGCGCCTTCAGCGCATACGCCGGCGGGCCGAGCTCGGCGAACACCACGCCGTGATAGCTCGGGTCGGGTGTGGTGAATCCGGGGAAGCGGCCCTGCGTCCAGTCGAAGGTGCCGCCGTCGACGATGACACCGGCGATCGCCGAGCCGTGCCCGCCGAGGTACTTGGTGGCCGAGTGCACCACGATGTCCGCGCCGTGCTTGAACGGCTGGATCAGGTAGGGCGTGGCGATGGTGTTGTCGACGATCAGCGGTATCCCGTTGGCGTGGGCGACGCCGGCCACCCCGGGGATGTCCAGCACGTCGATCTGCGGATTCGAGATGGTCTCGCCGAAGAACGCCTTGGTGTTCGGTCGCACGGCGGCCTGCCAGGAGTCCAGGTCGTCGGGGTCGTCGACGAAGCTGACCTCGATGCCGAGCTTGGCCAGCGAATAGTGGAACAGGTTGTACGTGCCGCCGTAGAGCCGCGGGCTGGAGACGATGTGATCCCCGGCACACGCGAGGTTCAGCATGGCGAAGGTCTCAGCGGCCTGCCCGGAGCTCAGGAAGAGCGCGGCCACACCGCCCTCGAGCGCGGCGATGCGTTGCTCGACGACGTCGGTGGTCGGGTTGCCGATCCGGGTGTAGATGTTGCCCGGAACTTCCAACCCGAACAGCGCGGCGGCGTGGGTGGTGTCGTCGAACGTGTAGGACGTGGTCTGGTAGATCGGCAGGGCGCGGGCGTTGGTCGCCGGGTCCGGTTGCTGACCGGCGTGCACCTGCTTGGTCTCGAACGACCAGCGGGCGGTCGGGTCGGCGTCGTCGTTGCTGGTGGTGCTGTTGTCGGGGCTCACGTGAGTTTGCTTTCTGCTTCGAGATCGGCGAATCGGGTATCGGGGTTGCGGGTTAGCAGCGCGACACGATTCGACACATGGGCCGATCCGAAGGAGCTGGATATGTGCACATCACGTCTTCCCCTCTAGTCAGGGGTCCGTTATGGCGGACCCGCGCTTGCCGCGCAGCCTGTGGCTACTAGACCTGGTCATCACCCGGGGCACCCCACCGCGGTTGGAGGGTTGCCGGCCAGCAAGCCGGGGCTTGATGCTGGCACTCATGACCAATACGAAGATTAGCTTACTGTGCCGACTTCGTGCCAATGGCGGGTCGACACCTGGCCAAACACCCTTGATAACGTGGCAGGAAGAACGCTGAGCCCCCCAGAGATCTGACCGATATTCGAAGATTTGCCACGCCGGGAGAGGGACCGTGAGCGCCGAACAGCCGACCGTCATCTACACACTGACCGACGAGGCGCCGTTGCTGGCGACCTACGCGTTCCTCCCGATCGTGCGCGCCTTCGCGGAGCCGGCGGGCATCCAGATCAAGACCAGCGATATCTCCGTTGCCGCCCGGATCCTCGCCGAGTTCGGAGAACACCTGACCGAAGAGCAGCGGGTTCCGGACAACCTGGGGGAGCTGGGCAAGCTGACCAAGCTCGCCGACACCAACATCATCAAGCTGCCGAACATCAGCGCCTCGGTGCCCCAGCTGATCGCCGCCGTCAAGGAGCTGCAGGGCAAAGGCTTCAAGATTCCGGACTTCCCGCAGAGTCCGAAGACCGACGAGGAGAGGGAAATCCGCGCCCGCTACGGCAAATGTCTGGGCAGCGCGGTCAACCCGGTTCTGCGGGAAGGCAACTCGGACCGGCGCGCGCCGAAGGCCGTCAAGGAGTACGCGCGCAGGCATCCGCACAGCATGGGGGAGTGGTCGCCCGCGTCGCGCACCCATGTCGCGACCATGCGGCACGGCGACTTCTACCACGGTGAGAAGTCGATGACGCTGGACCGCGCGCGCAACGTGAAGATGGTGCTGCAGACCAAGGGCGGGAAGACCCTCGAGCTCAAGCCCAAGGTCGAGCTGCGCGAAGGCGACGTCATCGACAGCATGTTCATGAGCAAGAAGGCCCTCGTCGAGTTCTACGAAGAACAGATGCAGGACGCCTACGAGACCGGCGTGATGTTCTCGCTGCACGTCAAGGCGACGATGATGAAGGTCTCGCACCCCATCGTCTTCGGCCACGCCGTCAAGGTCTTCTACAAGGACGCCTTCGCCAAGCATCAGGAGCTCTTCGACGAGCTCGGGGTCGACGTCAACAACGGGTTGGTCGATCTGTACAACAAGATCGAGTCGCTGCCCGCGTCACTGCACGAGGAGATCATCCGCGACCTGCACGCCTGCCATGAGCACCGCCCGGAGCTGGCGATGGTCGATTCGGCCAAGGGCATCACCAACTTCCATTCGCCCAGCGACGTGATCGTGGACGCGTCGATGCCGGCGATGATCCGCGCGGGCGGCAAGATGTGGGGCGCCGACGGGCGGCAGAAGGACACCAAGGCCGTCAACCCGGAGTCGACCTTCTCCCGCATCTACCAGGAGATCATCAACTTCTGTAAGACCCACGGACAGTTCGATCCGACGACGATGGGCACCGTGCCCAACGTCGGCCTGATGGCGCAGCAGGCCGAGGAGTACGGCTCGCACGACAAGACGTTCGAAGTTCCCGAGGACGGTGTCGCCGACATCGTCGACCTCGACACCGGGGAAGTCCTGCTCACCCAGAACGTCGAGGCCGGGGACATCTGGCGGATGCCCATCGTCACCGACGAAGCGATTCGCGACTGGGTCAAGCTGGCCGTCAACCGGGCGCGGAACTCGGGCATGACGGTGGTGTTCTGGCTTGACACCGAACGGCCGCACGAGGTCGAGCTGCGCAAGAAGGTCAAGGAATACCTCAAGGAGCACGACACCGAGGGCCTGGAGATCCAGATCATGCCGCAGGTGTGGGCGATGAGGTACACGCTGGAGCGCGCGATGCGCGGGCAGGACACCATCGCCGCGACCGGAAACATTCTGCGCGATTACCTCACCGACCTGTTCCCGATTCTGGAGCTGGGCACCAGCGCCAAGATGCTGTCCATCGTGCCGTTGATGGCCGGCGGCGGAATGTACGAAACGGGAGCGGGCGGTTCGGCGCCCAAGCACGTCCACCAACTGCTCGAGGAGAATCATCTGCGCTGGGATTCCCTCGGTGAATTCCTCGCTCTCGGAGCGTGTTTCGAAGACATCGGGATCAAGACCGACAACGGGCGCGCCAAGATACTGAGCAAGACGCTGGACGCGGCGATCGGCAAGCTGCTGGAGAACAACAAGAGCCCGTCGCGCAAGGCCGGCGAACTCGACAACCGCGGCAGCCAGTTCTATTTGGCGCTGTACTGGGCCCAAGAACTTGCGCAATCCGACGACGAAGAGCTGCGCGAGCATTTCGCCGCGCTGGCCAAGTCGTTGGGCGACAACGAGGACACCATCGTGGCCGAGCTCGCCGAGGCGCAGGGCGAGTCGGTCGACATCGGTGGCTACTACTACCCGGACAGCGAGAAGACGACTGCGGTGATGCGGCCGAGCAAGACGTTCAATGAGGCGCTAGCCGCTTCGCAAGGCTCGTAGGGTTAAGGGCCGCAAAGAGAAAGTCGGGCTCGAGATGTCAGGCGAACACAAGATCAAAGTCAAGGGGCCCATCGTCGAGCTCGACGGTGACGAGATGACCCGCGTCATCTGGAAGTTCATCAAGGACCTGCTGATCCTGCCGCATCTCGACATCCACCTGGACTACTACGACCTGGGCATCGAAAACCGCGACCGCACCAACGACCAGGTGACGATCGACGCCGCGTACGCCATCAAGAGGCATGGGGTGGGCGTCAAGTGCGCCACCATCACCCCCGACGAGGCCCGCGTCTCCGAATTCAACCTGAAGAAGATGTGGCTGTCACCCAACGGCACGATCCGCAACATCTTGGGCGGCACCATCTTCCGCGAGCCGATCGTGATCTCCAACGTGCCGCGCCTGGTGCCCGGCTGGACCAAGCCGATCGTCATCGGCCGCCACGCGTTCGGCGACCAGTACCGGGCGACGAACTTCAAGGTCGACAAGCCGGGCACCGTCTCGATCACGTTCACACCGTCGGACGGCGGCAAGCCGATGGTGCACGAGGTGGTGTCTATCCCCGAAGACGGCGGTGTCGTGATGGGGATGTACAACTTCAAGGAATCCGTCCGGGATTTCGCGCGCGCCTCGCTGGCCTACGGCCTGAACGCCAAGTGGCCGGTGTACCTGTCCACCAAGAACACCATCCTCAAGGCCTACGACGGCATGTTCAAGGACGAGTTCCAGCGCATCTACGACGAGGAGTTCAAGGACAAGTTCGAGGCCGAGGGGCTGACCTACGAGCACCGGCTGATCGACGACATGGTGGCCGCGTGCCTCAAGTGGGAGGGCGGCTACGTGTGGGCCTGCAAGAACTACGACGGCGACGTCCAGTCCGACCTGGTCGCGCAGGGCTACGGATCGTTGGGGCTGATGACGTCGGTGCTAATGACCGCCGACGGCAAGACGGTCGAGGCCGAGGCCGCCCACGGCACCGTCACCCGGCACTTCCGGCAGTACCAGGCCGGCAAGCCGACGTCGACGAACCCGATCGCCTCGATCTTCGCCTGGACGCGTGGGCTGCAGCACCGCGGCAAGCTCGACCACACCCCGGAGGTGATCGAGTTCGCCCAGACGCTGGAAAACGTGGTGGTCGAGACGGTGGAGAGCGGGAAGATGACCAAGGACCTGGCCATCCTCATCGGCCCCGACCAGGAATGGCAGCAGAGCGAGGAGTTCCTCAACTCGATCGCCGAGAACCTGGAAAAGAAGCTGGCTAACTAGCCGACGGGTTGGCGCCCCGGCTTGCGGTGGTGCACTCGTCGAGGAACTCGGTGATCAGTTCGGCCACGCGCTCCGGCGCCTCGAACATCGGAATGTGCCCCACGCCGTCGAGCTCGGTGACCTGGTGGTCGTCGGGCAAATGGGTGGTGAAATGCCGGCTGAACCTGGGTGCGGGCACGATCCGGTCCTTCTCGCAGATCACCAGGTGCGCCGGGACGGCGTTGTCGGCCAGCTCCTGCAGGCCGTGCAGCAGCAGCGACTTGACCAGCAGCTGGAAGTAGGCCGGGCAGTGGGCGACGTCGTCGATGCAGCCGAGCAGTTGCGAGTCGCTGACCCCCTCCGGCGTTGCGCTGATCGCGTAGGTGGCCAGCTGGCGGCTGAACGGCAGGCGCATCACCTTCGGGCCGAACAGCCAGGCCAGCACCAGCAGCGGAATGCCCAGGATGAACTTGGCGATCACCTCGAACTTGGCCGGGCTCCAGCGCGTCCACCCGCCGGCCGGGGCGATGCCCATGACGCTGCGCGCCCGCCCGCGCCGCTCGAGCTCGAACGCGACCCAGCCGCCCAGCGAGTTGCCGACGATGTGGGCGGTGTCCCAGCCCAGCTCGTCCATCTGGTGCTCCACGTGGTCGGCCAGCACCGCCGAGGACAGGAACCAGGTCCCCGCCGGCGGCCCGCCATTGTGGCCGGCCATCGTCGGGGCGAAAACCTCATACCGCCCGGTGTCGGCCAACCGCCGGGCGACATCCTCCCAGACCGCCTGGGACAGCAGGAACGGGTGCAGCAATAGAACCGGCTGTCCCGAACCGAGGTGGATCGGCGGCCGCGTCCCCGTGTTGCTGTTCGTCCTCTTGCTCCCCATACCGCCGACACTAAAGGCGGTACCGCCGGTACCGCAAGCGAGCACAGCGCGAGCGCCCGGCTGGCCGCACTCTGGAAGGCGGGGGCCCGGCTGGCCGGGCGCTGGGCCGAAGCGGGCCGCGTGAAAAGATCGGTGCATCATGAGCACCGCTACCGGATCCCGCCGGATTTTCTCCGGCGTGCAGCCCACCTCCGATTCGCTTCACCTGGGGAACGCCTTGGGCGCCATCACCCAGTGGGTCGCGCTGCAGGACGATCACGAGCCCTTCTTCTGCGTGGTCGACCTGCACGCCATCACGATCCCGCAGGATCCCGACGCGCTGCGCCGCCGGACCCTGGCCACGGCCGCCCAATACCTGGCGCTGGGCATCGACCCCGCCCGCAGCACGATCTTCGTGCAGAGCCACGTGCCCGCGCACTCCCAGCTGGCCTGGGTGCTGGGCTGCTTCACCGGCTTCGGGCAGGCCTCGCGGATGACGCAGTTCAAAGACAAATCGGCCCGCCAGGGCGGCGACTCCACCACCGTGGGCCTGTTCACCTATCCGGTGTTGCAGGCGGCCGACGTCCTGGCCTACGACGCCGAGCTGGTGCCGGTGGGCGAGGACCAGCGCCAGCATCTCGAGCTGGCGCGCGACGTGGCGCAGCGGTTCAACAGCCGGTTCCCCGACACGTTCGTGGTTCCCGACCTGCTGATCCCCAAGGCCACCGCCAAGATCTACGACCTGCAGGACCCGACGTCGAAGATGAGCAAGTCGGCGGCCACCGACGCCGGCTTGATCAACCTGCTCGACGATCCCGCCGCGTCCGCGAAGAAGATTCGCTCGGCGGTCACCGACAGCGAGCGCGAGATCCGCTTCGACACCGATGCCAAGCCGGGCGTGTCCAACCTGCTGACCATCCAGTCCGCGGTCACCGGCGTCGGCATCGACAAGCTTGTGGAGGGTTACGCCGGACGGGGTTACGGCGACCTGAAGAAGGAGACCGCCGAGGCGGTCGTCGAGTTCGTCAGCCCGATCAAGGCCCGCGTCGACGAATTGCTGGCTGACCCAGCCGAATTGGAGGGGATCTTGGCGGCCGGGGCCCACCGGGCCGAGGATGTGGCCGGCGAAACCGTTCGGCGGGTCTACGATCGGTTAGGTTTCCTTCCGCAAGGAGGATGAGTTCACCATGAGCGAGCCGGCCAAGGCAGGTGCCCTCGACCGGCTGCGGGCCCGGTACGGCTGGCTGGACCACGTCCTGCGCGCCTACCAGCGCTTCGACGACCGCAACGGCGGGTTCTTCGCGGCCGGCCTCACCTACTACACGATCTTCGCGCTATTCCCTTTGCTGATGGTCGGTTTCGCGGCCTTCGGGTTCATCCTGGTCCGGCGGCCCGAGCTGCTGAAGACGATCGACGACCACATCCGGTCCCAGGTGACCGGCGCGCTGGGCGATCAGCTGCTCGACTTGATGAACTCGGCGATCGCCGCGCGGGCGTCGGTGGGTGTCATCGGCCTGGCCACCGCGGTCTGGGCGGGTCTGGGCTGGATTTCGCATCTGCGCCAGGCGGTGACGGAGATGTGGTGGGACGAGCGCATCGAGTCGCCGGGCTTCGTGCGCAACAAGCTTTCCGATCTGTTGGCCATGCTGGGAACGTTCGCGGTGATCATCGCCACCGTCGGCCTGACCACCGTGGGCCATGACGCACCTCTAGCCGCCCTGTTGAAATGGCTTGGAGTTCCGCAGCTTTCGGTATTGGACTGGCTCTTTTGGCTGTTGTCGATCGTGATCTCGACGGCCATCTCCTGGATGTTGTTCACCTGGATGATCGCCCGGCTGCCGCGCGAGAAGGTCAGCCTGGCCGACTCGGCGCGCGGCGCGCTGATGGCGGCGGTCGGGTTCGAAGCGTTCAAGCAGGTGGGTTCCATCTATCTGCGGGTGGTGTTGCGCAGCCCCGCGGGCGCCACGTTCGGCCCGGTGCTGGGTCTGATGGTGTTCGCCTACATCACCTCGTATCTCGTGCTGTTCTGCACGGCGTGGGCGGCGACGGCATCCGATCACCCGCGCACCCGCCACGTCGCACCGCCCGCGCCGGCGATCATCGCCCCGCGCGTGCAGCTGGACGAGGGGATCAGCACGCGGAAGACGCTGACCGCGATGGCGATGGGAGCCGTTGGGGCACTGGCCCTGTCGCGCGTCACCCGGCGGCTGCGCTAGCCGCCCACCCGCCAGTCGCCGCGAACCATGACCGCGCTGACCCGCAGATCCCGATCCAGCACAACAAGATTGGCTTCATAGCCGGCGCGCAGGCTGCCCACCCGCTCCAGGCCGAGCGCGTGCGCCGGCGTCGCCGAGGTCGTCTGCGCCGCGACGGCCAGTCCCGCATCGGCATGCACGGCGCGAAACAGCCGATCCATGGTCGCGGTGCTGCCCGCGATCGTCGACGTCCCGGCAACCCGCGCCACGCCGGAGACCACGTCGACGGCAACCGCGCCGAGGCGGAACGCCCCGTCGCCCTGGCCGGCCGCGGCGATGGCGTCGGTGACAACGGCGACCCGCTCGGGCCCGGCCGCCCCGGTCACCGCGCGCACGACGGCCGGGTGCACGTGCACGCCGTCGGCGATCAGTTCGACGGTGACTCCCGGGTGGCGCAGCAGGGCGAGCACGGGCCCGGGCTCGCGGTGGTGCAGCGGCGGCATCGCGTTGCACAGGTGGGTGCCGACCGTGGCGCCGAGTGCGATGGCGTGTTCGGTCTGCTCATAGGTGGCGTCCGTATGCCCCACCGCCACAACCACTCCAGCGCCGAGAAAGCGCCGGATCGCGTCGTCGGCCCCGGGCAGCTCGGGCGCCAGGGTGACCATCCGGATCGCGCCGCCGCCGGCGTCGAGTACGGCGTCGATCTCGGCCGGGTCCGGGTCGCGCAGCTGGGCCGGGTCGTGCGCCCCGCAGCGGGCCCGGGAGAGCCACGGCCCCTCCAGGTGAATGCCGGCGACGGTGCCGTGCCGGGCGGCCTCGGCGAGCGCGCGCACGCCGGCGAGCAACTCCGCGGGCGAGGCGGTCACCAGGCTGGCGAGCGTCGTCGTGGTGCCGTGCCGCAGATGGAATTCGGCCGCCCCGGTGATGCCGCCGCGGTCGGTGTAGGAGGCGCCGCCGCCGCCGTGCACGTGCATGTCGATGAACCCGGGCACCACGGTGCCGTCGGGGAAGTCCGTGCCGGCCGGGCGGGGCGGGGCGCCCGCGCCACAGGCCGCGATTCGCCCGCCGTCCGTTTCCAGCCAGCCCGGCCGGCGGACCTGCCCGTCGAGCACCATGGTGCCGGCGGCGATCACTACCATCGGCCGCCGTTCTCCCAGAAGTGCCGGATTTCCTCCAGCTGGCGTCCCTTGGTCTCGGGCGCAAACCGGTAGACGACGACGAACGCGACTACCGCCAGGGCGGCGAACACCGCGAAAGTGCCTGCGCCACCGAGGGAATGCAGCATGGTGAGGAACACGGCGGCGATGATCGCGTTGGCCACCAGGTTGGAGGTGAGCATCGTGCTCGACCCGATCGACCGCAACCGGGACGGGAAGCTCTCGCTGGCGTACACCCAGCCCAGGGACCCGAACCCCATGGTGTAGCCGATGATGAACAGCAGTATGCCGGCGAAGCCGAGCGCCGCGCCGCCGATGCCCCGGCCGAACACGCCCATCAGCACGACGTCGGCGGCGATCATCATGGCGATGCCGGACAACAGGATTGGCCGCCGGCCCACCCGGTCGACGAGCAGCAGCGATGCGCCCACGGCGGCCAACCCGGCGACCTGGACCAGGGCCGGCAGCGCCAGCAGCGCGAAGTTGCCCGCGAAGCCCATCGCTTGGAATATCCGTGGGCTGTAATAGATGATCGCGTTGATGCCGGTGATCTGGATCAGGAAGCCGAGCGTGATCACGAAGGCGGTGGCCCGCGCATACGGCGGGCGCAGCATCTCGGACCAGCCGCCGCTGCTGCCCTCGCTCAGCGCGCGGCCGATCTCGGCGAGTTCCTCGTCGACCCGGGCGTCGGGCTCGACGCGCAGCAGCGCCCGGCGGGCCTCGTCGGGCCGGCCCTTCAGCAC
This sequence comes from Mycobacterium paraffinicum, assembly GCF_025822865.1. Classification (NCBI taxonomy): domain Bacteria; kingdom Bacillati; phylum Actinomycetota; class Actinomycetes; order Mycobacteriales; family Mycobacteriaceae; genus Mycobacterium; species Mycobacterium paraffinicum. The sequence continues at coordinate 104,602 of NZ_JACKUR010000025.1, read as the reverse complement.
GTACCACCGGGCCGTGTCGGGCGCGCGAATCAGCAACGGCAGCAACAACATCGCGGGCACCGTGGCCAGCCCCAGCATCCAGCGCCAGCTGTGGGTCCCGGCCAGTAGATATCCGGTCAGGTAGCCGACGATCAGCCCGCTGACGATGGCCAGCTGATAGGCGGTCAGCAGCGACCCGCGCACTGCCGTCGGGGCCGATTCCGCGACGTAGACCGGCACGACCACCACCGCCACGCCCAGCGTCAGGCCCAGCAGGAGCCGGGCCGTCAACAGCATCGGCAGGGAAACCGACAGCGCGCCCAGCAGGGCGAACGCCGCGTAGGCGACCAGCAGCAGCACCACCGACTTCTTGCGCCCGATCGCGTTGGCCAGCACGCCCGCGCCGAGCGCCCCGGCGATCTGGCCGATCACCACCATGGACGTCAGCAGTTCCTGTTGCCGGGTGGACAACCCGAAGTCCTCGGTGACGTAGAGCTGCGCGCCGGCGATGATGGACAGGTCGTAGCCGTAGATGAGGCCCACGCTCGCGGCGGTCGACGCGACCAGTAGGCCGCGCCGGGCGGTGGTCATCTGGGTGAGTTTAGTGTTGCGGCCGCCCTGATCGACGCACTCACCGTCGGCGCTTTCAGCTAATCGCTACGGGCCTTACCGGTCCGCAGCCGATCGCGCAGCAACTCGATGACCCGCTCGGGGTCGTCGGGGCTGATGCATGGCCGCACCCGGCGCCCGAGGTGGAGCACCAGGAGCGTCTGCTTGCGGGCCCGGTGGACGTCCAGCGGGAACCAGTAGCGCGGGTCGCCCGCTCCCCAGATCCGGCCCTTGCCGCTGCTCCAGGTCATCTGCTCGGTTTTGACGCCCTGGATCTCGCTGTACGGGATCCGCTTCGGGCTGGCCAATGGGAAGTAGTAGCGCCGGATCGTGATTCCGTCCTCGTCGAGCCGGAGGCCGGAGTCCTCATACAAGGCTTCGCTCATCCGCAAGACGGTGCCACAGCAAACTTCTACGGTCAACGGTGCTGATGCTGCGGCCTGCGGTTCATGGACCGCGCGACCAGGATCAAGCTAAACACGATGATGGTCCCGATGACGGCGACGCCCACCCGGACCGGCAGCGCATCCGCCGACGGGATGAGCCCCGCGGCCTGCGCGCCATTGCCCTGCCGGTCGGCCGCGCTGTCGCGTTTGGCGGGCGCCAGCGAGGGGTCGGGCTCGATCAGGTTGCCGACCTGGGTGCCCTGCGGTGTGCTGAAACCGTAGTCCAGCAGGTGCGCCGCCTGCTCCCACGGGGCGATGGGCTGCCGCGTCCCGTGCAGCAGCACGGCCATCAGGCGGCGCCCGTTGTGGTTGGCCGCGCCCACGAACGTCTGGCCGGCGTCGTCGGTGTAACCGGTCTTGCCGCCCAGGGCGCCCGGGTACTTGTAGAGCAGCTGGTTGTCGTTTTCCAGTTCGTAGCCGGGATGGTCGCCGTGGCCGGGGAAGTCGAACGTCCGCGTCGCGACGATGTCGGCGAAAGTCGGGTTCTGCCAGGCGTAGCGGTAAAACAGGCCAACGTCGTAGGCCGACGTGCTCATGCCGGGCCCGTCCAGCCCGGACGGTGTCGCCACCCGGGTGTCCTTGCCGCCGAGCTTGGCGGCCAGCACATTGATCTTCTCCACCGCTTGCTGCATGCCGCCGAGCTGCATGGCGAGCGCGTGCGCGGCGTCGTTGCCGGAGTGCATCAGCAGGCCGTGCAGCAGCTGGTTGACGGTGAACACCCCGCCTTCTTCGACGCCGACCTTGGTGCCCTCGGCGGCCGCGTCGTCGGCGGTGCCGGGTACCGCCTTGTTCAGGTTGAGCGCATTGATGGCGGCCATCGCGACCAGCACCTTGATGATGCTGGCGGGGCGGTGCCGGCCGTGCGGGTCCTTGGCCGCGATCACCGCGCCGCTGTCCAGGTCCGCCACCAGCCACGCGTCGGCGGAGACGTCGGTGGGCAGCGCCGGCGTATCGGGGGCGGCGACGATGCCGCAGCCGGCCAGCGCCTCGCCGCCGACCGGCTTGGCGGGCACCGCCAGCGGGATCGGCGGGTCGCCGGCCTGGGGAACTTCCGACGAATCCACCGCGGGTGGGGTGTTCACCTTGAAGGGGCAGTTCGCGGGTGCGGCGTTGGGTCCGGCGGCGCCGGGCTCGGCATGGGCGGCGGGTAAGGCCGCGGGCGCGGCCAGCGGCACCGGGGCGGCGATCAGGAAAGCGGCCGCTGCCAGGCACGATGCGGGGCGTAGGAAGTTCATTGCTTGTGCAGACTAGGCGATTGTGGGCCCGATTCGAGGGAGCCGCGCTGTGACTGGTGATACGGAAGTTGCGAGAGCCGGGGCCGCGCGAGAACGCCGCCGAGCCACTACGCTGGGCATGCCGTCAGCGTGACAGCAACGAATCTTCCCGCCGAGATCCGAGGGCCCGCCATTCACACCGATCGTCTCTGGTCCCGGTTGCGGCGGAACCGCGACGCTCCGCGGTCGTTGCAACAGCTGATCAAGGAAGTCGAGAAGTCCACGCAGGTCCGCCGCTCCGGCCTGGAAGGCGTGCTGACCGAACTGCAGCAGCATCGTGACGCCACCTCCGACGCCGGCCTGCGGGAGGCGCTCACCTGGCTCTGCAACGCGGTGACTCGGATGGTGACCAACCCGACGGCGGCGCATTCCCGGGAGGTGCTGGTTGCGGCCGACGCGGTGAAGCGCCGCTAAATCTTGTTGGACGCCTCCGCGAGCACGCCGCGCAGTACCGATTCGATGGTGTCGAACTCGGCCTGGCCGCTGATCAGCGGCGGGGCCACCTGAACGACGGGATCGCCACGGTCGTCGGCGCGGCAATACAGGCCCGCTTCGAAGAGCGCCGGCGACACATAGCCGTGCAGCACCCGTTCGCACTCCTGCGCGCTGAACGTTTCCTTGGTCGCCTTGTCCTTGACCAGCTCGATGCCGTAGAAGTAGCCCTCGCCGCGCACGTCGCCGACGATGGGCAGGTCGTAGAGCCGCTCCAGGGTGGCGCGGAACGCGGACGCGTTCTGCTTGACGCGGTCGTTGAGGACCTCGCGCTCGAAGATGTCTAGGTTGGCCAGGCCCACGGCCGTCGAAACCGGATGTCCGCCAAAGGTATAGCCGTGCGGAAAGACGGTGGTTCCGTCGTTGAACGGCTCGAACAGTCGCTCGCTGGCGATCATCGCGCCCAGCGGCGAGTAGCCCGACGTCAACCCCTTGGCGCAGGTGATCATGTCGGGCACGTAGCCGAAGTCTCCGATCTCCGATGAGCAGGCGAACATCGACCCGATCCGGCCGAACGCGCAGATCACCTCGTCGGAGACCAGCAGCACGTCGTACTCATCGCAGATCTGCCGCACCCGTTCGAAATAGCCCGGGGGAGGGGGGATGGCGCCGCCCGCGTTCTGCACCGGTTCCAGGAACACCGCGGCGACGGTCGCCGGGCCCTCGAACTCGATCGCCTCGGCGATCCGGTCGGCGGCCCATCGCCCAAATGCCTTGGGGTCGTTGGCGAACGGGTCGGGCGCCCGATAGAAGTTCGTGTTGGGCACCCGGAATCCGCCGGGCGTCACCGGTTCGAACGGCGCCTTGTATGACGGCAGGCCGGTGATCGCGAGGGCGCCCTGGGTGGTGCCGTGGTAGGCGATCGACCGCGAAATCACCTTGTGCTTACCGGGTTTGCCGGTCAGCTTGAAGTACTGCTTGGCCAGCTTCCACGCGGTCTCGACGGCCTCGGTGCCGCCGGTGGTGAAGAACACTCGGTTCAGGTCGCCCGGAGCGTAGCGCGCCAGGCGCTCGGCGAGCTCGACCGCGGTCGGGTGGGCGTAACCCCACAGCGGGAAATACGCGAGCGTGCTCGCCTGCCGCGCGGCGACCTCGGCGAGTTCGGTGCGGCCGTGGCCGACCTGCACGGTGAACAGCCCGGACAGCGCGTCGAGGTAGCTCTTGCCGCGGTCGTCGAAGATGGTCACGCCGTCACCGCGGACGATGACCGGCGGCGTGATGCCGGAGCCGTGCCGGGCGAAGTGCAGCCACAGGTGTTCTGTCATGGTGTCTGCGAGACTAGCCGCGCTAGGCTCGGGATATGACCGGGACCGAACAGGTCTCACTCTTCGAATCTTTGCGGCCGCACCTGATGGCGGTCGCCTACCGGCTCACCGGCACGGTGGCCGACGCCGAGGACATCGTTCAGGAAGCCTGGCTGCGCTTCGACGGGCAGGAGGCCACCATCACCGACCCGCGGGCATGGCTGACCACGGTGGTGAGCCGGCTGGGCCTGGACAAGCTGCGTTCGGCCGCGCACCGGCGCGAGACCTACACCGGCAACTGGCTGCCGGAGCCGGTGGTGACCGGGCTCGACCCCGCTGATCCGCTGGCCGCCGTGGTGACCCGCGAGGACGCCCGGTTCGCGGCGATGGTGGTGCTCGAACGCCTCTCGCCCGACCAGCGGGTCGCCTTCGTGCTGCACGACGGCTTCGCGGTGCCCTTTGCCGAAGTGGCCGGCGTGCTGGGCACCAGCGAGGCCGGCGCCCGGCAGCTGGCGTCGCGGGCCCGCAAGGCCGTCACGGCGGAACCGCCGCCAAAGCCCGACCCGTCGCACGACGAGGTGGTCGGCCGGCTGCTGGCCGCCATGGCCGCCGGCGACCTGGACACCGTGGTCTCGCTGCTGCATCCCGACGTCACCTTCACCGGCGATTCGAATGGCAAGGCGCCCACGGCCGTTCAGACCATTCACGGCCCGGACAAGGTTGTCCGGTTCATGCTGGGCCTGGCGCAGCGCTACGGACCGGCGATGTTCACCTCGTATCAGCTGGGGCTGGTCAACGGCGAACTGGGCGTCTACACAGCCGGCTGCCCCGCCTCCGACGGCTACCGCGAGATGCTGCCGCGGATCACCGCGCTGACGGTGCGCGACGGAAAGGTTTGCGCGCTCTGGGATATCGCCAACCCGGACAAGTTCACCGGCTCTCCGCTGCGGTCTCGCTAGCCCAGGGCACGCGGCAGGCGTCCCCGGAGTTGAAGCCCTGCTCGGTGATGCCCAGCGCGGTGTTCATCCGGGCCCGCATGTTCTCCACGCCGATCTGATAGGTCAGCTCGATCACGCCCGCATCGCCGAACCGGGCCCTCAGGTCGGCGACCTGCTCGTCGGTGACGGTGTGCGGGTCGGTCGTCATCGCGTCGGCGTAGCGGATCGCGGCACGCTCGTCGTCGGTGAAAGCCGTTGAGGTGGCGTAATTGTCGATCTCTTTGAGCCGCTCGACGTCGAGGCCGTCCAGGCGCTGCAGCATCGACCCGAAGTCGACGCACCAGGAGCAGCCGACGCTGCGCGCGGTCCACAACACCGCCAGCTCACGCACGCTGACCGGCAGCACCTTGGACGCGCGGTCGATCATCGTCTCGTGCACGGCGCCGGCGACCATCAGCTTGCGATGGTGGGCGGCCACCGTGAACGGTTCGGGAACCTGGCCGTAGCGCCGCGCGGCGATCCGGTACATCGCGCGGGTCAGCAGCCCGGCGCGCTGGGGGGACAGGGGCTCGATGCGGGTCTTCTGTGTCATACCCCTACAGACGAGACAGGCCGCGAAAGTGTGACGGGCGGATTGCGCCTCGTCGACCGCCCGAGAGTCGTAGCATGCGGCTAGCCACTCGGCATCGATGACCAGTGGTTGGCGATGGGGGCCGACGATGACCGCGCTGTTCAGCCCATGGTGGCGGGCCGATCAGTATGACTGGCTTTCCGGTTACCTCGCTTCGCGGGGCCTGAGCGGCGCCACCCGGGCCGTGATGGCGTTGATCGCCGCGTCGATGGTGCTGTGCCTTCTCGCTCTGCTCGCCGGCTCGGACGGGCCCCGCGGGCCGGTTCCGGTGGCGATGATGTGGGCTGCCGTCGCCGGCGGTGTGGCGGGGGTGTTGTTGTGGGTATGGCGCTGGCCCACCCGCCGCCAGTCGGTCGTCTTCGCCATGACCTGCAACACCGCCGTCGCCCTGGCGTGCCTGGCGCACCCCAACCCGCTGGCCGCCCTGATCGGCTGCATCGCCTTCGCCACCTTCGGCGCCTACATGGCGTTCTTCCACACCACGGGCTTCGTGCTCTACAACTTCGCGGTCGCCGCCGCCGTCGGCTCCTGGGAGGCGTTGTCGCTGGCCGGAACCGGCCACCCCAGCCTGGCCGGGGTGGATCTGTGGCTGGTGATCGAGGTCAACATCGCCCTTCCGCTGGCGATCCGGATCCTGGTGCGCGCCCTGTCGGGCGATCTGCTGACCGCGGACCGCGACCCGCTGACCGGCCTGCTCAACAGGCGCGCATTCCAGCACGAGGCGCTGGGGATGATCCTGGCGCGCCGGGGCATCGACTCCCACCTCGTGGTCATGCTCATCGACCTCGACAATTTCAAAGCCCTCAACGACAGGTGTGGCCACGCCGCCGGCGACCACGCGCTGGTCCAAGTGGCGAAAGCGCTGTTGGCCGCCGCGGACAACCAGGCGGTGGTGGCGCGAAGCGGCGGCGAGGAGTTTCTGTTGGCCGGCACGTCGGCGGGCTGCAACGCCGAGTCCCTGGCAGCGCGGATGTGCCGGGCCATCGCGGCCTCGACGGCGGGGGTAACCGCCAGCATCGGCACCGCCTGCGCCCGCCTGGACGACACCGCGGCCGAGCCGCAGGCCCTTCTGGGCGAGTTGGTCACCGCCTCGGATGCCGCGATGTATCAGGCTAAACGGTTGGGGGGCAACCGAAGTAGTCATCACGAACTTTGTTGACCCCCGGGGCCGGTCAGCGGGTGAACATCAGCGCGCGCTTGACCTCCTGGATCGCCTTGGTGATCTGGATGCCACGCGGGCAGCACTCGGTGCAGTTGAACGTGGTGCGGCACCGCCACACGCCGTCCACCTCGTTGAGGATGTCGAGGCGCTCGGCGGCGGCCTCGTCGCGGCTGTCGAAGATGAAGCGGTGCGCGTTGACGATCGCCGCCGGGCCGTAGTAGCTGCCCTCGTGCCAGAACACCGGGCAGCTGGTGGTGCAGGCCGCGCACAGGATGCACTTGGTGGTGTCGTCGTAGCGGGCGCGGTCGGTGGGGCTCTGAATGCGTTCCCGCGTCGGCGGATTCCCGCTGGTGACCAGGTACGGCTTGACCGCGCGGTAGGCGTCGAAGAACGGCTCCATGTTGACGATCAGGTCCTTCTCGACCGGCAGGCCACGGATCGGTTCCACCGTGATGGTCAGTTGCTTGCCCTTCTTCTCGGGCAACAGGTCGCGCATCAGCACCTTGCAGGCCAGCCGGTTCACGCCGTTGATCCGCATGGCGTCCGAGCCGCACACCCCGTGGGCGCAGGAACGCCGGAAGGTCAGCGTGCCGTCCAGGTAGCTCTTGATGTAGATCAGCAGGTTGAGCAGCCGGTCGCTGGGCAGGCACGGCACCCGAAAGCTTTGCCAGCCACCGGTTTCCGCGAACGAATCGGGATTGTCGGGGTTGAATCGCGCGATCTTCAACGTCACCATCACCGCCCCCTCGGGGATGGGCGGAAGTGGCGGCTCGAGGCGGGGTTCGGCAGACTCGCCTGCAGTCATCAGTACTTCCGTTCCTTCGGTTCGTAGCGGGTCTGCACGACGGGTTTGAAGTCCAGCGCGATGTCGCTCAGCAGGTCGGTGCCCTGCTTGTAGGCCATCGTGTGGCGCATGTAGTTGACGTCGTCGCGGTTCGGGTAGTCCTCCCGGGCATGCCCGCCCCGGGACTCCTTGCGGTTCAGCGCGCCCACCACCGTGACCTCGGCAAGCTCCAGCAGGAAACCCAGCTCGATGGCCTCCAGCAGGTCGCTGTTGAAGCGCTTTCCCTTGTCGTGCACGGTGATTCGGGAATAGCGCTCCTTGAGCGCGTGGATGTCGGTCAGTGCCTGCTTCAGCGTCTCCTCGGTGCGGAACACGGCGGCGTTGTTGTCCATCGACTGCTGCAGTGCGCCGCGGATGTCGGCCACGCGTTCGTTGCCGTGCTCGTTCAGGATGTCGCCGACCCAGCCGACCACCATCGCCTCCGGGTTGGGCGGCATGTCGACGAAGTCGTGCCCGTCGGCGAAATCCGCGGCCGCGATGCCGGCGCGGCGGCCGAAGACGTTGATGTCCAGCAGCGAGTTGGTGCCCAGCCGGTTGGCGCCGTGCACCGACACGCACGCGCATTCGCCGGCCGCATACAGGCCCGGCACCGTAGAAGTGTTGTCCCGCAACACCTGTCCGGTGACGGTGGTGGGGATGCCGCCCATCACGTAGTGGCACGTCGGGTAGACCGGGACCAGCTCGTGCACCGGGTCCACGCCCAGGTAGGTGCGGGCGAACTCGGTGATGTCGGGCAGCTTGGCCTCGAGCACGTCCTCGCCGAGGTGGCGGACGTCGATGTAGACGTAGTCCTTGTGCGGGCCGGCGCCGCGGCCCTCCAGCACCTCCAAAACCATCGAGCGGGCGACGATGTCGCGCGGCGCCAGGTCGATGATCGTCGGCGCGTAGCGCTCCATGAACCGCTCGCCCTCGCCGTTGAGCAGCCGGCCGCCCTCACCGCGCACGGCTTCGGAGATCAGGATGCCCAGCCCGGCCAGGCCGGTCGGGTGGAACTGGTGAAACTCCATGTCCTCCAACGGAAGTCCCTTGCGGAACACGATCCCGATGCCGTCGCCGGTGAGCGTGTGTGCGTTGGAGGTGGTCTTGTACATCCGGCCCGACCCGCCGGTCGCGAGGACCACGGCCTTGGCGTGAAAGACGTGGACCTCGCCGGTGGCCAACTCGTAGGCCACCACGCCGGTGGCCACCGGGCCCCGCGGCGTTTCCGTCAAAACCAGGTCCAGCGCATAGAACTCGTTGAAGAACTGCACGTCGTGCTTAACGCAGTTCTGGTAGAGGGTCTGCAGGATCATGTGGCCGGTGCGGTCGGCGGCGTAACACGCCCGGCGCACCGGGGCCTTGCCGTGTTCGCGGGTGTGCCCGCCGAAGCGGCGCTGGTCGATGCGGCCCTCGGGGGTGCGGTTGAACGGCATCCCCATCTTCTCGAGGTCGAGCACCGCGTCGATGGCTTCCTTGCACATGATCTCCACCGCGTCCTGGTCGGCGAGGTAGTCGCCGCCCTTGACGGTGTCGAAGGTGTGCCATTCCCAGTTGTCGTCCTCGACATTGGCCAGCGCCGCGCACATCCCACCCTGGGCGGCGCCGGTGTGGCTGCGGGTGGGGTAGAGCTTGGTCAGCACCGCGGTCCGCACGCGTGGGCCGGCTTCCACCGCCGCGCGCATGCCGGCGCCGCCGGCGCCGACGATCACCACGTCGTAGCGGTGTTGCTGGATCACCGGTCAGCCTCCGATATTCGGGTCGAATGTCACCAGCACATAGGTGCCGAGCACCAACGTGAAACCCATCGACAGCAGCAGCAGGCTGTTGAGCCAGAAGCGGGTGCTGTCCTTGCGGCTGTAGTCGTCGATGATGGTGCGCAGGCCGTTGCCGCCGTGCAGCTGCGCCAGCCACAACAGCGCCAGATCCCAGAATTGCCAGAACGGCGAGGCCCAGCGCGCAGCCACGTAGTTGAAGTCGATGCGGTAAACGCCGTTGTCCCACATCAGCATGACGAACAGGTGTCCGACGGCCAGGATGATCAGCGCGACTCCAGAGAACCGCATGAACAGCCACGCGAACTTCTCGAAGTTGGGGATGCCGGCCCGGCGGCGCGGCGAGCGCGGGTTGTCCAGGCTGGCCGGCCGGTCGTGGCTGCGCTGGTGCACCGGGGCGACCTGGCCCCGGCCCAGCTGCAGGTCGGGGGCGCTCATCGGAGGTGCTCGGCGATGTGGATGCCGGTCACCACGCCGGCCGGAACCATGAGCAGCAGGAAGACGACGCCGACGATCCAGAACATCAGCTTCTGGTAACGGGTGCCCTCGGACCAGAAGTCGATGAGGATGACGCGGATGCCGTTCAGCCCGTGGAATGCCACCGCGGCCACCAGCCCGTACTCCATCAGGCCGACGACCGGGGTCTGATAGTCGTGGATCACCGCGTTGTAGGTCTGCGGGCTGACCCGCAGCATCGCGGCGTCCAGCACGTGGACGAACAGGAAGAAGAAGATGGTCGCGCCGCTGATGCGATGCAACACCCACGACCACATGCCCGGGTCGCCCCGATACAGGGTCCGGGGTGGACGCCGCTTGCGCGAGGGCGCAGATTCTTTTCCCGGATCCGCGGTTGTCGCCTGTGTGGTCACCCTGTCCTCACCGCCTTCTGACATAGGGGCAGTTCAGCCTAACCCGGCCGGGGGACCGCCTGCGCCGCACAGTCGGCCGAGCGAAGTGGCGTGTCAGAGCTAGGCTGACCGTCTGACGTAGCAAGAGCTGAGCGGGGTTGCGATATGCCTGATGTCGATTGGAAGATGTTGCGCCACAAGGCAACCAATGCTGCCGCAGGGGCCTACGCGCCGTACTCCCGGTTCCCGGTGGGGGCGGCCGCGCTGGTTGACGACGGGCGCGTGGTCACCGGTTGCAATGTGGAGAACATCTCATATGGCCTTGGTCTCTGTGCCGAATGCGGTGTGGTGTGCGCCCTGCACGCGACCGGCGGCGGCCGGCTGATCGCGCTGGCCTGCGTCGACGGGCAGGGGGCCCCGCTGATGCCGTGCGGGCGATGCCGCCAGCTGCTGCTGGAGCACGGCGGCCCCGACCTGCTGGTCGACCATCCGGCCGGGCCGCGAAGCCTCGGCGAGCTCCTGCCCGACGCTTTCAGCGCCGACCTGCCGCGGGAACCCCGTTGACCGACTTGAACTCCGACGCGCCGACGGTGATCCGAACCAAGCGCGACGGCGGCCGGCTCTCGGAGGCCGCCATCGCATGGGTCATCGACGCCTACACCCACGGCCGGGTCGCCGAGGAGCAGATGTCGGCGCTGCTGATGGCGATCTTCCTGCGCGGCATGGACCGCGGCGAGACCGCCAGCTGGACCGCGGCGATGTTGGCGTCCGGCGAACGGCTCGACTTTCGCGACCTGGGTAGGCCCACCGTGGACAAGCACTCCACGGGCGGCGTGGGGGACAAGATCACCCTGCCCCTGGTGGCCGTCGTGGCCGCCTGCGGCGCCGCGGTGCCGCAGGCGTCGGGGCGGGGGCTCGGGCACACCGGCGGCACCCTGGACAAGCTCGAGTCCATCGCCGGGTTCACCGCCGCCCTGTCGAACCGGCGGGTGCGCGACCAACTCACCGACGTGGGCGCCGCCATCTTCGCGGCCGGGGAGCTGGCGCCGGCCGACGCCAAGCTGTACGCCCTGCGCGACGTCACCGCCACCGTCGAGTCGCTGCCACTGATCGCCAGCTCGGTGATGAGCAAGAAGCTGGCCGAGGGGACCGGGGCGCTGGTGCTCGATGTGAAGGTCGGTGCGGGGGCGCTGCTGGGGTCCGCGGACCGGTGCCGCGAGCTGGCCCACACCATGGTCGAGCTGGGTGCGGCGCACCGGGTGCCCACCCGCGCGCTGTTGACCGACATGAACGCCCCGCTGGGCGCGACCGTGGGCAACGCCCTCGAGGTCGCCGAGGCACTGGATGTGCTGGCCGGAGGCGGGCCGCCCGACGTGGTCGAGCTGACGTTGCGGCTGGCCGCCGAGATGCTCGAGCTGGCCGGGGTCGACGGCCGCGACCCCGCCGAGACGCTGCGCGACGGCACCGCGATGGATCGGTTCCGTCGGCTCGTCGCCGCCCAGGGCGGCGATTTGTCGGTTCCGTTGCCGATCGGTGCGCATTCCGACACCGTGACCGCCGCCCGGGGCGGCACAATGGGCGATATCGACGCGATGGCAGTGGGGCTGGCGGCTTGGCGGCTCGGTGCGGGCAGGTCCCGTCCGGGCGAACGGGTGCAGGCCGGCGCCGGCATCCGGATCCACCGCCGCCCCGGCGAACCGGTCGCGGGCGGCGCGCCGCTGTTCACCCTCTACACCGACACCCCGGAGCGCTTCGCCGCGGCGCTGGCCGAACTGGACGGCGGCTACAGCGTCGGCGACACGCCACCGGTCTCGCGCCCGCTGATCATCGATCGGATCGTCAAGTGACCACCCCCCTGGGACTCGAGCAGATCAAGAAGGCGCCCAAGGCGCTGCTGCACGATCACCTCGACGGGGGGCTTCGCCCGTCGACCGTGGTCGAGATCGCCGGCCAGACCGGCTACGACGGGCTGCCCACCACCGACGTCGACGAGCTGGCCACCTGGTTTCGCACCCAGTCGCACAGCGGCTCGCTGGAGCGCTACCTGGAGCCGTTCTCGCACACCGTTGCGGTGATGCAAACCTCCGACGCTCTGCATCGCGTCGCCCACGAATGCGTGGAGGACCTGGCCGCCGACTCGGTCGTCTACGCCGAGATCCGGTTCGCGCCCGAGCTGCACATCGACCGTGGGCTGTCGTTCGACGAGATCGTCGACGCCGTGTTGGCCGGCTTCGCCGACGGCGAGAGGGCCTGCGCCGCCGCGGGCCGGCCGATCGTGGTGCGGCTGCTGGTAACGGCCATGCGGCACGCAGCGGTGTCCCGGGAGATCGCCGCGCTGGCAATCCGGTTCCGGGACAAGGGAGTTGTCGGATTTGACATCGCCGGCGCCGAGGCCGGGAACCCGCCGACGCGGCACCTGGATGCCTTCGAGTACATGCGAGACCACAACGCGCGCTTCACCATTCACGCGGGCGAGGCGTTCGGGCTGCCGTCCATCCACGAGGCGATCGCGTTCTGCGGCGCCGACCGCTTGGGCCACGGGGTGCGCATCGTCGACGATATCGACGTCCTCGACGACGGCCGGGTTCGGCTCGGCCGGCTGGCATCGATTCTGCGGGACAAGCGAATTCCGTTGGAGCTGTGCCCGAGCTCCAACGTGCAGACCGGCGCCGTGAAAAGCATCGCGGACCATCCGTTCGACCTGTTGGCCCGCACCCGGTTCCGGGTGACCGTGAACACCGACAACCGGCTGATGAGCGATACCACGATGAGCCTCGAAATGTGCCGACTGGTCGAGGCTTTCGGTTACGGCTGGAGCGACCTCGAGCGGTTCACCATCAATGCGATGAAGTCGGCATTCCTCCCGTTCGACGAGCGGCTGGCGATCATCGACGACGTGATCAAACCGCGTTACGCAGTGCTGATCGCAGGCTGACGCCGCTCGCCCGAAACACAGGCGAGCGGCGCAGCTTTCGGCTCAGCGGGTGAGGCGCGTGCCGGTGCGACGACCGGTCAGCGCCTCGTAGAGCGCGATGAGGACGATGGCGGCGCCGACTCCGATGAAGAACGGAACCCACGCGATGCCACCGTTGGCGTTGTGGTATCCGAACTGGCTGGCGACCGCCGAGCCGATCAAACCGCCTACGGCGCCGATCACGACGGTCATGATCATGCCGACGTTCTGCTTACCCGGCATCACCAGGCGGGCGACCACACCGACGATCGCGCCCACGATGATGGCGAGGATGATGGATCCGACCATTTCAGCTCCTGTCGTAACGGCACTCGGGGTGGGCGCCATCTGCGAGAAGGATTTCCCCGAAAACACGGACTTCTAACACAATTCGTGTGGAAGTCAGTTCAGGTCGGCGGCGAGCCCGATGGCGCGCACCGTGCCGGCCAGGTGGATCTGCACCGCACGCAGCGCCCGCTGGGCGTCGCCGTCGCGCAGCGCCTCGGCGATATCGCGGTGCTCGTCGAGGATCGTCGTCACCCGGTCGGGGTCGCGAAGCGCCGATTCGCCGATCATCCTCATCTGCCGATCCCGCAGGGACCCATAGAAACCCGACAAGATGGCGTTCCCCGACTCGGCCAGCGTGACCGCGTGGAAGGCGCGGTCGGCGTCGAGAAACTCGGCCCAGTCGGTGCGGTCGACGGCGGCACGCTGCCGTTGCAACTCGCCCGAGAGCCGCTCGAAAACCGCGGCCCACGCGGCGGGCCCGCGGCCCACCAGTTTGGTGGCGGCGAACTGCTCCAGGAGCAGTCGCGCCTCCATCACCGACCGGACCTCGTCGGGCGAAACGGGCACCACCAGGGCGCCGCGCTGCGGGTACAGGCGCAGCAACCCCTCGGCCTCCAGCCGCAGGAACGCCTCGCGCACCGGGGTGCGTGACATCCCCAGCGCGGCGGCCACGTCACCCTCGCTGATCAGCTCCCCGCCCGGGAACGCGCCGGTGAGGACCTGCGTCTTGACGTAATCCAGCGCGCGGTCCTTGGCCGTGCCCGGCCGCGGGTCAGTCGTTGCCACGGCAGCCTTCCGGTAGCTAAGTCGTATCCCAGCGTGTGGTGACGGTACACCCGGCGGCCTGCCGGCCGGGCCGTACCGCGTCACACGCCGCCGGCATTTGACAAACCGGCAACTGAGATACAAGATAGATACGAGAAAGACATAAGACGCACCCCAGTAGCGAGAGCAGCCCGAAGGAGACGCGAATGTCCGTCACCGAAACAGCCCTGACCCCAAACCTGGATCCGACGATTCCCGCGCCGATGATCAACGTGGCCGAGTACGGCTTCGAGGGTCGCTTCCAGGACTGGGCCTCCGACGCCGAGTATTTCGAATACTCCAAGGCCGCCAACCCCATCGGCTCGGGACACGTCCCGCAGGTTCCGGTTACCCGGTTCGATCCGGATGTCTACACCGATCGGCCCACCGGGGTGATCCCGCTGGATCTGTCCAAGGAGCTGCAGATCGAGACCGGCGCGGCGACCAGCCCCGCGCTGCTGGCCAACTTCGTGCGCATCCGGCCGGGCGAGCAGGTCGAAACCAGCCCCAACGCCACCTCGCAGCTGTACTACGTGCTCTACGGGCGCGGCTTCGCCGCGGTCAACGGCCACCTGGTCGGATGGGAGAAGGGCGACTTCCTCACCCTCCCCGCGGGCACCCGCTCGGTGTTCTACGCGGCCGCCGACACGGCCATCTACTGGGTGCACGACGAGCCGCTGATGCGATACCTCGGCGCCGAAGCCACCCAGCCGCGGTTCCGGGCGACCAAGTTTCGCCGTTCGGATGCGGTGGCCAAGCTGGAGGAGATCGCGTCGCGCCCCGGTGCCAACGAGAAGAGCCGGGTCAGCGTGCTGCTGGCCAACTCCAACCAGGAACAGACGCTGACCATCACGCATGTCCTGTGGGCCATGTTCGGCGTGCTGCCCCCGAACCAGGTGCAGCGCCCGCACCGGCACCAGTCGGTCGCCCTCGACCTGATCCTCGACGCGCCGGCCAGCGGCTGCTACACGCTGCTGGGCACCCGTCTCGACGAGCACGGCGACATCGTCGACCCGATGCGGGTGGACTGGCGGGCCGGCTGCGCCTTCACCACCCCGCCGGGCATGTGGCACGCCCACTACAACGAGACCGACCAGCCCGCACACCTGATCCCGATCCAGGACGCCGGGCTGCAGACCCACCTTCGCAGCCTCGACATCAAGTTCACGCAGCGCCGCGACCTCGTCGCCGGCTGACCCGGCGGGCCGTGCGCGGTCCACAGTTCGCGCATAGTGTGGCTGCACATGAAGCTGCCCCTGCTGGGCCCCGTCTCGGTCACCGGCTTCCAGAACGCGTGGTTCTTCCTGTTCCTGCTGCTCGTTCTGCTGATCCTGGGCCTCTACGTCGTGCTGCAGTTCGCCCGCCGCCGGCGGGTGCTGCGGTTCGCGAACATGGAGGTGCTCGAGCGCGTCGCGCCGGCGCACCCCAGCCGGTGGCGGCACGTGCCGACCATCCTGCTGGCCGTGTCGCTGGTGCTGCTGACCACCGCGATGGCCGGGCCGACCTCCGACGTCCGGATCCCGCTCAACCGCGCGGTCGTCATGCTGGTCATCGACGTGTCGGAGTCCATGGCCTCCACCGACGTCCCGCCCGACCGGCTGACCGCCGCCAAGGAGGCCGGCAAGCAATTCGCCGACGAGCTGACGCCGGCCATCAACCTGGGGCTGGTGGAGTTCGCGGCCAACGCCTCGCTGCTGGTCTCCCCGACCACCAACCGTGCGGCCGTGAAGGCGGCGATCGACAACCTGAAGCCGGCCCCCAAGACCGCGACGGGTGAAGGCCTCTTCACCGCGCTGCAGGCCATCGCGACGGTCGGCTCGGTGATGGGTGGCGGCGACGGCCCGCCGCCGGCGCGCATCGTGCTGGAGTCCGACGGCGCCGAGAACGTGCCGCTGGACCCCAACGCCCCGCAGGGGGCGTTCACCGCCGCCCGGGCCGCCAAGGCCGAGGGTGTGCAGATCTCGACGATCTCCTTCGGGACGCCGTACGGCACGGTCGAGTACGAGGGCGCCACCATCCCGGTTCCCGTCGACGACCAGACACTGCAGAAGATCTGCGAGATCACCGACGGCCAGTCGTTCCACGCCGACAGTCTCGAGTCGCTGAAGAACGTCTATGCGACCCTGCAGCGCCAGATCGGCTACGAGACCGTCAAGGGCGACGCCAGCCTGGCGTGGATGCTGTTGGGCGCCGTCGCGATGGCCGGTGCCATCCTGGCCGGCCTGTTCCTGAACCGCCGGCTGCCCTCCTGAGCGATCAGACCGGGAGCCGCCGGTTGATCAGCAGCGCCAGCGCCGTCGCGATCAGGGCGGTGATGACGCCCAGGCGCAACCACCCGGCGCTGCCCGGCCCCGGCACCGTGCGATAGCCGATGTCCTTCTCGATCGCGTTGTAGCTCTTGGAGAGCTCGGCGACGTTGCTGGCGGTGTACGACTGCCCGCCGGACAGCTTGGCGATCATCTTCATCTGGTCCGTCGCCACCGGGACGGCGACCCGTTGCCCGTCCATCTCGATCTCGCCGGTCTTGGTGCCGAACGAGATCGTCGAGATGGGCACCCCTTCGTCACGGGCCAGCCGCGCCGCGGTGTAGACGCCGTCATGCGGATCGCTGGGGTTGGACGGCTTGTTCTCCTTGCCGTCGGAGAGCAGCACGATGCGCGCCGGCGGCGGGGTGTCGCCCCCGGTGATCGCGGTGGCGCTCACCGCGTGCAGGGCGGTGAAAATGGCCTCGCCGGTGGCCGTGCTGTCGGCGAAGTCGAGTTTCTTCAGGGCGTCGATGGTCGCCTGGTGCTGCGGGGTCGGCGGCACCAGCAGGTACGGCGTGCCCGCGAAGCCCACCAGCCCGAGGTTGATGCCGGGCGTCAGCTGGCTGGCGAACTGGCTGGCCGCCTCCTCGGCGGCCTTGAGCCGGTTCGGTGGGACGTCGGTTGCCCGCATGGACTGCGACATGTCGATGACCAGCACGATGACGGCCCGGTTGCGCGGGATGCGCATGTCGTGGGTCGGGGTGGCCAGCGCGATGGTCAGCAGGGCCAGGCTGATCAGCGAGACGGCGATCGGAATGTGCCGCGTCGGCGACTGCGGCACGCTCGCCTCGGTGAACCGGCGCAGCCGGCGCCGGCGGCGGGCCTGGACCAGGACGTAGACCGCGAGCAGCGCCAGCGGGAGCAAACCGAACAACAGCATGCCCGGGCGTTGAAAGCCGTACAGCGGTAACGGGCCGATCCCGGGAAGCGACACCCGCCAGTAAAGAGGAGACTCAGGGGCCCGTCAAACGGGGGCTATTCGCGCCTGAGCCGCCCGTCGACGAATTGCTCCAGGTTCTCCCACTCCCGCACCGCCGCGGCGTACGGCGCCGAGGGCTTGCCGACCGAGCCGGGCTCGAGCACGTAGGCCACCAGCTTGCCCAGCGGGCGGCCCGTCTCCAGCGCCTTGTCGACCGTGCCCTCCTCCGAGTAGTCGCCGATGTCGCGGAGCAGTTCGACGGCCAGGTCCAGCTGGTCGCGGTCCACGGCGTCCGGTCCGTCCGCGATGTCGTCGGCCAGCCCGCTGAGCACGTAGATGTTGTCCTCGGTGACCTTGACTTCCAGCGAACCGTCGGTGGCCGCGGTGCGGATGTCGTCGTAGGTGCTCAGGTCGGCCAGGTCGTGGTCGTGCTCGTCGGCGAGGTAGCGGGCCAGCGCCCGCTCGGAGGTGAACACGCTGATGCGGCCGTTGCGGCCCAGGAAGATCGGGCGGTCGTCGAGGTAGCACCGCAGGGTGAAGAAGGTGCCCGAACTCGTCATGATCCGAATCGGATCGATGCCCACCTGCTGCCAGAAATCCTCGTCGCTGCCCAGGATCACGGTGTCAGCGGCCGCGCGGGGTTCCTCGTCATCGGCCTCCACGGCCTCGTCGGCCTCGTCGTCGGCGTCCTCGTCGGCCTCGGTGACGGCCTCGGTCTCGTCTGCCTCTTCTTCCTCGGGCTCTTCTTCCAGCTCGTCGGCGGCCTTGGCCGACAGCTTGGTGTCCACCTCGGGGGTGGTGACGATGTCCTCGATCGCGCTGAGCACGTCGTCCCAGCTGCGCCCGATGATCTCGCCGAGCGCGTTCCAGCGTTTGAGGCCGGCCTTGCCGCTGAAGTGGTCGATCCCGCCCGACACGGTGCCCAACGTGGGGTTGCCGTTGAAGAACTTCGACACCGCCGCGAGCTCGCACACCGAGCCGATTGACGAGACGAGCGCCAGCGTGCGGGCGAGCCCGGTCACCGACTCCTCGGTCGGCTTCTCCGACACCAGCTCCTCGACCGCGACCAGATCGAACTGCTTGTCGGCGGCCGGTGAGAACTTGTGCGCGTGCGCCGCGGTCAGGTCCTTCCACGCCGGGTGGTCGACCAGGTCGTTGTCGGTGTCGGAACGCACGAACGCGACCAGGTCGGCGACGGAGGAGAAGACGTACAGGTCTTCGTCCTTGCCCAGGAATGCCTCCCATTCGTCGCCGGCGTCCCGCCAGCGGGGCGCCCACACGGTGTAGCGGTCACCATCGGAGAGGCTCAGGCGGATGGGCACGAGGTCAGCAGCCATGCGGCACACAATAGCGACGGCCGGGGAGGGGGCCTGCTGTCGGGAGCGGCTAGCCCGGACCTAGCCCCAGATATCGGTGATCGGTGGCGCGCTGGCCGCGTATCCGGTTTTGGGCAGACCGTACATCTGCTCGATCGTGGACAGCACGTTGTAGTGGTTGATCTGTTCGCTGTAATTGCCGGGACGGACGTGGGCGCCGTAAAAGATCGTGGGGATCTGGTTTCGCGTCCCGCCGTCGTCCTCGTCGAACGTCACGATCAGCACGCTGTTGTTGGCCGCCGCCCAATTGGCGTAGCCCGACAGCTGGCGGTTCAGCCAGGCGTCCGCCTGGGCGATGGAGCCGTCGTGCATGTTGTTGTCGTTGTTGGGTATGACGAACGACACCGTGGGCAGGCTGGCGTAGTTGCCCATCGGGAACGCGGAGAACGGCAGCGAGTTCGCCGGCGGCACGTTGGTGAAGTTGGCCCAGGGCACGTGTTTGCGCGCGTACTTGCCGGCGCCGCACGCCGGCGAGCCGACCGCGGGCAGGCCTTCGGCGAAGCCGACGAATGTGTAGCCCGCGGCCAGCAATTCGGAGCCCAGGTTGGGCGCGGCGCCGCCGTTGACCGGGCACTGGTCCGTGGTCACCCCGAAGGTGTTGCCGGCGAACAGCGCCAGGTAATTCGGCTCGCTGGGGTGGGTTTCGGCGAACGACTGAACCATGTTGGCCCCACCCGCGGCCAGCGCGGTGATGAAAGGTGCCGACTTGTTGCCGATGATGCCGTTTTCCGAGCGGTTCTCCTCCACCACGATCACGATGTGCGCGGGTTGCGGAATCGTCGCTGCCACCAGGCCTATCCGCGGAGTCAGCGGGCTGGCCGCCAACGCGATCAAGGTCACCGCGCCGAGCAGCCCAAGGACTCGAAATGCCCTGCCCGTCAACCCTGTTGAACCCGCGATTCCGCTCAGCACTACGGGAGCATATGGGCCCACCCGGCGCGCCGCCGGTGGCGACGCGGGCGGCTTCAGCGGGGCGTTAGCGAAATGCGGCCGGATCGTTATATAAGGTCGAACACCGTGGAGGTGCGCGTTGTCGATCACCCGCTGGCGGTCGCCCGGCTGACGACGATGCGCGACGAACGCACCGACAACGAGGGATTTCGGGCGGCGTTGCGGGATCTGACCGCGATGCTGATCTACGAGGCCACCCGGGACGCGCCCAGAGAGACCTTTCCGGTCCGCACGCCGCTGGCCGAGACGCAGGGAGTGCGGCTGGCCAAACCGCCCCTGCTGGTGGCGGTGCTGCGGGCCGGACTGGGCATGGTGGACCAGGCGCTCGCGCTCCTGCCGCAAGCCCGGGTCGGATTCGTCGGCGTGGCCCGCGACGAGGAAACCCATCGGGCGACTGGGTATTTCGAGTCGCTACCCGACGAGCTGGCCGGCCTGCCGGTGTTCGTCATGGATCCGATGCTGGCCACCGGCGGGTCGTTGCAGTACACCGTCGGCCTGCTGCTGGAGCGCGGTGCGACCGACATCACGGTGTTGTGCGCGGTAGCCGCGCCCGAAGGCGTTGCCGCGCTTGAGAAGAAGGCGCCCGAGGCGCGGCTGTTCACCGTGGCCGTCGACGACGGGCTCAACGAGAACGCCTACATCGTGCCGGGTCTCGGCGACGCGGGCGACCGTCAATACGGGCCGCGGTAACTCACCAGCCCTGCGCCGTGGACACCAGCTCGTCGCGCACCGCCCTGGCCCGCTGCCGGGCATCGTCCAGCTCGCCGGTCACCGCGCAGCGAACCTCGATGTAGCACTTCATCTTCGGCTCCGTCCCGGAAGGCCGCACGACCAGCCTGACCGACGCGTCGTCGTCGCCGCCGGTGACGATCAGCGCGTCGGCGATGTCGGTAACCGTCGCCGTGAACCCGGCCAGCGTTTCCGGTGGCGTCTCGCGCAGCCGCCGCATCAGCTCGGCGGCCTCGGCGGCGTCGGCGACGCGGCGCGACACCGCCGCGACGTCGTGCACGCCGTACCGCCGGGCGAGCTCGTCGAGCGCGCCGGAAACCGAACGGCCCCGGTCTTTGAGCGCGGCCACCAGGTCGCACACCAGCACCGCGGCGCTGATGCCGTCCTTGTCGCGCACGGCGTCCGGGTCGACGCAGTGCCCGATCGCCTCCTCGTAGGCGTACACCAGCGTGCCGCCCGGCAGGTCGGCGTCTGCGCGCGCCAGCCACTTGAAGCCGGTGAGGGTTTCGACGTGGGTGGCCCCGTACCGGCGCGCGATGGCCGCCAGCATCCGTGACGACACCACGGTGCTGGCCACCACCGCAGCTCGGGGATCGGCGACCCGCGACAAGATGTAATCGCCCAGCAGCCAACCGGTTTCGTCCCCAGATAGCATGCGCCAGCCCGAACCGGCCGGGACACCGACCGCGCATCGGTCGGCGTCGGGGTCCAGCGCGATCGCGACGTCGGCGGCGACCTCCGCGGCCAAGGTGAGCAGCGCGTCCGTGGCGCCAGGCTCCTCGGGATTGGGGAAGGCGACGGTGGGAAAGTCGGGGTCCGGTGCGAACTGCGCTCCCACGGTGTGCACCTGCCCGAAGCCGGCGCGCTGCAACGCTTCCACGACCGCGGCGCCGCCCACCCCGTGCAGCGGGGTCAGGGCGACCCGCACCGAACCGGTGCCGCGCCGCACCGCGGCGGCCCGCGCGATGTAGCGCTCGACCAGATCGGTGACGGCGGGTTGCACCGGAACTCGGCGGATTTCGTCGGCCGGGGGAGCGGCGGCGATCGCGGCCTCGATCTCGCGGTCGGTGGGGGAGACGATCTGGATGCCGCCGTCCGTGTAGACCTTGTAGCCGTTGTCGGTCGGCGGGTTGTGCGAGGCGGTGATCTGTATCCCCGCGGCGGCGCCGGTGTGGCGCACGGCGAACGCGACCACCGGCGTCGGCACCGGCCCGGGCAGTAGCAGCACCGAGAAACCCTGGGCGGCAAGAACTTCGGCGGCGACGGTAGCGAAAACGGCGGAGCCGTGTCGGGAGTCACGCCCGACGATCACCGGCGAGCCGGCCAGGCCGCGCCCGTCGAGCACCCGCGCCACCGCCCAGGTGGCGCGCGACACCACCGCCACGTTCATGGCGTCGGGACCGCCGCGCACCGGACCGCGCAGGCCGGCGGTGCCGAATGTGAGCGGGTGGGCAAAGCGCGCGGCGAGCTCGTCGGGACCGCACGCCGCGAGCTCGGCGGCCGTCGCCGGGTCGGGATCGTGTGCGATCCACTGCGCCGCGGCGGTCGCAAGCCCGGCGTGGCCGGGGGCCGGGGACCGCCGCCACTCCTCGGGCGTCATCTCAGAACCGGGCTACGACGTCGGCCAGCAGCGCGCCCATTCGGCTGGCGGACGCGGCGCCGGCGGCGAGCACTTCCGCGTGGCTCAGCGGCTCGCCGCTGATCCCGGCGGCCGCGTTGGTGACCAGCGACACCCCCAGCACCTCGGCGCCCGCCGCCCGGGCCGCGATCGTCTCGTGCACGGTCGACATGCCGACCAGGTCGGCGCCCAGCGCCCGCAGCATCCGCACCTCGGCGGGCGTCTCGTAGTGCGGCCCGGGCAGGCCGGCGTAGACGCCCTCGGCCAGTCCCGGGTCCACCCGGCGGGCCAGGTCCCGCAGCCGCGGCGAGTAGGCGTCGGTCAGGTCCACGAACTGCGGGCCGACCAACGGCGAACGCGCGGTCAGGTTGAGGTGGTCGCTGATCAGCACCGGCTGGCCCACCGCCAGGTCGGGCCGCAGGCCGCCGGCCGCGTTGGTGAGCACGACGATGCGTGCCCCCGCCGCGCAGGCCGCCCGCACCGGGTGTACGACGTGGCACAGGTCGTGGCCCTCGTAGGCGTGCACGCGACCGACCAGCACCAGCACCCGGCGCTCGCCGATGCGCGTGGAGATCAGCTCGCCGGTGTGCCCGACCGCGGTGGGCGGCGCGAATCCGGGCACGTCGGCCTGGGGCAGCTCGGCGGTCGGGGAGCCGAGCGCGGCGACGGCCGGGCGCCATCCCGATCCGAGCACGATGGCGACGTCGTGCTCGGGCACGCCGGTGCGTTCCCCGATGGCCTGCGCCGCCAGTCGCGCCAGTTCGGTGGGGTCGGACGCGGGGTCGCTCACAGTCGGGGAGCTTAGCGCCGCGACGGCCCGCGCCGGCATATGTGAAAATCTGCCGCATGAAACTTCGTAGGTGGCAGGGGATCGGCATGGCCGTCGCCGTTGCGGTGTCGCTGTTTTCGATCGCGGGGGTGCCGACGGCGCGGGCCGACGGATGCTCCGACGTTCAGCTCATCTTCGCCCGCGGCACCGCGGAGCCGCCCGGGCTCGGGGTCGCCGGAGACGCGCTGCTCGCCGCGCTGCAGCCCGCCCTCGGCTCGCGCAGCGTCGACGCGTACGCGGTGAACTACCCGGCCAGCTATAACTTCCTGCAGACCGCCGACGGCGCCAACGACGCCCGCGACCACATCGCGGAGATGGTCGACCAATGCCCGAAGACGAAGCTGGTGCTCGGCGGTTTCTCGCAGGGCGCCGCCGCGGTCTCGATGCTGGCGGGGGTCCCGCCGCTGGGCGAGCGCATCGGCAACTTCGGGTCGGCTCCCGCGCTGGATCCGGGCCTGGCCAACAAGGTGGCGGCGGTGGCGGTGTTCGGCAATCCCGGCAACCGGTTCAACACGCCCCTTTCCACCACGGGCCAGTTCGCCGGCCGCGCCATCGACATCTGCGTTGCCGGTGATCCGGTGTGCGTGGTCGGCGGCCGGGACCGGGAGGCCCACCACGATTACGGTGTCCCGCCCTACCCCGGACAGGCGGCGGGATTCATCGCCGGACTGGTGTAACCGAGGCCGGGACGGTCGCGGTGGGATACTGCGAGAATGCCCACCACCGCATTGGACAACGTCGAGGATGTCGTGCGGCGACGGGGCGCCGACCTGGTTGAGCTGTCCCACGCCATCCACGCCGAGCCCGAGCTGGCGTTCGCCGAGCATCGCAGCTGCGCCAAGGCCCAGGCGCTGGTCGCCGAACGCGGTTTCGAGATCACCGCGGCCGCGGGCGGCCTGGACACCGCCTTTCGCGCCGACTTCGGCAGCGGGCCGCTGACCATCGGGGTGTGCGCCGAATACGACGCGCTGCCCGAGATCGGCCACGCCTGCGGCCACAACATCATCGCCGCATCGGCGGTGGGCACCGCGCTGGCGCTGGCCGAGGTGGCCGACGACCTGGGCCTGCGGGTGGCTCTGATCGGCACCCCCGCCGAGGAGGCGGGCGGCGGCAAGGCGCTGCTCTTGCAGGCCGGGGTGTTCGACGACGTCGCGGCGGCGGTGATGCTGCACCCCGGGCCCGCCGACATCGCGGCGGCGCGTTCGCTGGCGCTTTCGGAAGCGACCGTGCACTACCGTGGCAAGGAATCTCACGCCGCGGTCGCGCCGCATCAGGGGATCAACGCCGCCGACGCCGTGACCGTCGCGCAGGTGGCCGTTGGGCTGTTGCGCCAGCAGCTGGCGCCCGGCCAACTGGTGCACGGCATCGTCACCGACGGCGGCCAGGCGGTCAACGTCATCCCCGGCCACGCGACGCTGCTGTATGCCATGCGGGCGGTCGAGTCAGATTCGTTGAGACAGCTGGAGGGCAGGATGTACGCGTGCTTTGCCGCGGGTGCGCTGGCCACCGGTTGCGAGTACGAGATCGACAACCCGGCACCCCCCTACGACGAACTCAGGCCCGACGAGTGGCTGGCCGACGTCTTCCGCGACGAGATGCGCCGGCTCGGGCGCGAGCCGGTGGCCCGCGAGTTCGAAGCGGCGCTGCCCATGGGCAGCACCGACATGGGCAACGTGACGCATGTGCTGCCGGGGATCCATCCGATCGTCGGGGTCGACGCCGGCGGCGCCATGGTGCACCAGCGCGCCTTCGCCACGGCCGCCGCGAGCCCCAGCGCCGACCGGGCCGTCGTCGAGGGCGCGATCATGCTGGCCCGCACGGTGGTTCAGCTGGCCCAGACGCCGGCCGAACGTGACCGCGTGCTGGCCGCGCGGGAACGGCGGGCGCACGCATGAGCCTCGCCGACGCCGCCACCTCCTGGCTGGCCGCACACCACGACGACCTGGTCGAATGGCGCCGGCACATCCACCGCTACCCCGAGCTGGGCCGCCAGGAGTACGCCACCACCCAGTTCGTCGCCGAGCGGCTGGCCGACGCGGGGCTCAATCCCAAGGTGCTACCGGGCGGGACGGGACTGGTCTGCGATCTGGGGCCCGAACACGAACCGCGCATCGCCCTGCGGGCCGACATGGACGCGCTGCCCATGGCCGAGCGGACCGGCGCGCCCTACACGTCCACCATGCCCAACGTCGCGCACGCCTGCGGCCATGACGCCCACACCGCGATCCTGCTCGGCACCGCGCTGACCCTGGCGTCGGTGCCGGAGCTGCCGGTCGGGGTGCGGCTGATCTTCCAGGCCGCCGAGGAGCTGATGCCCGGCGGCGCGATCGACGCCATCGCCGCGGGCGCGATCACCGGGGTGTCGCGGATCTTCGCCCTGCACTGCGACCCCCGGCTCGAGGTCGGCCAGGTCGCGGTCCGGCACGGACCCATCACTTCGGCGGCCGACCAGATCGAGATCACCCTGCATTCCCCGGGCGGCCACACGTCCCGTCCGCACCTGACCGCCGACCTGGTCTACGGGCTCGGCACGCTGATCACCGGGCTGCCCGGCGTGTTGTCGCGCCGCATCGACCCGCGCAACGGCACCGTCCTGGTGTGGGGCGCGGTCAACGCCGGGGTGGCCGCCAACGCCATTCCGCAGAGCGGGGTGCTGGGCGGCACGGTCCGCACCGCCAGCCGGCAGACCTGGGTAGGCCTCGAGGAGATCATCCGCGAGACGGTGTCGGCGCTGCTGGCGCCGCTGGGGATCGACCACACGCTGCAATACCGGCGCGGCGTGCCGCCGGTGGTCAACGAGGACGTCTCGACCCGCATCCTCACCCACGCGATCGAGGCCATCGGCCCGGACGCGCTGGCCGACACCCGTCAGTCCGGCGGGGGCGAGGACTTCTCCTGGTACCTCGAGGAGATTCCCGGCGCGATGGCGCGCCTGGGCGTGTGGCCGGGCCAGGGACCGCAGCTGGATTTGCACCAGCCGACGTTCGACCTCGACGAGCGCGCCCTGGCGATCGGGCTGCGCGTGATGGTCAACATCGTCGAGCAGGCGGCCGCGTTCGCGCTGCCCTAGCTCGTGGCATGCACGACGTGGCCGACGATGTGTGCGTACGTTCGCCGGGTGAGGTCGGCCGCCGCGCTCATGATGTTGTAGCCGTGGTCGACGCCGGCCACCTCGTGGTACTCCGCCAATGCCCCTGCGGCGGCGAGCTTTTCGGCGTATCTGCGGGACTCGTCGCGAAGCCGATCGTGTTCGGCCGTCACGACCAGTGCCGGTGCGATGCCCGCGATTCCGTCTGCGTTGTCACCCCAGGCGGGAGAGGCGAGACGGTCGCGCCGCTGTGCCGGGTCGGGTACGTAAGCGGTGTCGAACACCTCACCCATCCACGGTTTCATGACCGCCCGGTCGCCGGCGCTGGACGGCTTGTCGCGGGTGGGCGTCACGAGGTCAAGCGGCGCGTAATGCAGCACCTGCAGCGCGATGCGGGGTCCGCCGTTCTCCAGCGCCAGCCGTGCCGCGGCGGCGCTGAGGTTGCCGCCGGCGCTCTGGCCGCCGACACAGAGCCGGCCGCCGTCCCAGTCGCGGGCGGGGGCGGCCGCCCAGCACACGATGTCGTAGACCTGATGGGGCGCTGCGGGAAAGCGGTGACGCGGCGCCAGCACATAGTCCGGGTTGACCACCACCACGCCCGCGTTCGCGGCGAGGTACCGGCACCACGGATCGTCCTGTTCGGGGTGCCCGACCACGAAGCCGCCACCGTGCACGTTGACGTAGACGGGCGGGTTCGCCGTGCCGGCCGGAGGGTGGTAGACGGTTGCCGACGCCGCGCCGTGCCGGGTGGGGATGGAGACCTCAGAGGTCTGGCTCCGGAATTCCGGAAAGCGCACGGCGGCCTTGGGGGCGGGGTTCACGATGGCCGCGAACGTGCGGGCCAGCGCGTCGGCGACGACTGGTGTGGACAGAATCGACACGGGCCTTAGGAGCCCGTTCCCGGGCCGATGTTGTGGGCCGGTCGAGTTCGCAGGTTGTGCACGTAATCGGCTGGCGCTCCGGCGATTTCGGCCGCATCGGCCATCACGCCCAGGTAGCGCGCGGACGGCAGCCCGCCCTCCCAGGCGTCGAGCACATACAGCCACGCCAGCACGGGGTCGGTGCTGGTGTCCGACGAGATGCGCTCCACCCGGCAGCGGATCTTCTTGTGCACCCCGAACTCGGAGCCCTCCCACCGGTCGAGGTTGTTCTCGTCGGCCGGGGTCATGTCGTACAGGACGACGAACACCTTGGAATTCGGATCTTCGACGACGGTGGCCAGCGCGCCTTCCCAGCCGATGTCCTCGCCCCCGAACGTCAAGCGCCACCCGTGCAACCAGCCCGTTCCGGCCATCGGCGAATGGGGTGCGCGCTTGAGCATCTGCTCAGGATCCATGTTCGACCCGTAGGCGGCGTAGAGCGGCACGGGGAAAGCTTAGACGTCACGGGCGCGAGCGGTCTTCTCCGAAGCGCTTCGCGGCCGCGCCTCCACCTGCGGGCTGGCGGGTCACCCCGCTAGGTTGGGGCTGTGGCGACCCGCATCGTGATCCTCGGTGGAGGCCCGGCCGGTTACGAAGCCGCGCTGGTGGCCGCCACCTCACACCCCGACACCACCCACGTCACGGTGATCGACACCGACGGGATCGGCGGCGCCGCCGTGCTGGACGACTGCGTGCCGTCCAAGACGTTCATCGCGTCGACCTGGCTGCGCACCGAGTTGCGCAGGGCGCCGCGGCTCGGCTTCGACATCGACATCGACGACGCCAAGATCTCGCTGCCGCAGATCCATGCCCGGGTCAAACAACTCGCCACCGAGCAGTCGGCCGATATCACCGAACAGCTGCTCGGCATGGGCGTGCACGTGGTCGCCGGGCACGGTGAGCTGATCGACCCCACGCCGGGGCTGGCCTGCCACCGCATCAAGGCGACCGCCCCGGACGGCACCGCCAGCGAGTACGAGGCCGACGTCGTGCTGATCGCGACGGGGGCCAGCCCGCGGGTACTGCCGTCCGCGCAGCCCGACGGCGAGCGGATCCTGACGTGGCGGCAGCTCTACAACCTGGAGGCGCTGCCCGAACACCTCATCGTGGTCGGATCGGGCGTCACCGGCGCCGAGTTCGTGCACGCCTACACCGAGCTGGGCGTCCCGGTGACGGTGGTCGCCAGCCGGGATCGGGTGCTGCCCTACGAGGACGCCGACGCCGCGTTGGTCCTGGAAGAGGCGTTCTCCGAGCGCGGCGTCGAGCTGGTCAAGAACGCCCGCGCCCAGTCGGTGACGCGCACCGACGCCGGCGTGCTGGTCACCCTGGCCGACGGGCGCACCGTCGAGGGCAGCCACGCCCTGATGACCATCGGGTCGGTCCCCAACACCGGCGGCCTCGGCCTGGACCGCGTCGGCATCGAGCTGGGCCGCGGCGGCTACCTGACCGTGGACCGGGTATCGCGGACCTCGGTGCCCGGCATCTACGCCGCCGGCGACTGCACCGGCCTGCTGCCGCTGGCCTCGGTGGCCGCCATGCAGGGCCGCATCGCGATGTATCACGCGCTCGGCGAGGGCGTCAGCCCGATCCGGTTGCGGACGGTCGCCGCGACGGTGTTCACCCGGCCGGAGATCGCCGCCGTCGGGGTGCCGCAAACGATGATCGACGACGGTTCGGTGTCGGCCCGCACGATCATGCTGCCGCTGCGCACCAACGCGCGGGCCAAGATGTCCGGGCTGCGACAGGGTTTCGTGAAGATGTTCTGCCGGAAATCCACCGGCGTGGTGATCGGCGGCGTGGTGGTGGCCCCGATCGCCTCGGAACTGATCCTGCCGATCGCCGTGGCCGTCCAAAACCGCATCACGGTCACCGAGCTGGCGCAGACGCTCGCCGTTTACCCCTCGCTGTCCGGTTCGATCACCGAGGCCGCTCGTCGGCTGATGGCGCACGACGATCTCGACTAGCCTTGGTCCGACACCGTCCTACTGGCGAGTAACCGACAGGAGTTTCCCGGTGAGGAGTCCTCTGCCGTGAGCAACCCGATACAGGCGCCCCAAAGCACACAGACCTGGGCGGCATCCACGTTGGGACCTCAGCAGCGCGCGCTGGCGTGGGAGCGACTCGGCGCCGAGCAGTTCGACGTCGTCGTCATCGGCGGCGGCGTGGTGGGCTCCGGTTGCGCGCTGGACGCCGCCACCCGCGGGCTCAAGGTGGCGCTGGTCGAGGCGCGCGATTTCGCGTCGGGCACCTCGAGCCGGTCGTCGAAGATGTTTCACGGCGGGTTGCGTTATCTCGAACAATTGGAGTTCGGGCTGGTGCGCGAGGCGCTTTACGAGCGGGAGCTGTCGCTGACCACCTTGGCGCCGCATCTGGTCAAGCCGATGCCGTTCTTGTTTCCACTGACCAATCGAGTGTGGGAGCGGCCCTACGTCGCCGCGGGCATCTTCCTTTACGACCGGATGGGCGGCGCGAAATCCGTTCCGGCGCAACGGCATCTGACCCGGGCCGGCGCGTTGCGGTTGAGTCCTGGCTTAAAGCGGACGTCCTTGATCGGTGGAATCCGCTACTACGACACCGTCGTTGACGACGCCCGGCACACCATGACCGTCGCGCGCACCGCCGCCCACTACGGCGCGGTGGTGCGGACCTCCACCCAGGTGGTCGCGATGCTGCGCGAGGGCGACCGGGTGACCGGCGTGCGGGTCCGCGACTCCGAGAACGGCGCCGTCACCGAAGTCCGCGGCCACGTCGTGGTCAATGCGACCGGGGTGTGGACCGACGAGATTCAGGCGTTGTCCAAGCAGCGTGGGCGATTTCAGGTGCGCGCGTCCAAGGGCGTGCACGTGGTGGTGCCGCGCGACCGCATCGTCAGCGACGTCGCCATCATCCTGCGCACCGAGAAATCGGTGATGTTCGTCATCCCGTGGGGCACGCACTGGATCATCGGCACGACCGACACCGACTGGAACCTGGACCTGGCCCACCCCGCGGCCACCAAGGCCGACATCGACTACATCCTGCAGACGGTCAACACCGTGCTGGCCATCCCGCTCACCCACGCCGACATCGACGGCGTGTACGCCGGGCTGCGGCCGCTCCTGGCCGGGGAGAGCGAGGAGACCTCCAAACTGTCGCGCGAGCACGCGGTGGCGGTGCCCGCGCCGGGATTGGTGGCCATCGCCGGCGGCAAGTACACCACCTATCGGGTGATGGCCGCCGATGCGATCGACGCCGCGGCCCAGTTCGTCCCGGCCCGCGTGGCGCCCTCGATCACCGAAAAGGTCAGCCTGCTGGGCGCCGACGGTTACTTCGCCCTGGTGAATCAGGCCGAACACGTTGCGGGGCTGCAAGGTTTGCATCCGTACCGGGTGCGGCATCTGCTGGATCGCTACGGTTCGCTGATCGGCGACGTGCTGGGTCTGGCGGCGGGAAACGCCGACCTGCTCAGCCCGATCAAGGAGGCGCCGGGCTACCTGAAGGTGGAGGCCCTGTACGCCGTCACCGCCGAGGGGGCGCTGCACCTCGAGGACATCCTGGCCCGCCGGATGCGCATCTCCATCGAGTACTCGCACCGCGGCGTGGACTGCGCCCGCGAGGTCGCCGACGTGGTCGCCCCCGTACTGGGCTGGAGTGCGGCGGACGTCGAGCGTGAGGTGGCGAACTACTCCGCGCGGGTGGAGGCCGAGATCTTGTCGCAGGCCCAGCCCGACGACGTGTCGGCGGACGAGCTGCGGGCGAGTGCCCCGGAGGCGCGCGCCGAGATCCTCGAGCCGGTGCCTTTGAATTGAGCGTGTGGTGAGGCCGGCGCCGCTGCCGGTGCGCGACGGGCTCGGCCCGGCGCGGGTGCGGCTGCGCGGCGGACCGGTCCTGGCCGAGCTGACCGAGCGGTTCGGCGCGCCCGCGCGGTCGAAAGTGCTGGCCGGGGAGGTGGTCGACGCCGACGGCGCGGTGGTCGACGAGGCCACGGCGCTGCCCGCCGGTGCCAGCGTGTTTCTGTACCGGGAGCTGCCTCACGAAGTTCCGGTGCCGTTCGGCATCCCGGTACTTCATCGCGACGCCGACATCGTGGTCGTCGACAAGCCGCACTTTCTGGCCACCATGCCCCGCGGCAGGCACGTGGCGCAGACGGCGCTGGTGCGGCTGCGCCGGGAGCTGGGCCTGCCCGAGCTGAGTCCCGCCCACCGGCTGGACCGGTTGACCGCGGGGGTGCTGCTGTTCACCGCCCGCCGCGAGGTGCGCGGCCCATACCAGACCATGTTCTCGCGGGGGCTGGTGCGCAAGACGTATCTGGCGCGCGCCCGCGTGGATCCGGCATTGGTGTTGCCGCGCGTGGTGCGCAGCCGGATCGTCAAGCGGCGCGGAGTTTTGCAGGCCGTCTGCGAACCCGGGGCGCCCAACGCGGAGACACTGGTGGAACTCGTTTCCCCGGACGGCCTGTACCGGCTGACCCCGCGCACCGGGCGCACCCACCAGCTGCGCGTCCACATGGCCGCCCTCGGCGTGCCGATCGACGGAGACCCGTTGTACCCCAACATCCTTGACGTGCCGGCCGACGACTTCAGCACGCCGCTGCGGCTGCTGGCGCAGCGCCTCGAGTTCGACGATCCGGTGACGGGTGCCCGCCGCGAATTCGTCAGCCGGCGATCGGGACCGTAGTTTCGCTCGGTCCGTCATGCCGATGGCTTGCCGGGCGCGCGCTCTAGGTGGACAGTCGTACTGAAACCTCGAACGCTTCGGAGGCGCCGATGGAAATCGTGCCGTCGGGCCCGGGCTTCGCAGCGGAGATATGTGGAGTCAGCATTCAGGACGTCGCGGTATCGGAGGCCGCGTATGCGGCGGTACGGGCGGCGTTCGAGGAGCATTCGGTCCTGGTGTTCCGCGATCAGGACGTCACCGATGAAGCGCAGCTTGCCTTTTCCCGCCGCTTCGGGCCGCTGGAGGTCACCAAGGTCGGTTCGGAGGGTCATGGCAGCAATCTCGTCATCCTCAAGACCCTCGACGAGGCGGGCAACGTGGTGCCCGAAGGCCACCGACTTGCCCTAGAGAACAAGGCCAACCAGCTTTGGCATACCGACAGCTCGTTCAAGCGCGTGCCGGCGCTCGCTTCGGTGTTGTCGTCGCGCGTCATTCCGGGGCATGGCGGTGAGACCGAGTACGTCTCTACCCGGCTCGCCTTCGAGCGCCTCGATGCCGCTTTGCAACGGCGGCTGGAAGAGTGCTTCGCCTGGCACGAGTACGCCTACTCGCGCGGCAAGATCGCGCCCGACCTGGCCGGCCCGGCCGAGCGCGCGGCGCTGCCGCCGCAATGCTGGCGTCTGGTGTGGCGGAACCCGGTTAATGGCCGCAAGGCGCTTTATTTGGCCTCGCACGCGTACGCGATCGAGGACATGGCGCCAGCAGCGGCGCGAGAGCTGATCGCCGGCCTGACCGAGGCAGCGACTGCCCGTGAGACCCGATTCGTGCACTCGTGGCGCGAGGGCGACGTGGTTATGTGGGATAACCGCGCGATCCTGCATCGCGGCCGGCCGTGGCCGGCGGGGGAGCCGCGCTTCATGGTGCGGAGCACGATTTCCGCGACGGCCGCGGACGGGCTGGAGGCCATGAGGTTGTCGTAGCCGGGTGGCATAATCGAACCTATGTTCGATTCAAGGGCGCCGTCGACCGAGGCGATCTCCGCGTTGGATGAGCTCTTCGAGCGGCGCTCCCGTCGGCGACGCACGAGTCGGCGGCGCTGCTCGAGCGGGTGTCGGGTTTGGCGCGGGCGGAGAATCGGGCGGCGGCCGGGCAGTTGGCGGCGATCGGGGAGTTGTTCGCCTACCGGTTGTCGCGGTGTGCGGAGTGTGAGGAATGGGCGGTGGATACCGAGGCGGCGGTGGCTGCCGAGGTGGCCGCGGAGTTGCGGATCAGCCAGGGGTTGGCGGCCAGCCGGGTGCGCTATGCGCGGGCGCTGCGCGAGCTGCTGCCCCGGGTGGCCGGGGTCTTCGCCGCTGGGGATATCGATCTTCGGATGGTGCAGACGCTGGTGTATCGCACCGATCTGATCACCGATCCCAGCGTGGTGGCGGCCGTGGATGCGCAATTGGCGGCCACGGTGGCGCGCTGGCCGTCGATGACCCCGGCGCGGTTGGGCGCCCAGGTGGACCGGATCGTCGCGAAGGCTGATGCGGATGCGGTGCGGCGGCGCCGCGAGCGCGCGGCCGGGCGCGAGGTGTGGATCGGTGACATGGGCGAGGGGTTGGCCCGCATCGAGGGTGTGGTGTGCAGCCCGGATGCTGCCATCCTGGATGCGCGGCTGGATGCGCTGGCGGCCACGGTGTGTGAGCACGATCCGCGCACCCGCGAGCAGCGCCGCGCCGATGCGCTGGGGGTGCTGGCCGCGGGGGCCGACAGGCTGGGCTGCCGCTGCGGGCGGCCCGACTGCGCCGTGGGCACCCGCCCGGCGACCGGTGCGGTGGTGATTCACGTCATCGCCGAGCAAGCCACCGTCGACGGCACTCGTGAGGCGCCGGGCTGCCAGCTGGGCGCCGAGGGGTTGATCCCACCCGAGCTGGTGGCCGACTTGGCCGCCGCGGCCAAGCTGGTGCCGCTGGTGCACCCCGGCGACGCGCCGCCCGAGCCGGGCTATGTGCCATCCCAAGCGTTGGCCGATTTCGTGCGGTGCCGGGATTTGACCTGCCGCTGGCCGGGCTGTGATTGCCCGGCGGTGGCTTGCGACATCGACCACACCATTCCCTACAGCGTCGGTGGGTGCACCCATGCGAGCAAGCTCAAGTGCTACTGCCGCACCCATCATTTGGTGAAAACGTTCTGGGGCTGGACCGAAAAGCAATTGGCCGACGGCACCCTGATCTTGACCTCTCCCGCGGGGCGCACTACGTCACCACCCCGGGCAGTGCGCTGCTGTTTCCCAGCCTGTGCCGGTCCACCGGGATGATCGCGGCCCCCGAGGTCGATCCCCCGCCGCCCGACTACTGCGGTCAGCGCACCGCGATGATGCCCAAGCGCCGCCGCACCCGCGCCCACGACCGCGCCACTCGGATCGCCGTCGAGCGTCGACACAACCGCGACGCCCGCACCCTCCGGCGCGCCGAGTCGATGAGCTACCGCGGGCCGGCTCCACCCGACGGCGATGACGATCCGCCACCGTTTTGACGAGCCATCATCGGCCTTACCTGGAAGCGACGGCGAACAGGCGCCATTCGCTCCCGCGAAGCTCTTCCTGGGATCGGTAGCGATCCGGTCATTGTCTGCTGTTTCCGGCGGCGCGAGCGGATACTGATCCCACAGCGTCGAGGAAGGCGCGAAGCGATGTCGAAGAAATACAAGGTCAGGAAGGCCATCACCCGGGCGCTGCTGTCCGGCGGCGTGGCGGTGGCCGGTCTCGGCCTGGCCGCGGGCACGGCCCAGGCGGAGCGCGGTGTCGCCCCGCAAGTGATCGGCCCATTGCCCCTGGACAACTTCACCGTCCCGCACGACTGGTGCCCGGGACAACCGTTGCCGATGCCCGATGTCCGGTGGGATATGGGCGTCTGCCACCACTGGTACTGGGTCCCCGTCGGCGGGATGGGCAACGTCGGCCAGTTCGTGTGGGAGGGCGACGCGCCCCGCCGGCCGCTAGGTCCGCCGCCTTGCTACGGAGCACCCATCTGCTTGCCCGGCCTGTAGCGCAATCTTCCGGGCCCCTCTTCGAAGTGCCGACGCCGGCTAATACTTTGGCTACCCTAAGGTCGCCGGTATATCGTTCTCACGGTCCGGAACTCGACGGGAAGGATGCGGGCGGCACCTTTGGGGGGTGAATGTTCAATGTTTCCGGTCTCTTTGCAATTTGGTCATCGAAATTTTCCGGCCGCGTACCCGGCGTAGACAATGTGAGATGTGATGGACTTATTCGCGCCACCCGAGGTCACCTCGACGCTCATCCATTCCGGTCCCGGGGCGGGTTCGCTGATCGAGGCCGCTGGCGCTTGGCAGAACCTGGGCGTCGAGTTGGAAAATTCGGTTGCCGTGTATGCGTCCGCGTTGTCGTCGTTGATCGATTCGTGGGACGGCCCGTCGTCGATGGCGATGCTCCAGGCCGTACAGCCCTACCTCATCTGGCTGCGCACCACCGCGCAGCAGGCCCAGCAAATGGCCACCTCGGCAGAGTCCGCCGCGGTGGCATTCACCGCCGTCCGCTCGGCGGTGGTGCACCCCTCCGTCGTCGCCGCCAACCGGACGCGGCTGGCGCAGTTGCTGGCCACCAACCGGTTCGGGCAGAACACCGCGGCGATCGCCGCGACCCAGGACGAATACCAGACCATGTGGGCGAACAATTCCGCGGCGATGACGCGATATCAGGCGGCGTCGTCACAAGCGACCACGTCGTTGTCGCAATTCAATTCGCCGCTCGCCATCTCGAACCCGACGGGCACGCTCAACCAAAACGCCGCGGTGTCTAATGCTTCCTTGCTCAGCTCGGCCTCGAGCACGGGCAACATCATCGACTCGCTCGGCGTCACCCCGTTCGACCCCAACGCCGGCTGGTTCAGTTATTGGAGCACCTGGGGCAACCAGTTCATCTCCTCCGGGTTCCCGATCAACCTGCTCAGCTACCTGGCGCAGAACACCTCGGCCCAGGCGCTGCAAGGCGTGGGCAGCGACATCGGGCTGGGGCTCTCGGAGGGCGAGGGGGCGCTGGCGTCGTCGGTGACCAGGCTGGCCAGTGCCCTGCAAGCCGCACCCGGCGGCGCGGCCGCAGGGGCGATGGGGGTTGGTGTTTCGCTGGGCAAGCTGACCGCCCCGCCCGCAGTGGTGGGCCTGCTGCCGGCGACGCAGACTCCGGTGCAACTCGCATCGTCAGTGTCGCCCCTGCCCGCCGACGCCGGGCTCACCGGCATGCCGCTCATGCCGATGATGGCGCCGGCCACCAACTCGGCGGGCAGCGGTTGGCGCAAGCGCAAGCAACAGAAGTTTGAGGACCTTGAATACGGGGCGGAACTCCCGAAGAAGGTGATTCACCGACCGCCAAGCGGGGGATGAGAGCCGATGACGCCTCCCCACTCCGGAAGTCGCTTCTCGCCGCCGGATAGGTTCATCGCGGCGCAAATACTCTGTCGCGCAAGCAAAGTGGTCGTGCCCATCGCGTTCGGTTGGGCGAGACGTGATTGATTTCGGGCTGCTGCCGCCCGAGATCACTTCGGCGCTGATCCACTCCGGACCCGGCGCCTGGTCGATGATCGAAGCGGCCGGCGCGTGGCAGGAGCTCAGCGCCGAACTGGAGGCGGCGGCAAGCAGCTATACCGCGGAGCTGGCGTCGCTGGCGGGGACGTGGCAGGGTCCGTCCTCGGTGGCGATGGCCCAGGCCTTCCAGCCCTACCTGGCCTGGTTGCGGACCACCGCGGCGCAATGCCAGCAAATCGCCGCATCGGTCGAAACCGTCACGGCCGCATTCGAATTGACCCATTGGACGGTGGTGCATCCCTCCGTCGTCGCCGCCAACCGGGCGCGGTTGGCGATGTTGCTGGCCACCAACTTCTTCGGTGTCAACGCTCCGGCCATCGCCGAGACCGAAGCCGAGTACAACGCCATGTGGGTCAACAACTCGGCGGCGATGTATCGCTACGGCGCGACCTCGCTGAACGCGGTCAAGCTCTCGCCACTCTCGGCGCCGCCGCCCGTCGCCAACCCCTCTGGCGTCTCCACCCAGGCCTCGCTGGTGCCCGCCGCCAACGCGCTGGCTTCGACCGATACGGCGTCGATCATCGACGCGCTCGGCGTCACTCCCTTCGATCCCCAGTCGGGCTGGTTCTTCTACAACAGCACATGGGGCTGGCAGTTCATCGCCGGCGGCTTCCCCGTCAACCTGCTCAGCTACCTGGCGCAGCTCAATGCGGCCCAGGCGCTTTCAGGTGTCAGCGCCGACATCGGCCAGGGGCTGGCAGAGGGCGGGGCCGCCCTGGCGTCGGCGGATGCCAGCCTGATGAACGCCCTCGGTTCCGGGGCGCTGGCGCCCCGGGGCGCGCTGGGCGTTTCCGTGCTGGTGGGCAAGCTGAGCATGCCGCCCGCGACGGTGGGGATGCTGCCCGGCGCGCAGCCGCCGGTGCAGCTCGCCTCGGCGATCTCCCCGCTTCCGCCGGGGGCGGGGCAGACCCCCGCCGTGCCGGTGGCGCCGATGCGGCCGCCGGTGGGTGGCAAGGGTGGCCGGGGCGACGGGCGCGACTACGAGGACATCGAAATCGGCGCGGAGCTGCCCGGCACCGTCATGAAACGGCCGCCTTCAGCGGGATAGCTTGTCCGCCAAGGCATCCCGGCCATCTGGCTTTCGCTCGCCGGGTTCGTCCTCGGCGAGGGTGAAATAGCTTTCCTCCTCCTGCAGGAAATGCAGGCGTAGCAGGGCATGCAACCCGTATAGGCAGGCGAGCAGGTCGTCGAGCTGGTCAGCGCCGATCGTCCCGCTGCTCTGGGCCAAGGCCAGATGTGCGCCGATCCGGTCGGAGAGCCGTTGGATCTCGGCGTGGGTGCGGCTCATGGGGGCGGTCGCTTCGGTGGTGCCCAGCGGATGGGCCAGCGCGGGATAGAGCTGCGTCTCCTCGGCCTGCTCGTGCGGGATGATGCGCTCGGTGAGCACGGCGTGCGCGCGGCTGATCGCCTCCAGCGCCGACTGGTCGGGCGCGGCGGCCAACTGGTCGGCGGCGTCGCGCAGCAGGTCCACGGCGTCGCGCAGCTCGTCGTGTTCGGCGTCGAAGCGGCGCAACATCTGCTCGGTCGACGCAGGGAGGTCGACCTCGATGTCCGGGTTGCCGCGCAGGGCGCGCAGCGCGTTGAGGATCACGGCGACGTCGATGCCTTCCTGCACCAGTGCGCCGACGGCCGGTGGGAGCCAACCGATGGCGGCGACGGCCATCGCCGCCAGCGACAGGACCATGCCGACGACCGCGCTCTGCACGGCGATGCGTCGCGACCAGCGGGCGATGTCCATCGCGTCGGCGAGCCGCTCCAGCCGATCGGTGGTCAACACGATGCCGGCGGCCTCCGAGGACGCGGTGGCACCGCGGGCGCCCATCGCCACGCCGACCGTGGCCGCTGCCAGCGCGGGTGCGTCGTTGACCCCGTCGCCGACCATCACGGTCACCGCACGCTCCCGCTCGGTGCGCACGGCGGCCACCTTGTCGGCCGGGCTCTGTTCCGCGTACACCTCGTCCAAGCCCAGCACGACGGCGACCTCGCGGGCGGGTTCGGCGCGGTCTCCGGTCAGCATGACCAGTCGGTTCAGCCCGGCTTCGCGTAACCGGCGCAGCGTTCGCGGCGCATGGCGGCGCAACGGGTCACGCAGCAATACCGCGCCAGTCGGCCGCCCGTCCGCGCAGACCCAGGCGATCGCGGCGCCGTCCAGCAGGGCGCGATTGACCACCGCGCGGGCCCATTCCGCGGTCGCGGTGTCGTGCGAGAGTTTGCCGACATGGACCCGCCGTCCGTCCAGGGTGGCGGTGACGCCCCGGCCCGGTTCCTCGACCACCTCGGTGGGTAGCGACAGCGGCAGGCCGCGGGCCCGCGCCGCGGTGACGATCGCCTCGGCCAGCACGTGTGGAGACATCTGATCCACCGAGGCGGCCACCCGCAGGATCTCGAGCGCATCGCGGCCGGGCGCGGCCGCGACGTCGATGACGACGGGACACCCCATGGTCAGGGTGCCGGTTTTGTCCATCACCAAAGTCGTTGCGTGGCCGAGGTTTTCCAGAGCGCCACCGCTGCGGATGACCACGCCGCGCCGCGACGCCCGCGACAGCCCGGACACGATCGCGACCGGCGCCGCGAGCAACAGCGGGCATGGCGTCGCCACCACCAGCACCGCCACCGCCCGCACCGGTGACCCGCCGGCGAGCCAGGCCGCCCCGGCCACCAGCAGCGTCAACGGCAAGAACCATGCCGCGTACCGGTCGGCCAGCCGCACCACCGGCGCGTTCTCCGCCCCGGCCTCCGCGGCCAGGCGGACGATCTGCGCGTAGGTGCTGTCGGCGGCGGTGGCGGTGGCGTGAATCTCAAAGGCGCTGCCCGCGTTGACAACCCCGCTGCGCACCGGCTCGCCCACGCCGCGCTCCACCTGCAGCGGTTCGCCGGTCAGGACCGATTCGTCCAGCACCGCGACCACGCCGGAAATGCGCCCGTCCACGGGCACCACTTCGCCCGGGCCCACCACGAGCAGATCGTTGACCGCCACCTCGTCCAGCGCGATCACGTCCACCGCCGACCCGACGCGGCGGCGGGCGAATCGCGGCGCGTGTTCCAGCAGCGCGCGCAGATCGTGGGACGCGCGGCGTTCGGCCGCGGCCTCCAGCGCCCGCCCGCCGGCCAGCATGACCGCGATCAGCGCGCCCGCGAGATACTCGCCCACCAGCAACGTGCCGACCAGCGACAACACGGCGATCAGATCGACCCCGAATCGGCCCCGCCGCAGTGCGGCCAGCACCCACACCACCGCGGGGACCACCGCCACCACCGTGCCCGCGATCCAGCAGCCGTCGGCGACCCGCGGCGCCCCGGCAAGCCAGGCGATCCCCCCGGCCGCCAACGCGACGACGGTCACCGCGGCAAGGATCGGCTCGACCCACTGAGCGGGCCGCGACCAACCCCGGCGTGCCATAGCGCCCATGCGTCCCAGCGTGGTCCCGCGTTCCCAAATGGGCTAGGGCCGGATGGACGCGGATTGAGGACTCAGGTCACTAGAAGGCCGGCCGCCCTCTGGCGAGCATGGAGACGTGACTGAGATATCTACGCCGGGGTCCATCCCGATCTCCACCATCACCGGTGACCCCGTGGCCCGCGTCCCGGCCGACGCCACGATCGCCGACGCCGCCAGGGCCATGGTGACCTGCGATGTGGGAGCCGTCGTGATCGGCGACGAGGCACGGCCGGTCGCGCTGGTGAGCGAGCGCGACATCGTGCGGGCGGTAGCCGCCGGGCGAAACCTCGCCACCGCACCGGTCTCCGACGTGGCCAGCACCAAACTGGTGTGGTGTGACACCGAAGCGTCGGTCGACCAGGTCGCCGCCCGGATGATGGACCGCTACATCCGGCACGTCCTGGTGGAGCGCGACGGCGCGCTGGTCGGCATCGTGTCGGCGCGCGACCTGCTGGGCGTCTACACGGATTTCGATTCTTGAAATCCCGGGCGGTGGCCGCGTTGGTCGGCGGGAGCCTGGCCGGACTGACGGGGTGGGATCTTCTGCAGCGCCGTCACACCATCCTGCGCAACTTCCCGATCATCGGGCACCTGCGGTTCCTGCTGGAAGCCGTGGGCCCGGAACTGCGCCAGTACATCGTCACGGACAACGACGCGGAGCGGCCGTTCAGCCGCGACCAGCGCCGCTGGGTGTACACGTCGTCGAAGCTGGCCAATCGGTACTTCGGCTTCGGCACCGACAACGACCTGGAACGGGTGCACAACTATCCGATCATCAAGCACGCGGCGTTCCCCGTCGCGGCGCCGGTGGGCGAACCCGAGCACCCCGACCCGGCGGTGCCGTTGCCGGCGGCCAAGGTGCTCGGCGGCGCGCGGGGGCGCGCCAAAGCCTTCCGCCCGTCGTCGGTGGTCAACATCTCCGGGATGAGCTTCGGCGCGCTCGGCGGTGCGGCCGTCACCGCTCTGAACAAGGGCGCGGCCATCGCCGGCGCCTTGCACACCACCGGCGAGGGCGGGGTGTCGCCGTATCACCTGGGTGGCGGCGACCTGGTCTGGCAGATCGGCACCGGCTACTTCGGTTGCCGCGACGACGACGGCCGCTTCAGCCTGCCCCGGCTGATCGATCGGGTGGCGGCCACGCCGGCGATCCGCGCCATCGAGATCAAGCTCAGCCAGGGCGCCAAGCCGGGCCTGGGCGGCGTGCTGCCGGGCGCCAAGGTCACCGCCGAGATCGCCGCCATCCGCGGTGTTCCGGTCGGGGTGGACTGCAGGAGCCCCGCCGGCCATTCCGCGTTCCGTGACGTCGACGGGCTGTTGGAGCTGGTGGAGACCATCGCCGCCGAGACGGGCCTGCCGGTCGGCATCAAGTCGGCGGTCGGGGAGGAACGGTTCTGGTGTGGCCTGGCCGCGCGCATGGCCCGCACCGGGACGGGCGTCGACTTCGTGACCGTCGACGGCGGCGAGGGCGGCACCGGGGCCGCCCCGCTGGTGTTCAGCGACCACGTCGCCCTGCCGTTCAAATGGGCGCAGCCCCGGGTCTACCGGGCCTTCGCCGAGCACGGGCTGCACCACGACGTGGTCTTCGTCGGGTCGGGCAAGCTGGGCATCCCGGAGAACGCGCTGCTGGCGCTGGCCACCGGCTGCGACATGATCAACGTCGGCCGAACCGCCATGTTCTCCATCGGCTGCATTCAGGCCCAGCGCTGCCACACCGGCCGCTGCCCCTCGGGCGTGGCCACCCAGTCGCCTTGGCTGCAGCACGGCCTCGACCCGGACCTGAAGTCGGTACGCTGCGCCAACTACCTCGCCACCCTGCGCTTCGAGCTGCTGCAGCTGGCCCGCACCTGCGGCTACGTCCACCCGGCGCTGGTGCCGCTGGAAGCCATCGAACTTCTCGACATCGACATGAAAACGGTGCGGGTCAACGAATTGTTGGGCTACCAGCCCGACTGGGGACTGCCGAGCCGGGCGGACATGGAGGCGATCACGACCGTGATGTCCGGTGGCGCAAGATGAGCTTGCGGATCTCGCTGACCCACAGGACCGAGCTGGCCATGGCCACGCACACCAGCCATTGGCTCGGGGACAGCGGCGTGGTGGTGAAGGCGGTGTTGAGGACCGGCAGCTGAACGACGGCCACCTGCAGCAGCGCCGATAACCCGATCGCCGCCCACAGCCAGCGGTTGGCGAAAAACCGGTGGAACGCGGTCCGCGTCTCGGAACGGGCGTTGATGGTGTTGATCAGCTGCGCGATCACCAGCACGGTGAAGCCCGCGGTGCGGGCGGTGTCCAGGGACGACGGCAGGGGCCCGCCGGGCGCGTACAGGTGGATCGTGACGAGGGTGGCGGCCGCCACGGCCGCGCCGATCACGACGATGTTGTTCCACATCCGGCCGTCGATGACCCGGTCCGACGCCGAGCGCGGTGGCAGGTTCATGACCTCGTCGGCGTGTGGGTCGACGCCCAGCGCCAGGGCCGGCGCGCCGTCGGTCAGCAGGTTGATCCACAGAATCTGCGTGGCCAACAGCGGCAGCGCGACGGTGTGGCCCTGCGACAGGCCGATCGCGCCGGCCAGCACGACGCCGAAGAAGACGGTGAAGATTTCGCCCATGTTGGAGGAGAGCAGGTAGCGCAGGGTTTTCTTGATGTTCGAGAAGATGCCCCGGCCCTCGCGAATGGCCTGGACGATGGTCGCGAAGTTGTCGTCGGCGAGAATCATGTCCGCAGCCTCCCTGGCGACCTCGGTGCCGCTTCGGTCCATCGCGATGCCGATGTCGGCCGCCTTCAGCGCGGGCGCGTCGTTGATCCCCTCGCCGGTCACCGCGACGATCTCATGCTCGGCCTGCAGCGCGTCGATGATGCGCTGCTTGTCCGCAGGACTCACCTGGGTGTACTGCGAGTGCAGCCGCACCGTTTCGCGCAGCTGCTCGTCATCCAGGGTCGCCAGTTGAGTGCCGGACACGGCCGACTCGCGATCTTCGATACCCAACTTCCGGGCGATGCGCGCCGCGGCTTGGGGATGGTCGCCGGTGATCATCACGACCCTCACCCCGGCCCGCCGGGCCTCGGCGATCGCCGCCGCCGCCTCCGGTCGGGGCGGGTCGGTGATGCCCACCATGCCCAGGTAGACCAGGTGTCCATCGGACCGGCAGGCGACCGCCATGGCGTGCAGGGCATCGAGCCTGAGCCGCTCGGCTGCGCTTCGAATCGTGGCCCGTGTCGCGTCGTCGAGCGGAGCCACCCGATCACCGGCCCGCAGGTGCGTGCAGTGGCCGAGCACCTCGTCGGGGTCACCCGTCGTCACGTCCGCCGGAGTGGGGCGGGGCCCGCCGCCGAGCTTCTTGTGGGCCACCAGGAAGGCCGCTTCGACGGGGTCGCCCCGGATCGTCCACCGCCCGTCGTCCGCTTCGAGGGTGGCGTGGGCGGCCGCGGCGCCCCCGTCGACCACCAGCGCGGCCTGCCGCCACAGGCCGTCGCCCTCGTCCAGCGCCGCCCCGCCACGCTCGAGGTGCCCCTCGGGCCGGTATCCGGCACCGGTGACTCTTACCTCCCCGAGGGGGGTGACGACCCGCACGATCGTCAGCTCCCCGGTGGTGAGGGTGCCCGTCTTGCCCGAGCACACCACCGACGCCGACCCCAGGGTCTCGGCGGACGACAGCTGTTTGACGACGGCGTTCTGCGCCGCCATCCGCCGCATGCCCAGCGCGAGTACGACCGACATGATGGCGGGCAGCCCTTCCGGCACGGCCGCCACGGCCAGCGATACGCCCAGCAGCGCCGCCGTCACCACGTCGTGGGCGGTCCGCATGCCGAAGACCAGGAGAATCGTCGCGATCACGACGACGGCGATCACCAGCACCGCGATCCCCAGCAG
Source organism: Mycobacterium paraffinicum (assembly GCF_025822865.1). Lineage (NCBI taxonomy): Bacteria > Bacillati > Actinomycetota > Actinomycetes > Mycobacteriales > Mycobacteriaceae > Mycobacterium > Mycobacterium paraffinicum. The sequence goes on along the minus strand of NZ_JACKUR010000025.1, from coordinate 61,071 downwards.
CCGGCTGGCCCGGGCGACCTCACGCTGCAACGGTGTCGGCTCATGGTCGGCGATGCGTACCAGGCCGGCGATCTGCCCGGTCTGGGTCGCCATGCCCGTGGCCGTCACCACCGCCCGCCCGACGCCCGTGCTGACCGCGGTGCCCTTGAACACCATGTCCGCTCTGTCCCCGAGCGCCGATGGCTCCGCCAGCGTCCGGGCGTCCTTGAGCACCGGCTCACTCAGGCCGGTCAGCGCGGCCTCGGAGACCTCCAGCCCCGCGGCCGAGAGCAGCCGCGCGTCGGCCGCCACGGCGTCGCCCTCGGCGAGCAGCAGCACGTCGCCGGGCACCACCTCGCTCGCGGGAACGGTGCGCCGCGCGCCACCGCGCAGCACGGTCGCCGAGGTAGCGGCCATCCGCGCCAACGCGCTGACCGCGCGCTCCGCACGGGTCTCCTGCGCGTAGCCCAGAAGCGCGTTCAGGACGAGGATCACCGCGATCACCACCGCGTCGACGGGCCAGCCGCCGGCCCCCTCGACAACCCAGACCGCGAGGGAGGCGACCAGCGCGGCGAGCAGCAGGTAGATCAGGGGGCTGCGAAACTGCGCCAGCAGCTTCCGGTAGGCCGGTGGCGGCGGAACGCTCTCGATATCGTTCGCGCCGACGACGGCGAGCCGGCGGGCGGCTTCCTCGGCGGTCAGCCCGAGTTCGGCGTCGGTACACAGCTTTTCGACGACGGCGGTGGCGTCGAGGAGCGCGGGGTCGGGGTCGATCAGCGCGGCATCCACCGAACGCGCTCAGCCGCTCAGGCGTGGCTCGCCGGCAGCACCGACGGGGCTTCTCTGCGGGACTCCATCATGCGGTTGCGAACGATGTGTTCGACGAGGATCGGCACGAACGTCTGGACGGGCGCGTCGACGAACTGCTCGGCGGCCTCCTCGGACCAGCGCTTGATCTGCGCGGTCCGTTGCTCGTCGCCGAGCCCCCCATGGCGGGCCAGCTTGTCGGCAACGTCGGCCACGGATCGCGCCACGGTTGACCGGCTGCGCGACGGAACCCCGTCGTCGGCGGGCACCCGCGCCTGCTCCAGCGCCTGACGGGCCACCTCTTCGCCGGCATCCGGGCGGATGACGTGCAGGGTGAGGTGGTGGCCGTTCTCCCCGATCAGGATGACGCTGGACGGCTCGTCGCTGGTGAAGGCCAGCAGTTCGACCGTGTGGCCGCCGATCTGCACCAGCGCGGGGGTGTCCTGCCAGCCGTTGCGGCGATAGCCCACCATCACGACCGGGCCCAGCCGCTCGGACACCGCGGTCAGCAGGCCCGGCAACTCGTCGAGCAGGTTCGTCGTTCGCGGCCACCAGGCACCGTCGATGTGCTCCGATACGGACCGATAGGGCTTGAGCTGTAAGCGATTTTGCATGTGCACGCCTCAATCGTGGTCGGCGCGCCCGGGACCCGGCAGGGTCGGCCGCACCGAAGGGGTGGGACTTTGTGCCCTTTCGGGTTCGGTCGCCGGCTCGACGCCGAGCCAGCGCCGCTGCACGCTGTGTGACGCGCGCAACATCAGGTCGGGTGCGACCGCGGACAGGCCGCTGGCCGCCGCCGCGGCCAGCAACCCCTGACCCCAGGCGAGCGGGTCCAGCGGCGTGCAGCCGAACAGCTGGCTGAGTCCCGGGGTGCTGACCACCACCGCGAGCGCGCCCAGCGAGCCGACCGAGGTCAGCACCACCAGCGGGGCACGCGAGTCGACCAGCGTCTGGGTGAGCTGCGCACCCACCAACGCAACCAGCGCGACCGTCGCCGCGCGGCGCGGTGGGCCGGTCACGCCGGCCATCGCCCAGCCGGCCGTGGCGCCGATCGTGGTGGCCGCACCGCGGATTCCGATCGCCCGCCACATCGCCGCCTCGTCGCGGTCGACGTCGGCGGTGCCCGTCTGGGGGCTGACGGCCAGGGCGGCGGCCGGCAGCGCGTCGGTCAGCATGTTGACCAGGAGCATCTGGCGGGCGTTGAGCACCGAACGTCCGGTCAGGACGGTGGTGATCAGGGCGAAGCACACCTCACCGAGGTTGCCGCCCAACAGCATCGACACCGCCGACTGCACCCGCCGCCACAGCTGCTCGCCCTCGTCCAGCGCGTCGAGCAGCGCCTCGATCCGTTCATCGAGCAGCACCACGTCCGCCGCGGTGCGGGCCGCATCGCTGCCGCGCGCCGCCACGCCGATGCCCACGCTGGCCGCCCGGATCGCCGCGGCGTCGTTGACGCCGTCGCCGACCATCGCCGTCACCAGCCCGGACCGCTCGAGGGTCTGCACCACGTCGATCTTGTGTTCCGGCGTCATCCGCGCGAACACCACCCGCGACGCCGCCGCGTCGGCCCGTTGGTCGGCGGACAGCGCCTCCCAATCGCTGCCGGTGATCACCTGGTCGGCGGTGACGTCGATCCCCAGCTCCTGGGCGATCGCCGCCGCGGTCGCCGGGTGATCGCCGGTGATCAGCCGGACGCCGATGCCACGCTCGCCGAGTTCCTTCAGCACCGCGGGGGCGGCGGCCCGCGGGGTGTCCGCCAGTCCGAGCAGGCCGACCGGGGTGAGGCCGGAGCCACACAGGGCCTCCAGGCGGTCGGGATCCTTTGCCGCGGAAGCGGCTTCACTCGCGCTGAGCTGACGCTCGGCCACCGCCAGCACCCGTAACCCATTGGCCGCCATCTCGTCGACCTGTTGCGCCAAGGGGTGGTCGTCGTGCAGGAGCGCCGACGCGAGCACCTCGGGTGAGCCCTTGATGGTCAGCCGGGTGCCGACGAGCGCGGCGGCGAACGGGCGTCCCGATTGGAACGGCAGGAAGGCGTCCCGGGTCAGCCGCTGCGGCCCGGAGCCGTCGCCGCGCAGGGCGGGGTCTTCTGCCGCGCGGTGGATCGCATCGTCGGTGGCGTGGTCGACACGGTGGGTGTGCCTGGCGTAGCTGGTGCTCAACGCCGCATCCAGCAGCGCACCGGGGGTGTAGCCCGTCATCGGGCGCACCGCCTTGACCTTCAGCCGGTTCTCGCTCAGCGTCCCGGTCTTGTCGAAGCACACCACGTTCAGCCGGGCCAGGGCTTCCACCGAGTGCGGGTTGCGGATCAGCACCGACTCGCCGGTGAGCCGGCGCGCGGCGGCCAGCTGGGCCAGCGTCGCCACCAGCGGCAGGCCCTCCGGGATGGCGGCGACGATCAGCGTGACCGCGCTCGACACCGCCTCGCGCAACCCGGTGCCCCGCGCCATGCTGAGCAGTCCGACCAGGCCCCCGCCGGCCACGCTGAACGGCAGGGCCCGGCGGGTGATGTGCCGCAACTGTCGCTGCAGCCCGATCTCCTGCATCTTCCGCGGAGCCATCGCCAGCGCCCTGCGCATCTCCGACTGCGATCCCACGGCGGTGACCACGGCCACCGCCGTGCCCGCGACCACCGTCGTGCCGGCGTAGAGCATGCAGGTCCGTTCGGCCAGTGGGGCGCCCGGCGTGGGATCGGTCTGCTTGGCCACCGGCAGCGATTCGCCGGTCAGCGTCGACTCGTCGACCTCCACGTTCGAGGCGTGCAGCAGTCGGGCGTCCGCCGGCACCACCTCGTCGGCATGGACTTCGATGATGTCGCCCAGCCGCAGCCGCTTGGTCGGCACCTTCTCGCGGCGGTGCGCGTCCAGCGCACCCACCCGCCGCCTCGCCGGCGGATCCTGCACCGCCAGCAGGCGATTCAGGGTGCTCTCCGCGTGCAGCTGCTGCTCGGCCGACAGGGCGGCGTTCACCAACAGCACGCTGCCCACCAGCACGGCATCCAGCGGCGAGCCGAGCAGCGCGCTGGCCGCCGCGCCGGTGGCCAGCAGCGGGGTGATGGGGTCCGCGAGGTCACCGCGCATCTCCTCGGCGAAATCGCGGACGACTCCCCACGACGCCACGCTCGCGTCGTGCAGCGCGCGAACCGGTGGCACCTGCTGCCACCAGGCGGCCGTCTCCTCGCGGTCCACCTCCTCCGTTGGGCGGGGCAGCAGCCGCTGCACCTCGGCAACCGGCAACGCGTGCCAGTCGTGGCTGGTTTCGGGCTCCGGCAGCGGATCGCGCAGCGTCTTGATAGCCGCCCGGTACCCGAACCACAGGCTGGCGAACATGCCGACGTTGACCGATGCCGAACTTCGCCCGGGCACACCGGGAATCAGCATCAACGCGCCGATCGCCGAAGCCGACGCGGACAACCGGACGGCGTTGTCGGTGGCGGCGCGCGCGGCGGGCAGCGCGTGCAACAACCGCCAGGCGCCGGTCAGGTCCTGCGCGATCACGTCGGCGCCCCAGGGCGGGGAATGCCCGGGCCGCAGCAGGCCGATCGTCACGTCGGAGCGGTGCGCGGCATGCATGTCGGACGTGGTCAACAGCGCCACGGTGTTCCCGGCGGCCTTCAGTTCCGCGACGGCCGCCGCCACCGCGTGGTCGATCGACCCGTCCGCGGGGTAGAGCTGGTCGAAACCCTGTGCCAGGGAACGTAATCCGTCGTCGTCGAGGGAATAGACGCGCGGTTGTGACCGCCGCGCCTCGGTGAGCACCGCGGCGGCGAACGGATTGCGGACGGGGCTGATGAGTGCCTCGCCGACGCTGCCGGCCCCGGGTATCCCGGCCAGCGGGTGCCATCCCGGTTTCAGGCCGTCGTTGTCGAGCGCGGCCCGAACCGCCTCCCAGGCGTGGGCGCGGGCCGAATTGTCCACTCCGAGTACCCGACTGACCGTCAATTCGTCGGTGTACAGCGCGCGCGGGTCGATCATGATCGCGTCGATCCGGTCGAGTGTCCGCAACACCCGGGGGTGCAGCACCAGCGCGTCGTGGCGGGTGGAAAGGCCGCGGTTCATCGTGCAACCGAACGCTTCCCGCACGGTGCGCAACGGCTTGGGCATGGCGGCCAGCGCGGCGGCGCCGGCCGCGTCCGGGTTGCGGGTGAGCAGGCCGACCGCGGCGGCGGCTCCGAGGCCCGCCATGCCGATGCGGTTGGCGTAGTGTTCCGCGGGCCCATCGGGGGGCGCCGGGTTGGCGATCGGCGCCGCGCCGGCGTCGTCGGGCACCGGCCGGCCGGCCAGCCCGGGCTCATGCCGGGACCACGCCAGCCTGCCGTTCCACGCCTCGGCCGCCAGCATCGTGCGGGTGGCGGCCTCGGCCGCCGCCGCCGTCGGCGACAGCGTCAGGGCGGCGGTGGTGGCGTTCACGATGCCGAACAACACGTCGGTGCCGTCGGGCCCGAGACGCCGCTCCAGCTCCCTGCGCAGTCGCGGCAGGTGGTCGGCGACCGTCGGAGGGACGGCCACCAAGTCCGGCAGCCGGGGCAGCCGCAGCAGACTGCCGGTCAGTGAAAGGCCAAGGCCCACAGACGCGGCCGTGGCCGCGACCATCCGGCCCATCAGTAGCGCGTCGTCGCCCGGCAGGCTGGCCGGCAGGTGCCTGCCCCCGCGCCGTCGTTCGGCGCCGGCGACGGTGCGGCTCAGCGCTGAAGCCGACGGTCCGCCGTCGGCCACGGTGACCACCACCCGCGCGAGGGTGCGGTTCAGGTAGGCCTGCCGCACGCCCGGTGTCGCGCGGAAGGCCGCCAAAACATCGGTTGCGATCGCCGCGGCGTGCTGGCTTTCGAGCCCCCGCACCTCGATCCAGTGCCGCGCGCCATTGCTGCTGGTGCGCCGCGCCGGTGGTCCGCCCGCCGCCTCGAACACCGCGCCCGCCGCCGCGCGGGTCAGCGCCGGAACGTCCGGCGTGGCGCGCACCAGGGACCTGCCCACGCTCATCGCGACGTTGCCGCCCAACAGGGCGGTGCCGGCGGCGATCTCGGTGCCCACGGCGGCGACGCGCAGCGGCGCCAACAGCATGCCAAAGCCGGGCAGGCCGCGTCGTGTGCTCACCGTGCTCTCCCGGCTCAGGTGGATCTTCCGAGTGTTCTCGGCATGGTAATAGCGGGAGATTAACGGGCGGTGGCGCGCGGGGGAGGAGTCGTTCAGGCCCTTTTCGGGTGGCTTTCGTCCCTTGTGAAATCGGCTCGCGTTGCGCCACCGTTGCGCTATGCGAACCGCCTATCACCACCAGCTGGCCGAGCTGACCGTCGAACTCAGCCAGATGTGCGGCCTGGCCAACGGCGCCATGCGGCGGGCGACCGAGGCCCTGTTGGAGGCCGACCTCGACGCCACCGAAGAGGTCATCCGGGAACACGACCGAATGGTGGTGATGCGGGCGCGCGCGGAGCGGGAAGCCTTTGCGTTGCTGGCGCTGCAACAACCGGTTGCCGGGGAGTTACGGGCGGTCTTCAGCGCCATACAGCTGATCGCCGATATCGAACGCATGGGCGCACTGGCCGTGCACGTCGCCAAGATCGCCCGGCGGGAGCACCCGAATCAGGTTCTTCCGGAAAAGGTTCGCGCGTGTTTCGCCGACATGGCCAAGGTGGCAATCGCGTTGGGCGACAGCGCAACACAGGTGCTGATTTCCCACGATCCGCAGCAGGCCGCCCGGCTTCGCGAACAAGACGACGCGATGGACGAGCTCTACCGGCAGTTGTTCAGCGTGCTGTTGGATGACGACTGGACCGACAACATTCCCGTCGCCGTGGACGCGGCGTTGCTGGGCCGCTTCTACGAGCGCTTCGCCGACCATGCCGTGGAAGTCGGTCGCCGGGTCGTCTTCATGGTCAGCGGCGACCTACCCGCGCAGGACGAAATCTCCACCTACTGAGAGGCGCTGGACGGGCTGGGCTGAGAGGATGGCCTCGTGCAGGTCGCGCCCAACATCCAAGGACGCCTGTGGCGCCACGGCAAGCCGCAGGACGAGTTCGCGTTCGATGACATCTCCGAGTACCTGCGCGAGCCCGACGCCCTGGTCTGGGTGGATTTGTGCGAGCCGGACCACGACGCGCTGTGCGGCCTGGCAGCCGAACTCGGCCTCAACACGTGGGCCGTCGAGGACGCCGTGGCGGCGGCCGAGCGCGTCAAGGCCACCGCGTACGAGACCCACACGTTTTTCACCGTCTATGCCGTGCACGTCGAGGGCGAAGGCACCGACGAGCCGCGGCGGATGCTGTCCATGCAGCGGATCTCGGCGTTCGTGCTTCCCCGCGGTTTGATCACCGTGCGCCTGACGCCCGACTTCGACATCGCCGAGCTCCCCCGGCGCTGGGAGGAGATCGGCGCCCAGCAGTACGGGGTGGGCGCGCTGGTGCACGGGCTGCTCGACGTCGTGGTGGACAGTCACTTCGCGGCGGTGGAGGCCCTGGACGACTGCATCGAAGACATCGAAGACGAACTGTTCGACGGCAAGCCGCGCCAGGCGAGCTTTCAGCGCAGAACGTTTCAGATGAGACGCGACCTGGTCGCCCTGCGCCGGGTGGCGCTCCCGATGCGGGAGGTTGTCAACTCGATTCAGCACCATCGCCACGAGGTGGGCACCGCCCCGGAACTGGACCCGCTATACGCCGACCTGTACGACCACGTGCTTCGCGTGTCGGAATGGACGGAGTCGTTGCGCGATATGGTCACAACGATTTTCGAAACCAACCTGTCGCTGCAAGACGCCCGGCTGAACACCATCATGAAGAAGCTGACCGGATGGGCGGCCATCATCGCCGTCCCCACCGCGATCACGGGCTTCTACGGCCAGAACGTCCCATACCCGGGATCCGGCCACCTCGCCGGCTTCCTTGCCAGTACCACCCTGATAGCCGTGTTGATGGTGGTGATCTACGTGATGTTCAAACGTCGGGACTGGCTATGACGGCTGACCTGCTGCCGGATCTTGCGGCCCCGAACACGACGCTGGTCGCGGCCGCCCCGGTCGACGAGGTGCTGCGCCGGCTGGACAGCTCGGCGGACGGGTTGTCCAGTGCGGAGGCCGCCGCCCGGCTGGCGCGCTACGGGCCGAACGCGGTGCGCACCCATCGCGTCAATGTCCTTGCGGTGCTGGGCCGTCAACTGCGCAACGCCGTGCTCATCCTGCTATTCGGCACCGCGATCGTCTCGTATTTCCTGGGCGACAGCATGCAGGCCGTCATCATCGGCATCATCCTGGCGGCCAGCATCGGCCTGGGCTTCATCAACGAATACCGCGCTGAGCGGGCCGCCGCCGACCTGCATGCCAGCGTGCACCACAACGCCGTGGTGCGCCGGGACGGGAAGTTCGTCTCGCTCGCCGTGACCGCGCTCGTCCCGGGCGACGTGATCCGGCTCTCGCTGGGGGAGGCGGTGCCGGCGGACGTCCGGCTGATCGAGGTCACCGGCCTGGAATGCAACGAGAGCATCCTGACCGGGGAATCCACGGGATCGGAGAAATCGCCGGAACCGGTGCCCGCCGGGGACGGTCTGGCTGATGCGACCGACCTGGCCTTCATGGGCACCATCGTCAGTGCCGGCGAGGGCGCCGGGGTGGTGTATGCCACCGGTCGAAACGCCGAATTCGGGCGAATCGCATCGGGTTTGGACGAACGCCAGCCCGAAACCGCCTTCCAGGTCGGGCTGCGCCGGTTCTCCTACCTGTTGCTGCAGGTCGCCGTCGCGCTGATGGTGATCATTTTGATCAGCAACCTGCTGCTGCAGAAGCCGCTCATCGACTCCGTGCTGTTCTCGCTCGCGATCGCGGTGGGGATCACGCCGCAGCTGCTGCCCGCCGTCGTCAGCACCGGCCTGGCGACCGGATCACGACAGTTGGCCAAAGCGAAGGTGCTCGTGAAGCGGCTGGTGTGCATCGAGGACCTCGGTGACATCGACATCCTGATCACCGACAAGACCGGAACCCTGACGGAGGGCCGGATCCGTCTGGTGGACTCGGTCGATCCCGCCGGTGCGCACAGCGACGCGGTATGCCGGCTGGGGCTGCTGGCCACCGATGTGGACCCGGAAACCGGTGGTGCGAGCGCGAATTCGCTCGACGCGGCACTCTGGGAGTCCCCGCAGGCGCACCAATTGGTGGCCGGTGCGGCGCACCGGGTCGCGATGCTGCCGTTCGACCACGCACGCCGGGCAACGTCGGCGCTGGTCGACGACGACGGAGGCCGGCTGCTGGTGGTCAAGGGGGCGCCCGAGCAAGTGCTGGCCCAGTGCCGAGCGGTCCCGCCGGCGGCGGAGGAGACTCTCGCGGAGTTGTTCGCCGCCGGGCGTCGGGTGGTGGCCGTGGCCGCCAAACCGGCGCCGGCGCTGACGACGCTCACCCGGGCGGACGAATGCGATCTGTCGCTCGCTGGGTTCCTGGTGTTTGCCGACGAGCCCAAATCGGCTGCGCGGCAATCGCTCTCCGAGCTGGCCGACCTGGGCATCGAGCTGAAGATCGCCACCGGGGACAACCCACGCGTCGCCGAAAAGGTTTGCGCCGAACTGGGTTTGGCGTCGAAGGGCACCATCACCGGCGCGGAGCTGGACCCGTTGGACGACGACGCGTTCGCCGAGATGGCGCAAAAGCGCACCATCTTCGCGCGCGTCTCCCCCGAGCAGAAGGCGCGGCTGATCGTCGCGCTGCGGCGCGAGGGGCGATCCGTCGGCTTCCTCGGCGACGGTGTCAACGACGCGCTGGCCTTGCACGCCGCCGATGTGGGGATCTCGGTCGACAGCGCAACCGACGTGGCCAAGGATGCGGCCGACGTCGTGCTGCTGGAAAAAGACCTCAGTGTGCTGGCCACCGGGGTGGCCGAGGGCCGCCGCATCTTCGCCAACACCATCAAGTACGTGCTGATGGGCACATCGAGCAATTTCGGGAACATGTTCAGCGCCGCGGCCGCGTCGGCGCTGCTGCCGTTCCTGCCGATGCTGCCCAGCCAGATCCTGCTCAACAACCTGCTTTACGACACCTCGCAGCTGGCGATCCCGTCCGACCGGGTCGACGCGGCGCAGCTGCACGCGCCGTCGCATTGGAATGTCGCGTTCATCCGCCGCTTCATGCTGATTTTCGGACCGATCAGTTCGCTGTTCGACTTCCTGACGTTCGGGTTGATGCTGGGCGTGCTGCACGCCGGTGCCATCGAGTTCCGGACGGGCTGGTTCGTGGAATCCCTCGCGACGCAGACGCTGATCATCTTCGTCATTCGCACCCGCATGGTGCCGTTCTTTCGCAGCCGGCCCAGCGCGCTGCTGGCCGTCACCAGCCTGACCGTGGTCGCCGTCGGTGCCGGGTTGACGATTTCACCGCTGGCCCGCACCCTGGGCTTCACGCCGCTGCCGTGGCAGTTCTTCGCCGCGCTGGGCACGTTTGTCGTCTGTTATTTGGTGCTGGTGGAGCTGGGCAAGTTGCTCTTCTACAGCGAGCCGATGCACATCGTCGGTCAACCGCACCGCACCCGCGGAAGCGCGGATCGCATCCGGCGACGGGCCGCGCGCTACCACTACATCGAGCGGCGGACGCGGAAGTGAGTGTCAGTGCTGCACGGCGATCGCCGGCAGATCCGAAAGGCCTTGCTGGATTCCCCGATCGACCTTGTCCGTCAGGGTGGTGCTGCCCGCCGGAGCCGTCTCCTGGCAACTGCAGCTCAGCGTGCTAAACGGGCTTGGGTCGGCCGTTGCCGATGCTGCCGTCCAACCTGCAGCGCCGAAAATGAGTGCAACGCCGACCAAAAGTTTAGGAATCATTTGGCCTTCGAGTTCTCGAGATACGTTCAGCCCAATTTTACCGGCGCGCTTGTCACGAGCCTGTCAACTGCCTGTAAATTTCAGGCCTGATACTTGGGGCAGTACGCCCGGATGCTCACGCCCACGAAGTAGCCGGCGTGGTAGCCATCGAGGTGGCTGTTGGTCATGACGTCGTTGGCCACCTGCTGCGGCGACTCACCGGATTCGAGTTCCTGGCACACCAAATGACCGGACCGGATAGCGGTTTCGGGCGACTCGTAGTTGATGCCCTTGGCCGTCAGCGCCGCGAGGAAAGCGTCGTCTGCCGCGCTGGCGTGGGCAGCCGGGACCGCGCCCAGCGCGCCCAGCAGTCCGGTCGCGGGGACGACCCCGGCAGCCAACAGCAACACCAGCAGGCTGGGGTTGCGGATCTGGGTCCTCGTCATTTCTGATACTCCCGTGACATCGAAGTGCCGTTGCTCGTTGACCGCGGGGGCTGCCCGAATATTATTCGCACGTTGCGGCGTCGCACGGTGCAGGATCACTGATATTGCGATCATCGCCACACCCAGGTTTGCTCCGGCATCGGCTCCGTCGGTGTATTGACGGTATGCCGTACGTGCGTTGGTTGTCAGTGGCCGTTGTGGCGGTGTGCTTGGTGGGATGTGGTGTGCGGCATGTTTCGGCGGCCACGGCTCGGGATGCTTCCGGGACGTTCCGTTCCGGCGGCATGGATCGAACCTACCTGCTGCACGTGCCGCCGGGTAGCCCAGTCGGTCTGGTGCTGAGCCTGCACGGCGGCGGCGGTACCGGGAACGGTCAGCGGGGGCTGACCGGCTTCGATGCCGTGGCCGACGCCCACAACCTGCTCGTGGTCTATCCCGACGGTTACGACAAGAGCTGGGCCGACGGGCGGGGGGCGTCGCCGGCGGATCGCCGGCACATCGACGACGTCGGCTTCCTGACGGGCCTGGTGAACAAGGTGCAAAACGACTACGGCATCCCCCCCGGGCACGTTTTCGTCACCGGGATGTCGAACGGGGGCTTCATGTCCAATCGGCTGGCGTGTGACCGCGCCGACGTGTTCGCCGCGGTCGCGCCCGTGGCGGGCACCTTGGGCGTGGGGGTGGCGTGCAATCCGTCGCGGCCGGTGTCGGTCTGGGAGGCCCACGGCACCGCCGACCCGCTGGTGCCGTTCAACGGTGGGGCTGTGCGCGGCCGAGGCGGGCTGAGCCACTCCATCTCCGCCACCACCATGGTGAACAAGTGGCGTTCGGCCGATGGATGCCAGGGCGACCCCTCGGTGCAGGCGCTGCCCAACGTCGGGGACGGCACCGTCGTGCATCGCTTCGACTCCGCGGCGTGCGCGGCGTCCACCGAGGTGACCTTCTACCAGATCGACAGCGGCGGGCACACCTGGCCGGGCGGCAGGCAATACCTGCCCAAGGCGATCATCGGGCCCACCACCCGCGCGCTCGACGGGTCGGAGGCGATCGCGGAGTTCTTCCTGGCGCACGCCCGGGACTAGTGGCGATCGCAAGCGCGGTGTCAGCGCTGGCAGGACGGGCACCAGTACGTGACCCGTTCCCCGGAGTCGTCGTAGTTGATGGGGGCGCCGCAGCGACGGCAGCCCTGCCCGGCGCGCCCGTAGACCCATAGCTGCCGCCCGGCCCGGGTATCGCCGGTGGTGCAGCGGTTCCAGCGGGAGCGGTTCAGCCACAACATGTCTCGGGCACGGGCGACCAGCCGGCGCGGGTCGGCGACCGCGCTCACCGGCGCGGTGGGCAGGTGTCCGCTGACGAAACACAGCTCGTTGCAGTAGACATTGCCGATGCCCGCCAGCACCCGCTGGTCGAGCAGCGCCTGGGCGAGCGGCCGGTCCGGTTGGGCCGCCAGGTTGGCGGCGGCGATGGTGGCGTCCCAGTCCTCGCCCAGCAGATCGGGCCCCAGGTGCGCGACGGCGTCCCCGTCGCGGTCGCGCTCCAGGATCTCCAGCACGCCGAGGTCCACACCGACGGCGCGGACGGGGCCGGCTTCCAGGACGATCCGCGCCCGGTGGTCGACCCGCACCGGCCGGTCGCCGACCCGCCAGCTGCCGTCCATCTTCAGGTGTGAGTGGATGCTTGCTTGGCCCACCCGGATGAAGAGGTGCTTGCCTCGGCTGATCACCTCGTCGACCGCCTGCCCGGTGAAGTCGACGGTCGCGTACCGGGGGACGCGGACGTCACAGCGCGTCAGGGTGCGCCCGACCAGGTGCTCGCGCAGGACGGCCGCGGTGTGCCAGACGGTGTCTCCTTCGGGCATCGCTATCGCGGCCTTACCGGAGCCGTAGTCCGCGCGGTGTGCGGGCGAACCCCGCTTCCTGCAAGCCATCCGCCACCCGGCTGGGCCCGTTGTTGGGCTGCAGCGCCGGTGCGCCGTCGATGCGTTCGACCAGGATCGACGCGACGCGCCGGGAGGCGACGAGCTCGGCCAGCGCCGCGGCCGCCGCCTGGTGGGCCGCCGGGTCGTCGGTGAAGGTGAGCAGCGATCGCCCGCCGCGCTCCAGGAACCACGCCAGGTGGCCGTCGACCAGCACGACGAGCGCGCCGGCCTTGCGGCCAGGCCGCGCACCCTCCGCGCCGGACGCCGGCCACGGCAGCGCGGCGCCGTAGGGATTGGCCGGGTCGGCGGCGGCCAGCACGACCGCCCGGTACTCCGGCCGCTCTGGGTCGATCCCGTCGCTGTAGCTGCGCAGCCGGTCGACGGTCGAGGCGACGGCGAACTGGGCGCCGCCCAGCGACTCGACGAAATACCCGCGCTGGCACCGCCCGGCTTCCTCGAAGGTGCTCAGCACCTTGTAAAGCGTGGCGAACCCGCCGGTGACACCCTCGGCCGCGACCGCGCCCCGGGTGAGCACGCCGTGGCGGCCCAGCAGCAGCTCCGCCTGGTAGTGGGCGCGCACCGTGGAATCGGGCTCTGGTTGCGGCAGGGCCGACCACCGGCCCGCCACCGTCGGGTCGGTGGGGCGGGACTGCGCGTGCGCCACGCTGTATCGGCTCAGGCGCGGCGGCCGATGCGACCGGTGCGCCGGGGCCGAGCGTTTGCGGTTGCCCACGCCGCCGAGCATCGCGCGCACCGGCGCGAAGGTGTCACCGGTGACCCATCCGGCCCAGATCAGCTCCCACAGCGCGGCTTTGAGTTCGGCGTCGGGGATGCCACTCCGGGCCAGCTGCCGGAAGAAGTACGCGCCGCCGCCGGCCAGCGTTTCCAGGATCGCGCGGTGGGCTTCGGTGAAGTCGATTTCGGCGGGCCCGGCCAGCGTCAAGGGTGCGGAGTCGCCCACGTGCAACGCAACCCAGCCGTCGCTGGGCGAGATCGACCCGGCGCCCGACCAGGTCACCTCCCCGGCGGCGAGCAGCTCGTCGAGCATGGCGGGGGAGTAGTCCCGGACCCGCGGAGCCAGCACCAGCGGTTCGATCGCCGACGCCGGCATCCGGACCCCGGCCAGCTGGTCGACCACGGACATCAGGCCGTCCAGCCCCGATTGGCCCGACGAACCGGGGGAGGCCACCCGGTGCCAGGCCGGCAGGAACCTTCCGTACGCGGCGGTGCTCACCGGTTCGACCTGCGCGCGCAGCGCGGCCAGCGAACGCCGCCGCAACACGCGCAGCACCTCGGCGTCGCACCACTGTTCGCCTCCGGGCGCCGCGGAGGTTTCCGTGGCGGCGACGAAGTCACCGCGCACCAGCCGGCCGTCGGCGGCCAGCCGGCCCAGCACGTCGGCCGTCACCCGCAGCCCCAGCCCGAACCGGGCGGCGGCTGCGGCGGTGGTGAACGGGGTGTGGGTGCGCGCGTAGCGGCCCAGCAGCTCGCCCAGCGGGTCGGCCACCGCCTCGGTGAAGGCGGCCGGCACGCCCAGCGGAACCGGCGCCCCGACGCCGTCGCGCAGCCGGCCGATGTCCTCGATGGCCACCCACCAGCTGCGGCCGGCGAACGACACGGGCAGCGCCCGCCGCGCCGCGAGCAGGCCTTCGAGCCAACCCCCCACGTCGGCGCCGCCGGCCCGGGCGGCGACCTCGTCCTCGGTCATCGGACCCAGCAGCCGCAGCAGGTCCGCGACGCCTTCGGCGTCGCGCGCGGCCCGGTCGGCCGACAGGTGCTGCAACTGGCGGCCGGTGGCGGCGATGACGTCCGGGTCGAGCAGCTCGCGCAGCTCGACCCGGCCGAGCAGCTCGGCCAGCAGCGTGCTGTCCAGCGACAGCGCCGCGGCCCGGCGCTCGGCCAGCGGGGTGTCGCCCTCGTATATGAAGGCGCCGACGTAGCCGAACAGCAGGGATGCCGCGAACGGGGACGGCCGCGCCGTCTCCGTTTCGAGCACCCGCACCTTGCGCTGGGCGATGCCGGCCATCAGGGCGACCAGGGCGGGCACGTCGTACACGTCCTGCAGGCATTCGCGGATGGTTTCCAGCACCACCGGGAAGTCGGGGTATTTGCGGGCCACGTCCAGCAGCTGGGCGGCCCGCTGGCGCTGGTGCCACAGCGGCGATCGCTTACCCGGGTGTCGGCGGGGCAGCAGCAGCGCGCGGGCCGCGCACTCCCGGAACCGCGACGCGAACAGCGCCGAACCGCCCACCTCGTCGGTGACGATCGGATCGATCTCGTCGGCGTCGAAGACGAACAGCTCGGCGCCGGGCGGGGTCTCGCCGGTGTCGGACAGCGTGTCCGGCAGCCGCACCACGATGCCGTCGTCGGAGGCGGTCGGCTTCTCATCGAGGCCGTAGCGTTCGCGCAGCCGCCGGCCCACCGCCAGCGCCAGCGGCCCGTTCACCCGCAGCCCGTACGGCGAGTGCAGGATCACCCGCCAGTCGCCCAGTTCGTCGCGGAACCGCTCGACCAGCAGGGTGGTGTCGGTGGGGACCACGCCGGCAGCGGTCCGCTGCTCGTCCAGCAGCGCCCACAGGTTGTCGGTGGCGTAGGCGTCGAAGCCCAGGCCCGCGCACCGGGCGTCGAAGGCGGCGCGGTCGAGACCGGCCAGCTCACCGGTGAACGCGCCCAGCGCGGCGCCGAGCTCGGCGGGCCGGCCCGCGTCGTCGCCGCGCCAGAAGGGCAGCCGGGCCGGCTGGCCGGGCGCGGGGATCACCAAAACGCGGTCGTGGGTGATCTCGGTGATTCGCCAGCTGGTGGCGCCCAGCGAGATGACGTCACCGGGCCGGGACTCGTAGACCATCTCCTCGTCCAGTTCGCCGACGCGCGACGGCTTTTCCGACTCGCTGGCGAGGTAGACGGTGAACATGCCGCGGTCCGGGATGGCGCCGCCGGAGGTGACGGCCAGCCGCTGCGCGCCGGGCCGCGCCGTCAGCGTGCCGGTGTCGCGGTCGTAGACCAGGCGGGGACGCAACTCGGCGAACTCGGTCGAGGGGTACTTGCCCGACAGCAGGTCGAGGGTGGCCTCGTACACGCTGCGCGGCAACGTCGCGAAGGGGGCGGCCCGCCGCACCGTGTCGAACCACCGGTCGGCGTCCAGCGGCTCCAGCGCGGCGGCCGCCACCGTCTGCTGCGCCAGGATGTCCAGCGGGTTGGCGGGCACCCGCATCGTCTCGATCTCGCCGGCGAGCATCCGCTGCACGGTCACGGCGCAGCCGATCAGGTCGGTGCGGTGCTTCGGGAACAGCACGCCCTGGGACACCTCGCCGACCTGGTGGCCGGCCCGCCCGATGCGTTGCAGGCCGCTGGCCACCGACGGCGGTGCCTCGACCTGGATCACCAGGTCCACCGCGCCCATGTCGATGCCGAGTTCCAGGCTCGATGTCGCCACCACCGCCTTGAGCAGCCCGCGCTTGAGGTCCTCCTCGACGAGGGCGCGCTGCTCCTTGCTGACCGAGCCGTGGTGGGCGCGCGCCAACAGCGGCTCGGCGCCGTAGGTCTGGCCGCTGCCCATGATGTGCGCGGGCGCCCCGCCCGCCACCTTCGGGTTGGTCTCGCCCGACAGCCCCACACCACAGCGTTCGGCGTGGATCTCGTTGAGCCGTGCGGTGAGCCGCTCGGCCAGCCGCCGCGAGTTGGCGAACACGATGGTCGAGTTGTGCGCCTCGATCAGGTCGACCAGCCGCTCCTCGACGTCGGGCCAGATGCTGTTGTTGGCCAGGTTGGCCATGTCTGGCACCGGCACCTGCACCGCCAGCTCGACGGTCTTGGCCGCCCGGGGCGCGACGATGGTGGTCGGTTGCTGACCGGACAGGAACCGGGCGAGCTCTTCGGGTGGGCGCACCGTCGCCGACAACCCGATGCGCTGTGCGGGCGGCCCCTCCCGCAACTCCTGCGACAAGTCCTCGAGCCGCTCCAGCGACAGCGCCAGGTGCGCGCCGCGCTTGCCGGCCGCGATGGCGTGGATCTCGTCGACGATCACCGTCTGCACGCCGGCCAGCGTCTCGCGCGCGGCCGAGGTGAGCATCAGGAACAGCGACTCCGGCGTAGTGATCAGCACGTCCGGGGGGCGGGCGATGAGCTGCCGGCGTTCGGCGGGTGGGGTGTCGCCGGAGCGGACGCCGACGCTGATGTCGGGCGGGGGGAGTCCGTGGCGCTCGGCGATGCGGGTGAGGCCCGCCAGCGGGGTGCGCAGGTTGCGCTCGACGTCGACCGCCAGCGCCTTGAGCGGCGACACGTAGAGCACGCGGGTGCCGGCCGGCCTTTCGGCCGAGCCGGCGAGCGAATCCAGCGCCCACAGGAAGGCCGCGAGCGTCTTGCCGGATCCGGTCGGGGCGATCACCAGCGTGTTGTCGCCGTCGGCGATCGCGTCCCAGGCTTCGGCCTGCGCTGTGGTGGGGCCGGCGAACGTGCTGGTGAACCATTCGCGCGTGGTCGCGCTGAACCGGCCTAACGGGTCACGGGTGGTCACCTAAACCATGGTGCCAAGGCCCACCGACAAGTACGCGGGCTAGCGCGGCTGGATCCGGGCCGTCGCCATCGCGTGGGACAGCTCCTCGGGAATCTCCGGCACCCGGGCAATGGCGTCGAACAGCGAATGCGCGCACGCGTCGGCGAGGCGCTCGGCGTTGATCGTGGGGTCGATGATGCGCTGGCGGCACAGCTCGAAGGTGAACGCCAGCCAGCCGTGACAGATCACCCGCAGGTCCCGCTCTACGTCGGCCTCCAGCTTGGCCCCCGAGATGTTGGCCACCAGGTCGTGGATGCGGCTCATGATGTGTTCGAGCTGACGATTCTTGGCCTCGTCGTCGACGCCCAGCAGGACCGGGTCCGACCGGCCCAGCCCGACGTACGCCGCCCACGCGGCCTCGGGGTTCTGCTCGTGGTAGGCCATGTAGGCCATGACGCCGACGCGCACCTCCTCGTGCATCGTGAGGCCGGTGGCGTCGTCCATGTTGGTGGTCTCGTACAGCCGGTCGGCTTCGTCCTTGACCACCGCGGCGAAGAAAGCCCGCTTGTCGGGGAAGTAGTGATACATCAGCGCCCGCGACACTCCGGCGCGCTCGGCAATCTCGTCGATGCGCACCTCGTCATACGGTCGCTTCCCGAAGACTTCCGCCCCCAAAGCGAGCAGCTCAGCGCGTCGATCCTCGGGGGACAAGCGCCTTCGGGCTGTCGGCATGTGACAGATAGTACTCACCGGTCCTGAGTCACCGACAACATTGTGTCTATCCCGGCTCCACGCCCCGGGCCAGCGGTAATGGATCCGAATAATTGACGGTGCGGGCTATTCGTGCGCCGATGAGAATTTCGCAAACATACCCAGGACTGGGCCGTTTTACCGGGTTTGCCGATGGGTATTTGTCCCCATGCGATTTCCGCTTGTCATCGCGCGGTAACCATTGCGGCGCAGCAAACGATGAACAAAACATTGATTACCCGGGATATGAGGGGCACGGATGCACAAGGCGGATGAGCGATCGGGTGGTGATCGCTTGGGACAGGAGGACGGCGAGGTGCGTGCCGCCATCCGGTTCGCAGCAGCGGCCGCGGCCGTGGCGGTCGGCTTCCTGGTCATGGCCGCGCTGTGGGTGAGCACCTGTCCTGGCACCGGTGTGGACACCGCGGCGTGCGGCGCGCCCCAGCGGACGGTGCTGGCGCTGGGCGGACCACTGATCCTGCTGGCGGGGGGCCTCTGGGCTTTCCTGCGGACCTATCAGGTATGGAAGGCGCAAGGCACCTGGCGGGGATGGCACGGCGCGGGCTGGTTTCTGTTCACGCTGATGGTGCTGATGGTCGCCATAGGCGTGGCCCCGATCGCCGGCCCGGCGCTGATCCTCTGACTGGGGCCTCGCCAAGGCCTGCCGGGGGATCTACCGTTGATGGTGCAACCCGTATTGAGCTGCGAATGGTTTACCGATCTCCACTAGGAGCAGCCATGGGAGACACATTTCACGACCCCGTCGACCATCTCAGGACAACGCGGCCACTCGCCGGGGAGTCGCTGATCGACGTACTGCACTGGCCCGGCTACCTGTTGGTCGTAGCGGGTGTGATCGGAGGATCCGGAAGCCTGTCGGCCTTCGGCAGCGGGCATTACCACGAGGGCATGACCGCGGGCGTGGTGGCGATCATCGCCACGGTCCTCGGGTTGGTGTGGCTGGCGATCGAGCACCGGCGGATCCGCCGGATCGCTGATCGCTGGTACGCCGAGCACCCCGAGGTACACAGGCAGTGGCCCGCCAGCTAGGAGCGCTTGCGCCGCGGCGTCGCTGAGCGCCGAACCCTTTTTTGTCGGGAAGTAAACGCGGGGGGGTTACCCGCCTCGTCGAGTGGGTATCAGGTGTGCACCATGACGAGTGCGGGAAGGGTTGCGTCAGCGTGCTCACCCCATGGGGGGCAGGAACACGAAGACACCGACATAGATGCTTATAGCGAGAACTACCAATACGACCAGCGCGATCCCGGCGATCATCGCCACGCGCTCGAGCCGCCGTGTCCGAACCGTTTCGGTGGTTTCCGGCCTGTCCACATCGGGCCGCACACCCGGCGGAAACCATGACTAATCGGCTCGAACGCACGGTCCACGGCGGGCTGCGGGGCGGTAGTAGTGTCAGTCAAACATTGCCGGGAGACCAGATGAACGATGCGGGATTGCGCACTAACAAACGTCAGCGCGGCCACCGCGCCGTCGAATTGCACGTCGCGGCACGTCTGGAGAACTTGGCGATGCTGCGGACGCTGGTCGGTGCGATCGGCACCTTCGAGGACCTGGACTTCGACGCCGTCGCGGACCTGCGGCTTGCGGTCGACGAAGTGTGCACCCGGCTGATCCGCTGCGCGACGCCCGACGCGACCCTCGTCGTGGTGGTGGACCCGCAGGACGACCAGTTGGTGGTGGAGGCGTCGGCGGCGTGTGACACCCACGACGTGGTCGCGCCCGGCAGCTTCAGCTGGCACGTGCTGACATCCTTGGCCGATGACGTCCAGACATTCCACGATGGTCGCGAGCCCAACCAAACCGGCAGCGTTTTCGGTATCACGCTGACGGCGCGACGGGCGGCCTCCAGCAGGTGACACCACCAGCTGCCGGCGGTTCGGTCTCGCGCCCGAACGAGTACGCCGATGTCCCGGAGATGTTCCGAGAGTTGGCGACTATCGACGCCGACTCGATGGAATTCCAGCGTCAACGGGACAAGATTGTCGAGCGCTGCCTGCCCCTCGCCGATCACATCGCCCGCCGGTTCGAGGGCCGCGGCGAGCCCCGCGACGACCTGGTCCAGGTGGCGCGCGTGGGGCTGGTCAACGCGGTGGTGCGGTTCGACGTCGAGGCCGGCTCCGACTTCGTGTCCTTCGCGGTGCCCACGATCATGGGCGAGGTCCGCCGGCACTTCCGCGACAACAGCTGGTCGGTCAAGGTGCCGCGGCGCCTCAAGGAACTGCATCTGCGCCTCGGCACCGCCACCGCGGATCTGTCGCAACGGCTCGGCCGGGCGCCCACCGCGACCGAACTGGCCGCCGAACTGGACATGGACCGCGAGGAGGTCGTCGAGGGCCTGGTGGCGGGCAGCTCGTACAACACTTTGTCCATCGACAGCGGCGGCGGCAGCGAGGAGGACGAAGCCCGCGCGATCGCCGACACCCTGGGCGACGTGGATACCGGTCTGGACCGGATCGAGGATCAGGAGTCGCTGCGCCCACTGCTGGAGGCCCTGCCCGAGCGGGAGCGGACGGTGTTGGTGCTCAGGTTCTTCGAGTCGATGACTCAGACCCAGATCGCCGAGCGGGTCGGCATCTCGCAGATGCACGTGTCGCGGCTGCTGGCGAAGTCGCTAACGCGGCTGCGCGACCAACTGCAGTAGGGACGGCGGCTCTTCGCCCTCCGCTCGCAGCGGTTCCAGAAGTGGCTCGGCCATCGGTGTCGTCACCGGGAGGGTGCCGTCGGGGTCGCAGATGCGCAGCAACCTTGTCACCGCCGGGCTCGGTGCCATCGCCCAATCGGCCTGGGCGCCCGAGCAGACGACGTTGATGCGGTGTAGTGCCGAAAAGCCGGCCGTGCCAATGAACTTCAGGCCGCGCAGGTCCAGGATCACGCGCCGGGAACGACCGACGACGTTTCGGACGTAGGCCGCGAGCTGGTCGGCGTTGGCGGCGTCGAGCTCACCGTCCACCGTGACCAGGGTCCCCGACGGCCCCCAGCGCGCCGTGAACTGCGCCGCGCGACTGTGCTGCCAAGATTGGGCCACAGACATTACTGACTCCATCCGTAGAGCAGTTGTGCTGCGGAAAACGTCAGGCGTGGATTGAAGCGGGAAACCAGGGAGTTCCGCCCTCCCCGCGCCAATTGACGTGATCCGGACGGCTGTGAACTCAACCTGACCCGAACGCTACCCGCGTCAGACCTGGTCGACAACTGTTTCCCAGGAATATTGTCCGGCGGCTATTTGATCTCGGCGAGCACCGTGCCCTGGGTGATGGCGGCGCCGGCCTCGACCGCAAGGCCGGTGATGACACCGTCCTTGTGCGCGGTGACCGGGTTCTCCATCTTCATCGCCTCCAGGACCACGACCAGGTCGCCGGTGGCGACCTCCTGTCCCTCCTCGACCGCGACCTTGACCACGGTGCCCTGCATGGGGGCGGTCACGGCGTCACCGGAGGCGGCGGCGCCCGCGTGCGCCCCGCGCTTGCGCGGCTTGGGCTTCTTGCGGATGACGCCGGCCGGATCCGCGGCGCCGTTGGACAGCGCCAGATCGCCGGGCAGCGACACCTCGAGCCGGCGGCCGCCGACCTCCACGACCACCGTCTGGCGGGGCCGGGCGTCTTCCTCGTCGAGGGGCTCGCCGGCGGTGAAGGGCTCGATGGTGTTGTTCCACTCGGTCTCGATCCAGCGGGTGTGCACCGAGAAGCTGTCGCCGTCACCGATGAAAGCGGGATCGGACACCACGGCGCGGTGGAAGGGGATGACGGTGGCCAGCCCTTCCACGTGGAATTCATCAAGAGCCCGGCGGGCGCGGCGCAGTGCTTCATCCCGGTCGGCGCCGTACACGATCAGCTTGGCCAGCATCGAGTCGAACTGGCCGCCGATCACCGAGCCGGCCTCGACGCCGGAGTCCAGGCGGACGCCGGGCCCGCTTGGAGTGTCGTAGCGGGTGACCGGGCCGGGCGCCGGCAGGAAGCCGCGTCCGGCGTCCTCGCCGTTGATCCGGAATTCGATGGCGTGGCCGCGTGGCGTCGGATCCTCGGTGAGATCCAGCTTTTCGCCGTTGGCGATCTTGAACTGCTGCAACACCAGGTCGATGCCCGCGGTCTCCTCGGTGACCGGGTGCTCGACCTGCAGCCGGGTGTTGACCTCCAGGAACGAGATCAGGCCGTCCTGGCCGACCAGGTATTCGACGGTGCCGGCGCCGTAGTAGTGCGCCTCCTTGCAGATGCGCTTGGCCGACTCGTGGATCTCCTTGCGCTGCGCGTCGGTCAGGAACGGCGCGGGTGCCTCCTCCACCAGCTTCTGGAAGCGGCGCTGCAGCGAGCAGTCGCGGGTGCCCGCCACGATGACGTTGCCGTGCTGGTCGGCGATCACCTGCGCCTCGACGTGGCGGGGCTTGTCCAGGTAGCGCTCGACGAAGCACTCGCCGCGGCCGAAGGCGGCGACGGCTTCGCGCACCGCCGACTCGTACAGGTGCGGGATCTCCTCGATGGTGCGCGCTACCTTCATGCCGCGGCCGCCGCCACCGAAGGCCGCCTTGATGGCGATCGGGACGCCGTACTCCTCGGCGAAGGCCACCACCTCGTCGGCGTCCTTGACCGGGTCGGGCGTGCCGGGCACCAGGGGAGCCTGGGCGCGCGCCGCGATGTGGCGGGCGGTGACCTTGTCACCGAGGTCGCGGATCGACTGGGGGCTCGGGCCGATCCAGATCAGGCCGGCGTCGAGGACCGCCTGCGCGAAATCGGCGTTCTCCGAGAGGAAGCCGTAGCCGGGGTGGACGGCGTTGGCGCCCGACTTGGCCGCCGCGTCGAGGAGCTTGCCGAAGTCCAGGTAGGACTCCGCGGAAGTCTGGCCACCCAAGGCGAACGCCTCGTCGGCGAGGCGCACGTGCGGGGCGTCGGCGTCGGGCTCGGCGTACACCGCCACGCTGGGCAGGCCCGCATCGCGAGCCGCGCGGATCACCCGGACAGCGATCTCGCCGCGGTTGGCGACAAGCACTTTGGAGATCCTCGAGCTGGCGTGACTAGCCACTGCGCCTCCTGTTTGGCATATCTGAAGCGGACGTGTTTCCGCCGTGGGCTTCTTTAAGAGAGTTTCTTACAACTCCCGGGAAGTCTAAGCGCCGCACCGTCGGGCCGATCAGCCGGTGCCGGAATTTGGAGCCGACTCGCGCAGCCGCCGCTTGATGCGGGCGAGCATCGCCGACATGCCGCGCAGCCGCAGCGGGCTGATCAGCGCGGCCAAGCCCAGGTCGGTGTAAAAGTCTTCGGGCACCGCCAAAATGTCGGCCGCGGGCTGCTCGTCGAGACCGGCGGCCAGGATCGACGCGAACCCCCGGGTGGTCGGCGCCTCGGCGGGCGCGCTGAAGTGCAACCGCACCCGGTTCGGGTCGCTGGCATCGACGTGGAGGAAGAGCGGGGTCTGGCATTCGGGCACCGGCTCCATGGCCTGCTCTTCCAGCTCGGGAGGCAGGGCCGGGAGGTCGTTGGCGAATTCCAGCAGCAGCGTCAGCTTGTCCTGGCCCTGGACTTCGGCGAAGTCGGAGACCACCTCGGCCAACGGGGCGGGCAGGGTCATCGGACCGGAACGGCTCCCGGCTCTTCACCTGCGACGATAGGCGTGCGCACGGTGTTGCCCCACTCGGTCCACGATCCGTCGTAGTTGCGCACCCCGGGCTTGCCCAGCAGGTAAGTGAGCACGAACCAGGTGTGGCTGGACCGCTCGCCGATGCGGCAGTACACCACGGTCTTGTCGTCCGGGGTGATGAAGTCGTAGAGCTCCTCGAGCTCCTCGCGGCTGCGGAATCGCCCGCTCTCGTCGACCGCCTTGGCCCACGGGATGGACCGGGCGGTGGGGATGTGGCCGCCGCGCAGCACGCCCTCCTCGGGGTAGTCGGGCATGTGTGTGCGCTTGCCGGTGTACTCGTCCGGCGAGCGCACGTCGATCAGCGGCTGGGTGCCCAGGATGGCCAGCACGTCGTCCTTGAAGGCCCGGATGGGCTCGTCGTTGCGGGCGACGACGGGGTAGCCGGTGGAGGTCTTGGTGGGGACGTCCAGGGTGGTCTCCCGG
The DNA here is from genome assembly GCF_025822865.1 of Mycobacterium paraffinicum. Taxonomy (NCBI): domain Bacteria; kingdom Bacillati; phylum Actinomycetota; class Actinomycetes; order Mycobacteriales; family Mycobacteriaceae; genus Mycobacterium; species Mycobacterium paraffinicum. The sequence goes on along the minus strand of NZ_JACKUR010000025.1, from coordinate 36,840 downwards.
CGCTCGGCCAGCCACAGGTCGCGCCCGCCGTTGAGCAGGCGCACATCGGGGTGGCCGAACAACGTGAAGACCCACAGCGCGTAGGCGGCCCACCAGTTGCTCTTGTCGCCGTAGATCACCACGGTGTCGTCGCGCGAGATGCCTTTGCGGTCCATCAATTCGGCGAACTGCTCGCCGTTGATGTAGTCGCGCACCCTCGGGTCGTTGAGGTCGGTGTGCCAGTCGATCTTGACGGCGCCGGGGATATGGCCGACGTCGTAGAGCAAGACGTCCTCGTCGGATTCGACGATCACCAGGCCGGGGGTGCCCTGATGGGCGGAGAGCCAGTCGGCGGTGACCAGGCGTTCGGGGTGGGCGTAGGCCGTCAGAGTCGGGCTTGGATCCGGGGGTAATGCCACGCCTGAAAGCCTACCGTCAGGGCTCAGCGGCCGGTCCCGGGAGTTGGCCGCCCGCGACACATAAACGTCTGCGACGACACGCCGTCACGGGTCGCAGCGGATTATGTCTCGCGGCCCAGGGGGTTCGCCGCCCACAACGCGGTCACCGACAGCCCCGCCCGCTGCAACAGCGACCGCAGCAGCGGCAGGCTCACACCGATCACGTTCGACGGGTCCCCGTCGATCCCGTCGACGAACCAGCCGCCCAGCCCGTCGAGGGTGAACCCGCCGGCCACGTGCAGCGGCTCGCCGCTGGCGACGTATGCCCGCAGGTCGGCCTCCGTGGGTGTGGCGAAACGCACTGTGGTGCAAGCAGATTCCACTTCGCGATGGGTGATCGCGCCGCCGACCAGCCGCAGCAGGCAGTGCCCGGTATGCAGCCGGCCCGACCGGCCACCCATCCGACGCCACTGGGCCATCGCTTCGCCGGCCGACCCGGGCTTGCCGAACAGTTCGCCGTCGAGATAGAGCAGCGAATCGCAGCCGACGACAACGCAATCGGCGGCGACGGCACCGGCCAGCTCGCCCGCCACGCGCTCGGCCTTGGCCGCGGCCAGCGCGCACACCACCTCGGCGGGCGCGGCTTCGGGCCGCAGCTTCGCGACCACGGCGTCTTCGTCCACGCCGGAGACGACGACCAGCGGATCGATGCCGGCCTGGCGCAGCACCTGCAGGCGGCCCGACGAGGCCGACCCGAGGACCAGCCGGGTCAATGCTTCATGTGCGTCATTTGCTGCATGGTGAGCCGCTGGTAGTTGGACATCGCGAACCGCAGGCGGTCCACCGGCAGACCCCAGCGGGTGGGCTCGGGCTCGGTGGGCTCGGGGACGCCGCCACCGACGACGCCCAGCGCGGTGACCAGCGCGGCCACCTCTTCGTCGGTGGGGCGACCCTTGAGGACGTGGATGTGCGGCTCGTGCGGTTGGTGCGCGGCTTCGGTTGTCTCAGAACCGTTTTCGTCTGTCATGGCCGGATCGTTCGCCTCACTCCCGTCGCTCACCGCGTTCGCTCCGCTCGTTCGGCTCACAGGGGGATGTTCCCGTGCTTCTTGGGGGGCAGGTGCGCGATCTTTCGTTCCAGCAGCCGCAGCGCCGTGCCGATGTAGCCGCGGGTGTGCGACGGCGGGATCACCGCGTCGACGTAGCCCCGCTCGGCGGCGACGTAGGGGTTGACCAACGTGTCCTCGTACTCCTGCTGCAGCTCTAGCCGCAGGGCGTCGACGTCCTTGCCCTCCTTGGCCGCCTCGGCCAGCTGCTTGCGGTAGACGAAGCCGACGGCCCCGGAGGCGCCCATCACCGCGATCTGCGCGGTCGGCCAGGCGATGTTGACGTCGCAGCCCATGTCCTTGGAGCCCATGACGCAGTACGCGCCGCCGTAGGCCTTGCGGGTGATCACGGTGATCTTCGGGACGGTGGCCTCGCCGTAGGCGAACAGCAGCTTGGCGCCGCGCCGGATGATGCCGTTGTATTCCTGGCCGGTGCCCGGCAGGAAGCCCGGGACGTCCACCAACATGATGATCGGGATGTTGAAGCAGTCGCAGGTCCGCACGAACCGGGCCGCCTTCTCCGAGGCGTTGATGTCCAGGCAGCCGGCGAACTGGGTGGGCTGGTTGGCCACGATCCCGACCGGCCGGCCCTCGATGCGGCCGAAGCCGACGACGATGTTGGTGGCGTAGCCGTTCTGGATTTCCAGGAACTCGTCGTCGTCGAGGATCCGGGTGATCACCTCGTGCATGTCGTACGGCTGGTTGGCCGAGTCCGGGATCAGCGTGTCCAGCTCGAGGTCCTCCTCGGTGAGGTTGTCCTCGATGGCGCCCTCGGGGACGGGCTCGGCGTAGCGCGGCGCGTCGGTGGCGTTGTTGGGCGGCAGGTAGCTCAGCAGGTCGCGCACCCAGTCGAAGGCGTCCTGCTCGCCCGAGGCGACGTAGTGCAGGGTGCCCGATTTGGCCATGTGGGTGTGGGCGCCGCCGAGCTCCTCCATCGTGACGTCCTCGCCCGTGACGGTCTTGATGACGTCCGGGCCGGTGATGAACATCTGGCTGGTCTGGTCGACCATCACCACGAAGTCGGTCAGGGCGGGGGAGTAGACGTGCCCACCGGCGGCGGCGCCCATGATCAGCGAGATCTGCGGGATCACGCCGGAGGCCAGGATGTTGTTCCGGAAGATCTTGCTGTACAGGCCGAGCGAGACGACGCCCTCCTGGATGCGCGCGCCGGCGCCGTCGTTGATGCCGATCAGCGGGCGGCCGGCCTTGATCGCCAGTTCCTGGATCTTGACGATCTTCTCGCCGTACACCTCGCCGAGGCTGCCGCCGAACACCGTGGCGTCCTGGCTGAAGATGCACACTTCGCGACCGTCGATGGTGCCGTAGCCGGTGATCACGCCGTCGCCGAGCGGGCGGTTGTTCTCCAGGCCGAAGTTCTTGCTGCGGTGCCGCGCCAGCGCGTCGAGTTCGACGAACGAGTCCTCGTCGAGCAGGGCGAGGATGCGCTCACGGGCGGTCAGCTTGCCCTTGGCGTGCACCTTCTCGACGGCCTCTTCGCCCACCGGGTGCAGCGACTCTTCGCGGCGCTTGTGCAGCTCGGCCAGCTTGCCGGCGGTGGTGTGGATGTCGATGGTGTGCTCGGCGGCCGGCTCCGCGGTGTGGTCGGTAACGCTTGTCATGGGATCCGAGCTTAGCGGCGGGCTAGTCTCCGCTGATGGACTGGGCGACCGAATGCGATGTGCTGGTTGCGGGATCGGGCGGTGGCGGGGTCACCGGTGCCTACACCGCGGCGCGCGAAGGCCTGGACGTGTTGCTGGTGGAGGCGACGTCGAAATTCGGCGGGACCACCGCCTACTCCGGTGGGGGCGGCGTCTGGTTCCCGTGCAACCCGGTGCTGGTGCGGGCCGGGGACCCTGGCTCGTTTGACGACACCATCGAGGACGCGCTGACCTACTACCACGCCGTCGTCGGTGACCGCACCCCCCGTGAACTGCAGGAAACCTATGTCCGCGGCGGCGCCCGGCTGATCGAGTACCTGGAAGCCGACCCCCTGCTGAAGTTCGTACCGTTGCCCTGGCCGGACTACTACGGCAGAGCGCCGAAGGCGCGGCTGGACGGCCGCCGCCACATCGCCGCGAAGCCCTGGAAGGTGGCCGCAGCCCCCGAACTGCGGGAGGTGATCCGCGGGCCGCTGGACACCGACCGGCTCGGCGCGGAACCGCCGTCGGACTACTACCTCGGGGGTCGCGCGCTGATCGCGCGGTTCCTCAAGGCGATTGAGCAGTATCCGACGGCGTCGCTGCGGCGGGACACCGCCCTGGTCGAGCTGGTGATGTCCGAAGGGGCGGTGACGGGCGCGATCGTCGAGAGCGACGGTGAGCGCCGCGCGATCCGGAGCCGGCGGGGGGTGCTGCTGGCCGCCGGCGGCTTCGAGAACAACGAGGAGTTGCGGCGCCAATACGGGGTGCCGGGCGCGGCCCGAGACACCATGGGCGGCCCGGGAAGCCGGGGGCTGGCGCTACAGGCCGGCATCGCCGCGGGCGCCGACACCGACCTGCTGGATCAGGCGTGGTGGTCGCCGGGCATGACCCACCCGGACGGCCGGTCCGCCTTCGCGCTGTGGTTCACCGGTGGCATCTTCGTGAACCAGGACGGCAACCGGTTCGTCAACGAGTCCCGCGCGTACGACCGGGCCGGCCGCGAGATCATCGCGCAACTGCAGAACGGGTCAATCACGTTGCCGTACTGGATGATCTACGACGACACCGACGGCGAAGTGCCGCCGGTGAAGGCGGCCAACGTCTCCATCGTCGAGACGGAGCGCTACGTCGCCGCCGGCCTGTGGCACTCCGCGGACACCCTGGAGGAACTGGCCGACAAGATCGGTGTCCCGGGCCGGCAGCTGGCGGCAACGGTGGCCCGGTTCAACGGTTTTGCCGCGTCCGGCGTCGACGAGGACTTCGGAAGGGGCGACGAGGCTTTCGACCGCGCGTTCTCGGGGGGCGCCTCGCCACTGGTACCCATCGATCGGCCGCCGTATCACGCCGCGGCTTTCGGCATTTCGGATCTGGGCACCAAGGGCGGCCTGCGCACCGACACCGCCGCCCGGGTGCTCGACACGTCCGGCCACCCAATCCCCGGTTTGTACGCCGCCGGCAACACGATGGCCGCGCCCAGCGGCACCGCCTACCCCGGGGGCGGCAACCCGATCGGAACCAGCATGCTGTTCAGCCACCTGGCCGCCCTGGACATGCGAGACGCGAGCCGCCGGTGCCGGTGAGTTCTAGGCTGGGTCCAGTGACAGACCGAGATCAGCTCAGGGCACCGCTGGACCAGGGTGCGCTGCGCGCCGAACTGATCGGCACCGGACTGGGCTGGCGCCGACTCGACGTCGTCGAACAGGCCGGCTCCACGAACGCCGACCTGCTCGCGCGAGCGGCGTCGGGGACCGACGTGGCCGGGGCGGTGCTGATCGCCGAGCACCAGACGGCGGGCCGCGGGCGGCACGGTCGCACCTGGTCGGCCACCCCGCGGACCCAGATCACGATGTCGGTCGGCGTCAGCATCGTCGACGTGCCGACCGCCGGCTGGGGCTGGTTGCCCCTGGCCACCGGGGTCGCGGTGGTCGACACTGTGGCCCCGCTGCTCGGCGGGGTCCCGGTGGGGCTCAAGTGGCCCAACGACGTGCTGGCGGGCGCCCCCGAATCCCCGGGCAAGCTGGCCGGCATCCTCGCCGAGGTGGCCCGGCCGGTCGTGGTGATCGGATTGGGGCTCAACGTGTTTCAGGCGCCCGACGGCATCGAGGGGGCCACCTCGCTGCTCGACCTCGGTGTGCGGGCTCCCGACCGCACCCTGCTGGTGTGCGGGCTGTTGTCCGAGCTCGGCCGGCGGATCGTGGCGTGGCGCGCCGCGCGCGGGGCGGACTGGGCGCTGGCGGCCGACTACCGGGCGCGCAGCCTGACCATCGGCCACCGGGTGCGGGCCCACCTGCCCGGAGGCAAGGAAGTCATCGGGGACGCGACCGCCGTCGACGAGCAGGGCAGGCTGTGCATCGACACCGGGGGAGAGACCGTCGTCGTCTCGGCGGGCGACGTGGTGCATTTGCGCTAGTTGTCCGGCCCCGCGCGGCTAATGTCGGCGGGCATGAGCTACCCGGATAACGTCCTGGCCGCGGGCGAGCAGGTTATCGTCCACCGCCACCCGCACTGGAAGCGGTTGATCTGGCCCGTCGTGGCCTTGCTGCTGGCGACCGCGCTGGCGGCGTTCGGGTCGGGATACCTGAACTCGACGCATTGGGGCCAGCTGGCCAAGAACATCATCTACGGCGTCATCTGGGGCATCTGGCTGGTGATCGTCGGCTGGCTGACGCTGTGGCCGTTCCTGAGCTGGCTGACCACTCATTTCGTCGTGACGAACCGGCGGGTGATGTTTCGGCACGGGGTGCTGACCCGCACCGGAATCGATATTCCCCTGGCGCGGATCAACAGCGTGGAATTCCGCGACCGGATCACCGAGCGAATGTTTCGCACCGGCACGCTGATTATCGAATCGGCGTCACAGGATCCGTTGGAGTTCTACGACATTCCCCGCCTGCGCGAGGTGCACGCGCTGCTGTATCACGAAGTTTTCGACACCCTGGGTTCGGAGGAGTCGCCCAGCTGACCCCACCGGCCCGCCCGGTTGCGCCAGGTGCGCAGCGGAGTGACGTTCCCGCCCTCGATCTCGTCCTCGAGCATCTCGGCGATGCCGCCGGCGGTGAGGGCGGATTCCAGTGCCTTGTCGGGGTTGCGCGCGAACTCGTCGGGGAACACCCAGCGCCGGAACGCCCAGAAGCGGAAGGCCATCTGCAGCAGGTTGCCGATGATGTAGGCCGAGATGAAGTCGGCGATGTTCTCCAAGGTCAGCGAGACCATCGGCTCCCGCAGCTGCAGGACGTAGCTGGAGAACCACAGCGGCGCCATGGACAGCAGCACCCCCACGCCGCTGAAGGCGAAGAACAGCAGCGCCTCGTGGTGACGTTCCCGGCCGCCGCGATCGCGGAAGCTCCACTCGCGGTTCAACACGTAGGACGCGATCACCGCGACGATTCCGGCGATGACCTTCGCGGTGACCGGCTTGGAGTCCAGAATTGTCAGCTTCAGCGTGTAGAAAATCGCCGAGTCGATCACGAACGTGGTTCCGCCGACGATGGCGAATTTGATCAGCTCGTGGTGGCGCAGCAAATAGGGCTGAAGAAACCCGGGCATGCGCGCGATTGCGGCGTCGGCGAAGGGCACAAGTGGTCAGTGTACGGACGGACACAAAATCGACGCAAAATCGTACATAACGATTCGGTGTCACCGCCGGTCAACACGCCGCCCGCGCCGTGACACCATGATGGCCGTGCCGAGTACACGCCCGCCCAGGGCCGCCCCCGCAGTAGCGCCGTTGGTCGCCATGGTCGGCGGCGGCCAGCTCGCCCGGATGACCCATCAGGCCGCGATCGCCCTGGGGCAGACGCTGCGGGTGCTGGCGACCGCCGCCGACGAGCCGGCCGCGCAGGTCACCCCGGACGTCGTGATCGGTTCGCACACCGAGCTGGAGGACCTGCGCCGGGTCGCCGCCGGGGCCCATGTCCTGACGTTCGACCACGAGCATGTGCCGGGCGAGCTGCTGGACAAGCTGGTCGCCGAGGGCGTCAACGTCGCCCCGCCGCCGCAGGCGCTGCTGCACGCCCAGGACAAGCTGGTCATGCGCCGGCGGCTGGAGTCGCTGGGCGTTCCGGTGCCCGGTTACGCCGAAATCCGGAGCGTCGAAGAACTCGATGCCTTCGCGCGGCGCATCGCCGGCCCCGTGGTGGTGAAAGCGGTCCGCGGCGGCTACGACGGGCGCGGGGTGCGGATGGCACGCGATCCTCTGCACGCCCGGGAGATCGCGGCCGACTTCCTGGCGGCTGAGGTGCCGGTGATGGCCGAGGAGCAGGTCAGTCTGCGCCGTGAATTGTCGGCGTTGGTGGCGCGCTCACCGTTCGGCCAGGGTGCGGCGTGGCCGGTCGTCGAGACGGTGCAACAGGACGGGATCTGCGTGCAGGTGATCGCGCCCGCGCCCGGGCTGCCCGACAACGTCGCCGCCGCCGCCCAGCAGCTGGCGTTGCGCCTGGCCGCCGAGCTGGGTGTGGTCGGGGTGTTCGCGGTCGAGCTGTTCGAGACCACCGACTCAGAGCTGCTCGTCAACGAGCTGGCGATGCGGCCGCACAACTCCGGGCACTGGACCATGGACGGGGCGCGCACCAGTCAATTCGAACAGCACGTGCGCGCGGTGCTGGACTATCCGCTGGGCGACACCGACGCGATCGCGCCGGTGACGGTGATGGCCAACGTGCTCGGCGCCGCGGAGCGGCCCGCGATGACGATCGACGAGCGGTTGCACCACCTGTTCGCGCGGATGCCCGACGCCCGGGTGCACCTCTACGGCAAGGAGGAACGCCCCGGTCGCAAGGTCGGCCACGTCAATTTCCTGGGCACCGACATGGCGGAGGTGGCCGCGCTGCGGACGCGCGCCGAGTTGGCGGCACACTGGTTGTCGCACGGGCGGTGGACGGACGGATGGGATCCGCATGCCGGCGACGATAAAAAGAGCAGTGCGATAGGAAAAGGCGGGAGAAGCGGCATAAATGGCCATGAGTGAGCAACCGCGCGTCGGGGTCATCATGGGCAGCGACAGCGACTGGTCGGTGATGTCCGACGCCGCGGCGGCGCTGGCCGAGTTCGACGTACCGGCCGAGGTTCGGGTGGTCTCGGCGCATCGCACGCCCCAGGTGATGTTCGACTACGCGCGCGGCGCGGCCGACCGCGGCATCGAGGTCATCATCGCCGGCGCCGGCGGCGCCGCCCACCTGCCCGGGATGGTCGCGTCGGCGACGCCGCTGCCGGTGATCGGGGTGCCGGTGCCGCTGGCGCGGCTGGACGGCCTCGACTCGTTGCTGTCGATCGTGCAGATGCCCGCGGGCGTCCCGGTGGCCACGGTCTCGATCGGTGGCGCGCGCAACGCGGGGCTGCTCGCCGTGCGCATCCTCGGCGCATCCGATCCCGCGCTGCGGGCCCGCCTCGTCGAGTTCCAAGGCCAGCTGGCCGAGAGCGTGCGTGCCAAGGATGAGGCGCTACAGCAGCTGCACGGTAAAGTTACCGGCGAGTAGCAAGGAGGCTTGAGAGATGGCTGGTTGGGCCGGAGACCCGTCGTTCGATTTGTTCCAGTTGCCCGAGGAGCACCAGGAGCTGAGGGCGGCGATCCGCGCGCTGGCGGAGAAGGAGATCGCCCCGCACGCCGCCGACGTGGACGAGAATTCGCGCTTCCCGGACGAGGCGCTGGAGGCGCTGAACGCGTCCGGCTTCAACGCGGTCCACGTACCCGAGGAGTACGGCGGCCAGGGGGCGGATTCCGTCGCGGCGTGCATCGTGATCGAGGAGGTCGCCCGCGTCGACGCTTCGGCGTCGCTGATCCCCGCGGTGAACAAGCTGGGCACCATGGGGCTGATCCTGCGGGGCTCCGACGAGCTGAAGAAGCAGGTGCTGCCGTCGATCGCCGACGGCACCGCGATGGCGTCCTACGCGCTGAGCGAGCGGGAAGCCGGCAGCGACGCGGCCTCCATGCGCACGCGGGCCAAGGCCGACGGCGACGACTGGATTCTCAACGGCGCAAAGTGCTGGATCACCAACGGCGGCAAGTCGAGCTGGTACACGGTCATGGCCGTCACCGATCCGGACAAGGGCGCCAACGGCATCTCCTCGTTCATGGTGCACGCCGACGACGAGGGGTTCACCGTCGGGCCCAAAGAGCGCAAGCTCGGCATCAAGGGTTCCCCGACCACCGAGCTGTACTTCGAGAACTGCCGCATCCCGGGCGACCGGATCATCGGTGAGCCGGGTACCGGCTTCAAGACCGCGCTGGCGACGCTGGACCACACCCGCCCCACCATCGGTGCCCAGGCGGTCGGCATCGCGCAGGGCGCGCTGGACGCCGCCATCGCCTACACCAAGGACCGCAAGCAGTTCGGCCGCCCCGTCAGCGACAACCAGGGTGTGCAATTCATGATCGCCGACATGGCCATGAAGCTGGAGTCGGCCCGGCTGATGGTCTACCACGCGGCCGCCCGCGCGGAACGTGGCGAATCCAACCTGGGCTTCATCTCCGCGGCGTCCAAGTGCTGGGCCTCCGACGTCGCGATGGAGGTGACCACCGACGCGGTGCAGCTCTTCGGCGGCGCCGGCTACACCGTCGACTTCCCGGTCGAGCGGATGATGCGCGACGCCAAGATCACCCAGATCTACGAGGGCACGAATCAGATTCAGCGCGTCGTCATGTCGCGGGCGCTGCTGCGCTGAACGCGACGCTAGGATCTCTCAGGGCCGCCATTCGGGGTGGTGGGGCCACACGTAGAGTCGTGCGAATGGGTCTGACCGTGGGGGTCTCAGTGAACGGCGTGGCGTCGTCTGCGCGCGCCGGGATGACCGGCAATTGATGCCCGTACGCGCTCCAGTGACCCCGGCGGCGAATTGGCAGTCGTTGTCGTTGCTGTTGGTCGAGGACGACCGCGCCGACGCGGTGCTGGTGGAGGACCTGATCGCCGATGCGGTCGCCGATATCCAGGTGGTGTGGGCGCAGTCGATGGCCCATGCCGAGCGTGAGCTCGCCTCCGCCCGGCCCGACTGCGTGCTGCTGGACCTGCACCTGCCCGACGCCAACGGCATGGACGCGCTGGACCGCATCGCCAAGCACGACGCCACGGTTCCCATCGTCGTGCTGACCGGGCTGAACGACGAATACTTCGGCGCCTCGGCGGTCGCCGCCGGCGCCCAGGACTACCTGGTGAAGGGCCGTGTCGAGCCCGAGATGCTGCGGCGCGCGCTGCTGTACGCGATCGAGCGCAAGCGTGCCGAGCTGATCGCCGCCGACCTGCACGCGACCCAGCTGCGGGCCCGCGAGAACGCCCTGCTGGAACGCGGCCTGCTGCCCTCCCCGCTGCTGCTGGACAACCCGGGCGTCGACATCGTCGCGCGGTACCGGCCGAGCCGCGAGGACGCGCTGCTGTGCGGGGACTTCTACGACGTGGTCCAGACGCCCGACCGGGTCGTTCACGTCCTGATCGGCGACGTCGCGGGGCACGGGCCGCACGAGGCCGCCCTGGGCGCGGCGCTGCGCATCGCCTTCCGCGCGCTCACCTTCGCCGGCGTGCACGGGGTGGAGCTGATGCGGCAGCTCGAGCGGGTGCTGCACTCCGAGCGAACGGGCACAGGCGTTTTCGCGACGGTGCTCAGCCTGGAGATCCCGGCCGACAGCTCGCGCATCACCGTCATCCGCGCCGGTCACCCCGGGATGCTGTTGCAGCGCGGCGGAACGGTCGAGTGGGTGGAGCCGCCCGGAGGTCCGGCGCTGGGCCTGCGCGCCGACGACGACTGGCCGCGCTATGAGATGGAGTTTCCCGCGGGCCACGGCCTGCTGCTGCTGACCGACGGACTCTTCGAGGGATACTCCGGACGAGGCACCCAGCGCCTCGGCGAGGACGGTCTGCTCGAGCTGGCCCGGTCGCACGCGAACCGGCCGGGTCCGGAGTTCGTCGACGCGCTCATCGACGGCGCCCAGGAACTCGCCCAGTCGCACGGCGGGCTCACCGACGACATCGCCGTGCTGCGGGTCGAACGGACCACCCCGTGACCCCGAGGTCGCGCCGCCTGCCCCTGGCGCAGCTCACCGTGCGTGGCTGGCAGGCCCTCGTCCTGGTCAGCATGGGCGTGATGGTGCTCGCCGGCGCACTCGTCGGCGCGCTGTTGCTGGACCGCACCGACCAGATGACGCGCGACCTCCTCGACAACATCCAGCCGGCGCGCGTGGCGGCCTTCCAGCTGCAGGCCGCGCTGCGCGACCAGGAGACGGGCATCCGGGGCTACCTGATCGCCGGGGACCGGCAATTCCTCACTCCCTACTACGACGGGCAGCACGCCGAACGCGCCGCGGTGGACGAGATCCGGCGCCGCCTGAGCGAGCGTCCGGACCTCATCGGCGACCTGGACGCGATCGAGAACGCCGCGGCCAGGTGGCGGGCGAGCTATGCCGAACCGGTCATCGGCACCGTCAGGCCGAACGGCAAGAACGTCACGAGCAAACCGTCGGCGGAGCGCGGCAAAGCCGAATTCGACCATTTGCGAATGCTTTTCGATAGCCAGAACGCGAACCTGTCCGCCGCGCGGACGACCGCCGCGAACGAACTCAAACGCGTCGATGCCTGGCGCGACAGGGCGTTCGGCGCCATGGTGTTGCTGTTCTTCGTCACGGCCGGGCTGCTGGGGTTCCTGATCCGCGACACGGTCGCGCGTCCGCTCGCCGCGCTGGCCGCGGCGTGCCGGCGGATCACCGAGGGCAACTTCGAGGAAAGCATCTCACCGCCCAAGCGGCCCAAAGACATCCGCGACATGGCGATCGACGTGGAGAACATGCGCAAGCGCATGGTGGACGAGCTCGAAACGTCGCGCACGGCCCAGGCGCAGCTGGACGAGCAGACGGCCGAATTGCGCCGGTCCAACACCGAACTCGAGCAGTTCGCCTACGTCGCATCGCACGACCTGCAGGAGCCGCTGCGCAAGGTCGCCTCGTTCTGCCAGCTGCTGGAGCGGCGATACGGCGACAAGCTCGACGAGCGCGGCATCGAATACATCGGATTCGCGGTCGACGGGGCCAAACGGATGCAGGCGCTGATCAACGACCTGCTCACCTTCTCGCGCGTCGGCCGGCTGGGCGCCACGGAGACCGACGTGGAGCTCGACACGGCGCTGGACTCCGGCCTGGCCAACCTGTCCACCGCGATCGAGGAGTCGGACGCCGAAGTCGTGCGCCCCGACGCGCTGCCGCGGATCAAGGGCGACCCCATGCTGCTGACGATGCTGTGGCAGAACCTCATCGGCAACGCGGTGAAGTTCCGGCACAAAGATCGCCGGCCCCGCGTCGTCATCGAGTGCACGCCGGGCACCGGCATCCACGACGGCGAGTGGTTGATCACCGTGTCGGACAACGGCATCGGCATCCCGGCCGAGTTCGCCGACAAGGTCTTCGTCATCTTCCAACGCCTGCACGGCCGCGACGTGTACGCCGGGACGGGCGTCGGCCTGGCGTTGGTCAAGAAGATCGTCGAGCACCACGGCGGCACCATCCGGATCGACCCGACTCACACCGAGGGGACGCGGTTCGAGTTCACGCTGCCGATGCCCGAGCCCGCCGGCGAAGCAGACTCAGACGCTTTGGAAGGAGCGCATCAATGACATCAGAAGGCAGAGCGATCGACATCCTGCTCGTCGAGGACGACCCGGGGGACGAGCTCATCACGCGGGAAGCGTTCGAGCACAACAAGCTCAAGAACCGGCTCCACGTGGCGCACGACGGAGAGGAAGGCCTCGACTACCTCTACCAGCGCGGTAAGTTCGAGGATGCGCCGCGGCCCGACCTCATCCTGCTGGACCTGAACCTGCCCAAGTACGACGGCCGCCAGCTGCTGGAGAAGGTCAAGTCCGACCCGGACCTGGCCCGGATCCCGGTCGTCGTACTCACCACCTCCTCGGCCGAGGAGGACATCCTGCGCAGCTACAAGCTGCACGCCAACGCCTACGTCACCAAGCCGGTCGACCTGGACCAGTTCATGAAGGCGGTCCGCCAGATCGACGAGTTCTTCGTCCAGGTGGTGCGCCTGCCCAGCCTGTAAGGCTATGGCGCGGTGAGGAACTCGTCGTTGTGCTGCCCGGGCGCGGGCGGCGGATCGGTGACCGCCGCGTCGAAGCTCGCGTAGCGCGCCGGCATGCGCACCACCGTGACCGCGTCGCCGCCGGTGCCCACCCGCAGGGCGAGCTCGTTCTCCCCGAACAGCGGGGTGTCCACCACCTGCTTCCAGGTGTAGGCCAGGCAGGCCATCAGGCCAGCTTCCTGAAGCAGCTCAACCCATTCGGCCGCCGTCTTGGCGGCCAGCGCCGACTCGAGTTCCTCGGTCAACTCGGGGTAATTCATTGCCCGCGAACGCTGATCGATGAACCGCTCGTCGTCCAGCAGATCCGGCCGACCGATGATCTGGCACAGCTTCGCCCAATGCTTGGGCACGTACGCGCTGATCACCAGGTACCCGTCGGCGGCCTTGAACGCGTCGGACGGTTGGGTGGCGAAGCCAACTCCCTTGCGCTTCTTGGGTTTCGGTGTGGCGTCGGGGTTGGCCGCCGCGCTGGGCTTGTTCAGATGAATCGTGAGCTGGCCGGCCTGCAAGTTGACCGCGACGTCGTACATGGCGACGCGCACCACGTCGGCCACGCCGTGGCGCTCCCGGTTGAGCAGCGCGGCCAGCACCGCCTGGGCCAGCACGTGACCGCTGGCGGCGTCGACGAGCTGGAAGGGGATGATCTGCGGTTTGCCGGTCGGCGTCGGCATCCCGGTCGTCATGCCCGACTCGGCCGCGACCATCAGGTCGACGCCCGGCCTGCTGCCGTGCGGGCCGTTGCCGCCGTAGGCAGACAGCCGCGCGTAGACGAGCCGGGGGTTGCGGGCGCGCAACTCGTCGGGGCCCAGGCCCATCCGCTCCATCACGCCGGGGCGGAACCCTTCCAGCACGACGTCGGCGGTGTCGACCAGCCGCAGGATCTGTTGCTTGGCTTCGTCGTTCGTGAGGTCGACCGCCACCGACTTCTTGCCCCGGTTGTGCGGCAGAAACAGCGTGGGCAGCGGCGGGCGCCCGGGCAGGACCGCGGTGATCTGCCGGGCCGCCTCGCCCAGGGGCGCCTCGACCTTGATCACCTCGGCGCCCAGGTCGGCCAGCACCTGGCCGGCCAGCGGCCCGGCGATGTTCTGGGTGAAATCGAGTACCCGGAACCCGTCAAGCGGCTTGGCGGGCGTGCTGTCTGCCATGGGTGGCCTTCCGTCAACGGGCCGTGTGCAACTCCGCGATGCAGTAGTAGTTCTCGGCGAACGGCGCACCGGCTTCGGTGCGCTGCAAAGGTAACCCGTTGTCGGCCAACAACTGATTCAGGGGTGTGCGAACCGGGCGCCAGCCCCGCCGCTGTAGATACGTAGCCGCGTCGTTGCGCTCGCCGGGAAACCCGAGGTCGCCGAGCGCGATGTCCAGCCCGTTCTCCCGCCACTTCTCGCTCGCGGCGTTCAGGGCGTCCCCGTTGTCGCCGGAGTTGCTGAAGATCTCGGCCACCAGCCGGCTCCCGTCGGCGCTGAGCGCGGTGATGTCGTCGAGCAACCGGTCCTGCGCCTCGGGGGGCAGGAAGCCGAGCAGGCCCTCGGCGGCCCAGGCGGCCGGCCGCCCGGTGTCGAAGCCGGCCTCGCGCAGCGCCGACGGCCAATCGTGGCGCAGGTCGATCGGGACGGCCCGCACCTCGGCGCTGGGCTGGGCGCCCAGCTCGGCGATGGTTGCCGTCTTGAATTCGATGACCTGCGGCTGGTCGATCTCGAACACCGTGGTGCCCGCCGCCCACGGCAGCCGGTAGGCGCGCGCGTCCAGGCCGGAGGCCAGGATGACGACCTGGCGGATGCCCGCCGCACCCGCCTCGGCGAAGAACGCGTCGATGTAGCGCGTGCGGGCGGCCAGCATGTCGGTCATGCGTTGCATGCCCCACGGGGCGCCGGGCTCGTCGACGTCGGCCGAACTCAATTCGCCGGCGGCCCATCGCGTCATGAAATCGACGCCGACGGCGCGCACCAGCGGCTCGGCGAACGGGTCGTCGATCAGCGCGTCACGGGTGGCCCGGGCCCGTCCGGCCGCCACCATGGTGGCGGTGGCCCCCACGCTGGTGGCCAGGTCCCAGCTGTCGTTGTCGGTGCGCGTCATCGGCAATGCCCTTTCCGTCTAGTCGTTAACCAGAGTAACGATGGTGACGAAAGACCCCTGTCGGAGTGGCGTTGCGCCCTTATCCAAGGCGAGGGGCGGCGGCAGCATCGACATGTGGACCTTTTCGGGCGCGCGGGTTTGGAAGCCCGGTCGCTGTTTCTCTATGCCCGCTCCGGCGGATTGGGGTGGCTGCCGCCCGGGCGGATCGTGCCGGTGCTGCGCGCCCTCGATCGCTACGGGCTGCTGGGGGCGGCGCCGGCGATCGCGGCCGGGCGAGACCGCGACGGGGTGGCGCTGATCGACGAGCGCGGGCCCCTGACGTTCGGTGAGCTGGACGAGCGGACCAACGCGTTGGCCAACGAGTGGCGGCGGCGCGGGCTCGGCCCGGGCGCCGGCGTGGCCATCCTGGCCGGCAACCACCGGGGCTTTCTCGAGGCCGTCTTCGCCGCCGGCAAGTGCGGCGCATTCATCCTGCTGCTCAACACCGGCTTCGGGCGCACGCAGTTCGCCGAGACGCTGGCCCGCGAGGGCGCGGACCTCCTGGTCTACGACGAGGAGTACAGCGCCGTCGTCGGGGACGTCCGGCCGAGGCTGGGCCGGATCCGGGCCTGGACCGATACGCCCGCGCCCGACACCCTGGACGCGCTGATCAAACGCGGGGATCCCCGTCCGCCGCCCTCGTCGGGTGGGCGGCCCAAGATCGTCATCTCGACCAGTGGGACGACGGGAACACCGAAGGGCGCCGCGCGTTCCGAGCCGCACTCGCTGATACCGGTGGGCGGTCTGCTCGGCAAGGTGCCGTTCCGCGGCCGGGAGGTCACGGAATGCTGTGTGCCACTGCTTCATTCGATGGGTTTCAGCCACTGTATGCGATTGTGCTGGGCTCGACCCTGGTACTGCGCCGCCGATTCGATGCCCGAGAGACGCTGGCCAGCGTGGCCGCGCATCGGGCCAGCGCCATGATCGTCGTGCCGATCATGTTGCGGCGCATCCTTGATCTGGGCCCGGCGGCCCTGGCCGAGCACGACCTGTCGTCGCTGCGCATCGTGTTCATCGGCGGTTCCCAGCTCGGTGGCGCGCTGGCCACCCGGGCGCTCGAGGCGCTCGGCCCCGTGGTCTACAACATGTACGGATCGACCGAGGTCGCCTACGCCACCATCGCCACGCCCGCGGACCTGACCGTCGCGCCCGGCTGCGTGGGTGCGGTGGTCCCGGGCTCGGTCGTCAAGATCTTCGGCGACGACGGCCGCGAGGTCCCGCCGGGGACGCGGGGTCGGATCTTCGTCGGCAACGTGCTGACCTTCGAGGGATACACCGATGGCGGCACCAAGGAGTCGGTTCAGGGCCTGATGTCCACCGGCGACATCGGTCATTTCGATTCCGACGGCAGGCTCTTCATCGACGGGCGCGACGACGAGATGATCGTCTCCGGCGGGGAGAACGTCTACCCCGGCGAGGTCGAAGAGGCGCTTGTGCAGCATCCCGGCATCCTCGACGCGGCCGTCGTCGGCGTCGACGACGAGGAGTTCGGGCAGCGGTTGCGCGCCTACCTCGTGCTCCGCCCGGGCACGACGCTCACCGAGCACGAAGTTCGGGAATACGTACGAAACCGGCTGGCGCGCTTCAAGATTCCGCGCGACGTGCTGTTCGTCGACGAGCTGCCGCGCAACGCCGGCGGCAAGGTGCTCAAGCGGGTGCTGACCAGTCGGGTTTGACACGATTGTGTTACTAGCGGGTGTCTGGGCCCGCGAGCGTGCGCGATCGCCGCTAGCCTCGCGCAATGACCACCTCCTCTGTCATCGCCGATGAATGCACCATCGCAGCGACGCGGGACGCCGGTTGGCAGCGCGACGCCGAGTGGGCGCGGCGGCTGGCCTGGGTCAGCCTGGCCGCGGTGCTCGTCGAGGGCGGCATCGGCCTGTGGCAGGGGCTGGCCGTCGGGTCCGTGGCCCTGACCGGGTGGGCCCTCGGCGGGGTGTCCGAGGCGCTGGCCAGCGCGATGGTGGTGTGGCGGTTCAGCGGGGCGCGGACGTTCGACCCGAACGCCGAGCGGCGCGCGCAACGCGGTGTCGCGGTGTCGTTCTGGCTGACCGCCCCCTACGTCGCCGCCGAATCACTTCGCGAGCTGATGGGCGAGCGCCACGCCGGGGCCTCGCTGATCGGCATCGCGCTGACGGCCAGCGGTTTGCTGCTGATGCCGATTCTCGGCCGCGCCAACCGCCGGCTCGGCCTGCGGCTGGACTCGGAAGCCACCGAGGCCGAGGGGATCCAGAACTACCTGTGCGCCGCCCAGGCGGCCGGGGTGCTCGTGGGGCTCGCCGCGACGGCGTCGTGGTCGGGCGGATGGTGGATCGACCCGGCGGTCGGACTCGGGATCGCCGGCGTCGCCGCCTGGCAGGGCGTCCGCGCCTGGCGCGGCCATGACTGCGGCTGCTGAGTTCTTCTGCGGCGCCTGCCCGCCACTATTGCTACTCCAGCCGGTAGCGGATCAGCCGGGAGCTGTTGGCCACCACCGCGACTGACGACGCGTTGTGCAGGATCGCGGCCAGCACGGGGGACAGCGCGCCCCCGGCGCCGATGATCAGCCCGGCGGCGTTGACGGCGATGGACATGCCGTAGTTCTCCCGGATGACGTCGACGGCCCGGGCGCCCAGGTCGCGCACGTCGAGCAGCCGGTGCAGGTCGTCGTTGGCCAATGCCACGTCGGCGGTCTCGACGGCGACGTCGGTTCCGGCCAGGCCCATGGCGATCCCGATGTCGGCGGCCGCCAGCGCCGGGGCGTCGTTGATGCCGTCGCCGACCATGCCGACCACGTAGCCGTCGTTCTGCAGCCCGCGCACCACCTCGAGCTTGTCCTCCGGCATCACCTCGGCGCGCCACTCGTCGATGCCCAGCTCCTCGGCGACCACCTGGGCGATGTCCGGGTGGTCGCCGGTGAGCATGACGATGCGGCGGATGCCGTTGTCCCGCAGCTGCTTCAGCACCTCGACCGCCTCGGTCCGCACCTCGTCGCGCAGGCTGATCAACCCCACCAGCTTGCCGTCGACCGCGAGCAGCAGCGGGGTCTCGGCCTGGCGGCGCAGCCTGTCCACCCACTCCGACGCCTTCTTCGACACCCGCACCTTTTCGGCTCGCAGCAGCCCCGGGCTGCCCAGCAGCAGGGTGCGGCCGTCGGCCCAGGTTCGCATGCCCAGGCCCACCAGGACCTCGCACTCCTCGTGCGGCGGGATGGTGATGTGGCGTTCCTCGGTGGAGCGGATCACCGCCTCGGCCAGCGGATGGCGGGAATGGATCTCCGAGCTGGCGGCATACGCCAGCACCTGCTCGGGTTCCCAATCCTTGTGCAGGGCAATGATATTGGTGACAACCGGGCGGCCGACGGTCAGCGTTCCGGTCTTGTCGAACACGATCGCGTCGACCCGGCCGGCCTGTTCGAGGTGGGAGCCGCCCTTGATCAGGATGCCGCGGCGCGCGCCGTTGCCGATCGCGGCGCTGATCGCGGTCGGGGTGGACAGGCCCACCGCGCAGGGGCACGCGATCAACAGCATGGTCATCGCGCGGCGCACATCGCCGGTGACCGCCAGGGTGAGGGCCGACACGATGAACGAGGTGGGAACGAAACGGCGGGAGAAGTTTTCGCCCACGGTCTGGATGGGCGCGCGGTCGTGCTGGGCCTCCTCGACCCGGGTGATGATGCGCCCGATCGCCGTCTGGTTGCCGACGGCCTGCGCGCGCACCACCAGGCGCCCGCGCACCACGACCGACCCGGCGTGCACGTGCGCGCCGACCATGACGGAAACGGGCAGGTTCTCGCCGGTGATCGCGGACTGGTTGACGATCGCCTCGCCGTCGACCACTTCGCCGTCCACCGGTATCGCGACGTGATCGTGGATGATCACCTCGTCGCCGATCTGGACGCTGTCGATGGGGACCTGGACTTCCGCCCCGTCGGTCAGCCGGATCCACGCCGAGTCCTGGCTGCCGCGCAGCAGTTCGGAAATGGCCCGCCGGGTCCGGCGCAGGGTGAGGTCTTGCAGGTACTCGCCGATGTTGAGCAGCCACAGCACCGTCAGCGCCACCACGTTCTCGCGCAGCACCAGGCTCGCCACCGTCGCCGCCGACACCAGGGCGTCGGTGCCGGCCCGGCCGGAGCGCAGCGAGCGCAGCGCGCCGCGCAGGAACGGGTAGCCGGTGAAGACGGTGACGCCGGTGGCCAGAACCCGGCCGTTCGGGCCGAGCAGCGGCGGCCGGGCGAACACGTAGCGGCGCACGCCGAGCAGGGCCAGCGCGGCACCGCCGACGACCATCCGCAACACGTCGGTGTTGCGGATCTCCTCCGAATGCGGCGCGCGTGCGGGAATCAGCTCGGCGGCGACATGCGCGGCGGAACTGATCGCGGCCAGCACCGCGGCGCGGTCACAACGCCGGGGCGAATACCAGACGACGACGGATCCGGTGCGCGGGTAGGCGTGCACCACGCGCACGCCGTCCTCGTTGGCGACGGCCTCCTCGACCGCCACCGCGCGCCGGGAGTCGCACCGCAGCCAGTCGACGGAAACCCGCATGCGCCCGGCCGCATCCGAAAGGATCTGCAGCGCGGGGTCTTTCGATCCGACCGGCTCCAGGGCGGTGGCGAGCGCCATCTGCGCGGGGATCAGTGGTCGTGCTGGTGGACGTCGGCGACGGCCGGCGTGGGCGCTTCCTCGCCGATGCGCTCGCGGGCTTCGGCCATGACGTCGGCGATCTTCAGCCGGGCGGACTCGGCGGCCTCCTCGGCCTTGCGCGTCCCGCGCAGCCCCAGCTCGGCCGCCGACACCGCGGTCTCGTGCAGCGGCGCCTTGGCCACGGCCTTGCGCACCACCTCGTAGGCCGTCACGCCGACCAGGCCGGTGACCACCGTCGATGCCGCCTTTGCCAAGAGCGCGTACCCCGCCATTACCCGGACCTCCCTGTCGTCGCGGCGTCAGCTGATGCTCGCTCGACGTTAACATTGAAATATTGCGATATCAATATGTATCCGTCCGCGGCTAGAGCACCCGGGTGACCTTTTCGGTCTCGATCCTGCGCTGCAGCGCCGACGGGTCGGGATTGGCCACCTGCACCAGCGACGCGCCGACGGCCAGGATCGCCAGCAGGCCGTCCACCAGCTCGCCGGGTTGCGACCACGCGGCGGTGGACAGCACCCGGTCGTCGGCCGTCAATCCCCTTGCGGCGGAGGAGCTTTGGCAGTCGGCCAGGACGTCGTCGACCGATCGGCCGGCCAGCGCCGGACCGGGTTGGGATTCGGCGACGATCTGGTCGCCGTGCACGCGCACGGCGGTCGCGTAGTCGGTGACGCCGATCGGCAGGCCGGGCGCGGGGCGGCCGAATGGGTCCAGCGACAGCACCGCCACCTCGCCGGCCCCCGTCTCGTCGGCCTCGTCCAGTCGCTCGGCGGTGCACATGGCTACGTCCGTTGCGGCCCCCGGGCCCGGCGCGAGCACGGCCTCGGCGCCGATCCACCACACCCCGAACAGCACCGCCGCGGTCTGCCAGTGCGCGGGCAGCAGGATCGCGACCCGGCTGCCCGGTCCGGCGCCGAGCTCGTCGCGTAACAGGTTGCCGGTCTTGGCCGCCCAGTTGGCCAGCGTCGCCGCCGACAACTCGATGCGCTCGCCGGTCGCGTCGTCGTAGTAGGTGATGCGCGGGCCGACCGGGTCGGTCCGCAGCATCGGGTCGAGGATGGCGCCGGAGAGCGTGCTCAGTTGATGCACTCGGGCTTGTCGGAACCGGCGGTCAGGATCGGCGAGGGCGCGGGGACGTTCGGGTCGGCGGCCACCGCACCGACGTTGGACACCCGGGCGGGCATCACCGACGCGGTGCCGGAAAGTCCGGAGCCGGGGCCGGTGTAGTCGTTGCCCAGCACCACCTTGACCGAGCCCGCCGCGACGGATGGATCGGCGACCACCGGCAGCCCGCCGAGCTCCTTGGCCACCTCCTGGGCCCCGAGGTCGTCGGTCTTGGCGGCCCGGACCTGGCTGCCCTTGACGTGGCCGCCGTCGTTGTTGCCGACCGTGCCTGCGCCAAATCCCTTGGCGGTCAACACCTGGGATACCGCCGATGCCAGGCCGTTGATGTCGGTGTCGTTGACCACGCTGGCGGTGGTCTTCGCCGGGGTGTAGGCGATCTCCTCGGTCTTGCCCTGCTCCTGCTCGTGCAGCAGCCCGTTGACCCAGTCCTGTACCTGATGCGGGTCCACCCGCACCACGCTCTGCATGCCGTCGTCACTCCAGCCGGCCCCGTCTAGCACCGGGATGGTGGCGAACGCGACATTGCCGCCGGCGAGCTTCTGCATCTGCTGGACGAAATCCATTACGTCCCAACCCTGCGAGATCACCACCGAGCGTTGCACCGCGGCCTCCAGCCGTCGCACGGTGGCGGGGCTGGACAGCGTCTTGCCGGAGATGACCCGGTGGGCAAGCGAGGCCATCACCACCTGCTGACGCACCACCCGGTCCAGGTCGCCGCGCGGCAACTCGTGGCGCTGACGGACGAAGCTGAGCGCCTCCGGCCCGTCCAGGCGTTGCGGGCCGGCCGGGAAGTCGGCGCCCGAAAGGGGTTCGAACACCGGCTCTTTGAGGCAGACGTCCACGCCGCCGAGCGCGTCGGTGATCAGCGAGAAGCCGAGCAGCCCGATCTCGGCGTAGTGGTCGACGGTGACGCCGGTGAGGTCGGCGACGGTCTTGATCAGGGCCTCGCGCCCGGCCTCGGTGCCCTGCGCCGCGGCGTCCTCGGCCGAATCGCCGGCCTTGACCAGGCTGGTGCGCTTCGCCTCGCGGGTCTGGCCGTAGACGCCGTTGATCTTCGTCTTGCCCAGCCCGGGGGCCGCGACGTAGGAGTCGCGGGGGATCGAGATGGCGGTCGCCGACTTCCCGTTGTTGGGGATCCGGATCAGGATGATCGTGTCGGTGTTGGTCGCTTCCTCGTCGCCGGCCCGCAGGCTGGCCAGCTCCTCTTGGGACAGCGGGTTGCCGTGCGCGTCCGTGCGGCTGTCGAGGCCGACCAGCAGGATGTCGATCGCGCCGTCGTCGCCGCCCTTGCCGAGCGAGGGCGCGGACATGTGGAAGATGCCGTCCTCGAAGGACCGGACGTTGCTCCACGCCAGCCCGGTGCCGAGGACCACCACGAGCGTGAGCGCAGTGGCAATCACACGAACCACACGTTGCACAGGCATCCCACTAGGTTACTTGCGGCACACCCGCTTCGCGGGTAGCGAACCCCCGCGCGCCCCGGGCGTTCGCCCGGGCCTTCCCGGGCATGCCAAACTCAAACCATGTCGAGCAGGATCGTGATCGCCGGTGCCGGGGGGCAGCTGGGCAGCTATTTGCGCTCGCTGGCGGCCAGTCAGGGCCGCGACGTGGTGGCGCTGACGTCGTCGGAATGGGACATCACCGACCCCGCCGCCGCCGAACGGATCATCGAGCGCGGCGACGTGGCGATCAATTGCGCGGCGTACACCGACGTCGACGGCGCCGAGAGCGACGAGGCCGGCGCCTACGCCGTCAACGCCACCGGCCCCGAGAACATCGCCCGGGCCTGCGCGCGCGCCGGCGCCCGGTTCATCCACGTCTCCACCGACTACGTCTTCAACGGAGACTTCGGTGGCGCCGAACCGCGGCCCTACGAGCCCAGCGATCAAACCGCCCCGGCGGGCGTGTACGGGCGCAGCAAGCATGCCGGGGAGGAGGCCGTCCTGGCGGCGCTGCCGGACGCCGTCATCGTGCGCACCGCCTGGGTCTACACCGGCGGTGACGGCAAGGACTTCGTCGCCGTCATGCGCCGGCTCGCCGCGGGGGACGGCCCGGTGAAGGTCGTCGACGACCAGGTCGGGTCTCCGACGTATGTGGGCGACCTGGCGCAGGCCCTGCTGCAGATCGTCGACGACCATGTGCCCGGGCCGATCCTGCACGCCGCCAACGAGGGCGCGGTGTCCCGCTTCGAGCAGACCCGCGCGATCTTCTCCGAATGCGGCGCCGACCCCGAGCGCGTACGCCCGGTCAGCACCGCGGAATTTCCCCGCCCCGCGCCGCGGCCGACCTATTCCGCGCTGTCGGGCCGCGAGTCCGCCGCGGCGGGCCTGCGGCCGCTAAGGCCCTGGCGCGCTGCGCTTGTCGCGGCGCTTGCCGCCGATCTACCGTTACCCTCTACGCGTGACTGACGTCCTGCCGGTCGTGACGGTGACCTACTCACCGGGCCCACACCTCGAGCGATTCCTGGCCTCGCTGTCGCTGGCCACCGAGCGGCCCGTGTGTGTGCTGATGGCCGACAACGGCTCCACCGACGGAACCCCGCAGGCCGCCGTCGAGCGCTACCCGAACGTGCGGCTGTTCCACACCGGCGCCAACCTCGGGTACGGCACCGCGATCAATCGCGCGGTCGCGCAGCTCGCCGAGACGCCGGACGTCGACGACGACTGGGTGATCGTGGCCAACCCCGACGTGCAGTGGGGCCCGGGCAGCATCGACGCCCTGCTGGACGCCGCCACCCGCTGGCCGCGCGCCGGCGCCCTGGGCCCGCTCATCCGCGACCCCGACGGCTCGGTGTACCCGTCGGCGCGCCACCTGCCCAGCCTCATCCGCGGCGGCATGCACGCGGTCGTCGGCCCGATCTGGAAACGCAATCCGTGGACGGCGGCCTATCGCCAGGAGCGGCTGGAGCCCACCGAACGTCCCGTGGGCTGGCTGTCGGGGTCGTGCCTGCTGGTGCGCCGGTCCGCCTTCGGTCAAGTCGGCGGGTTCGACGAGCGCTACTTCATGTATATGGAAGACGTCGACCTCGGGGACCGGCTCGGCCGGGCCGGTTGGCTGAACGTCTACGTGCCGTCGGCCGAGGTGCTGCATCACAAGGGCCACTCCACCGGGGACGACCCGGCCAGCCACCTGGCGGCGCATCACGAGAGCACCTACATGTTCCTGGCCGACCGGCATTCGGGGTGGCGGCGCGCGCCGCTGCGCTGGACGCTGCGGGCCTCGCTGGCGCTGCGGTCCCGCCTGATGGTGCGTGGCGCGCTGCGCAGTCGGAGACGGAAACTGGCGGAAGGGCGGCGCTGAGATGGCTAACCCGCAAGTCGATGCCGTAATTCTGGTCGGCGGCAAGGGCACCCGGCTGCGGCCGCTGACGCTGTCGGCGCCCAAGCCGATGCTGCCGACCGCCGGGCTGCCGTTCCTGACCCACCTGCTGTCGAGGATCGCGGCGGCGGGCATCGAGCACGTCATCCTGAGCACCTCGTATCAGGCCGCGGTGTTCGAGGCGGAGTTCGGCGACGGTTCCAAGCTCGGCCTGCAGATCGACTACGTCACCGAGGACCGGCCCCTGGGGACCGGCGGCGGCATCGCCAACGTGGCCGGCCACCTGCGACACGACACCGTGATGGTGTTCAACGGCGACGTGCTCTCGGGTTCCGACCTGGGTCAGATGATCGACTTCCACCGCGCCCAGCAGGCCGACGTCACCCTGCACCTGGTGCGGGTGGGCGACCCGCGGGCCTTCGGCTGCGTCACCACCGACGAGAACGGCAGGGTCACCGCCTTCGTGGAGAAGACGCAGGATCCGCCCACCGACCAGATCAACGCCGGCTGCTACGTCTTCGAGCGCCGCATCATCGACCGCATCCCGCGGGGCCGCGAGGTGTCGGTCGAACGCGAGGTGTTTCCCGCCCTGCTCTCCGACCCGGACGTCAAGGTGTGCGGCTATGTCGACGCCACCTACTGGCGGGACATGGGCACACCGGAAGACTTCGTGCGCGGATCGGCGGACCTGGTGCGCGGGATCGCGCCGTCGCCGGCCCTGCACGGCCACCGCGGCGAGCAGCTGGTGCACGACGGGGCGGCGGTGTCGCCGGGCGCGGTGCTGGTCGGCGGCACGGTCGTCGGGCGGGGCGCCGAGATCGGCCCCGGCGTCCGGCTGGACGGCGCCGTGATCTTCGACGGCGTCAAGGTCGAGGCCGGCAGCGTGATCGAGCGGTCCATCATCGGCTTCGGCGCGCGCATCGGCCCGCGGGCGCTGATTCGCGACGGCGTGATCGGCGACGGCGCCGACATCGGTGCGCGCTGCGAGCTGCTGCGCGGCGCCCGGGTGTGGCCCGGGGTCTCGATTCCCGACGGCGGGATCCGCTACTCGTCCGACGTCTGAGCGCTTCACCCCTCTGCGCCGAGTGTGAAGCTAGCCGCACGCTCGAGCCCGAGTGTGAAGCTAGCTTCACACTCGGCGGCTAGGGGCGGGTGGCGCGGGCGACCAGGTACGCCAGCGCGTGGTCGGTGCCGTCCGGCAACGCGTCGGCCGGCCACCACCGCAGGTCGTCGGACTCGTCGCTGATCGCGATCCGCGCGCCGGCCGGCGCGTGCGCGACGAACTGCAGATCCAGATGGCGGGTGGGCACGCCCAACGAACAGGTGAGCGCGTGGACGTGGATCGCGGCCAGCCGCGGCTCGATGCGCAAACCGTCGACGCCGGATTCCTCGGTGGCCTCGCGCAGCGCCGCGGCGACGATGTCGCCGTCGTCCTCGTCGCAATGGCCGCCCAGTTGCACCCAGCGGCCCACGCGGGGATGCAGGGTGAGCAGCACCCGGTCGCCGGTGTGGTCGAGCACCAGCGCCGAGGCGGTGACATGACCGGGCACGCACTCGCGGCGACACGCGTCGGGGCGGGCGTGCACGAACGCCAGGACCGCGTGCCGCAACGCATCCTGCGCCGCGTCGGGCGCCTGCCACCCGGACAGCAGCGAGACCGCCGACTCCCGGACGCTCACCGCGAACCCCGTCGTTTCCGGCGGTCCCGCAGCGCGACCCAGGCCGCGCGGCAGTGCGTCACCACGTCGGGCGCCAACCCCAGCCCGTCGATCAGGACCTGGCGGTCGACGAGGTCGAGCGCCTTCTCGATCTCGTTGGCCTTCAACAGCAGATCGACGTCGCAGGCGAGCCCGGGGCCGGCGAGCGCCGGCGCGGGAATGGGCAACTGCTCGGCTTCGCGTGGTTCCAGCTCCAAGATCCCCCCGCCGTAACTGCGGCCGACGATCTCGGCGAAGGCGAACGTCACGCTGTTGTGGAACACCGCGGCCAGCCCGGCCGGGTCGACACCGGCGGCGACCCGGACCCGGTGCACCGTGTCGGTGCTCGTCGCCGCCGCGGCATTGACGGTGAGCCGCGGCGCCAGGTGGATCTGGCGGAGCATGAACAGGTCCGGGATCCACAGCGACGGCGTGCTCCACCACGGCTTGCGGATCGAGCACTTGAAGCCCCGATCCACGCCGGCGGCCGCACCGGCATCGATGTGCGCGAGCAGGGCGGGGTCGACGGGGTCGCGCGGCGCGTCGAGCAGCCAGCCGCGGCGCCCGGCGGCGACATCGCTTGCCCGGCAGTCGGTGTCGTAGACCAACCCGGACAACTGCGCGCTGCGCGAGACGAGCGGGACGCAGTGGGGCAGCAGCCCGAGTTCGCGGGCCTGCGCGTCGGTGAACGTGAAGAAGCTGTTGCGGCCCGTCACGATTCCGACGTCCACGTCGGCGACCGACCCGAGCCGCGTCAGCGTCGTCGACCCCTTGAGCATTCGCAGCAGCCGGATCGCGGCCGGGTCCAGGAAGTACTTGGTCCACTTCTCGTTCTCGTGCAACAGCGCGGGTGCCCAGTCGGCGTCGAGATCCGCGTGCGCGAGGGCATCGGCGTCGGTGAGGTGGACCGTGCGGATCCGGGCGGGCCCCGGGCCGGCGACCCCGCAGAACAACACCACCTCCTGCAGGACGCCGTCGAACACCAATCGCTCGAACGTCACCAGCGTGATGTCACTGAACCGGCTCAACAGGAACTCGCGCAGCTGTGCGGCGTAGCTGACCTGAAGTAGCTCGGCGGGCAGCACCAGGCCCACCCGGCCGCCGTCGCGCACCAAGATCGAGCTCGCCACCACGAAGGGGACCCAGGCGTTGGTCAGCCGGGTGGGCCGCAATCCCTCGCGCCGCATCAGCTCCAGCGCGGGGTCGCGCTGCTCGGACGCCCAGTTGCCGAACCGGATGTAGGGCGGGTTCCCCGCGACCCCGTCCCAGCCGCCGGGCGAGGCGGTGGCGAGCCAGGCGAACAGATTCGCGGCGTCGACGGGCGCGAATTCCCGTGCCTTGGCCGCCTCGTCGGCGACGAGCTCGACGCCACGCACCCGCCCGCCGAGGGCGGCCAGCTCGCGCAGGATCGCACCGTCCCCGCAGGAGGGTTCGACGATGCGCGGTCCGGCGTCGCGCACCCAGCGGGCCAGGAACCGGGCGACGGGCGCCGGTGTGTAGTAGCCGCCGCGGGCCTTGTCGGCGGACGCCGCCGCCTTGCCCGCGAACGTCTTCATGGGGCCAGTATCACTTGCGGATCAACAAATCCCCGGCGTCCGCGGCGTCGCGCGGCCCGGCGGGTTCCTCGGGGTAGCCGATCGCGATGGCGCCCAACGGCTCCCAATCGCCCGGCAAGTTGAGCTCGGCGCGCACCAGGTCGGCGGCGAAGATCGTCGAGCCGATCCAGCAGCTGCCCACCCCCCGCACGGCCAACGCGACCAGCAGGGCCTGCACGGCCGCCCCGACCGCGACGGTGAACATGGTGTGCTCGGCGTCGGTGCGGGCGGGGTCGGGATACGTGTGCGCGCCGTCGGGGACCAGCATCGGGACGACGACCTCGGGTGCGTCGTAGAGGATCTGGCCGCGCGCCAGCCGCCGCTCCACCGAGTCGGTGGGCCGGCCGTCACCGGCGAGGTCCGACCGCCACTTGTCCTTCATCCGGTCCAGCAGGCGCGTCCGAACCTCGGGGGTCTGCAGCCAGACGAACCGCACCGGTCGGGTGTGGTGCGGGGCCGGGGCGGTGAGCGCCTCGGCGACGGCGGCTTCGATCAGCCCGGCCGCGACCGGCTCGGCGCTGAACCGGCGCACCGACCGGCGCAACAGCTGCGCCTGCCGGCGCCCCATGTCGAGGGCCTCGGCGGTGCCCAGCCAGAACAGGTCTTCCTCGCCGGGCCGCAACAGCTGCCGGGCGGTCGAGCCGTCGTCGGCCACCGCCAGGCCGCGCACCACGGCCACCGGCATGGCGGTCAACTTGCCCTTCACCAGGTCGGCCGCCGCCGCGACCTCGTCGGCCACCGCGATCTCGGTGACCACCAGCTCGTTGCCGTGGCGGTCGACGGCCCCCGAATAGCCGTGCAGCACAGCCAGACCGGCCGACCCCACCGCGGCGTCGATCTGGCCGTTGCGCCAGGCGCGGCCCATCGTGTCGGTGATGACCACGGCGACGTCGACGCCGAGCCGGTCGGCCAGCGCGGCGCGCAGGGCCGCGGCGCTGGCGTCCGGGTCGACCGGCAGCAGCGCCAGTTCGTCGCGGCCCACGTTGGATCCGTCCACACCCGCGGCGGCCTGAATCAGGCCGATGCGGTTCTCGGTGATCAGGGTGCGGCCCTTGCGCGCCAGCACCCGCACCGCCTCGGCCTCGACCAGCTTGCGCCGGAGTTGGTCGCGCTCCTCGGCGTCCTGCGGCGCCGGCACCAGCCGGCCCTCGCACTTGGACACCACCTTGCTCGTCACCACCACGACGTCGCCGTCGCGCAGCCAGGGCGCGGCCGCGGCCAGGGCCGCGCTCAGGTCGTCGCCGGGCCGGAATTCGGGCAGCCCGGGGACGGGCAGGATCTCGATCGCCGCGCCGGTGCCGTGTTCGGTCACGGCTGCACGCCCGCGAGTTCGAGCCCGGCGCTCACCATCTCGGCGGTCGCCTTCGGGTCGGTCATCAACAGCGGCGCGGCCGTCACCGCCACGCCGTCGATGTCCGCGTGGTCGCCCTCGTGCACCAGCCAGCAATCCAGGATCCCGGTGCCACCGCGCGCCCCGTAGTGCCGGCCGACCGCCTCCGCGGTGGAGTCCACCCCGATCACCGACAGGCACGCATCGGCCATGCCGCGCAATGGTTTTCCACCGATGATGGGCGAGTAGCCGACGACCGGGGCGGTCGCCGAGCGCAAGGCGGCCCGGATGCCGGGGACGGCCAGGATGGCGCCGACGCTCACCACCGGGTTGGACGGCGCCAGCAGGATGACGTCGGCGTCGGCGATGGCCGCGACAGCATCACTTGTGGCGGTGGCCTTTTCGGCGCCGACGAACGCGAAGCTGTGCGTGGGCACGTCGGCGCGGTAGCGCACCCACCACTCCTGGAAGTGAATCGCCCGCCGGGTGCCGTCGTCCGGATCGGTGATCACCACGTGCGTCTCGCAGCGGTCGTCGCTCGCCGGCAGCAGTCGGGCGCCGGGTTGCCAGCGATCGCACAGCGCCGTGGTGATCTGCGAGAGCGGGTAGCCGGCGCCCAGCATCTGGGTGCGCACCAGGTGGGTGGCGATATCCCGGTCGCCGAGCCCGAACCAATCCGGCTGCACGCCGTAGCGCGCCAATTCCTCTTTGGCGTGCCAGGTTTCGTCGCGGTGACCCCACCCTCGCTCCGGGTCTACCCCTCCACCTAAGGTGTACATGCAGGTGTCCAAATCCGGGCAGACCCGCAGTCCATGAATCCAGGCGTCGTCGCCGATGTTGACGATTGCATTAAGTTCGTGGTTGCCGGTTCCCGCGTCTGGGCGCTGTTGCGTTTCGAACTGTCCCAGCCCGAGCAACTGTTGAATCCCCAGCAGGAAGCGGGCGCCGCCAACCCCACCGACCAGAACGGTGACCTTCACGTGGACGACAGTACTGCCCGACGACTGTGCGGTGGCGGGGCCGTTACGCGGCCCTTAAGCGTAGTCGCGCGCGGTGTGATCGACACGCCGAATGCGCAAAACAACGGAAACGCCGTAATTCGGTCACGAGATGGTATGGAAATGCGCCGTAATGCTTGACCCGGCAGATTAACCCGTGTCTAATCACAACAGTGTCATTTCCCGGTTGGCCGGCCGGTTCCGGTGTCGCAGACCGAGATTCGATCACTTGTTCGAATTGTCGGTACACATCAGAAAAGTGGGAACCACTCACTCTCCCAATCAAACTGAGGAGGCGGACGACCGTATGTCTTACGAACATCTTCGAGGAGTCATGGCGAGCACGCCGCACACCCCCATCGTCTCAGCGCCGGTCCTAGCCGTTCGGCCGCACCTGACCGTGGTTCCCGATGCGCCAGTCGCATTCGAGCCCGAGCCGATGCCGGCGCCCGTCGCGGACCAGTGGCAGGACCGGGCGCTGTGTGCCCAAACGGATCCCGAGGCGTTCTTCCCGGAGAAGGGCGGCTCCACCCGCGAGGCGAAGAAGATCTGCCTGGGGTGCGAGGTACGCCACGAGTGCCTGGAGTACGCCCTGGAGCATGACGAGCGCTTCGGCATTTGGGGCGGGCTCTCCGAGCGCGAGCGCCGCCGCCTCAAGCGCGGCATCATCTAAGGCGCCGAAGGCGCCTGAACGTCAGGGTCATTCGTCGTCGATCGTCGGGTCGATGACCGACGGCTCGACATCGAGGTAGATGGCCACCTGGGCCACCAAGATTTCGTGCAGCAAATCACCGAGCTCGACGGTGTCCTTGGCCCGTCGCTCAATCGGCTTGCGGAACAAGACAATTCGTGCCCGCGTGGCGTTGCCGCGGACGTCGACGCCGGCCGGGATCAATCGCGCCAGCGGGATCGGCCCGTCGGCGATCACCTCCGGCGGCCACTGCACGCTGTCTGGATCCTTGGCCGCGATGCGCGGGATCTCGTCGACCGCCACGTCGAGGTCGGCCAGGCGGGCCTGCCAATGCCGCTCGATGGGTTCGTAGGCCTCCAGCACCGCCATGTCGAATCGCTCGGCCCGGCTGCGCCACCCGGGCACCGTCGGCGGTAGCAGCGGGCCGCGCACGTCGCGGCCGCGCGACCGATGGGAAGCGAATCGGCCCTGGGACCGATCCCTCCGCGGGGAGCTGCGCGAATCGCCCACGCGCCGATGGTAACGGTTGCACATCGGGGGTCGGCCGGTTGCGCGTGTCCGGCGCTTCGACGGCGTTTCCGCACGATAGCCTTTCGGCGTGAACGTTCCCCGTCGCTGTTGCCGGCCCGGGTGCCCGCACTACGCCGTGGCGACCCTGACGTTCGTCTACTCGGACTCGACGGCAGTCGTCGGCCCGTTGGCGACCGCGCGGGAACCGCATTCCTGGGACCTGTGCGTCGGCCATGCCGGCCGGATCACCGCGCCCCGCGGGTGGGATCTGGTGCGCCACGCCGGCCCCCTCGTTTCTGAGCCCACCCACCCCGACGAGGACGACCTGGTCGCCCTGGCCGACGCGGTTCGCGAGGGTGGCGATCGCGGCGTGCCGTACACCGCAACGCCGGTGAACGGTTTCGCCGACCCGCACATTCACCACGGCGGGTCGCAGGCCACCGCCCCCAGCAGCAGTGTGCTCGCGCCGCCCGAGCATCGATCCGGCCGCCGCCGCGGGCATCTGCGGGTGTTGCCCGACCCCAGTGACTAGCCGTTCCGGCGTCGCATCCCATTCCCCGCGCACCGCTGCGGTCGGTGTTTCCCGGAGGCCGATAGGCTGACGGCCAAGAGGCTCAGGAATCGATGGCGTCAGGAGGCCCCGGCATGTCTCGGCTCGCCGCGACCGTGCACCGCGTCGTCAAGGCTTATGACGTACGCGGGCTGGTCGGCGAGGAGCTGGACGAGCCGCTGGTCACCGCCTTGGGGGCGGCCTTCGCCAAGCTGATGCGCGGCGAGGGTGCCCGGCAGGTGGTGATCGGCCACGACATGCGCGACAGTTCGCCCACGCTGGCCGCGGCTTTCGCGTCCGGCGTGACGGGCCAGGGCCTGGACGTGGTGCGGATCGGGTTGTCCTCCACCGACCAGCTGTACTTCGCCTCCGGATCGCTGGACTGCCCGGGCGCGATGTTCACCGCCAGCCACAACCCGGCGGCCTACAACGGCATCAAGCTGTGCCGTGCGGCCGCCAAGCCGGTCGGCGCCGACAGCGGCCTGCGCATCATCAGCGAGGACGTGATCGCCGGGGTCGAGCGCTATGACGGACCACCCGGAACCGTCACCGACCGCGACGTGCTGGACGACTACGGGACGTTCCTGCGTTCGCTGGTGAACACCTCGGGGCTGCGTCCCTTGCGAGTGGCCGTGGACGCCGGCAACGGCATGGCCGGCCTCACCGCGCCCGCGGTGCTCGGCGCGATCGGCTCGATCACCTTGCTGCCGTTGTACTTCGAGCTCGACGGCTCGTTTCCCAATCACGAGGCCAACCCGCTCGATCCGGCCAACCTGGTCGACCTGCAGGCCTACGTCCGCGACAGCGGCGCCGATATCGGGCTGGCCTTCGACGGGGACGCCGACCGGTGCTTCGTCGTCGACGAACGCGGCCGGCCGGTGTCGCCCTCGACGGTGACCAGCCTGGTGGCCGCCCGCGAGCTGGGCCGAGAGATCGGCGCCACCATCATCCACAACGTGATCACGTCGCGGGCGGTGCCCGAGCTGATCACCGAACGTGGCGGCACCCCGCTGCGTTCGCGCGTCGGGCACTCCTATATCAAGGCGATGATGGCCGACACCGGCGCCATTTTCGGCGGCGAACACTCGGCGCACTATTACTTCCGCGACTTCTGGGGCGCGGACTCCGGAATGCTGGCCGCGCTGCACGTGCTGGCCGCCCTGGGCGAGCAGGACCGGCCGTTGTCGGGGTTGACCGCCGACTACCAGCGCTACGAATCCTCCGGCGAGATCAACTTCACGGTGGCCGACGCCGCGCTGTGCACGGAGGCAGTGCTGAAGTCCTTCGGCACCCGGATCCACTCGCTCGACCACGTGGACGGGGTGACGGTCGACCTGGGCGACGGCAGCTGGTTCAACCTGCGCAGCTCCAACACCGAGCCGTTGCTGCGGCTCAACGTGGAGGCGCGCAGCACAGAGGACGTCGACGCGGTGGTCGCCCAGATCAGCGAGCAGATCCACGCGCAGTCGGCGCCCGCCGGGGCCGCGCCGTGAGCGTGGTCCGGGCGATCGATCTGGAGGACACCGAGGGCCTGCTGGCCGCCGACCGGGACGGCCTGCTGCGCTCGGCCTCGTCAGGCGGCGCGCAGGTGCGCGCGATTGCCGCCGCCGTCGACGAGGGCGCGCTGGATCCACTGCGGGCCGACGACCGACCGCGCAGCCTGATCTGGGTCGCGGGCCGCGGGGCCGCCGAAAACGCCGGCGCGATGGTGGCCGCGACGGTGGGCGGTGCGGCGTCCGAGCCGATCGTGCAGATGGCCGACGTTCCGCCGTGGATCGGGCCGCTCGATGTGCTGATCGTCGCGGGTGACGATCCCGGGGATCCCGCGCTGGTCGCCGCCGCCGCGACCGGGGTGCGCCGCGGGGCGCGGGTTGTCGTCACCGCCCCGTACGAGGGTCCGCTGCGGGACGCCACGGCCGGCCGGGCGGCGGTGCTGGCGCCGCGGCTTCCGCTCCCCGACGAGTTCGGGTTGTGCCGCTACCTGGCTGCCGGCCTCGCCGTCGTGCAAAGCGTTGACCAGCGACCCGGCATCGATCTGGGCGCGCTGGCCGACCAGTTGGACGCCGAGGCGCTGCGCAACAGCGCGAGCCGCGAGCTGTTCACCAACCCGGCCAAGACAATTGCCGCGCGCATCGCCGACCGCCAGGTGGCGCTGGCCGGCGACTGCGCCGCGACGCTGGCGCTGGCCCGGCATGGCAGTTCGGTCCTGCTGCGGATCGCCCACCAGGTGGTCGGCGCAACCGGGTTGTCGGACGCCGTCGTCGCGCTGCGGGCCGGGATCTCCGGCGGCTTCCGGGACCCCGCCGATGCGCTCTTCCACGACGAACAGATCGACGGGCCGCTGCCCCCGCGCCCGCTGGTGCTGGCCCTCACCCTGTCCGCCGAACAGCCGATCGTGGCGGCCCGGACCGCCGGGCTGGACGACGTGTATCTGCTCGCCGCCGAAGATGTGCCGGACGGGCCCGGCGGCTCGGCGGGCTCGACGGTCGCGCCGGCGTTGGGTGGCGCCATCAGCGCCGAGCAGCAACTGGCAGTATTGGCCGTTCGACTGGAGATGGCCGCGGTTTACGCGCGACTGGTGCGGGGATAGATAGAACAGTGGAACTGCTTCGCGGAGCCTTGAGGACCTACGCCTGGGGATCGCGTACCGCCTTAGCGGAATTCACCGGGCGTTCGGTTCCGGCCGCCCACCCGGAGGCCGAGCTCTGGTTCGGCGCGCACCCGGGCGACCCGGCCTGGCTGGAAACCGACACGGGTGAGATCTCGTTGATGGACGTGCTGGTCGCCGACCCGGAGGGGCAGCTCGGCCCGGGGACGCGCGCCCGGTTCGGCGACGTGCTGCCGTTCATGGTCAAGGTCCTCGCGGCCGACGAGCCGCTGTCCCTGCAGGCCCACCCGAGCGCGGCGCAGGCGGCCGAGGGTTACCTGCGTGAGGAGCGGCTGGGCATTCCGCTGTCCTCCCCGGTGCGCAACTACCGGGACACCTCGCACAAACCCGAGTTGCTGGTGGCGCTGCAGCCGTTCGAGGCGCTGGCCGGATTCCGGCAGGCCTCCCGCACCGTCGAGCTGCTGCGGGCCCTGGCCGTCTCCGACCTCGACCCCTTCATCGACCTGCTCAACGACCAGTCCGACGCCG
The DNA here is from genome assembly GCF_025822865.1 of Mycobacterium paraffinicum. Taxonomy (NCBI): domain Bacteria; kingdom Bacillati; phylum Actinomycetota; class Actinomycetes; order Mycobacteriales; family Mycobacteriaceae; genus Mycobacterium; species Mycobacterium paraffinicum. The sequence continues at coordinate 1,967 of NZ_JACKUR010000025.1, read as the reverse complement.
ACGGCCTGCGCGCGCTGTTCACCACCTGGATCACCGCACCGCAGCCCGACATCGACGTGCTGGTGCCGGCAGTGCTGGACGGCGCCATCCAGTACATCAGCTCCGGCGCAACGGAATTCGCCGGCGAGGTCAAGACGGTGCTGGAGCTCGGGGAACGCTATCCGGGCGACGCCGGGGTGCTGGCGGCGCTGTTGCTGAACCGCATCACCCTGGCCCCGGGCGAGGCGATCTTCGTCTCGGCCGGCAGCCTGCACACCTACCTGCGGGGTTTCGCCGTCGAGGTCATGGCCAACTCCGACAACGTGTTACGCGGCGGCCTGACCCCCAAGCACGTCGACGTCCCCGAGCTGCTGCGGGTGCTGGACTTCACGCCGACGACCGAGGCGGAGGTGCGGCCCCACATCCGCCGCGAGGGCTTCGGCCTGATCTACGAGACCCCGGCCGACGAGTTCGCGGTCGCGCTGCTGGAACTCGACGGCGACTATCTGGGCCACGAGGTCGACGCCTCGTGCAGCCACGAGGGTCCGCAGATCCTGCTGTGCACCGAGGGCTGCACGACCGTGCACGGCAAGTCCGGGTCGCTGACGCTGCACCGGGGGATGGCCGCCTGGGTGGCGGCCGACGACGCCCCGATCCGGCTGGTCGCGCGCGAGCCCACCAAGTTGTTCAGGGCGACTGTAGGGCTGTAACTAGTGGTGTGTCCCGCAAATAATTGGCTGTTGGTTGGTATGATGTCTTGCATGCGACCACCTGTTCCAGCTCTGTTGGTGTCTGCGGGACAACGTGAGGTTCTTGAGTCTGTGGCCCGCTCGGCTAGTGGTGTGTCCCGCAAATAATTGGCTGTTGGTTGGTATGATGTCTTGCATGCGACCACCTGTTCCAGCTCTGTTGGTGTCTGCGGGACAACGTGAGGTTCTTGAGTCTGTGGCCCGCTCGTCGTCGGCGCCGCACCGCGAGGTGGTCCGGGCGCGGGCCTTGTTGATGGCGGCCGACGGTCTGGCGAACACAGCGATTGCCCAGGCGTTGTCGGTGTCGCCGGCGTCGGTGAGCGGCTGGCGCGCTCGGTTCGCCGAAGAGGGGCTGGTCAACTTCGCCCAGGTCCGCCAGGGTCGGGGTCGTAAGAAGTCGATCCCGCAGGAGACGATCGAGGAGATCGTGGATCTGACCTTGAACTATCGTCCGGCCGGCGAAACCCATTGGAGCTGCAGGACCATGGCCGCTGCCACAGGGGTATCGAAATCGACGGTGCAGCAGGTGTGGTCGGCACGGGGACTTAAACCACATCGGGTTGAGACGTTCAAGCTGTCCAACGATCCAAAGTTCGAGGACAAGCTTATTGATGTCGTCGGGCTCTACTTGAATCCGCCGGAAAAGGCGATTGTCTTGTGCGCCGACGAGAAGTCCTCGGTGCAGGCCCTCGATCGCACCCAGGCATCGCTGCCGATGGTCAAAGGCCGCGGTGAGACGATGACCCACGACTACAAGCGTCACGGCACCACCACCTTGTTCGCCGCCCTCGACGTGCTGACCGGCATGATCATCAGCCAGTGCCAGCCTCGGCACCGGCACCAGGAATGGTTGAAGTTCCTCAAGACCATCGACCGACAGGTGCCCAAAGACCTCCAAATACACCTGATCCTGGACAACTACGCCACGCATAAGCACGAAGAAGTCCGCAGCTGGCTGGCCAAACATCCCCGGTTCCATCTGCACTTCACCCCAACCTCGTCGTCGTGGCTCAACCTTGTCGAACGCTGGTTTAGGGAACTGACTGATAAAGCGTTGCGACGCGGCGTCTTTCACTCGGTGCCCGACCTCGTCGCCTCTATCCAGGAATACATCGACGCCCACAACGACGACCCCAAACCGTACGTATGGACCGCCACCGCCGAATCCATCCTCGCCAAGGTTGCGCGCGGACGGATCGCACTCGAAAAAGTCAGCTAAATACAGGACACACCACTAGT
>NZ_JACKUR010000024.1:0-117022 GCF_025822865.1 Mycobacterium paraffinicum | reverse complement strand
GAGCAATGATCAGAACTTGTGGATGACTCTCGGCGAGGCGGCGTAAGTGGGCGCACCTTCCCGAGGATGATCTGAAAGTCCTGTTGTTCTGATCAAGACCGGCGTTGGCGCGCTGGTTGGGAAGGTACGCCCTTGCTTACGGTAGTTCACGACGCGGAGGGGTCCAACGATAACGTCGGTGCGAGTCGGTCGCTGTTGGATGAGATCGTCCGCGATGGCGCCCGCCAGATGCTGCATGCGGCGCTGAAGGCCGAAGTTGCCGCCTATATCGAGCAGTTCGCCGATCAGCTCGACGGCAACGGGCATCGGCTGGTGGTACGCAACGGCTATCACCAGCCGCGCGCCGTGCTGACCGCCGCGGGCGCGGTCACTGTGGTGGCCCCGCGGGTCAACGACAAGCGGGTCGACCCCGATTCTGGGCAGCGGCATCGGTTTTCCTCGACGATCCTGCCGGCGTGGGCGCGCAAGTCGCCGCAGATGACCGAGGTGTTGCCGCTGCTGTATCTGCATGGTCTTTCGACCAGCGACTTCGGCCCGGCACTGGAGCAGTTCCTGGGTTCAGGTGCGGGCCTGTCGGCGTCGGCGATTACCCGGCTGACCGCTCAGTGGCAGGACGAGGCCCACGCCTTCGGGGCTCGCGATCTGTCCAGCAGTGACTACGTTTACCTGTGGGTCGACGGGATCCACCTGAAGGTCCGTCTGGACCAGGAGAAGCTGTGCCTGCTGGTGATGATCGGGGTGCGTGCCGATGGCCGCAAGGAGCTTGTCGCCTTGGCCGACGGCTTCCGCGAATCCACCGAATCGTGGGCCGATCTGCTGCGCGGCTGCCGCCGCCGCGGCATGACCGCACCGGTGCTCGCGGTCGGTGACGGCGCGCTCGGGTTCTGGAAAGCGGTGCGCGAAGTGTTCCCGGCCACCCGCGAACAGCGGTGCTGGTGGCACAAGCAGGCCAATGTGCTTGCTGGGCTACCGAAGTCGGCGCACCCTGGTGCGCTCGCGGCGATGCGCGAGATCTATAACGCCGAGGACATCGACAAGGCCCAGCTCGCGATCAAGGCTTTTGAGGTCGACTACGGCGCCAAGTACCCCAAAGCCGTCGCCAAGATCGTCGACGATGCCGACGTCCTGCTGGAGTTCTACAAGTACCCGGCCGAGCACTGGATCCATCTGCGAACCACCAACCCGATCGAAAGCACCTTCGCCACAGTTCGTTTGAGAACGAAAGTCACCAAAGGACCCGGCTCACGAGCCGCTGGGCTGGCCATGGCCTACAAACTCATCGAAGCCGCCCAAACCCGCTGGCGAGCCGTCAACGCGCCACACCTGGTCCCCCTGGTCCGTGCCGGCGCTGTGTTCCACAAAGGCAAACTGCTCGAACGACCCATCGACATCACGCCCAACGAACCCACCGAATCAACCGAAACGGAAGTCGCCTGAAACGACCCAATCCACAGGTCTTGAAAATATCTCGNGCTGTGTTCCACAAAGGCAAACTGCTCGAACGACCCATCGACATCACGCCCAACGAACCCACCGAATCAACCGAAACGGAAGTCGCCTGAAACGACCCAATCCACAGGTCTTGAAAATATCTCGGGCGGGGACGCCGAGGTTGTATGCGCCGCAGACCTCTTGGCCGGTGCCGGGGTCGTCGTCGGCGTGGGCTGCGGGTGCCAGCGTGAGGCACGTGGTTGCGAGTAGGGCAGCGATGAGCGGATGGAACATAGAGGTATCTCCCGTGTGGTTGCTGGACGCGTTTTTCAGGGAGTCCACGGGGAGTCTACGATTTCCGGCTAAGGCTTGAAAAACCACCTCTGACCTGCAATGGAGCTGGTGCGCGATACTGGGATTGAACCAGTGACCTCTTCCGTGTCAGGGAAGCGCTCTCCCGCTGAGCTAATCGCGCCGGGGTTCAAAAAGCTGGAGGTGGAGACGGGAATCGAACCCGTGTGCACGGCTTTGCAGGCCGTTGCCTCACCACTCGGCCACTCCACCGCTGGATTGATGCCACTTGCACCTTCGAGCGGATGACGGGATTCGAACCCGCGACCCTCACCTTGGCAAGGTGATGCGCTACCAACTGCGCTACATCCGCGCGCCTCGGACGACATCGTCGCCCGGTGCGAAGCACGACGATAGTCGACGTGAGCGGGCACATACAAATTTCTTGGTACGGACCGCGTCTAGGCTATCGCGGCGTACCGATGACGCGCAGGCGGCCGGTACTGTCGAGACCAGGCTCGTGCTAATCTTCGACGTCGTTCGCCTCTCGGCGCCGGTCCCGTGGCTCAGTGGGAGAGCGTCCGCTTCACACGCGGAAGGTCGCTGGTTCGATCCCAGCCGGGACCACAAGGTCAGGGCCGTTTTTGCTCGCCATGCGCAATAACTGCACAACATGATGCTGTTTCGCTCCGAAAGGAATCGTCGGAGCCGGGGGGACAGAGAGGTCGCCTGTGGAGATTCGCAGCGAGGTTCAACAGAACGTTGTCGCCGATGAGGTATCGGCCCTCATCGCTGTGGTTCGTCCCATTCTCCAAGGCATCCTGATGTCCCTCAAGCACGAGGTGGTTGCCGACCAAGGAGGCCACTCCGAGATCAGACTTCGGACGTTGGCGCGGGTCAGACGTCCGGGCGACGGCGACACCGGCATCTGTTTCGAGTACGCGGTGCACGATGCGATCGCGCGGGGGGATGCGATCGTGACAGAACGTGTGGCCGACGCCCTGAATAAGTGCCGGGTTCCTGGCGAGACGTTGTCGTCCATCTTGTTCGGCGTCGAGAAGGCCGGCACGCAGCAGCTCATCAACACTGCGGCCGAGTCTCTGACCAATGACTCGTCTTTGCTATACGGAACACAAGGTCGGCCGGTGAAGCTGAAGAGGCATTTGGGTTCAGCAGCCACCGCCTTTCGCACCAGGGGTAGGAAGTCGGCGCTGCCGCAGAGTGTAAGCGGCCTATGGAAGGCCGATCTGTTCTTAGGAACCACCGACACCGATAAGTGGGTGGGTACCTCGGTGAAGATCAACAGGACGCATCTGGAGCCAGTTCGCGGCCTCAGGGTGGGAATTGTTCCCGCCAAGCAAGGGGATACCGACAGCATCGTCAAAGACGAGCGCAAAAATCTGATGGTTTGCCCGTTGCCCTACGATGGCGCATTCGTCGAAACCTTCTACGAGGCATGGATTTTGGTCGTCCAGTTCCTCGAAGCGGACGCCCAGGTGCCTAAAGAGGTCGCGCTGCCGAGACCAGCTTCCCGACAGGTGGCACGCATTCTGGCGGAACGGCGAGAGTTTCCTGTGCTCGACGTGATCGATGCCCTTGGTCCGCTTGCGCAGCCTGAATTGCTACAAACGAGCGAGACCACCGCATCTATCGTCGTGCCGACGAAAGGCGCAGTGGGGGCAGCGACAACGTCTTCGGTCGTCGCTCCGATCCCATTATTGTGATCGAAGACAACCCCACTTCAGACCGTGCTAAAGAGCGTCGATTGCTCGAGCGTCACCGTGTGAGATTGCGCGGCGATATAGGGCAGGAAGGTTGGAGGCACCTGCGGACGCTTGTCTTTGAGCAAGTCGGCGATCGTGATGTGCTGCAGTCGAGGGAACTTCTGTCCGTTGGCTGGGTGGGTGTAAACACCACCGCGACTGATCGCTTCGCTGACCCCTTTCGTGGCGGGCGATAGCGTAATCAGAACGCCCATCTGCGCCGACTGCGTCGCGACGGTGCCGGCCAGGTCCCGCACCATTGCTGGTGTGATCGTCTTGCCGCCCTTCACCGAGACGAGCAACTTTCCGATCTTTCCCTTGCCTAGCGGGAATCGAGCCACGCCATCCACACCTTTGTCGCCGACCTGCTTCTCGTTGGGTTCGGCGTTGACCATCGAGACTGCCCACCGCTCGAAATCCAGCGGCGAGTGCGCGAACAGGGCTCGCGCGGCGGCCATGTCTTTCGGGATACCGTCGACCGAGATGGACTCGAATACTTCGTTACCGTAGGTGTGCCGGAGGCGCTTGATGATCACGTCGATTGCAAGATAGGTGATGTCAATCCCAATCCATTTGCGCCCCAACCTTTGTGCAGCATCGACTGTGGTGCCACATCCGCAGAACGGGTCAAGAACCACATCGCCCGGGTTAGAGCTGGCCGAGATGATCCTTTCGAGGAGTGCTACTGGTTTCTGTGTGGGGTAGCCTAACCGTTCTTTCGCCTGCGAGTTGATTGGCGGAATATCGTCCCATAGGCTGTCGACAGTTTCTCCCTCCAGCTCGTCCAAGAAACGCTTACGCTGAATGCGCTGATTCTTCTTCGAGGGAAAGTAAAGTCGGCCTTCTGCGTCCATCTCCTTCATCCGTTCCAGGCTTACTGCCCAGCCTTTTGCAGGAGGCGAGTAGCCCTTGTACTCATATATCAGATTTGGCCGTACGGATGGGCTAGTTAGATTATCGAGCCGATACCGACGCCCTGAGACCGGATCGACGTACCTGAACTTTGAGGCGATATAGTTCGGATTGCTCTCGCGGTACTGTCGGTTGAATTTGGCGGCGCGAGCATTCTTGCTATAGAAGAGCAGGGTGTCATTCGTTACGCCGAATCGGACTGCTGCTTTGTTGGTCTCGCCGCGACCGGCCTTCCGCTTCCACACGATGTCGTTGCGGAAGTTCTCGGCCCCAAATATCGCATCTAACAGCACTTTCAGATAGTGGCTCATCGTGGGATCGCAGTGGAGGTAGAGCGATCCGGTGGGCTTCAACACACGATGTAGTTGCAGTAGCCGCGGTGTCATGTTCACGAGGTAGGCCAACGCTTCACTTTCGCCCAGCAATGTGTAATAAGCGGCGATCGCGTCAGCGACGCGTTGCGGCGCGGTCCCGGACAGTTCGCTTAGCAGCACATCAGTAGCTAGCGACCACCGCCATGTATCCTCGAACGCCTCTATTTGAGCGGCTGACTCGTCTGGATCACGATTTCGTCCAAAGATCACCGAGTAGTTGCGATTCGAGTTGAAAGGTGGATCGAGATAAACAAGATCAACCGATTCATCGTCGACGTGTTGGCGCAGAACGTCGACGTTGTCGCCGTAATACAGTCGGTTGTTGCTCCCGGCCACAAGAATACATTCCGGGGCCGCGCGCAAAAATGCAATTCCCGTGAGCTAATAGTTACCGCACCGATGCGCTTACGCGATCGCAGATGGAATTGTCAGACGGCGATCTGATACTCGTCGCGGGCGAAGTCCCGACATCAAAGCATCCACGCGATACTCGGTGCGCCACGGCTCATCTCGCATCCAGGCTGGCCGCGTGTCCCAATCGTGGGCGGTATACCCGGGGAAGCCGGCGACGGCAGGCACGCCGAATTGCTCGGCCAGCCGGCCGGCCAGCTCGGCAGCGTTACTCACCGCCTCTCGTTTGGCCTCGGCGCTGGTCGCCGTGCCCCTTGGCTCCGTGGTGATGAACATGCGCTGGATTTCGGCCGACGCGGCCCGCAAAACGGGGAAGCTGGTGCTGAGTGAGTCAGCGTCGGGATGCCACAGAATCGGCGCCGTGGCCATGTCGTCATGGTCCACCACGCGGCGCAAGGTGACCTCGGTCAAGACTGGCGCCATGCTCATGCTGGGCCGGTAGGGCCAGCAGCCACCCTTGGCCAGGTTGCGAATGTTGATCGTCATGGCGCGCAGGCGGTATAGGGCATCGACTACGTTGGTCACGGCGTAGATGCCGCACGAGCAGTCTGGCGCAGGGGCGTTGTGGGCGTGAAACCAGCACGCCGCCCGCAAGATCGGCTCACTGGTGTAGTTCGTGGTTTGGCGGCCGCCGCTGATCGCGCTCACGGGCGTTTGTCCGCACACCGGTGAGTAGAGCGTTAGGCGGTCCTCGGCCGGTCTGGTGTACCAGACCCGCCAGCCAATCTCGGTGTCGCGCACGCTCATCAACGTCGTTAGTCCTGAGCAGCGGGTGCGTCACGACACGGCACGTAACCCGGCGCGGATGCTGGCCAGCTCGAAGCTGCCGGGGCCGCCGTCGTCGGTCAGTCCCAGGGCCGCGCACACGTCGGCGTGGCCGATCCGGCCGAGAACGAACAGTTTCGTTGCCACCGCCTCGACGGCGGGCCAGCAGCGTTCGAGCAACGGGGTGATGCCGAGGGCCACGCCCGGACTGCCGGCGGCGCACAGCGCTCTGTCGTCGGACGTCCCGGCGAGCACCCGATGCATGTCACGCGGACCGGGGTGACGCCCAGCGAGCCAACGCGCTTCGGCCCAGGGGCCGGCATAACTGGTGCGTGCCTGAATCCCAGCAGGCAGCGCCTCGTATTCGGTGCGCGGCGTGTCGCCCAGCACCGCCTTGTGCACCCGGCCTCCGAGCGCCACCGCGGCGACGGCATGGCCTGCCTCGTGGAACGCGGCGGCGACCCGCTCGGGGGCGGCGTCGGTTCGCCAGCGGCGCTTTCTCATCCGATGTCCTTTCGCCCACAGGTCAGGTCATCGTGGTGGCGGTGCGGCCCGCAGCCAGTCCACCGCCACCTCGACGACTGTCGCTGTCATCGGCGGGCAGCTGCGCCACGCTGGCTACGGGCGTCCCGTGGCGCAGCTCCCCATCGATGACAGTGCTCATGTTTGGCTAGCTGATTTCCACTGCGGCAATGGCGGATTCGTATGCGACGAGCACGCTGCGTTCGGCCAGCGCAACGAACTGGTTGGTGGTGTGCTTGATGTCTTCGTACTGCGACACCGGCCCCCGCCACCCGAATACCGGCGAGGTCGCTACCAGTGTCGAGCCGAGTGTGTCGACGTACCCACCGCCGAACACGACCTGGTGACCCAGCGCGGTGCGAAACGTCCCGTCGTCGGCAGTGAGCACGTCCTCGCTGATTGCCGGGGTGGCCCACTGTGCGCCGGCGTGAATCACGCCCGTGGTCTGCGTCTTGGCGAAGTGCGCCTCGAGCTTGGCGATGGCGTCACCAATGTCGGTCGCTGACTGCGCAGTGCCGGCCGCGACCAAAAGACCAGCGGCGAAACTCGTTTCGACCGCCTGTTGTTCCAGTCGCGCTAGGTTGCGTGCGGCGCGGTCGCGCACGTCCTGGCGTTCGGCGTGGGTCATGTCGCCGCAGTAGTTGTGATCGAATCCGTAAACGGTCATTGCGGTGAACGGTTCGAGGTCGTCGATATCCGGCCGATCGCCGGTCTTGAGGTCGTCCTCGGCCAGGTCGTCAACCGAGGCGCACCACGGCGCACCCCAGATGCCGAAACCGTCGTTGCCGGGGAAGTTGAACGGCCGAATGACGACGCCGGAGGGCAGCCACCGCAGCGGCTCGGTGCCGTCCTGGGCCCACGTGATGACCTGGTAGAGGCCGTGCGGTGGCGCAGGCAACAGCGGTACGTCGAACTCGACCGGCAGCAGGGCTGTGGTCATCGGGTGATTCCTGTCTTCATCTTGGCTAGCGCCCGCTGCGCGCGATCGCGCTCCTGGCGGGCCCTGGTGGCGGCGTTGATCGCCTCGATGCTCGGCAACGACTGGTGGCGAGCGACTTTCGGAATCAGCCGCGTCAGATCAAGCGCGGCCGTGTCGAGTATCCGCAACGCTGCCTCCAAACGCTCGCTGGCTGAGGCGCACTTGAGGTGCGGATGGTTCGGTGGCAGTGCGCGGCCCAGGAACGCGGATAAGTCGTCGCTGTGCACGGCGACGTGCTTGACCAGCACCGCCGCCCAGCGGCCCGAAATGATGTGCTCGTCGGTGAATTGCGGCTCTCGTGGACGCCGGGCAAGGTCGCGCACCGCCTGCACTGTGCGGGCGTGCGCATCACTGCCCAGAAGCGCTGACTCTGCCAGCATTCCGACGACCGCCGAGAGCAGTTCGTGCACTGCGTCGGCCATGCTGTCGACCTGGGAGCGCACCGCAAGGGGTCGCGCCAGCGCTGCCACCTGATCGGCCAGCGGCTCCACGATGGCTCCGACTTCGGCCGCCAAGTCGAAACCGCCGCGATAGACCACGGGCAGCCACTTGCGGCGCCGCTCGCGCTGCTCGGCTTGCGAGTAGACCGGCTCGGGTGGCTCCGGTCGCTGCGGACGTTGGCGGACAACGGACTTCGACCTCATGCCGGCACCGCCGGGTGCGCGTGACGCAGCATGTCGGTCAGGGCCGGAATGTGTGCAGGAGCGAGCTGTTCGCGCTCGGCATCGATGACCCGGCGGCACCGCCAGTAACTCAAGGCTTCCCGGCACGCGATCACGTCGGGGTCGTCGTTGCCGCGACCGCGGGCCAAAAAGGCGGCCAACCGGGCCGACCACTGGCTCGGCGTCAGCGCCGCTGGGTCGGTGAGAATGCGCGTGTCGGTCATGGCGACACTCTGACAAACGACCGTGCAAGCGGGGCTGGTGCGCTCACGAACGGGTTTGCCAATGCCTACAAAGTCGGCATTATCGATATTTGGAGCCCAAAAATTTTGGTGAGTACGAGAGCAATTGGGCTGCAAGGTGTTTCGCTGGATACGGCCGCGCTCGGACGGTTATTTATAGGGCATGCGTAAACAAAACGGTCGGTTTGTTAACACGTTTGCCAGCCCTGGCACCGTTGTTGCCTACGTGCGGGTGTCCACCGATGAGCAGGCCGCGTCTGGGGCTGGTCTCGAAGCCCAGCGTGCGGCCATCGAGGCCGAGGCTGCGCGCCGCGGATGGACCATCATTGGATGGCACGCCGATGAGGGCGTCAGCGGCTCCAAGAGCATCGAGCAGCGGCCCGGCCTGACCGCGGCAATCGAGGCCATCGAGGATGGTAAGGCTGCGGTACTGATGGTCTCCAAAACCGACCGTGTGGCACGTGGCCTGCGTACTTTGCTCGATGTGATCGACCGTGTGGAACGTGCTGCTGGCGGGGTGGTCTCGGTCGATAGCACCATCGACACCAGCACCGCGGCGGGTCGGTTCCAGACTCAGATCATGGGCTCGGTTGCCGAGCTGGAACGTGCGTTGATCTCTGACCGCACCAAGGCCGCGCTCGCGGTGCGCAAGGCTCAAGGTGTCCGGCTGGGCCGGCCGTCGACACTGCCGCGCGAGGTGGTGGCGCGCATCGTCGAGGCCAGGGTTGGCGGTGCGTCACTGCGCGCTATCGCGGCCGAGCTGACCGCCGAAGGTGTGCCCAGTGCACGCGGCGGCAAGTGGGAAGCTGCCACGATCAAGCGCGTGCTGGAAGGCCAGGACGCCGACCGTGTGCGGGCCGAGGTTTCCTAGCCCCCAGCCGCGCCGCGCAAGTGGGCCGGCAGGGGGTCATAGCCATCACTCCGGCCGCTGCGCAGGTTGCGCGTCAGGAATGCCGGCATTGGCTTGGTGCCTACCGCCGGTTGTGGTTCGGTCGTGTGGGCGCGCTGGCCGAGCTTGGCGAGGACATCGAGGCCGGGCCGGTCGGTGAGGCGGCGTGCGAAGTCGGGGACTGCGAAGGCGGCACGCTGGCCGGCCACGGGCGCCAAGACGTCATGTGCGATGACCAGCGCGGCCAAGCAGTCTGGCTGATGCTGCCCGGCCTGCCAATGCACAGCCGCGGTCTCAAGCTCGGGCAGGTGCCCGGCGATCCGGCAGGTGCCAACTTCCAAGGCCTGCAGCAGTGCGGCGCTACGGGCCATCGCATCACCGCGGCGCGGTCTGCCCTTCGGTGGCCAGCCGGTGACTCTGATCGCTCTGTTGGGCGCGTACCGAGCCAGTGTTTCCCGAACCACGCGCACGTAGGTCGTGCCTGCGCTGAATGCCTCCACGCTGATCTCGCTCGCGCCCAGGTCTATCGCCAGATCGACCGCAGCCCTGGCCCATTGCTCACTGGTCATGTGCGCAGACACGTCGGCGATCACGGCCACGGTGCCGTCAGCCGTCAGCGAGGCAGCGACGACCCCCGCCGCGTCGCGCTCACCGGAATCGGCCGGGTCGACTGCGACCACGATTCGGGCCGGATGCTGCGGTGCGGCCGGCAAGCGCCAGTCGTCGAGCCATTCGCGTTTGATCAGCCCACCCTCGGGACTGCTTGGTACGCCCTCGAATAACGCGTACCAAGCGCGTTCGCCCACCGACCTGCGCAGGTCGTCGAACTGCTCACGGGTGCGGCCCAGTGCGGAGGTCATCGCTACGCCAGGCGCACGGTCCAGCGCGTCGGGGATGCCGGCCTCGGCCACGGCCGGGATGTTGATATGGGTCCACCGCTCCGGTTCCTCGCGTAGCAGCGAGCCGATCAGGTCGGCTTCGTGCCAGCGGGTACCGATGATGACCACGCTGCCGCCGGGGTGAACACGAGTCATCAGCGTGGCGCGGAACTCGGCGAGCACGCGGGCACGGCTGGCGGCGCTGTCAGCTTCCGCGGCGTTCTTGGTGGCGTCATCGACCAAGAGCAGTCCGGCGCCGAATCCGGTGACACCGGACGTGATCCCGACTGCCAGCAGGCCCCCAGTGCGGCCTTTGACCGCCCACCTGCCCGCACTCGTTTTGTCGGCGGAGAGCTCGAAGCCCAACAGGCCCTGGTGCTCTTCGACCAAGGCGCGCGCCGTGCGGCTGTGTTCCCAGGCCAGCGAATCGGCATAGCTCGCCAGGATTACGCGCTCATCGGGGTTGTTCATCAGCGCGAACAGGGTTCCAACGACGGCCACGGTGGTCGACTTCGACTCGCGCGGTGGGCACGTGATGATCACGCGGCGATCCGGTTGGGTTACCGCGCCGAGCAAGGCATCAGAGATCAGCGCTACCGCGGGAGTGATCCGGTAGTTGAGGACTATTCGCCGCCCCAGCTCGGCCGGCGTAGTCGCTCGCCGCCGAGCGCGCTGCGCTCCGAGCGCATGGGCCGCGACGAGCACGCGGAGGGGATCGGTCATGCGGCGCTGGCGACGATGGTCTGACCACCGACCTTGACCGCATGCACTCGGCCGCTCTGGTGGAGCCTCACAAGAGCTTCGATCGGACGCCAATACCGGGTTCGGGGGAGCTGTTCGCGAACTTCCGACCACGCAATCGGGCCACCGCCAACGTCGGCTAGTACGGCGAGGATGGCGGAGTCAAGTTGCTCATCGGTCGCCGTGCGCGTGACAGCCGGGCAAGCACGATCTTGATAACGACTGCCAAAGTCTGCATTGTGTTGGACGCCAACGGTGTTCACGTGTCTCCCTCGGGTTCGCGGACAAGCTTGGAGCCCTCGATTTCGGGGCTGTGCGGGCCGCTGGCAAACGAAATGCCCTCAGCCGGTACATCGGATTGGTTGGGAGCTTCTGTCGGCTCTGCGGCCCGCTGGCGGATCACCGCCGCCCACTCGGATAACTCGTCAGCCGTCAACGCGCCCAGCGCGATCGCGTGGCGGGTGACGTCGACTTGCAGCGACCAGAGCGGGTCACGTTCGCCGACCACCTGGCCGAAGAGTTCTCGGCACGTGTCGGCCAGCTCGCCGTCCAGGCCGGCGGGTTCGACCTTGCCGGCGTGGAGATTTTCAGCCAAGGCCAACGCGGCGTCGATCGTGTCCCGCTTGCTCGTCACTCGATCACCTCGGCGTCCACAGTGTTGTCGAGCGCGAGCAGGCGTTGCCGGGTCTGAGCGATCATCTCGCCCACGGACAAGGTGACGTCGACAGACACAGCTTGCGGCGCGTAAATGCCGACCAACTTGGCGCGATCAGTGACCAGCGACCGCAGTTCTCGGGATAAGGCAGCTGCCGCCTCATCATCACCGCGCTTGACGGCGGCCTCGTAGAGACCGAACAGGCCCGATTCCTGCTCGCGCAGTGATTCTGCGGAGGTGGCGCGCTCGACGGCGGCATATCGCGGATCGGCTCCCCGCACTCCGATCAGCCGATTCACCGCCATTTGCGCACCGCCACGACTGCGGAATCCCAGCTCATCGGCGATTTCCTGCCAGGTCTTACGCCGACCGCGCAGTCGGAGGGCTTCGATGGCACGAGCTCGGGAATCCCGACGCGGCATTACCGGGGCCATCTGGTCACCGCCCCTTTCGGCAATACGAAATCCATTGAACTACAGCAACATTTCACCTTCGCCATTGCGGCGGAATCCGTTGTCCAGCAACGCGATTCGGCGATGTGCGATCCGCGAAATCGCTTGGGCCGCAACACGATACGCGGCACACCGATGCGTGTAACCCGTTGTGCAGCAACATTATTCAACCTGACTGTATTCATTGTGTTCTCATTGTCGCAACGGGCGGTGCACGTGGCGGCGCGCCCTTCGCGCACAGCCCCAACCTGGCCGGGTCACTGCATGTGAGCGCGTCAAGCCACCGTCACCCGATCCAGTGCGCCGACGTTGCACTGAATCCAACTGCCCAGTTCAGTGCAGTAGTGCAGTGCGCCATATATACGCACTGGCGCACTACTGCAACAGTTCGCCGTGGCGCACTGCGGCACGCTGGCGCACTGGTCGGATTACGGGGTTCTAGCACGGTCGGGGAGCGTGAACGGATCGGGGCCCGGCGAGAGCTTGTGCGCGCCACGCTCGCCGGACGTCACGATCAGCGAGCCTTCCCTGATCGCTTTTTCGACTGCGGACCGGACCGTCCGTCGAGGTAGCCCGTGCTCGGCACACAGCCGTGCCTCGACGGCGCGCTTGGAGAGCATTCCCGGCTCGGCGCGCACCATGGCATGCAGCTGTGGTAGGGCGGCGGTGGCGGCCGAATCCCGGCGGTTGCCGCCGGCATAGGTCAGATGCCGGGTGGCCGTGTCATAGGTCAGCTGGCCCTCGGTCACTGCCACGTCGCGCCCGATCGCGGACAAGTATCGCGGTGATTCGGTGTCGTCGTTCTCGTCATCACCGCCGCGGACGATTTTCCACAGCGCATCGGGCCAGTCGAGCAACCGCGAATCACCGCGTGCGCGTTCGGCCTGATGGCCCATGTGGGTCACCACCATGCCCTCGGTTGCTCCGACTTCGGCCAGCAGGGCATCGAAGGCCACCAGCACGCGGCCGGCGTCCTTGTCCTCCGAGAGGCCGAGTGCATCGAGCACGGGCCGCAGACAGTCGAGGATCACCACGTCGGCCCCGTGCAGACGTCGCGCCCATTCGGCGCGTGTGGCCGGGTCAAGAATGTCGAGCGTCGAGACCGCGCCGCGCAGCGAGAGCACCGACACCGCTTCGGTGTTGGCAATGCCTTGGTCGCGCAGCCACCGGCGCAGTGTGCGCGTATCCAGCTCGGTGTCAATCAACGCGACCTTGCTTGCGGGGATCACGTCGAAGCGGCCGAGGAACTGGCCACCGTCGACCAGGGCGCGAAGGACATTGCCTACCAGGGTCGACTTGCCAGATTTGTATTGTGCTGCCAGCAGCACCCGTCCGCCGGTCGGCCACAAATCACCGATGCGGTAGGCCGCGTCCTCGTCGGGTTGTTCCAGCAGCGCGTCCAGGCCCATCGGTTCCGGTGGGGCGACGGCGCAGTCTCGATCCACGGCGAAGGTGCGCGCCAGCGAATCGACTTGCTTACGGCAGTCCTGCCGGATAGCCGCAGCGCGCAGCTTGAGCATGGCAACATCGGCCGGTTGAAGCCTGGGTATCGCGGCCAGCTGTTCGTCACTGGCGCCGGCCTCCACGGCTTCCACGCCACAGAACATCAGCGTGGGGAGATCGGTGATTGGGTCGCGGAAGGCGTTCTTGCTCTCGTACTTCCAAGCTAGGTTGCGCGCCCACTCGTGCGGGATTCCGGCCAGGCTGGCGACGGCGAACCAACGCGGCTTCCAGCGGTTCTTCCGATCCTCGACGGCGGCCTGGACCGCAAGCTGCTGACGATGCTTGTCGTTGGCGTTGTGCACCCAGGTGTCGTCAGGGAGCTGGACGTGGGCCCCGTTGCGACCGTTGGCCTCTGAAGCTGCGCGGGTGCCCTGTGGGGCGGTATCCTTCACTGGTACTCCACTTCCTGTCCGGAGTCGTTGGTGTGGTGCCGTCCCGCTACGCGCGCAGAGGCCAAACTCGCGCAGGGACGGCATCACCTGTTTCTGCTGGTTGGTCAGTCCTGTTGGGGCGGTGATGCTCCCGGCCGCACCGAGTGCTCTTGCAACCAGGCGTCAAGGTCGGCAACGCGGTAGCGCACCCGGCCGCCGGTGATGCGGCAATACACCGGCCCGACGCCCTGGGACCGCCACCGTTTCAAGGTTTGCTCGGTCACTCGCAGCAGAGGGGCCGCTTCCCTTGCCGCAACGGCGATACCGGCTGTGCCGGCGGGTAATTCGCTCATGTGGTCACGGTCCTTTCGGGGTCGGTACCAGTGCTCGAAGGGTACGAAGTCGCCGTGCAAGCGGCTGTGTCGAAAGCCGCGGCAAGCGCGGCGGCGCGCACCTCGTCGTCGTCCACGGCGGTGTACCGCTCAGTGGTAGCGATCGAGGTGTGTCCAAGCAGCGTTTGCACCGCCCGCAGATTGCGGCCACCGTGGCGGTAGGCCCGCGTGGCAAAACGATGCCGCAGCTTGTGCATCGACCA
Source organism: Mycobacterium paraffinicum (assembly GCF_025822865.1). Classification (NCBI taxonomy): domain Bacteria; kingdom Bacillati; phylum Actinomycetota; class Actinomycetes; order Mycobacteriales; family Mycobacteriaceae; genus Mycobacterium; species Mycobacterium paraffinicum. The sequence goes on along the minus strand of NZ_JACKUR010000024.1, from coordinate 102,586 downwards.
GCCCGGCGGCAGTGCGGCGGCGACGATCTTGCCGACGTGATGCGCTGACAGGTGCCCGTTCTCCCCACCCGGGAACAGGTACCCGCTGCCGTAAGCAGCCAGCTCGGGAGTGTGGCCGGACGCGCCGCGGCGCAGCATGTCAGCCAGGTCGCGGCTGATCGGCACCAGTCGCGTGCGTCCGCCCTTGCCGCACACCACGAGGACGGGACCGCCGCAGCCCTCGACGACATCGCGAACGTGCCCCTGTGCCACCTCGGCGCGGCGTAAGCCGGCCTCACCCGCTAGCCGCAGCATCAAGGCCGTGCGGGCGTCGGCGCCCGTGATTGCCTGGCGCCAGGCGTCATCGGGCACAGGCAGCGCAACAGCCGGCGGTATCCGCACGGCGGGCAGCTCGTCGGCGATGTGGTCGGGTATGCGCCCGGTACGGTAGGCCCAGCGGAAGAACTCACGCGCCGCGGCCCGGTAATGCCGCCGCGTTTCTGGTTTCCACTGCTGGCGGCCGAACCACCCGACGAGCTGACCGGCTGTGACTTCCCCAGGCGCACAGCCGAGCTCGCGACCGATACGTGCCAGCGACTTGCGCCTGGTCGCAATCGTCGCGGCTGACTGTCCCGCTGCCGCAAGATGCTCGCAGTAGTCCGCGATCGGTTGCACCCAGGCCGCGGGAGTGGGCGCTTGTGCGGGCCCTGGGCGGCGATGCACCACCCGCTCCGCTACGTAGGCCGAAACCGCGCTCAAGTCACCTTTTTCGATGACCTCGCCCGCGGCGCCGTACAGCGTGAAGACGTCACGGCACTGCACCATGCGCAGTCCAAGGCGTTTGGCACGCTGCCGCGCCTGCCGAGCCCGGTTGGCCGCAGTCTGCCGGCTCATCGATTCACCGCCGCGATGCCGAGGTCGATCGGCGCCACGTCGGCGAGGCCGGCGGGGTCGACGATGTAATCGACGCTGATGACGGCGAGCAGGTGCTCAGGTGAAACCGTGGCCGCGAACACCTGGCCGCACTGCTGGCCCCACGGGCCGCGCCGAGCGAACCGGCCCGCAGCACGCATGTTGGTTGTCCACGCCATGCCGCGCCGGGTGTCTTGCGTCTCAACGACTTCGCCATACGGATCGGCGGGGTAACCGTGGTCGTCGACCTCGACGATGCGCCCGTCCGAGTCGACGTGACGAAACGCCGGGACGCAGCCCCGGAAAAGCCGGATAGGCTCGGCGAGCCGTTCGGCGCGCTGACCGTCGACACTGAAACCATTGGCGCCGAACAGCTCCACCCAGCGACTCCGGCTCAGGGCGGTCTCAGAATGCTCGGAAGTCGACCAGACACCCGCAACAGCCCCGGCCATATCGGGCCGGCTCAGCTCGAGCACACCATCAGTCGCCAGGTCGGATAGCAGCGCCGGGCGATTGAACTCGCCCACCGCCGCAGCGCATTCGTCGAATGTTGCGCGGTCCAAGTTGCCTCCGCCGTCCTCGTAGTGGTGATAGCCGGCGCAGTCCTCGTAGAGTCCGGCTGGCCAACCGGGCCAGCTCCATTGGCGCCGTTTGACGGGCAATGTTCGGACGGTTGCGGACATGGTTGTACCCCGATTCTCTTGGTGTTTGCGATGGGTGTTGAGGGATGGGTAAGGGGACCGACCGGGGCGGTGTCGGGGGAACCACCGCCCCGGTCCAAGCGAGACCAGGTTTGGCTAGCGCCGCGCCCGATCGGCGTAAACAGCGTCGGGGATGACCGGCTTAAAGAGCGCGTCAACGTCATTGCGCCTAACGCGGATGGCAGCGCCAGGCTTGTCAGAGAAGCGGTAGGCGCGCAACTCGCCGCTGGCGATTTTCTCTCTCAGAGTCCACACCGAGATTCCGGTGCGAGCCGAGGCGCCCTTCAGCGACTCGTAATCGGGATAGGTCGCGGCGGTCATGACTCCTGCTCTCGTCGCTGTCACTTCGGGCCAGGGGGTTCAGTCCCTTCGACAGCGGGTGCAGTCCCGCGCTGACCGACAAACTAGCGTATAACCCAACAAAACGCAACTAAATCCGTTGTGCCCCAAGGCAATAATGCAGACTTAGCTAGGCATTGTGCTCGACGCTGTTGCCAACGCCGACAACCTCTCGGCCAGGGCGTCGGCGCGGCCGGCGGCCACGTGCTGATAGCGCATCGCAGCCGTGCTGGTGGTGTGGCCGAGGCGGTCCATGACCTCTTTGGTGGTCGCGCCAGCTACCGCGGCCATGACGCCGCCGAAGTGACGCAGATCGTGAAAGTGCAAGTCATCGTGGCCGATTGCCTCGCGGGCAGCGAAGAATGGGCCGCGAAACCGTCCTTCGGTGTAGAACGATCCCGTTTCGGGGTCGGGGAACAACAGCGCCGTCTTGGCGGTGTCGACGTACTTGTGCAGGTGATCTGCCAGCAAGGGCCGAAGGTGGGTGGGCACAGTGATCGTGCGCCGCGATTCGCGGGTCTTGGGAGGGCCCGACAGGTACTTGCGTTCGCGGTAGGTCACCGCCTTGTCGATTCGCAACGTCGAGCAGTCCGGTGCGACGTCGGCACGAGTGAGCGCGAATAGCTCACCGCGGCGCAGCCCGCACCATCCGGCGAGCAACACAGTGAGCCGCAGTTCGTCCGGCATTTTGTCGGCCAGTGCGGCCAGCTCGTCGGCCTCCAACAGGACAACCGACCGCTTGGTGTGCTTGACGGCGCTGGCGCCCTTGACCCGGGCGGGGGAGCGGTCGATCAGGCCATCGTCTACGGCGGTGTTGAGCACGGCTGTCAGGACGCCGTAGGCACGCGCATTGCGGGTCAGGTATTCACTGCCCAGGCCGGCGAACCACGCGCGCACGTCCTCGGGGGTGATCTTGGTCAGCACCATATCGCCGAGCACCGGCAAGATGTTCTGGTCGAGGTGGTAAGCGTAATTCTCCCGGGTTCGGCGCGAGATGTGGCGGTCCTTCAGCCAGGAATTGGCGTAAGCCGCCAGCGTCAGTTGCTTGGCTGTGGCTTTCCGCGCGCGCTCGGCGGGCGGTGTCCAGACGCCGAGGTTGCGGCGGTCGAGGTCGATCAGGTCGCGTTCATCCTCTAGCCACCGCTGTCCTGACGCTTTAGTGGGGAAGGTGGCCGGCGCCCGATGCAGCACGCCGTGATGGAGATAGGCGGCTGACCACCGCCCCGAGCGCTCCTGTCGGATGCGTCCGAACGCCTGTCGTTTGGGTTCCCCGCGCTTGCCGCGTGCCACCTGATCCTCCGAAGAATTTTGCACAACATCCGCACAACAGTGATTCGAACAGAACCATACACAACCCAACAGACAGATCGGGATTAACTACCTGGCAGACAGGGGTTTTCGTCTGATCAGGCGACATGAGCAGGGATTCGCAAACCGCAGCTACGGCTGGTTCGATCCCAGCCGGGACCACAAGTAAAGATGCAGGTTGGCCCAGCTCAATCCCGCAGCCGCAAGACTTCGCTGAGCGGTCGACGCGGCGTGGGCTTGGGTGGTTCGGCCGCCGCGGGCGCCACTCCCACACGGACCAGAACCTGCGGCCGCCTGCCCTCTTCCAGCAGGTCCGCCATCATGTCGCGCGTGACTTTGAGCTCGGTGACGTGAGTGACCGGGCACGTGGCCAGGTTAGCCATCGTGCATTCCAAGAGCACCGCGGAGAGCGCCTCGCCGGACAACAACGCGCCAAGGCGAGTGTCGTCGTCGGTGGACAGCATCAGAATCGTCGACTCGTCTGCGGGGATATCGGTGCGCCGTTCGAGGTTATGCGCCGTCGGGAATGTCCGCGCCACGTTGACGCGCTCCCTTTCGGCCGGCGATACCAGCGCGCTGTACGGAATGCCCTCAGCGGACTCGAAAGGCGCTGTCCACCAACGAAGTTCCTCCTGATAGGCGGTGTCATAGAGGCGCACGGATTCGGCCACCCACGACGCCTGCGCCAGCCTGTCGCGCGCGTCGTCGGCCATCACGTCCAGATGCACGGCATCGTTGTCGATGGCAGCCCGCAGCGACGGCTCGAACGCCTCCCAGTTCATCGGTGCGATGAACGGCAATCGGTCGGTCCGGCGGGCCCAGATCGCGGAGGCGCGACGCCGTTCTTCGTCGGTGACGTTTTCCGCGGGGGTGAAATCGATGGACGCCAGATGGTTCGGATCCTTGGGGTCGGGGAACCGCGAGATCTGGGCTCGCCACCCGGCGGCGGCGAGCGCAACCCGAAGGTGGTCGAGCGCGGCGCCACAGCTGATCAGCGCCTCCCGGCCGGACCGGTCGGACACCATCGCCCGGCTCGGATCGAGAAAAAGATCCAGCTGCCCGCCGCCGGCTACCCACTGCCAGGGTTGGCTGTTGTGCAGTGACGGGGCGCGGCATGCTGACCGCACCGCGTCCTCGATGAGTTCGGTGTCCGCCATGGCGGCTGGCATGTCGACCTCAATTCTTTGGCTGGCACCGAGCATTCCACTTCTCGAGCCTATTGTCGGCCGAGTTTCCATATGGCGATTGCGAACTACCCAGATGACGGCGGGGACGCCACCGTGGAGACGCGGTGGCACCTCGTCTGGACGGTTGGCCACACGCTCGTGAGAGGAGCCCAGCGACTATTTCGCTAGGGCTTTACGGGTGCTCCTGGATAACGCACTCCACAATCCGATTGGCCAAGCGCGGGTCGAATCCCATATGCGATACCTTCTGCGCTTCAGCAGCGGGGGATACACCAGAATTGAGGTCCTGCTCAATCACCCCAATGAGCTGCTGGTTTTGGGAGTCGCGTTCCCACAACGGGACTTCTTTAATGCTTCCCACGCAATTTCCGTAACCGCTCAAGTCGGCGCGAGCCGGTGCGGCCACCAGCGTGGCGATGGCTATGCCGACCGCCGCAGCAACGGGGAAGAAACGCACGTTCACCTGGGTACCCAGGTGCAACGCAATATAATCAGCAAACGTTTGCACTCGGCTGGCTGGGTGGCCGGAAACTCGCACTGTTGGCGCCCGCATCGTCTCACCATCGACGCCCCTTGCTACGGCCGGCCTCTCGCTCGAAGACCTGTTGCCCACAGCTACGAACGATGCTGGGATTCAAGAGAACCCGCAAAGGATGGTGGACGATGACAGGCAATCAAGAGGGCATCGGCACGCTGAAACTTGAGTGTCCGCAAGGCCATCCCGTGGGCAGGATCCTCAAGGACGCCCCGCACCAGGCCGTTCAATACGATCCCGGCGCGATGGTGGGCCCCCGTCGGTTCTGGCCGGATGAAGACGACCAGCCGCAGTTCAACGCTCAGTGCAGGCACTGCGACAAGCCGGTGGGCGACGCCACGGCCACGCTGCAGGTGAAACTGGCCGAAGTGATCGCCGACGCGGCGGCGACGACCGGGACGGCCACGCTGGCGTATCGGTAGGTCGCCGCTACTGTAAGAGCGACAGTAGCGACCGACGTAAGAGGAGTCCCGTGGCCCAGATTCCCCCGACCTCGCATGACGCCCCCCGACCGCCCGAGGGGGACTGGCTCGGCACGCCATACCTCACGTTCGAGCGTCAGGGGTCGATCGCGGTGTGCACCATCGACCGCCCCGAAGCGCGTAACGCCCTGACTCCCGCGATGTACTTCGGGATCCGTTACGCCGTCGGACGTGTCGCCGAGGATCCGGAGCTAGCCGGGCTGCTGATCACCGGGACCGGAGACGTGTTCGCGCCCGGCGGTGACATGGGCGGCGGGGGAGCCACCGACAACTGGATCACGTTCGGCGGCGCGCTGGGCATGGACGTCACCCCATTCGACACCGTGCGCACGTCGGTCAAACCGATCGTCTCGGCGGTCAACGGTCTGTGCCAGGGCGGCGGGTTCCAGATCGCGCTGTGCAGCGACCTGTCGGTGGTCAGCGACCGGGCCACCTTCCGCGTGCCTGAGCTGTTCCGCGGGTACGCCGACACCTACTACAGCCAGATGCTCACCCGGGTCATCGGGCCGGTGCGCACCCGCGACCTGATGTTCACCGGGCGGGTGCTGACCGCCGTCGAGGCCCTGGACTGGGGCCTGGTCACCCGCGTCGTGCCGCACGAGAGCCTGCTCGATGCGGCCAAAGACCTGCTCGCACAGTGCTGCCGCACCGCGCCGCGCGCCCGCGGTGTCATCAAGTCGAGCATCGACAGCTATCTGGGCCTCTACGACCGCATCGGCATGACCAGCAGCCTCAGCGACGCGGAGGCGCGGGAAGGCTTCCGCGCCTTCAAGGAGCGCCGCTCGCCCGACTGGGTGCACCCCGACCTGCGCGCCGAGGGGCGGCTATAGGTCGATCCACTCCCCGTGGGGAGCGACCCGCAACCGGTCGCTGATCCCGGCCTGGTCGAATGCCGCGGCGAACTCGTCGACACCCTCGCTGAAGTGCGCCCAGCCGTCGACGTGGGCCGGTATCACCACCCGGGCGCCGAGGATCTCGGCGGCGGCGGCCGCACGCGCCGCGGTCAGCGTCAGCGGCCGCCCGCGCTCCTTGGTCGCCACGCTGGCCGCCCCGGCGAACAGCACCGCGACGTCGATGGCGCCCACCCGGTCGGCCACGTCCTTCACCGCCGTCATCGAGGCGTTGTCGCCGCTGAGGTACACGGTCGGCAGGCCGGACCCGGACAGCACGAACCCGGTCACCTCGCAGTTGACGTGGCCGCCTTCGTCGCGCTGCCCGTCGGCCGGGCCGTGCACCGCCGGAACGGCTTGCACCGCAAGCGAATCGGAGAGCTCATGCGTCTGCCAGGGCGCCGCCCCCACCGCCGGCGGTCCCAACCGGGCGGCGCCGCCGGGATGGGTGAGGACCAGCGGCGCGGCCAGGGCCATCCGTCGGCCGCCGTCGTCCAGGTTGTCGGGATGCTGGTCGTGGCTGATCAAGACCGCGTCCACCGGGCCGAGCGCCTCGGCGCTCACGGCGGGCCCGGTGAGCTTGGTCAGGTACGCGTGCACCCCGGGCGGGTCGAACGTCGGGTCCATCACGACCCGGTGGCCCGCGATGTCGACGACCGTGGTCGGTCCGCCCAGCACACTGATCGCGCAGCCGCGCCGCTGCGCGTCCACCAGCCCGCTCATATGCCCCGGGCCCGGTCACGCCAATACGGTTCGCGCAGTTCGGTTTTGAGGATCTTGCCGCTGGCATTGCGGGGCAGCGATTCCACGAAGTCCACGGTTCGCGGGCATTTGTAGCCGGCGAGGTGCTCGCGGCAGAATGCGATGACGTCGTCGGGACCGATGTCGCCGGTGGCCACCACGAGCGCCTTGACCGATTCCCCCCAGAAGTCGTCGGGCACACCGATCACCGCGGCGTCGGCGATGGCGGGGTGCTCGATGAGCACGCTTTCCACCTCGGGCCCGTACACGTTCTCGCCGCCCGTGATGATCATGTCCTTCAGCCGGTCTTCGATGTACACATAGCCGTCGGCGTCCAGGCGGCCGACGTCACCGGTGCGCACCCAGTCGTCGTCGGTGATCGTCTCGGCGGTCGCCTCCGGCCGGTTCAGGTAACCGCTCATGTTCTGGTTGCTCCGCACCCAGATCTCGCCGGGCTCCCCGGCGGGCACCTCGGCGCCCGTCTCCGGATCGACCACGCGAATCTCGGTGCCCAGCACCGCCTTTCCAGCCGCCAACTGCAGGTGCGGGCGGGCGGAATCGCGATGGTCGGCGTCGCTGAGCGCGGTGACCGCGCCGCACAGTTCCGTCTGCCCGTACACCTGCACGAAACGCGTTTCGGGCCAGGTGGACAGCGCCCGATGCAGCAAGGGCAACGGCATGGGCGCGGCCCCGTACACGATGTAGCGCAGGCCCGCGAACATCGCGTGGGCCGCTTCGCCGGCGTCGAGGAACCGGGCGATCACCGGCGGGACGAAGAACGCGTGGGTCGCGCCGGATTGCACCGCGCCCATCAGGGCGGCGGCGTCGGGTTCGCGGGTCATGATCGTCGGCACACCGGCCCGAATGCCGAAGAGCGCGTAGCCGATTCCGCCCACGTGGAAGAGGGGCATGGCGACGAGGTTCGCGTCCCCGTCATCAAACGGGAACGCCGGTGCCAGGTTGGCCGCGTGATTGACCAGCGCGCGCTGGCTCAGCAGCACGCCCTTGGGCCGCCCCGTGGTGCCGGAGCTGTAGATCACCAGCGCGGTCTCGCTCTCGTCGACCTCGGTGTCGCTGCCCGTGGGCGCGGCCGCGTCCAGCAGGGATTCGTACTCGTCGCCCACCACGACGATGCGCTGCACGCCCGGCGCACGTTGGGCGGCCGCCTCGGCCGCGGCCTGCAGCTCGGCGCCGACGACCAGCAGCCGCGCGCCGCTGTCCTCGAGCACGTGGACGAGTTCGTCGCCGACGATGCGCCAGTTGACGACGGTCGTCACCGCGCCGATCGACGCCGCGGCGAAAAGCACCTCGAGGCAGGCGGGGTGGTTCTTGTCCAGAAAGGCCACACACTGCCCGCGCTGCACACCGGCATCGCGCAGCGCGCCGGCCGCGCGCCGGATCCGCGCGGCCCAGTCCGCCCAGGACCACTCCCGTTCGCCGTAGCGGATCGCGATGGCGTCGGGCCGCTGCTGCGCGTGCCGGTCGACGAATCCGGCGAGCGTCTCCGTCGTGTTCGCCGTGGTGTCGGCTGGTGGCATGAACCCCTCCGAGGTCGATTTGCTCCAGTCTGTGATACGCGGTCGCGGCGGCGCGCGCCACGGCGGCCCTCATTCCATCGACCGGATCATCATCCCGCCGTCATCGACGGCCTGAGGAGTCGCGTTGTTGTTCTGTCTGAAGTCGATGAAGACCGACCGTCGGTTGGACGTGTTCAGCAGCTCGGTGAAGGTGCCGAGGACGGGTATCGGTCTCTCTGCCGCCGGAACATCCGCGGTGTAATCCACCGACGCCTGTTCCTGGAAGTTGGCGCTTTGGAGCGGCTGCGTATCGGCTGCCGTCAAGTTCCTCAGATTGTCCAGCCCGGACGCGGATGCGTACTGATCCATGTCGTCCTGCAGGACCGCGCCGATATCCCTACTGCCGGCCGGCTTGACCGCCACTCGCAGCTGCGCGCTGCCGTCGGCGTTGCTGAGCGCCACCCAATTCGGACCGCGGTGTCCGAGCGCCCACCCGGGTGCCGGAGCGATCGAGACGCCTTCGGCAACGGCGATCGCTTCGGCCGATGCGAGCCGCACCGCCGGCGGTTCGGCGGTGGCGACCAGGACGATCGTCGCCGTCAATCCCGTGGCCACGGCCATCGCGGTGGCGGCGACCCGCTCAAAACGTGGTGGCCCGAGTCTCGACGAAATCATGCGCTGGCTCCTGATCCGGGGGCAAACGGGGGCTTCACCCGCTGGTTCTACGATCTCCCCGCAAGCGGGCGGTGTCCAAAGATTGGGCCGCTATTTGCTGATAGCTTTCCGTTATCGACCTGCCGGCGGGCGATGCGTGCAAGAATTCGCCCGCGCGCGTGGGACACGGTGTGTCAACATGTCTGCGGCATAACACGATCCGATAAGAGGGGACCAAACGTGGTGAACCCTGACCGAGCCGGCTCACGCACCTTCGTCGTGACGGGCGCCGCGTCCGGCATCGGCCTCGCGACCGCTAGGCGCCTACTGGCCGAGGGCGGCACGGTGATCGGCGCCGACCTCGCCCCGGCGCCCGACCTCGGTCCCCGGTTCCAATTCGTGACCGCCGACGTGACCGACGAGGCCGCGATCTCCGAGGTGCTGGCCGCCGTGCCCGACCGCCTCGACGGCGTCCTGCACGCCGCCGGGGTCGCCGGGGGAGGCCCGGTCCACCTGCTCGACCGCGCCGAATGGGACCGGGTAATCGGCATCAACCTCACCGGCACCTTCCTGGTGGCCAAGGCGGCGCTGGCCCGGATGATCGAGCAACCCCGCGTCGACGGCGAACGCGGTTCGCTGGTGACCGTCGCCAGCGTCGAGGGCCTGGAGGGCACGGCTGGCGGAAGTTCGTACAACGCGGCCAAGGGTGGCGTCGTGCTGCTCACCAAGAACATCGCGCTCGACTACGGGCCGAGCGGCATCCGGGCCAACGCCATCTGTCCGGGCTTCATCGAAACACCAATGGCGCAAAGCGTCTTCGGTCTCCCCGGTATGGAGGGCCCGCTGCAATCCATCACCTCCGAACACGCCCTGCAACGGCTGGGCCAGCCGGAGGAGGTGGCGGCCATGGCGGCATTCCTGCTGTCACCCGACGCGTCGTTCGTCAGCGGTCAGGCCATCGCCGTCGACGGCGGCTACACCGCCGGTCGCGATCACGGTGTGGTCAAACTCTTCGGCTTTCCCTCCTAGCGCCTTAAGATTCGCGCATGGTCACTCCCGATGACGCGATCGAGGCGATTCGAGGCACCGGCGGTGCGCAGCCGGGCTGCCGCGCGCTGCACGCCAAAGGCACGCTCTACCGCGGCACGTTCACCGCGACACCCGACGCGGTCATGCTCACGCGCGCAAAGCATCTCGACGGCTCGACGGTCCCGGCGCTGATCCGCTTCTCCAACGGCGCAGGCAATCCCAAACAACGCGACGACGTGGCGGGCATCCGCGGGATGGCGGTGAAGTTCACCGTGCCCGACGGCTCCACCACCGACGTGTCGACGCAGACCGCACGCTTGTTCGTTTCCAGCACGCCCGACGGGTTCATCGACCTGCTCAAGGCGATGCGGCCCGGCCTGACCACGCCCCTGCGCATGGCCAAATACTTCCTCACGCATCCGAAGCTGCTCGGCTCGCTGCCGGTGGTGCGGGACGCCAACAGGATTCCGGCGAGCTACGCCACCGTCGAGTACCACGGCCTGCACGCCTTCCGCTGGGTCGCCGCCGACGGTAGCGCCAGATTCGTTCGCTATCACCTGGTTCCGGCCGCCGCGGAGGACTTTCTATCGGCGTCGGCCGCCCACGGCAACGGCGCGGACTTCCTCACCGACGAGCTGAACGCCCGCCTGGAGAGCGGGCCGGTGCGGTTCGGATATCGCGTGCAGATCGCCGGACCCACCGACTCGACCGTCGACCCGTCGGCGCCCTGGCAGAGCACCCAGATCGCGACCGTCGGCACCCTCGAGATCACCGGCCTGGAGACCGAGCGCGAGCACGGCGGTGACATCGTCGTTTTCGACCCGATGCGGGTCACCGACGGCATCGAGCCCTCCGACGACCCGGTGCTGCACTTCCGGACGCTGGCCTATTCGGCGTCGGTCAAGCTGCGCACCGGCGTCGACCGCGGGGCCGAAGCGCCGCCCGCCTGACGGGGGAGCGGAACCGGCGGTCGCCCGCATGCCGAAACCTGCGGCAGGCTAAGGTTTTTCTTCAGTGTCGCCTTCCCACATGATTCTCATTTGCTTGGCCGGGTTCGGCGCCGGCGCCATCAACGCGCTGGTCGGGTCCGGCACGCTGATCACGTTCCCCACGCTGGTCGCTCTCGGCTTCCCGCCGGTGACGGCCACCATGTCGAACGCGATCGGTCTGGTCGCCGGCAGCGTGTCGGGCACCTGGGGCTACCGCGCCGAGCTGCGCGGCCAGTGGGATCGGCTGCGCTGGCAGCTTCCGGCGTCGCTGGGCGGCGCGATGCTGGGCGCCTTCCTGCTGCTGCATCTGCCGGAGAAGGTTTTTGCCGAAGTCGTCCCGGTGCTGTTGGTCCTGGCGCTCGTTCTGGTGGTCGCCGGGCCGCGGATCCAGGCGTGGACGGGGCGGCGTGCCGAGGCCGCGGGCCGCTCGCCCGAGCACATCACACCCCGCCGCATGGCCGTCCTGGTGTTCGGGACATTCGCCGTCGGCGTCTATGGCGGTTATTTCACCGCCGCTCAAGGCATCCTGCTGGTCGGCCTGATGGGCGCGCTGCTGCCGGAGTCGGTACAGCGGATGAACGCCGCCAAGAACCTGCTGGCCCTCGTGGTGAATGTCGTTGCCGCGATTGCCTATACGTTGGTCGCCTTCGGCCGGATCAGCTGGCCGGCCGCCGGGCTGATCGCCGTGGGGTCGCTGATCGGCGGGCTGATCGGGGCGCGCTACGGCCGCCGGCTTTCGGGAAACGCGCTGCGCGCCACGATCGTGGTGGTAGGCCTGATCGGGCTGTATCGACTGCTCGCCGTGGCCTGACGGGTGCGGCTGAGCCCCGAGGGGTTCAGCTCAGCGTGGCGGCGGCCGCTTCGTCGATGACGTCCATCACCTCGCCCCGCTTGCGCCACGCCCGCAGCTGACGCATCGCCCCGTTGCCCTGCGTGGCGACGCGATCGAGTTCGCCTACGACGCGGTCGTATTCACCGAGCGTCTCCAACGCCGGCCGCACGCGCTGCACGAGGGCGCCCAACTGATCGCGGGCCGACACCGCTCCGCCCCCGTGGATCAGGTCGAGCGTGCGACCGGCGAGCCCATCGTGGGCGGCCTTCCAGTACGCCGCGCGCAGGGCCGCCGGCGGAAGCCGCCCGGGCTCGTCTTCGCGCCCGCGTGCCTCGAGTGCCGTCATCACCGCGGCCCTGACCAGCGTGGCGAACAACACCGTTTCCGCGACGGTCGCCGGCACGTCGGCCACCCGCACCTCGATCGTCGGGAAGTTCTGCGACGGGCGCACGTCCCAATAGACCATCTTCTCGTCCAGGATCACTTCGCTGTCGATCAGCATCCGCACTGTGCGGTCGTATTCGTCGGGCGACGGGAAGAAGGGCGGCGGCCCGGCCACCGGCCAGCGTCGCCACAGGACGCTGCGCCAGCTCGCGTAGCCGCTGTCGGCGCTGCGGTATACCGCCGAATTAGCCGCCAGCGCAAGCAAATTCGGCAGCCAGGGCCGCACCCAGTTGCTGACATGGATGGCGGCCGCGCGGTCGGGAACCTCGACGTGCACATGGCATCCGCAGATCCCTTGCTCGTGCGCGACCATCCCGTACTCCGCGCCGATCCGGCGATAGCGGGGAGTGTCGGTGACGGGAAACTCGTGCGGTGTGGCCGGCGGGAGACCGGCGGCGAGCAGCCGAAGCCCCATTGCCTCGGCCGCCTGTGCCGCGGTGCGCCGCAGCCGGGCCAGCTCCTGGCCGAGTTCCGTGCTGGTCGATACCACGCTGGAGGTGGTTTCCACTTGGCAGCTGCTCAATTCCAGCTGCAACTCAACGCCACGGCGTTTGGCCTCGGCCGCCACATCGGCGTTTTGCGGAGCCGGTTCGCCGGTTCGCGGATCGACAAGGAGGAATTCTTCCTCCGCGCCGAAGGTGGGAGGGTCGTTCATCCAGCCGCAGGGGCCCGATCAGTGTCCGTCTTGCGCCGTCACCAACGGGCCGCGGACGCCAGCGCGGAATCGGCGGTCGGGTAGATGGGCAGCAGGGCCGACAGGCCGCACGCGTCGACGATGCGGGCGACGATCGGCTCGCGGCTCACCAGGCGCAACTCGATGCCGCGCTCCTTGCAGCGCTTCGCCTCGTCGGCCAGCACCGCGAACGCGCAGCAGGCCATGAAATCGAGGCCCGTGACGTCGACGACCAGGGCACCCGGGGCGATGACGATGCCGGCGACTTCGCTGACCAGCTGGCGCCAGGTGTGCTCGTTGCACGCGTCGACTTCCCCGCCCGCATAGATCAGTACCGCCGGGCCGCTGCGATCGGCTGACGCGCGCAGCGTGCTGTTGGGGTCGCCCAGCTCGTAGACCAGCTTCGTGCTGAGCATCAGGTGGGTAGTTGTCATGGGTTCTGCAATGGCCGAGCTCAACATCGTGGACTCCTAATCGACCGGCGTCTACGACGCTGCGATGGGTGCCCGTCCTGCCCTCTGAAGACAGACTTTCTCGCGGAATGCGAATCTCTTTTGTATAACAAGACAGGTCTGTCTGTCTACCTGTGCCAGCTAAGAGTATGTTGTGGGTTGTTATGACAACTTCCGATGTCGGAACGCCCGCCGCGTCGGCTCGTGAACGTATCCTGGCCGCGGCATATGAGCTGTTCAGCCGGCGTGGAATCCGTGCGGTCGGTACCGAAGAGGTGATCGACCGGGCCGGTGTCGCCAGGGCCACGTTGTACCGGCACTTCGCCACCAAGAACGACCTCGTCCTGGCCGTGCTGCAGCGGCGCGAGGAACTGTGGACCCACGGCCTGATCGAGGAGCAGTCACGGCAGCGGGGCGAGACGCCCGAGCAACAGTTGCTCGCGATCTTCGACGTCATGCATGACTGGATTCAGCTCCGCGACGGCTACGAGGGCTGTTCGTTCATCAACGTGCTGCTCGAGCTCGGGCCCGATTCCCCCGCGGGACGGGCCTGCATCACCCACATCGAACATGTTCGCGACATCGTCCGTCAGCGCGCCGTCGCCGCGGGTCTGACCGACGTCGAGGACTTCGCCTCGTCCTGGCACATCTTGATGAAGGGCGCCATCATTCTGGCGGCCGTGGGCGACGTGGATGCGGCGTTGCGGGCCCGCAGGATGGCCGGCGCCCTCATCGAAGAGCACCGTCCGGTCGCGCCCGAGGATCTCGGCGAGGCGGCCAGCTAGCCGCAGTCTCAAGCGGCGTCGGCCGCGGTGCTGTCGGCCTTGCGGTAGTGCTCGGCCTCGAGCTCGGCGATGGCCCGGGAGGTGCGCTCGCGCAGCGCGAAGGCGGCGATCAGCCCGAACACGATCGCGATGACCAGCCCTATCCAGGAGAACCGCTCCAGCCAGCGCTCCGCGGCCATTCCGGCGTAGTACACCAGCGCGGTGGTGCCACCGGCCCAGCAGATGGCGCCCGAGACGTTGGCCGCCAAGAACCGGGGGTAGTGCATCTTCAGCGCCCCGGCCAGCGGCCCGGCGAAGATCCTCAGCAGCGCGATGAACCGGCCGAGGAAGACCGCCCGAACTCCCCAGCGGTTGAACAATTTTTCGGCCAACGCGACGTGTCCCGGACCGAAATGTTTGGGGAACCGCCGGCCCAGGCGGTCGAAGAGCGGCATGCCGAACCGGCGCCCGATCGCGTACCCGATCGAGTCGCCGACCACGGCGCCGATCACCGCCGCGACGCCGACGCCGACGGGGTTGACGGGCAGATCGTCGTGCGACGACATCAGCGCGGCGCTGACCAGGATGATCTCCCCGGGAAGGGGAATGCCCAGGCTCTCGAGCCCGACCACACCGCCGACCACAAGGTAGACCGCGAGCGGCGGGATCGCGTGCAGCAAAGCCTCCACATCCATGCGTCCAGGATGCCTGACCGTCCGGCGATACGCGCCTAAACCCTCCGGTTCGCGTCGGCCGGTCGGCTCGGCGCGCTGAGGCCCTCCAACTGTGGCCGTTTGGGCTCCCGGCCGTCGGCCGACGACAGGCCGCGCAGGCGCCGCCAGATCCACGGGAAGAAACTGTCCTGCGTCCAGCGCAACTGCTCATAGGTGCCTGCGGTTAGCGACCGGCGCCTCGCGTCGGGGCTGCCGTGGGCCCAATCATGGTTGCTGCCAGGCAGATCCAGTGCCTCGGCGGCCGCGGCGGCGAACAGCATGTGCCCCTTGGTGGAGGCGTGCACCCGGTCGATGGCCCAGGTGTCCAGCTCGCGCATCGACGGCGCGTTGTACAGGTCGACCAGCCGGAAACCGTAGCGATCGGCGGCCGCCGTGATCGCCGCATTGATGCGGCGAGACGCCCGGACACCAGCCGACCGAGCGGGAGGAACTGCGCGACATTCGGAAAAGTCGTCGTCACCACCGTCGCGCCGGATCCGGCCAACGCGGCGTAGACGTGTTCGAGGTCGGCCAGGGCCGGACCGAACGACCGGCCCGGCTGGATGACGTCGTTCATCCCCGCGCACACGGTGATCAGATCGGGCTGCATCGCCAGGGCCTGCGGGACTTGCTCGGACAAGACGTCGGCAACCCGTTTGCCGCGGATCGCCAGGTTGGCGTAGTGCAGTCCCGGGTAGAACGAGTCGATCATGACGGCGAGCCGGTCGGCGAATCCGAGAAGACCGACGACGTCGTCACCGTCCCACAAGCCTTCGGTCTGACTGTCCCCGACGGCGACGTAACGGCGATATCCAGACGGAATAGCCCCGAACACGAAGCCGAGAATAGTAGCGATCGCGGTCCCGGGGTGGTAAGCGTGGCCACCTCGGGTGGAAGGCCATCGCGGTCACCACGGGCCGCGGTGAGCGGGGCGGGGTTACTGGGCGCGGCCGTCCTCAGCTTGCTGTGAGTCGCAACCTCTTCGCGTTGTCCCCGGGTAACTTCACTGTCATGCCGAAGAAGCGCGAGCGGGATGCGGAGGACGCCGAGGCGCCGGCCGCCGATTCGCTTGCGCCGCAGTATCCGATCGAGTCGGTCGACAATGCGCTCAAGCTGCTGCTGTTGTTGGGCGAACAACCCCAGATCCGGTTGAGCGAGGCCACCCGCTACCTGGGCGTGGCGTCGTCCACCGCGCACCGGTTGCTGGCGATGCTGGCCTACCGCGGGTTCGTCCGGCAGGACCCGGTGTCGAAGGCGTACCTGCCCGGACCGGCGTTGACCGGTGTGGCGTTCGCGATCTTCGGCCGCATCGACATCCAGCGATCGGCCGCCCCGATCATGCGAAGCCTCGGTGAGCAGCTGCGCGAAACCATCCACGTCGGGATGCTGGACGGCGCCAGCGTCCGCTTCATCGCCGCCGTCGAAGGCCCGGCCGCGGTCCGGGTGGCGTCGCGGCTGGGCCGCACCATGCCGGCGCATTGCACGTCCACGGGCAAAGTCATGCTGGCGCAGCTGCCCGAACCGGAGCTGCGTCAGCTGCTGCCGCACGAGCGGTTGGAACGCATCACGGCCTCGTCGATCGGCAGCCGGACCCAGTTGGAGGCCGAGCTCGCCGCGATCCGTGAGCGCGGCTACGCCATCAATCGCGAGGAAAGTGAGGAAGGCGTCGCTTCGGTCGCGGTGCCCATACCGACGCGGGCGCCGGGCCTGCGCCTCGCGCTCAACGCCGCCGCCCCGCAGAATCGGCTGGACGCCTCCCGCTACGGCGCGGTGGCCGCGGCTCTTAGCAAGGCGGCCAAGGAGATTGGCGACCAACTCGGCTAAGACGCCGCCTCGACCGCTATGCGGTGCGGGAGATCTCCTCGATTTGAGTAGTCTTACGGATTCCGGCGAGCGTCGCACTGCCGCAGGCTGTTTGGCATGACCGTTCCCAATAGCATGTCCAAAACCACCGCCGCTTTCTTCGTTCAAGCCGCTGTCGCGTTCGCGATCAGCCTCGTGACCGCGCTGGGCGGGATCTACTTTCTTCCGCTCGACGGGTGGCAGCGATCGTTTCTCGGCATCACCTTTCTGTTCTTGGTGTCGAGCGCGTTCACCTTGGCCAAGGTGATTCGCGACCAACAGGAAGCCGCGACGGTGCGCGTCCGGTTGGACGAAGCGCGCATCGAGAAACTGCTGGCCGACTACGACCCGCTCAATACCGCCGCGAACTGAGTAGTACTACTCAGGCCAGACGCGTAGAACTGCGCGGGCGCGGGCCCTGCGCGATCGGCGATGCTCTTTCATGACACTCCGCCGCTTAATCCCTTGTTCACCAATAGATTCCCTGAAAGGGCCGGTAACATCCCATGGCAGCTCTCACAAGATTCCCCGACGTCGCCGAGGTGGCGGCGGCCACTCCAGTCGACCGCGATCGCGTACTGGACGTCATCCGCATCACGTCGCTGATCGGTGTGGTGCTCGGCCACACCGTGATGGCCATCAGCATCATCGAAAACCACATCTTGATCTGGGATAACCTGCTGACCACCTCGGTGGTGTTTCAGGCGGCGACCTGGCTTCTGCAGATCATGCCGCTGTTCTTCTTCGCCGGCGCCGCGGCCTGCCTATCGTCGTGGTCTGCAGGCACAAACTGGGGTGACTGGCTGATGAAACGCTGCACCAGACTGTTCCGGCCGGTGTTCTACTACCTGGCGTTTTGGGCGGTCGCGCTGACGGTGCTGAATCAGATTCTGCCGCAACACATCTATGAGCCGGTCGCCGGGGTCAGTACGCAGCTGCTGTGGTTCTTGGGCGCCTACGTGCTGGTGCTGGCCGCCATGCCGATGCTGTACCGCATCACCACCGCGGGTCGTCTCGCCGCCGCTGTGGCCGGCGTCTACGCGACCATCGCGGCGATCGACGCCATCCGGCTGCACTGGCCGGCCATGATGCCGCTGGGCTACCTCAACCTGGCCGTCTGGCTCATCCCCGCCATGTTCGGCATCGCCTACCGCCGCCGGCTCCTCACCGGGCGCGCCGCACTCGTCATCGCGGCCATCGGGTTCGCCGTCGACGTCGCGCTGGTGCACTGGGGTCCGTACCAGATCAGCATGGTCGGCACCGGTGACCACCAGCTGTCCAACACCAGCCCGCCCTCGCTGCTGTTGGCCGGGCACGCAATCGTCCTGAGCGCCTTGGCGATCGCGGCCGCGCCGGCGATCGCACGCTGGGCCCAGCGGCCACGCGTGTGGTGGTGGACGGCTATCGGTAACTCGGGAGCCATGACGCTGTACTTGTGGCACATGCCCGTGCTGCTCGGCGTGCATCTGGCCTTTGACTGCCTCGGCTGCCCTCGCTACCCGGGCTCGCGGGATTTCCTGGCCGTCAGCCTCGCGCAACTGCTCGTCGTGGCCGTCGCCGTGGCCGTGCTTTTCGTCGCGCTGCGGCCGCTGGAGAACAACCCACTGTCGGGCTGGGACGGCGCCCCGACGGTGACAGGGCGCGGGCGGGGAACGGCGATCGGCGCCCTGTTGTGCGTCGCGGGCGTGGCCATCCTTGCCGCCATCAGGTGGGGGCTCAAAGACGACGGCCTGGTGTGCATGGCCGTGATGGTGACCGCGCTGGTGGGCGCCCGCGTGGTGGCCGCCGCCGCGGCCAGGCGTCCCACCACAGTTCGGGGATAGCCGTGGGATTCGTCGACCCGCAGGGCAGTCAGCCGGCTGCCCTGCGGGTCAGGGCTCCTCGTCGAGGCCGTGCTCGATGGCGTAGCGCGCCAATTCCACCCGGTTGGCGACCTGAAGTTTGCGGAAGGTCGCCTGCACGTGATTTTCCACCGTGCGGTGGCTGAGCGACAGCTTCTGGGCGATCTGCTTGGCGGACAGGCCCTTTGCCACGTAGCGCAACACCTCGGTTTCGCGTTCGGTGAGGCTGGGCCGAGCGGGGCCGTCGTCCTTGCTCTGCGCCATCCGCCGGTATTCACCCAACACCAGCCCGGCCAGACTCGGGGTGAACACGGCGCGGCCTTCGGCGGTCGCTGACACGGCTTGCGCCAGTTCCGATTTGGATGCGCTCTTGACCAGGTACCCGGTCGCGCCGGCCTTGACGGCTTCCAACACGTCGTCTCGCTCGTCCGAGGCCGAGAGCACCAGCACCCGAGACGAGGGAGAGACCGCGAGCACTCCGACGGTCGCCTGCGCGCCGTCGCCGTCGGGCAGCTGCATGTCCATCACCACGACGTCGGGCTTGACCACGGCCGCCCGCCGCCGCGCCGCGGCGACGCCATCGGCGGTGGCGACCACGGTGAACCCCTCGTCGGCCAGGTCGCGGGCGACCGCGTCACGCCAGATCGGATGGTCGTCGACGACCATCACCGTCGTCGGGGTCTCATCGGCCATGGGACGCCTTTGCGCGTGGCACGCACAACTCCCATTCGGCGCCTTCTCCCGGTTCGCTGCGCAGATGGGCGCTGCCGCCCAGCGAAGCCAACCGCCCGACGATCGATTGCGAGATGCCCAGGCGCCCCTGGCCGGCCGCTTCCTCGAGCCGGCCGGCGGCGATTCCCACCCCGTCGTCGCGGATGCTCACCACAACGGAATCGCCGAGGTCTTCGACGAGCACGAACGCGCGCGCGCCGGGCCCGGCATGTGCTTCAACGTTGTCCAGAGCGTTGCCGACCGCCGCGTCGAGCTCGGTGCCCACCCGGCGACCCAAGGGGACCGGTGTCGCGGGCAGGCTCAGCGACACCCGGTCGGATTCCCGGCAGCGCAGCAGGGTGCGCAGATCGATGGTGGCGCCGTCGGTGTCGTGGTCGATGTCCGTGCTGGCCAGCCATCGCCGCAGCGCGCGTTCCTGCTCGCTGGCCAGGTCGGCGAGTTCTGCTGTGGCGCCGCCGATTTCGTGGCCCCTCTTGGCCACCAGCGCCAGCACCTGGATGGCCCCGTCATGGACTTGGCGGGACAGGCGTTCCCGTTCTTGCACCGCGGCCGTTAGCCGGGCCGCCTGTTGAAGCTCATCGTGGGCGCGCCGCGCGGTTTGGGCGGCCATGCCGATCGCCATGCCGATCGCCAGCTCGATGATGACGGTGGCGTTATGCCCCAGGTTGAGGGCCAGATAGTTCTTGACCGCGAAATTGGTGGCCATCACCACCAGGCCCGCGAGCATGCCGCCGGCCGGGCCGAACTGGATAGCCGCCGAGATCGTGGGATTGCTGGCCCACAGCGTTGTCGGCCAGGTCTGATTTTCGGCCGCCCAGTGCGGAGTGGTGACGATGGTGTTCGACGACATGAGCAGCACCACGATCACGACCTCGGCGAGCACCCACGCTGGTTTGCGACCGAACCCGCGTAGGTAAGCCACCGCGCACGCCGCGCTCCAGCCGATCAGCACCGCGAACAGCACCCAGCCCAGCGCGGGCCGACGCAGGTCCGGGTTGATGGCGATCTGGAACCCGGTGGCGTAGATGCAGCTCAGCAGCCGGAACACTTGCGCCGCACGCCATAACGGCGTAGTGGGATCAAGGCTGTTTTTCGCCATCGTGGTCAGCATAAGTCTGGGGCCTGATGGCGGTGGGGAAGATCGGCGTGGGACGCAATCTCAGTCGGCCGGCAACCGCGCAATTTCGTGCCGCCAGGCGGCCTCGGCGGTGAACGAGGGCCCCAGGTCGGGCAGGTCGTCCCAGTCGGCGTCGTCGATGTCCCGCAGGTTCCCGCCGGCGCCTTGCACCCGCAACGACATTCGGGCCAGCGCGTCGATGCTGATGGCCTGCAGCACCGCCTCCGGCACGGTGGCGGCCGCGCTGGTTATCCCGTGCCCGCGGCAGATCACCACCGGGTGCCCGCGCATGGCGGCCACCATCTCCTTGCCCAGCGCCGGGGTGCGGATCAGCACGGCACGTTCGTAGACGGGCACGCCGCCGCGGGCGAGCCACGCGCCGGGAATGTCGTACGCGCCGTAGATCGGGCGGATCGCGATGCCGGCCAGGTCGGCCGCGACCACGGCGGGCGGGTGCAGGTGCGCGACGGCCCGGTGCCGGGGATCGGCCAGCATGGTCTCGACGTGGATGGGCAATTCGTTGGGCACGCGGTACCCGTCGAGTTCGCCATTGGCGCCGGCGCCGCCGTCGAAGGCGACGAGCCGGATGTCACTGGGCCGGGTGAAAGCCACCCCGGTATCGGTGTCGCTGCGGCAGCGGACGAGCAGGCGCTCGTCGTCGATCCGCATGCTCAGGTGGCCGAGGATGCCGTCGACGAGGCCGCGGGCCGCGGCCACCCGGCAGCCCTGCGCCACCAGCGCGCGTTGCTCGTCGAGGGGGGTCATCGCGGTGCACCCAGCCCGAATCCCCCGTCGGGACGGACGGTTTCGCCGGTGATCCCGCGGGCCCGGTCGGAGGCCAGGAACGCGAAACTCCATGCGTGGTCTTGCCCGGAGAGCGCGACGTTGAGCGGCGTGCGTGCGGCCAGCTGTTGTGCCCGGTCGGCGGTGTCGTCCAGGCGGGCGCCCTCGAGCCCCAGGCTGGCAAGCCCGCGCAGGTCGGTGCCCAGCGTGCCGCCCGGCGCCACGCCGTTGACCCGGATCTGTGGCGCCAGCTCGTGGGCCAGGGCGGCCACCAGGCCGCGGACGGCGAATTTGGACGACACGTACAGCGCGCCACCACGTCCGGGATAGAACGACGACGCGGACTCGGTCAGGATGATCGAGGATCCCGTTCCGTCCCGTAGCCGGGGGAGCGCCGCCTTGACGGACTGCAGGTGGCTGAGCACGTTGGTGCGAAACATCTCGTCGAAAGCACCGGGCAGGTCATCGGCGTCGATGTCGCCGATGCCCCGATAGAAGTCGAAGACTCCGACGCAGTTGACCAGCGTGTCCAACCCGCCGTAACCGTCCACCGCGGCGGCGACCGCTCGTTCGTTGGCTTCGCGGGTGGTCGCATCGCCGTCGACGACCGGAACATCGGGCAACTGCCGGCGCAAGGTCTCGCATTTTTCGTGATCACGTTCCAGCGCAGCAACTTTCGCGCCCTCGATGCGAAAAGTATCCAGCACGGCCCGGCCGATCCCGGACCCGGCGCCGACGACCAGCGCGCGCTTGCCCTCAAGCCAGCCGGTCATCACCCTCCTCGGCTTCATCGGGCAGCAGCGGCGCGTGGGAATTGCCGACCATTGCCGCCAGGGTGCGGCCGTTCTGCCACGTCAGAGCCTCGACCTCGAGCGCGTCCAAGGTGATCCATTGCCCGGATCGCGGTGCGCCGATCAGCAGCCTCGACCCGTTTCGGGTGTCGACCCGGCGCACCACCACCTCGGTGAACTCGTTTGCGACGACGAGGGGTTCGCCGACCGCGCCGTCCAGTAGCCGCTGCAGTTCGTCATTCACAGGAACACCGCCAGGTTTTGCATCCGTAGCACCGACTCGTCGGCGATGATATTGCGGCGGGCCAGCTTCCAGCGATCATCGCACCAGCGCAACACGTCCTCGCGCCCGCACGACAGCAAGGCGCTTTCGTTGACGTCGCCCCGGCTGCGGAACAGCAGTTCGGCCGACTCCACCCACAGCTGCGCGGGGTCGTCGTGCTCGAAGGTGCGTACGTTGGTGACGAAGTGGCGCAGCCGCGACGGCGGATCCTCGGCCCAGGCGTGTTCGGTGCCCATCCGCGCGACCCGCTGGCTCAGCGAATATTTGTCCTCGTCGAAGTGTGCCATCCCCGGCGAGGCGTCGAACCCGGCGCCGCGCGCGGTGGTGACCCGCACTGGCATCACGTAGCGGACATCGTCGGTCATCGTGTCCAACCACGCTTCGTACTGCTGGGCATCCAGCAGATAGGCCTCGTCCACCAGGAACTGGTGCGCCTCCAGGTGCCGGACGTCATGAAACGGCAAGGACGGCAACGCCTTTCTCATGTGCCGGCCCCCTGCAGGTAATCGGCCCACATGTTCAGCAGCGCGCGCTGGTTGTATTCGTTGTAGCCGACCTGCGCGCGGCCCGGCCCGTGGAACGCCTCGGCGGTAAGCGGCTCGACCACCGGGCTGCCGTCGGACAGCAGCCCCATCCGGCTGTTCAGCAGTAGCCGCCGGGCCATCGAACCGCCCGCGGTGGTGGTCAGCGACACCCAGTTCTCCACGTCGTCCTGCTCGAACATGCCGGTCGAACCGAAGCACATCAAATACGCCTTGTACGAGTCCTGTTTGTACTGCGGGGGAGCGGCGGAGTCCACCGCGAACCACGAGCAGACCTCGGTCTCGTTCTCGCTGATGGGCTGCCACAGCCGAATCGAGATGAAGGGCAGCACTTGGTCTTCGCGGTCATGCACCTTCGGCCAGTTGTGCACGAAGCTCAGATTCGGAAAGCAGGTGGCGGCCGAGATCATGAAACCGTCGTCGCCGACCATCCGCTGCTGCCGCGACGTCCACACGCCCTTGATCCGGCCGATCATCTCGTCGGGATAGCCGACGTAGCGCATCCGTTCGTCGAAGCCACCCGGCGGAAGTTTGTAGGTGGTGCCGCCGCCCCGGTGCGCCCAGTAGGTGGCGCCGTCCTTGCGTTTCTGCGCTTTCGGCTCGCGGAACAGGCCGATGTCCACGATCGACACGTGGGTGTGCGGTGTGTGGTACATGTCGCCGGCGAAGTTCTCGGCGCCGATCTTCCAGTTGGCCTTGATGCGCCAGCGCTGCGGCCCCCGCACTTCCAGGCCGCCGGCACTCTGTTTGGTGTAGAAGTCCAGATAGAACTTGAAGTCGCCGAGGAAGTCCTCGAGCGGTTCGGCGCTCGGGTCCATGCTGATGAACAGCAGACCGTTGTAGCTCGCGAATTTCGGTGCGGGCAACAGGGTTTGGGCATTCCTGGCGAACCCGTCCTCGCCGCCGTAGGCCTCCCGATGAAACGGCAGGCCGGTGAGCTGGCCGTCGTTGCGGTAGGTCCAGCCGTGGTAGGGGCAGCGGAAGTTGGAGGCATTTCCCATTTCCGCGCGGCAGACCTGCATGCCCCGGTGCAGGCACATATTGAACAAGGCGCGCACATCGCCGGTTGAGTCGCGAGTGATGATGAAGGAGTCGTCGAGCACCCGGCGCACCACGTAGTCGCCGTCCTGCGGGATCTCGGACTCGTGCGCCACGAACATCCACGCTCGACCGAACAGCCGCTCCTTCTCCAGCGCGAACAGTTCACTGTCGTTGTAGATGTAGGCGGGGATCATCCCGTCGCGGACGCTGGCGAACACGCCGTCGAGGCGGCCGCCGCAGGCGTCGCGATGGACCGTCACAGTGACCCCCTCATGCCCTCCATTGTCTGCTGTGCAGAAAAGTATTCCGCTAAGTAGAATCCTCCATTCACCCGCCGGCGGTCAATCGTCCCGCTTGCCGGGGGCACCCCGCGGTCAGGGGTTTACAAGAATGCTTTGTGGTAACTCACAGGTTTCTGACAACTCAGCGGCCAGAAGCCCGGGCTACGGTGGTCACGTCAGCTCCGCTGCGCATGTGAGCGTGCGGCAATCAAGGGGTAAATGGTTCGATTTTGCGTGCGCTGCCGACTTTTGGCGACGCATATGAGGAAGGTTGGTGTAATGGCTGCTCGGTCCCTGGATGGTCGATTGCGCAAACTCGGATCGCGAGTGGTGTCCGCCATCGGGCGTCAAGAGTGGCTGGATCGGCCGAGCTACCGGTTCGAGCACTTGTTGAGCTTCGCCTTCAACAGCCTGGGCAGCGCCCGCAACACGGTCACCAATGCGCTGCACGGGGTGTGGCTCGGCCACCCCGTTCACCCGCCGCTGGCGTCGTTGACGAGCGGCGCGCTGGGAACCACCGTCGCGTTGGACGCCCTGAGCCTGCTGCCGGGCCAGCCCGCCACCGAAGTCCGCGACGCGTCGAAGTTCGCGTCGCGCGCCCTGGGGGTGGGCATTCTGGCCAGCATCGGGTCGGCCGTCACCGGTGTCACCGATTGGCAGCACACCCACGAGACCGATCGCCGGGTCGGTGCCGTCCACGGCCTGGTGAACCTGGTGGCCACCGGGCTGTACGCGCAGTCCTGGTGGGATCGCCGGCGAGGCCGCCACGGACGCGGCATCGCGCTCACCGCACTGGGTTACGGCATCACCGTCGCGGGCAGCTACCTCGGCGGGGCGTTGGTGTTCGAGTCCGGCATCGGCATCGACCAGTCGGGCGCGCGGCTGCGCACCGCGGAATGGACGCCGGTGCTGCCGGCGGCCACGCTGAACGGAAAGCCGGTGCGCGTCGAGGTCGACGGCGTGGGGCTGGTGGTGTGCCAGACCAGCCCCGGGGAGGTCGCGGCGTTCGGGGAGTTGTGTCCACATTTGGCCGCCCCGATGGCCGATGGCTGGGTCGACCGCGGCCGGCTCGTATGCCCTTGGCACGGTTCGTGGTTCGCGGCCAAGTCGGGAGACGTTCTGCGCGGCCCGGCGGCGGCGCCGCTGCCGTGTTACCAGGCCAGGTTGGTCAACGGAATGGTCGAAGTTCGGGGCGAACCCGAGCCGGGGCTCGGTGCAGCGGTGGGAATCGGAGAAGGGAAAGCGCAGTGAACGCCTACGACGTGCTCAAAGAACACCACATCGTGATCAAGGGCCTCGGCCGCAAGATCGGCGAGGCGCCGGTGAATAGCGAAGAGCGGCATGCCCTTTTCGACGACATGCTGATCGAGCTCGACATCCACTTCCGCATCGAGGACGACCTGTACTACCCGGCCCTCAAAGACGCCACCAAGCTGATCGCCGTCGCTCATGCCGAGCACCGCCAGGTGGTCGACCAGCTCTCGGTGCTGCTCAGGACCCCGCAGAGTGCGCCGGGTTACGAGGACGAGTGGAACTCCTTCAAGACGGTGCTGGAGGCGCACGCCGACGAAGAGGAGCGCGACATGATCCCGGCTCCCCCCGAGGTCAAGATCACCGACGCGGAGCTCGAGGAACTCGGCAACAAGATGGCCGCGAAAATGGAGCAATACCGCGGCTCCGCCCTCTACAAGATGCGCACCAAGGGGCGGGCCGCGCTGGTGCGTTCGCTCTAAGTCCGGCCGCGCCGCCGATTTGCCCGGCGTGCGGGGCCATCGAGAGTAGCGTCACGGCACATGAACCCGGAGTGTGTCGCGTCTCAGGGTGACATCACGGCCGAGATCGCCAGCATTGCAGCCGAATACCGGGGGAGCGAAGCGCAGCCCCGGCTCGACTACCCGCCCTATCGCAGCACCATCCTGCGCCACCCCAAACAACCCCTGGTGCCGGTCGATCCCGAGGATGTCGAACGCTGGGCGCCGTGCTTCGGCCACCAGGACGTCGACCCGGTCGAGGCCGACCTGACGGCCGGCCACCCGGGCCAACCCCTCGGAGAACGCGTCATCGTCGCCGGGCGGGTGCTCGACGGCTCGGGCAAACCGGTGGCGGGTCAGTTGATCGAGATCTGGCAGGCCAACGCCGGAGGCCGGTACCGCCACCAGCGTGACCAGCACCCGGCTCCGCTCGACCCGAACTTCATCGGCGCCGGCCGGTGTCTGACCGGGCCGGACGGGTCGTACCGCTTCCTGACCATCAAGCCCGGCCCGTATCCGTGGCGCAATCACCGCAACGCGTGGCGCCCGGCGCACATCCACTTCTCCCTCTTCGGCACCGCCTTCCCGCAGCGCCTGGTGACCCAGATGTACTTCCCCGGCGACCCGCTCTTCGACCTGGATCCGATCTTCCAGTCGGTCCTCGACCCCGCCGCGCGTCGCCGGCTGATCGCCCGCTACGACCACGACCTCACCGAGCCGGAGTATGCGACCGGGTATCGGTGGGACGTCGTGCTGTCCGGTGGCACCCGAACGCCGGTCGAGGGTGACGATGGCTGAATTCGCTTGCACCCCAGGACAAACGGTCGGTCCATTCCTGGACCTCGGGTTGCCGTATCCCGGGGACAGCGCCTTGGTCGACGATGGCCATCCGCACGCCGTTCGGCTACACGGCACGGTCTACGACGGCGCGGGCGACGGCGTCCCGGACGCCCTGGTCGAGCTGTGGCAACCGGACGGCACCGGACGCGTCCCGCGGCACGCCGGTTCGCTGCGCCGCGACTGGGTGTCGATCGCAAGCGCGGCGCCGGGCGCGGCGGGTCGACACCATCGAGATGATGCGACGTTCACGGGCTGGGGCCGGTCGGCGACCGACGCCGCCGGTCATTACGGCTTCATCACCGTGGCGCCCGGACCTGCGAGCGTCGGGCGGCCGCCGTTCTTCGCCCTGACCGTCTTCGCGCGGGGCCTGCTGGACCGGTTGTTCACCCGGGCCTACCTACCCGGCGGCGACGCGAGCACCGACCCGCTGCTGGCGAGCCTCGATGCCGAGCGGCGCGCCACCTTGCTCTGTGACGCCGAAAGTGGTTGCGGGCATTACCGTTTCGACATCCACCTGCAGGGCCCGCACGAAACGGTGTTCCTGGCGTACCGGGACGGTGGGCGATGACCAACCTGCTGTGGCCCGGCGACCACCGGGCCCGAGACCACATGACGGATCGGGCCCTGCTGGAATCGATGGTCGCGGTGGAAGCCGCCTGGCTGGACGCCCTCGTCGCCGAAGGCCTGGCCCCGGCCGAGTGCGCCGGGATGGACCTGCCAACGCTGCTGACCTCCAACGATTGTGAATCCCTGGCGGCCGCCGCCGAGGACGGCGGCAACCCGGTCATCGGTCTGGTCGCCCTGCTGCGGCAGCGTGCCGCGCCGGCCGTCGCGCCGTGGATCCACCGGGGACTCACCAGCCAGGACGTCCTGGACACCGGCCTGATGCTCGGAGTGCGTGACGTGGTCGGGGAGCTGAGAGCGCAGCTTGCGGAGCAGATCTCGACGCTGACCGAGCTCGCCACCCGGCACCGGGCGACGCCCATGGTGGCCCGCACCCTCACCCAACACGCGGCACCGACCACGTTCGGCGCGAAGGCGGCCGGCTGGCTGAACGGCGCCGTCGACACCATCGAAGGCCTGTTCGCGGTGGTCGTTCCCATCCAGATCGGCGGGGCCGCCGGGACACTGGCGGCGAGCACGGAGCTCGCGGCGCTGCTCACCGGCGCCGACGACCCCGCCGAGGTCTCGATCGGCCTGGTGCAAAGCGCGGCGACGGCTTTGGGTCTGGCTGTCCGATCGCCCTGGCACACGACGCGAACGCCGGTCACCGCGGCAGCCGACGCGTTCGTCGGCTGCACCGACTCCTGGGGCCGCATCGCCTCGGACATCGTCACCCTGGCCCGCCCGGAGATCGGCGAACTCAGCGAGCCGGGCGGCGGGAACCGCGGGGGTTCGTCGTCGATGCCACATAAACGAAACCCGGTGCTATCCATCCTCATTCGCCGGGCCGCGGTTTGTGCGCCGCAGCTCGCAGCGACCCTGCACACCGCCGCGGCGCTGGCCAACGACGAACGGCCCGACGGCGCCTGGCACGCCGAGTGGGATGCGCTGCGCACCTTGGCCCGGCGCACCGTGGTCGCCGGATCCCAATGCGCCGAGCTGCTGGTGGGGCTGGTGGTGCACGCCGATCGGATGTCCGAAAACCTGGCTGCGGCAGACGTTCTGGGGGAGCAGAAGGCGATCGCCGACCTGGCGGGAAAGCCGGCGTCGCCAAACTACTTGGGAGCGGTGGACCGGCTGATCGACGAGAGCCTGGACCGCGCCAGCCGGGCGCTGGGTCAGCGCTGATAGATGCTGGCCAGCCAGATGTGCAGCAGCGTGTCGATCGCCCGGTCCTCGGGCATCGCCTCGTCCTCGGCGGTGAACGTCGCGGCCATCACCCGCTCGCTCAGCATGTTGAGGGCCACCGACAGCTGCTCCGCCGGGACGGTGTCGGGGGCGGCGCCCCGGCCGCGCTCCGCCTTGATGGCCGCGGTGGTCAGCAAGATCCACCTCTGCATGAGCGTGGACCACAACTGCCGCACCTCGGGGTTGGTCGCCTTCGCCGACGCGCCCGCCACGGCGACCGCCGGGTGAGCGCCCGACACCTCGAAGAACGCCTCGATGCGGGCCCGCCAGAGTTCCGCGGGGTCGTCGGTCGATATGCCGCCGAGCGACATGAGGGCCGCGTGCGCCTTGGCGTTCATCTGGTCGAGCAGCGACAGCAGCACCGCGTTCTTCGATGGGAAATAGAAGTAGAAGGTGGGACGCGAAATCCCGGCGCCTTTTGCTAGGTCGTCGACGGAAAAGTCGGCGAGCGGCCGTTCCTGCAGCAGGCGCTCGGCCGTGGCCAGTATCGCCTGTTCGCGGTCGTCGCCTGAGTGCGGGGCCGACCGGCGGCCCCGCGAGGCATGCAGGTACTTGGTCTGTGTCGGGAGGTCGGACACGCCCGTTACTGTTGGGCACGACGATATACGCGAACGAAACTGTCGATTAATCCCAGCAATAATGTCGATTAAGTTCGACATTTTCTTCGTACGCGTCAACATATTTGCTGGCTGTTTCAAGCCACCGACCCGGCGCCGCGGCGGGCCGACGAACGACCTCACGATTCGGGACTTCCGCCCCTACTGGGGCCCCGGCGCGAAATGGTCGCATCTGGTGATGACGAAAATCGACGACGGCACCAAGACATGCCGCATCGACGTCCTGGTCGAAGAGCGCGACGAACGGACCCGGGCCAAGGCGCGGCTGTCCTGGGCGGGCAAGACGCTCGTCGGCATCGGCCTGGCGCGACTCGACCCGGCCGATCCGCCCATGGCCGCGATCGGCGACGAGCTCGCGATCGCCCGCGCACTGTCCGATCTGGCGAATCAGCTGTTCGCTGCGACATCCGTCGACATCCAAACCAGTACCCACGAACCCGTTACGGGTCTGCATCACTGAGCGATCAGCGACGAAGCAAGAAAGCGACCATGAGACACCGACCCGATTTACCGACTGCCTTCGACGTCCAGATAACGACGCACGGCCAGCTGCCCGATGCCGAGGAATACGCGCGCACCAAGATCGGCCAGCTCGGGCAGCTCGCCCACGAACCGGTGCTGCACGCCCACGTCAGGTTGGCCGAGCACGGCGACCCCGCGGTGGCGCGCCGGGTGATCGCGCAGGCAACCCTGGACGTCAACGGCCGGCCGGTGCGTGCACAGGTCGAAGGCGTCACCGCGCAGGAAGCCATCGATCGACTCGAGGCGCGACTGCGTCGCCAACTGGAGCGTGCGGCCGAGCACTGGGAAGCCAAGCGGGGCGGCATGCCCCGTCCGCATGAATGGCGGCACGAAACCGAACACAACCACCGGCCGAAGTACTTCCCGCGACCGGAAAGCGAACGCCGGATCATGCGGCACAAGTCCTACAGCCTGCCCGCGTGCACGGTCGAAGAGGCCGCGCTGGAGATGGAGCAGCTCGACTACGACTTCCACCTCTTCACCGAGGAGGGTACGCAGCAGGACAGCGTGCTATACCGCGAAGGCCCGACCGAATACCGCCTGGCACAGGTCAATCCGGGCTCTGCGGATAAGCTGGCGCCGTTCCAGTTGCCGCTGACCGTCAGTCCGCAGCCGGCCCCGCGGCTCGACGTCCAGCAGGCCATCGAGCGGATCGGCTTGCTCGGCCTACCGTTCCTGTTCTTCGTCGACGCCGCCCGGGACCGTGGCAGCGTGTTGTATCACCGCTACGACGGCCACTACGGACTCATCACGCCGGCGAGCGAACACCAACAGACCAACTGAAGCCGCGGCGGTCCCGGCAATCCCCCCGTCCGGGACCGCCGCTCCAAACCTGTTGCCGTGCGGGCGGTTCCCCGTCTACGCGCCGCGACGACGAGCTCGGTCGCCCGCGGCGTAGCGCAACAGGGCGCCCACTCCCTGGACGGGCGCCATCAGCTGACCGGCCCGGACCAACGAGGCGCCCACCGCGATGGCGTTGAAAGGCAACGCCTCATCGGCCCTTGCCACCCGTGCCACCGGTTCGCCGAGTTCGGACAGCGCGTCGGCGTCGGCCGCGATGGTGGTCAGTGCCGTACCGGTGACCACGGTGGCATCGCCCAGCTCGCCGACGATCAGCGTGTCGACGTTGCCGTCCCGAAGGGCCCGGCAGACGTCGGCCAGGCCTTCGGTCGCCCGCCCGGATCCGCGGCCGATCTCCGCTTCGAATCGTTGGGCCAGGACGGACATCTCGATGCCACGACGCCGGGCGAACTCCTCACCCGTCAGCTCGCTCATCTCTTCGTCGTCGCAATGGCTCTTGCGCGTCCCGGCATGCAACTCCGACACCCGTTCGGCGACCCGCTCGGGCAGTTCGGCAACCAGATCCGCGAGCGAACGCACTTCTCCGCACAAGAACACCACTTCGGGATCCGCGTCGTCCACCAGGCGCGTGAGTTCGTCGGCGACCGCACGGCAATTCATACGGATGGCTTCTTCGGTCGTGTGCTGAAAGTCGCCGTAACCGTTCCAACCGGCAGTCGTCGGCTTGTGCACCGGATAGCCGCCGCCCTCAACGCTTTCGGAGCTGACGGCACCGCCTCGATACAGGCTGATGTCCGCACCGGTACGGTCGATCGCGGCGAACACGTAGGTGGGCCGCCGAATTTCCGAATCGATCAACGGCACGAGGTAGGGATACTCCGACACCCGAATCACCGTGGCCGGCGGCGGGTTGATCAGGTGCTCGTTGATCAGTACATGTTCTGCGGTGGCGATCACCGCGCGGCCGCGCCGCCCGACAGCGGGTCGATGATGCAGCACCGCATCCTCGAGCATGCCGACGATTGCCCCGTCAGCGCCCATCTCGTGCAGATGCTGACGGATGCCGTGCCATTTCGCTTCGAGCTGCTCGGCGGCGTCCAGGGTGTCGTGCGAGTCGTCGAAATATACCGAGGCGAATGGGCCTTTCACTTTTACCAGCCACCTGAGGCGATCTGATTGCATGCCATCCCTCTTCACTGTTGCCGTTACCGATATTCGCCCACCGTATGGACGGTGGACGTGGCTCCACGAGAGTCGTTAGCCCCCAGCCCCGGGTCTTAGGTCCCGGGCGAAGGCCGCGCCGTCAATGCTCGTAGAGTGCCTCGAGGCGGTCGGAGAATTTGTCGATGACCGCCTTCCGGCGCAGTTTCATGCTCGGCGTCAGATCGCCCGACTCGACGGTCAGTTCGCGGTCGGCGATCGTGAACTTCTTGATCTGTTCCCAGCGATTCAGTTCGGCGTTCAGGGCGTCGATGTATCCGGCGATCAGCTGCTGTGTCTTGTCGTCACGCGCAATCTCGGCGAATGACTTGCCCGCCAGGCCATTCTTGTTGGCCCAGTCGGTGATCGCCTCGCTGTCGAGGCTGACCAGGGCGACACAGTACGGCTTGCCCTCGCCGTAGACCAGCATCTCGCTCACGTACGGGCATGAGCCTTTGAACCGCGCATCGATCGCCGACGGCGCCACGTACTTGCCCTGGGAGGTCTTGAACATGTCCTTCTTGCGGTCGGTGATCCGCAAAAATCCGTCGGGGTCGACTTCCCCGATGTCACCGGTGTGGAACCACCCGTCCTCGTCCAGCGCCTCGGAGGTGGCGTCCGGCAGGTCGTGGTAGGCGGTCATCAGTCCCGGCCCTTTGAGCAATACCTCGCCGTCGGCGGCGATCTTCACATCGGTGGCGGGGAATGGCCAGCCCACGGTCCCGAGCCGATAAGCGTTGGGGCGGTTGATGAATGATGCCGCCGCGGTCTCCGTCAGCCCGTAGCCCTCGAGCACGATGATGCCCACGGCGTCGAACCACTGGGCGACGTCACGGTCCAGCGCGGCGGCCGCGGAGACGAAGAACCGCAGACGTCCGCCGAACCGCTCGCGGATGTTGGTGAACACCAGGCGGTCGGCCACCTTGTAGGCCAGCGATGTCGCAAGCGAGGGCTTTGTACCGGTCTGCCGGGCTTCCGACACCTTGATACCGACCTTGATCGCCCAGTCGAACATCAATTTCGTGAGCCCGCCCTGTTCGGCGACCATGTCCTGGACGCGGGCGTGCGCCTTTTCGAAGATGCGCGGTGCCGCGCCCATCAGGGTGGGCCGCAGCGCGGCCAGGTTGTCGACGATCCGCTCGACGCGGCCGTCGATGGCGGTGGGAAAACCGATCTGCAGGGGCAACGCCAGCATCACCTTGCCGAACGCGTGCGCCAATGGCAGCCAAAGGAAATTCAGGTCGGTGGGGCCGAGGATGTCCAGCGAATCGATGGCCGCGGCGGTGTACGTCCACGCGCCGTGCGTCAGCCGCACGCCCTTGGGCCGCCCGGTGGTGCCGGAGGTGTAGATGAGGCTCGCCAGGTGATCGGGGCCGACGGCTGCGACCCGCTCCTTGACGGCGTCGGGTGAGTCCGCGAGCAGTTGCTTGCCCAACAGATCCAGGTCGGCGAGGGTGATCACCCAGTCGCCGTCGCCGTTGCCGTCGATGACGACGACCTTGCTGACGTCAGGCAGTTCGGCCCGGTGTTCGATCAGCTTGTCGAGCTGGGCCTGGTTTTCGGCGACCACCACCCGGCTCCCGGAATTGGCGACGATATACGCGACATCGGCGGCGTTGGTCGTCGGATACACGGTGGTGGTGGCGGCGCCCGCGCACATGATCGCGAAATCGACGAGCACCCACTCGTAGCGCGTCGCCGAGGCGAGCGCCACCCGGTCCTCATGTTCGATGCCCAGCGCGATCAGACCCGCGGCGAGATTGCTGACGCGTTCACCGACTTGCTGCCAGGTCACGCTCGCCCAGGTGTGGTCCTGCGGGTAGCGGAAGGCCTCCGCGTGCGGGGTGGCTGCGACACGGTTGACGAACATCTGTGCCACCGAGGGCGCGCGGTTTTCGATCTTGCGGAAATCGGGCCTCTCCATTGAGGCCAGTGGTGCTTTCATAATGCGATCCATTGCTCCCGAAACGTTTACCGATGACATAGGCGAACCGGTATACCGTTCGATCCTGCGGAGCGCGGTGGCTACTCGGTAGTGACGAAAGTCATGTGGGGATCGGCAAACGTCCCCGGGGCACGAGCCCCCTGTGGTGGCTCTCAGTCGGCCAGGGCTATCTCGATGGAGAGGCACTCGCCGAGGGCGTGCGCCGCGGACCAATCGCCGCCTTCGACCGCGCGCTCCAGGTCGTCGACCAAGGGGCTGTGGGCGCCGAGCTCCGCCAACCAAGCGGACACGGTAGCGGGTATCTGATGGGCGGGCACTCGGGCAACATGTCCCTCGTGGAGGCGATCGGTCAGCTGATAGATCGTGGCCGTCGACCTGCGCTGCGACCAATGCGGCCGCCACTTCGCTGCATTCATGTTCCCTCCCCGCTAGCCTTAGCGATCCATCCGACCAGCCCCGGAGGTCCGGCCGTAGAGGCCAACAGCACGACTACCGAAAGGCTTTGGTCTTCCTTCCGGCCTGCCGAAGTCCCAGTCCGACAGGGTCTTTTGTCACCATCGCCACCTACTTACTTCTCCGGCGATGGCGGTGCAGGTCGCGTACCGTACATCGGGGAGGGTGCATCGCCACGTTACTCGTTTCGGGCGCACCGGATTACGAAATTGGCGAGATGACCGATTTAGCAATGGATTCGCAATCGGGGCGTGATTCGGGCAGCAGTCTCGGGCTGACGGGCAGGCCGGCGTGAGCGCTGTCCGCGCCGAGGAGCTGGCGGCGCTTCCGGTGTTCGCCGACATTCCGGCGGAGAACCTTACGGCGCTGGCCGCCCTGCTCGAGCCCCTGCACGCCGCGCCCGGGGAGGTCCTGATGCGGCAGGGGGAGCGCGCGGAGTCCTTCGCGATCATCGCGTCCGGTCGAGTCGTGGTGAGGCACGTCGGCCCGAAGGGCCGGGTCACGACCACCGAGCTGTCATCCGCGACGATCGTCGGCGAGATCGCGTTGCTGCGGCATGCGACCCGAACGGCGACCGTGACCGCGCGGGAGGACGTGCACGGCTATACCGGATACAGCGCGGCCTTCGACTGCATGCTGGCCATGCCGGCGATCACCGACCAGATGCTGCGCACCGCGCGGCAGCGGTTGGCCGCGTACATCGTCCCCATCCCGGTGTCGTGCCGGGACGGCGCCGCGCTCTTGCTGCGGCCCGTCCTGCCCGGCGATGCCGAGCGGTTCAAGAGCAGCGGTTCCTTCTCCAAGGAGACGCTGTATCGGCGGTACCAGGGTGGCACCCCAACCGATGCGCGCCTGACGTATCTCTTCGAGGTCGACTATGTCGACCACTTCGTCTGGGTCGTCACCGACGGCCCGGCCGGGCCGGTCGTCGCCGATGCCCGCTTCGTCCGGGATCAAGACGACCCCGTCTCGGCAGAGGTTGCGCTGACCGTGGCGGACGGCTACCAGGGGCGCGGGATCGGTACGCTGCTGCTCGGCGCGCTGGCGGTCGCGGCCCGCGTCGACGGCATCAAGCGCTTCCATGGCCGCGTGCTCTCCGAGAATCCGTCCGCACGCGCGTTGGGCGAGAAGGTTAACGCGCGATGGGAGCGCGAGGAACCGGGCGTGGTCACCGCGACGGGGGAGATACCGCGCTTTCGCGACCTACCCCTCGATCGCGGTGTGTACGAGCAGATTCGGCAGGTGGCCCGCCAGGTGATCCAGGCATTCGACTAGCGGCGCAAGTGACAAATGCCCCCGCCATCTGATGGCTTTGCGCCCTTATCGGAAGGCCGGATTCGGCCGCAGCATAGGACCTGCTTGCTAGTCGAAGGAGTCGCGCCGACCGATGGCACACCAAGACTGCGCTCCTCCCGTCCTCGCGCTGGTCCGCGGCCTCGTCGAAGAGGTTCACTCGCAGGCCGCGCCACCCTCGGTGACGCTTGACAGCTCCTTCGACCACCTGGGCATCGGCAGCCTGGAACTGGCCGAACTGTTGCTGCGCGTGCAGGACGAATTCGGGGTGGCGCTGCCGCCCCACACCCTGGCCAGCGCGGAGACACCGCGCGACCTGGTGGCGGCGCTCAACCCGGTCCTGGGTCGGGGTCACGCCGCGGTGCGCGCGGGCCGCGGCGTCGTCTCGCTTCCGGCCACCGCATCGTCCGCGCCGGCGCCCGAGTCGGCGCTGACCCTCAACGACGCCCTCAACTGGCACGTCGGTGCGACCCCGGGCCGCATCCACCTCCGGATCCTCGACGATGCGGGTGACCCCCGCAACAGCACCGACATGACCTATGCGGATCTGCACCGCGAGGCGGCCGCGGTGGCCGCCGGCCTGATCGCGCACGACGTCTTGCCGGGTGACGCCGTCGCCATCATGCTGCCGACCTGCCGGGCGTATTTCGTGACATTCGCCGGCGTGGTCCTCGCCGGCGCGGTGCCCGTCCCGGTCTACCCACCCGCGCGGCCGTCCCAGCTGGCGGACCACCTGCGTCGCACCGCCGGCATCCTCGCCAATGCGTGCGCCACGATGCTCGTCACGGTGCCGGAGGCCGTCGCCCTGGGCCACCTGTTGCGCTCGAACGTCGAAAGCCTGCGTCATGTGCTCGTTCCCGAATCTCTCACGCGAGCAGGCGAACACGCACCATCATCGCTTCCCAGGCCGCGGACCGACGACCTGGCGCTGGTGCAGTACACCTCCGGCAGCACCGGGCAGCCCAAAGGGGTTGCGCTGAAGCACCGCAACCTGCTCGCCAACATCCGGGCGATGGGTCGGGCCGCGGCGGCGACCGGGTCGGACACGTTCGTCAGTTGGCTGCCGCTGTATCACGACATGGGTTTGATCGGTGCATGGTTGGGCAGCTTGTATTTCGGCGTCCCGCTGGTCGTGATGAGCCCGCAGGCGTTCCTGATCCGCCCATCGCGATGGCTGTGGGCGATCCATGCCAACCGTGCCACCATGTCGGCCGGTCCGAACTTCGCCTACGAACTCTGCCTGTCGAAGATCCGCGACGAAGAGATCGAGGGTCTCGATCTCAGTTGCTGGCGGCTTGCCTACAACGGCGCCGAACCGGTTAGCGCCGCCACCATCGAACGTTTCGGTGATCGCTTCGCCCCGTANGGGTTTCGCCGAGAAGCGATGACACCGGTCTATGGGCTGGCCGAGTCGTCGGTGGGGCTGGCGTTCCCCCCGCTGAACCGCGGGCCGATCATCGACCGGATTCGCCGAGACGCCTTCGTCAGGTCCGGGCAGGCCGAGCCCGCCAAGCCCGGGGAGCGGGACCTTCGATTCGTCGCCAGCGGCCGACCCCTGCCCGGTCACGAGATCCGGATCGTCGACGCCGCCGGCAACGAATTGGGTGACCGCCGGGAGGGGCGCGTGGAGTTCCGCGGTCCGTCCGCAACCGCAGGCTATTTCAACAACCCGGCGGCGACGCGCGCACTGTTCCACGACGCCTGGCTCGACACCGGCGACCTGGGGTACACGGTCGAGGCCGACCTGTACGTCACCGGCCGGATCAAGGACATGATCATCCGGGCAGGACGCAACCTGCACCCCGCGGAACTGGAAGAGGCGGTGGGCAAAATCCAAGGTGTCCGCACGGGCTGTGTGGCGGTGTTCGCCTCGCCCGATCCCTCCGGTGGCCCCGAGCGGCTCGTGGTCATGGCGGAGACCCGAGCGATTCGAGACGACGCGCGCGCCGCGTTACGCTCCGAAATCGCCGCCACTACAGTCGATCTGCTCGGGGTGGCGCCCGACGATGTGGTGCTGGCGCCACCCCGCACCGTACTGAAGACGTCCAGCGGCAAGATCAGGCGGGCGGCCAGCCGGACCCTCTACCAGTCCGGCAAAATCGGCGCGCGACCACGGGCGGTGTGGTGGGAACTGGCACGGCTTCGCCTCCGCGGCGCGATGCCTTCGCTGCGTCGCGTTGGTCGCGCGGCGGGCGACGTGGCCTTCGCCGGCTACGCATGGGCGGTGTACACGATCCTCGGGCTGGCGGTTGCCGCCCTGCTGCTGCTATTACCGCGGGTGGATTGGCGTTGGCGGGTGGCCCGCGCCGCGGTCCGGTTGCTGGCTCGTCTCACGGGGACGGTGATCGCCGTGGATGGGCTCGACCGCTTCCCGCCAGGCGCGTCGATTGCGGTGGCCAACCACCCCAGCTGGATCGATCCGCTGGCACTGGCGTCGGAAATGCCGCAACGGTTTCACTTCGTCGCCGCCGAAGTCCTTGAGCATCAAGGCATCAACGGATTCGTGCTCAGGCGGCTGGGCCACCAGTTCGTGGAACGTCACGAGCGTGAACACGGCGTGGCGGACACCGACCGGCTGGCCGACCTGGTGCGGGCCGGCCAGTCGCTCGTGATCTTCCCGGAAGGCCGCCTGGCCCGCGCCCCGGGGTTGCGACCGTTTCACATGGGCGCCTTCGTGGTGGCCGCCCGGACCGGTGTGCCCGTCACGCCGGTGGGGATTCGCGGGACCCGGACGATTCTGCGCCCAGAACACCATTTCCCGCGGCGCGGAGCGATCGACATTGCGGTGGGGGAGCCGATCGTGCCCTCGGGCGACAGCTGGACCGCCGCGGTCGAATTGCAGCACGCGGTGCGGAGCGCCGTCCTGGTGCTATCGGGCGAGTCGGACGTCGAATAGCCTGCGGCAGCGGTCTATTCGTCGTGCTTGCTTACGGCCTGACCGGCGCTGCGCACCACGTTGCGGAAGAATTCGATGCGGGCGGTGACCAGGTCGTCGGCCAGGTCCAGCGCGGCGTCGACGACGGTCTTGCGTCGCGACTGCTCGGGGAGCACCGGACTGATCTGGTCGACGAACTTGCGGACGGCCTCGATGGCGTGCTTGCGGCCGGATTCGACGGATTCCAGCACATCGTCGGAGAGCTCGGCCCAACGTGGCTCGGTCTTGTGCGGTGCTTCGGTCATGATCTCACTCCTGATCGACAAGGGGTTTTCGGAGATACTTGTGACGGCTCCGAGGTTACGACTGGCCAGACATCTGCGCGAGTGACAAAAGACCCTAGACGCCCGGTCATATGGCCCAGACCGGCCGCCCGCCCTCGGCTTGCCGGCCAAGGACTTTCGCGGCACCGACCGGGCCGTAAGTCCCTAACACGACGATTTCGGCGCCTGCTAATTTGCCACCATGGCGGTACCGACCAACAACGACGCTTCCCGGCGTCCGGGCGCTTTGCCGTTGACCCCACCCGGGGGCGTCGGCCTGGGCAGTGCCGTCAAACCGTTCACGAGCACCGGTCGATATTTCGCCGAGTCATGGCGCGAATATCTCGGCCAAGCCCCTGACGAGCTTCCGATCGCGCGACCCACCCTCGCCCTGGCGGCCCAGGCGTTCCGCGACGAGGTCGTCCTGATGGGCCTGAAGGCGCGGCGCCCGGTCAGCCGCCCCGAGGATTTCGAGCGCATCACGCGCGAGGTGGCCGCGGGGCTGAAGTTCTATGGCGACCGGGGATGGCTCACTAACCCGAGGCGATTTTTCGGTGCGCCGCCGCCACTTTCGGAGGTGACGGTGCGAAAGGTCAAAGGGGGGAGGCGTTCCTTCCACCGCATCTTCTTCGACAGCGGATACCGGCCCCGGCCGGGTGAACCCGGTGCACAGCGGTGGATGGGCTACACCGCGAACGACCGCGAGTACGCCCTGTTGCTGCGCCATCCGCAACCACGCCCATGGCTGGTGTGCATCCACGGAACCGAAATGGGCCGGGCCGCGTTGGATCTCGCCGTGTTCCGGGCCTGGCGGTTACACGAAGACCTCGGGTTGAACGTCGTCATGCCGGTCCTGCCGATGCACGGCCCCCGCGCCCGGGGCCTGCCGAAGGGTGCGGTGTTTCCGGGCGAGGACATCCTCGACGACGTGCACGCGACCGCGCAGGCGGTGTGGGACATCCGGCGGTTGCTGTCCTGGATACGCCGAGAGGAGCCGGAATCGCAGATCGGATTGAACGGTCTGTCGCTGGGCGGCTACATCACGGCGTTGGTCGCCAGCCTCGAAACCGGGCTCACCTGTGCGATTCTCGGTGTCCCGGTCGCAGACCTGGTCGGGCTGCTGAGTCGGCACTCCGGGCTTGGCCCCGACGATCCGCGCCGTCGGACGATCGAAGCCGCCGAGCCCATCGGGCGGATGACGTCGCCGCTTTCGCTCGCCCCGCTCGTGCCCATGCCGGGCCGCTTCATCTACGCCGGCGTCGCCGATCAGGTGGTGCATCCACGCGAGCAGGTGGTCCGCCTCTGGGAACACTGGGGGAAACCCGAGATCGTTTGGTACCGCGGTGGTCATACCGGCTTCTTCCGTGCGCGACCGGTACAGCGGTTCCTCGAGGCGGCGTTGCAGCAGTCGGGCCTATTGGATGGGGCGGTGCCCCGGCGCGACCGCCCCGCTTAGTCGCGGAGGTGGAGGATGAACCCGCTGGATCCGCTGGACGCGGCGATGATGACCGCGGAGTGGGTGTCCAACCCGATGCACGTCGGTGCCGTGCTGGTCCTGTCGCCGCCTGACGACGCCGGGCCCGACTACGTCGATGAACTGCACCGCACGACGCTGGGCGGGAACCACCCGGTCGATCCGAGGCTCCGCAGGTATCCGCATCGCGGTGTGGAGACCGGTGGCATGTGGGTCTGGCGGCACATGGATTCCGTTGATGTGAGCCGACATTGCCAGCGCCGCACGGTGTCCGGGGATGGGTTCTGGCGGCTGATCGGGGAGCTTGACGCGATGCGCCTCGACTGGAGCCGGCCGATGTGGATGTCGTATCTGATCGACGGCCTCGACGGGGGCCGCTTCGCGTTCTACATCAAGGTGCATCACAGCGTGACCGACGGGGTGGCCGGCTTTCAGATGATCACCGACGCGCTCAGCGGTGATCCCGACCGCCGGTCGATGCCGCCGTTTTACGCCGATTGCCGGCCCGAGCCCCCGCCGCGGGCTTCGGCCGGATTGGTGTCGCGTCTGGTCGCGCCGCTGCGGTCGCTGACCGATGCGGCGGCGTCGAGTGTGGGGCTGATCGGGCGGGTGGCCACCGGCGAGGTTGCGACGGTGCTGGATGCCCTGGTCGGGCACACCACGGCGCTGCCCCTGGGGGCGCCCTACACCCGGTTCAATGGCCGCGTGGGCCCCGAGCGCGCGGTCGCCGCGGGCAGCTGGGCGAAGGATCGCATCCAAGCCGTGCGGCAGGCGGCCGGCGTGACCGGCAACGACGTGCTCACCGCGATGGCGGCCGGCGTGGTGCGGCGCTGGCTGAGTGATCGCGCGGAACTGCCCAACCGGTCACTGGTGGCCGCCTGCCCCATCACGGTGCGCGGCCCCGAGGACGAGGCGCGAAACGATCAGCACGGCAACAGGTTCGGGCTGTGGATGTGTCCGCTGGGCACCAACCTGGATGACCCACTGGCCCGGCTGAACGCGATCCATCGATCCATGTCCGAGGGCAAGCACTGGGTGGCCAAACGGGGAGCGGCGGCGTCACTGCTGACGAACGCCGGCAGCATCGCGGCGACGGCGATCGGCCCGCTGCTCCCGTTCACGCCGAAAATCCGGACCGGATACAACCTGCCGGTTTCCCACGTTCGCGGCCCGGTAGCCGAAATGTATTGGAACGGCGCTCGAATCGAGGAGATGTATCCTGTGTCGACGGTCTACGACGGTCACGCACTCAACATCACGACATGCGCGTACGCCGACCGGATCGGGTTCGGCTATGCCGCGGGCCGCGACGTGGTGCCCGATATCGAGACGTTGATACCGTCGACCGAGGAGTGTCTGGCCGAGCTGGAAGCGGCAGTAGGCGTTGTTAATTGAGCATCGGCGCCAGGGCCGCTGTTGTGATCAGCCTCGCGCCCGCTGCGAGGCGCGGCCGACGTGGGCCATGATGCGTTCCAGGACGGTATTGGACAGGTCGCCGTCGTCGGCAACGCGCGACAGGCCACGGCGCCGCAGAAACGTGTCGAGGCGTCGATCCGGGGACCAGTCGGCATAAATCGGGCCGAGATACCGCGATTGCAGGAATTCCGAAGCCAGGGTGTCCACGTCAGAGTCGGTCAACGACAACGTTGGAATACCGCCCATAGCCGCTATG
This sequence comes from Mycobacterium paraffinicum, assembly GCF_025822865.1. NCBI lineage: Bacteria > Bacillati > Actinomycetota > Actinomycetes > Mycobacteriales > Mycobacteriaceae > Mycobacterium > Mycobacterium paraffinicum. The sequence goes on along the minus strand of NZ_JACKUR010000024.1, from coordinate 60,575 downwards.
CCCCTTCGTTCAGCCGCAACCGCACCAGCCAAGTTACGTCAGCCGTCGCCATTATTCCGTCACGCGCAGATTGCGGATAGGGCCCAAAGTCATCACCGGAGCCGGCGCCCGCAACGGCCGTGGTGGGCCCGGGCGACGCTGCCCGGGCCCCGCTTTCAGCCGACTATTTCGCGGCGACCTTTACGTGCTTCTCCTCGGGCGCGGGCTGTGAGACCGGCACGGAGACGGTGAGGATGCCCTTGTCGTAGGTGGCCTTGATGTCGTCTTCGTTGGCGTTGGACGGCAGCGACACGGTGCGGACGAACGAGCCGTAGGAGAACTCCGATCGGCCGTCGAACTCCTTTTTCTCGGTGCGCTCGGCCTTGATGGTGAGCTGACCGTCGCGGACGGTGATATCGACGTCCTTGGCCGGGTCGATGCCGGGAATCTCGGCACGCAGCTCGTAGCGGCCGTCAACCATCTCGTCTTCCAACCGCATGAGCCGGGTGTCGAACATCGGACGGATTCCGGCGAACGACGGGAACGCCGAGAAGAAGTCCGCGAACTCGGGGAACAGCATGTGCGGCTTCTGCGTCGCAGGCAGTGTGCTGGTCATTGTTTTCTCCTGGGATGTCTGTTGTCTGAAACGGACGTCTTCGATCCGACCACTCGAGCCGACACCACGGTAGGGACGGAAGTCCTTATCTCGTTTCGGGCGACGACTTTTGGGTGTTACGGGGATACTCGAACGATGGTCGGTACAGCGCGGTCCGCGCGGTGGCCGTCGAGCATCAGGCGCCGGGACGGACGTCTGGTGCCATTCGACGTGGGCCGCATCGAGACGGCGATCGCTCGGGCCGCCCGTGAGGTCGGACACCGCGACCCGGACTTGCCCGGCGGGTTGGCCAGGTCGGTGGCCGATGCCCTTGCGGGTGAGGCCCGCAGCGGAATTCCGGGGGTCGAGGAGATCCAAGATGTGGTCGAGGCGCAGCTGGCGGCGGCCGGCCTGGACGACGTTGCCGGCGCTTATGCCGTCTACCGCCGGCACCATGCCGAATTACGCGCGACCAAAGAGCTGACAGGTGTGCGCGACGAACTCAAATTGAGCGTGGCCGCCGTGACGGTGCTGGGCGAGCGCTATCTGTTGCGCGACGACCGCGGCAGGCCGGTTGAATCAACCGGCGAAATGATGGACCGCGTCGCGAACCACGTCGCGGGGGCCGAAGAGCGGTTCCAGTCCGGGTCCTCGGCGGTGTGGGCCCAACGGTTTTCGGCGCTGCTGCGTGGCCTCGAGTTTCTACCCAACTCGCCGACGCTGATGAACGCCGGCACCGAACTGGGGCTGCTTTCCGCGTGTTTCGTTCTGCCAGTGGCTGATTCGCTCCATTCGATCTTCACCGCGCTCGCGCAGAGCGCGGACATACACCAGGCGGGTGGCGGAACCGGCTACGCGTTCACCCACCTGCGACCCGCCGGCGATTCGGTGGCCCGCACCGGCGGGACGGCCAGCGGACCCCTCTCGTTCCTTCGGCTTTTCGATCACGCCGCCGCGGTGATCTCGATGGGCGGTCGCCGACGCGGTGCGTCGATGGCAGTGCTCGACGTATCGCACCCCGACATCTACGACTTCGTCACCGCCAAGTCGCGCTCGGCGAGCGAGCTCAACCAGTTCAATCTGTCGGTGGGCGTGACGGACCGATTTCTGCGCGCCGTCGGGCGCGGCGGCGGCCATCGGCTGGTCAACCCGAGGACGGGCACGACGGTCGCGACGGTGCCCGCGGCCGATCTGTTCACCGCGATCTGCGAGGCCGCACATCGGTGCGGCGACCCGGGACTGGTGTTCCTCGACACGATCAACCGCGCCAATCCGACGCCTGCGTTGGGCCGGATCGAGGCCACCAACCCGTGCGGGGAAGTCCCGCTGTTGCCCTACGAGTCGTGCAACCTCGGTTCGATAAACCTTGCCCGGATGGTCAGCCGCGGCGGCGTCGATTGGGATCGGCTCTCAGCGGTGACGGAACTGGCCGTGCGTTTCCTGGACGACGTCATCGACGTCAGCCGCTTTCCCTTCCCCGAAGTCGAAGCGGCCACCAAGGCGACCCGCAAGGTCGGGCTGGGCGTCATGGGTCTGGCGTAGATGCTGGCCGGCTTGGGCATTCCGTACGACAGCGAGCGCGGCGTTCGCCTGGCCGGCCGGATCGCCCGCACCGTCAACCGGGTCGCACATGCCGCCTCCGAGCGGCTGGCCGAGGAGCGCGGACCGTTTCCGGCCTTCCGGGACAGCCGCTTCGCGGGTTCTGCGCCGCGGCGCAACGCCCAGCTGACCTCCATCGCGCCCACCGGCACCATCTCGTTGATCGCCGGGACCAGCGCGGGCATCGAGCCGATGTTCGCGATCGCCTACGTCCGGGCCGTCATCGGGCGACGCCTGCTCGAGGTCAACCCGTGTTTCGACCGGCTCGCGCGTGACCGCGGTTTCTACCATCCCGACCTGATCGCCGAAATCGCCCGGCACGGCGGCGTTCGCGCGGACCGGCACGTCCCCGCCGAGGTTCGGGCGGCGTTTCCCACCGCGGGGGAGATCACCCCGGATTGGCACCTGCGGATGCAGGCCGCGGTGCAGCGGCACGTCGACGCCGCGGTGTCCAAAACCGTCAACCTGCCGGCGGAATCGACCGTCGACGACGTCCACGCGATCTACCTGGCTGCGTGGAAGGCGAGGGTGAAAGGCATCACCGTCTACCGCTACGGCACTCGGGCCGGACAGGTGCTCACCTACGTCGGCGCCGAGGAGGCCCTGCTTGCCGCCGACGCCACGTTCAGCGGCGGCTGCCTGGGGCGCCGGTGCGAATTCTGACCGAGTCTCGCGCAGGCCGATTGGCCGCCGTCGCGGGGTCCTAGTGCCCTAGCGGCGGCCGCGGCGGCGCCCTACTTTCGAGCCAGAGACGGCAGTCGAACCGGCTCTACTCAACGACTTTGGAGGTTTGACGTGCGCGACGCGATCCCAATAGGGCGGATCGCCGGATTTCCGGTGAACGTCCACTGGAGCGTGCTGGTCATCCTGTGGTTGTTCACCTGGAGCCTGGCCAGCACGCTGCCCGGAACCGTCAAAGGATATTCGCACGGCGCCTACTGGTTGGCCGGAGCGTGCGGCGCGCTGGTGCTGCTGGCGTCGCTGGTGGCGCACGAGCTCGCGCATGCCGTCGTCGCCCGCCGCGCCGGGGTGTCCGTGGGGAGCGTGACGCTCTGGCTTTTCGGCGGCGTGACCACCCTCGGCGGCGAGGCCAAGACGCCCAAGGCGGCCTTCCGGATCGCGATCGCCGGGCCGGCCATCAGTCTCGCGCTGGCCGCCGCCTTCGGCGGGCTGGTCGCGGCGCTGCATACCGTGCGCGCCGCTCCCATCGTGATCGGGGTCGCTTCCTGGTTGGCCGTCATCAATCTGCTGCTGGGCCTGTTCAACCTGTTGCCCGGCGCGCCCCTGGACGGTGGCCGGGTGCTGCGGGCCATCCTGTGGCGCCGCCACGGGGACAGCGTGCGAGCGAGCATCGGCGCGGCGCACGCCGGACGGGTGGTCGCCTTCATCCTCATCGGGCTGGGGCTGGCCGAATTCTTGTTGGGTGGTGTGGTCGGCGGTGTCTGGCTGGCGTTTATCGGCTGGTTCATCTTCGCCGCCAGTCGCGAGGAGGAGACGCGGATATCGACCCAGCAGATGTTCTCCGGCGTACGCGTGGCCGACGCGATGACCGCCGGGCCGCATACCGCGCCCGGTTGGATCACCGTCGACGATTTCGTCCAGCGCTATGTGCTCGGTGATCGGCATTCGGCCTACCCGGTCGTCGACCGGAGCGGGGCGATTACCGGTCTGATCACGTTGCGTCGGTTGCGGGAGGTCGCGCCCGGCCAGCGCGCCACCGTCACCGTGGGGGAGGTCGCGCAACCGCTGGAAGAGGTGCCGTCCGGCGCGCCACAGGAGCCGCTGACCGCCCTCCTGGAGCGGATGGCACCGGCCGGTCCCCGCAGCCGTGCCCTGGTGTTCGACGGCGCGCAGGTGGTCGGCATCGTTACGCCCACCGATGTGGCGCGGCTCATCGAGGTCTATCGGCTCGCCCACCCAGAAGACGCGAAACCGGCGTCGGCGCAAAGCATTTAGTCGATGTCGCGCGGGGTCAGGGTTTGTGGGCGACGATTGCGACGGCGGCCAGTTGCTTGCGGTGCCGGCGGAACGTGCGGCGCATCGTGAGGACCCGCCTGCGGGCGTCCCGGTGGACCAGCACGTTGCGGGCGAACCGCAGCGCCCCGAGCAGCCCTTCGTCGGCGACCAGTCGGCGCGGCTGCAACAGGGCCATGGGCGCGGTCTCGATGTGGTCAACCACCAGCCCGTGGTCGGCGAGCAGCCCCGACCATTCCGCGACCGTCAGCGGCCGCGCGTTCACCTTGATCGCGCGCGCCAGCGATTGCCGGATGTCGGTGCTGACCTCCTCCGAGACGGTGTCCGGTGTGAGGGCCAATTCGTGGATCGCATACCGGCCCCGCGGCCGGAGCACTCGCGACGCCTCGGCGACGATGGCGTGCTTGGTCGCGTCACCCTGCATGCTCAGCATCGCCTCCCCGATGACGACATCCGTGCTCGCATCCGGTAATCCGGTGGCCGCCGCGTCGGCGACCCGGACGGCGCCGTTCTCGACGCCGAGTTCGGTGAGCACGCCGCGTACCACCGTGGCCGCGTCGGGATCCCCCTCGGCGCCGACGTACGACCGTGGGTGGCGGGCCAGGATCTCGGTGGCGGTGCGGCCCAGGCCGGGGGCCAACTCGACCACGTCGGCGCCGGCCACCTCGGCGCGGGCCAGCAGGGCGCGGGTGAGCTCGACGCCGCCGGGGCGCAGGACGCGCTTACCGAGCCGGGCCAGCAGCCAGTGGCCCGCAACGGCGTCGTCGGCGCGGCCCGCCGCGGGCAGGGGAGCCCGGGAATCGGGTTGCGGCTTGATCATCAGACCGCTGGCCGCGCAGAGTTTTTCAGAGGTGGCATACCCGGTTCTCCCAATCGTCTCGTTTTTACAAGCAATGTTGTGTAAACTCTAGCCCATGACGTACGTGATCGGGAAGCCATGCATCGACGTGATGGATCGCGCCTGTGTGGACGAGTGTCCCGTCGATTGCATCTACGAAGGCGGCCGCGCGCTCTACATACATCCCGACGAATGCGTGGACTGCGGCGCGTGCGAGCCGGTGTGCCCGGTCGACGCCATCTATTACGAAGACGACCTGCCCGAGGAGCTCAGACCGTATCTGGCCGACAACGAGGCGTTCTTCGCCGAAACTCTGCCGGGCCGCGACGCGCCCTTGGGATCCCCGGGTGGGGCGGCCAAGATGGGTCCGCTCGGTGTAGACACGCGTCTGGTGGCCGCTCAGCCGAGGGCCGACCAATCGGAAGGAGCGTGAGGGTCGCGTGAAGTTGTCGCCGACGTCGATCGGGGAATCCGCCAGCCGCCGCCACGCGGTCCTGCGGGTGTTGCGGGCGTCGCCCGATCCCATGAGCATCGCTGCCATCGCCGAGGTGCTGGGCGTGCACCCGAATACCGTCCGCTTCCACCTCGACAGCCTGGTCGGTGACGGGCAGGTGGAGCACGTCGAGCTGGATCGCAAGGGGCCGGGCCGCCCGCCGCTGATGTTCCGCGCGGTCCGGCAGATGGACCGCGGCGGGACGCGGCACTATCGCCTGCTCGCCGAGATCTTGGCCGTGGCGTTCGCCGGCGAGCGCGATGCCGGTGCCAAGGCGTTGGCCGCGGGCCGGGCCTGGGGGCAAAAGCTGGATGCCAGCCTGGAGGCGGTTCCCACGGAATCCGCCAGCGCCGACGACGCCATCGACCACTTGGTCAACATGCTCGACGAGCTCGGCTTTGCGCCCGAGCGCCGGGCGGCCGACGGGGAGCAACAGGTCGGTCTGCGGCACTGCCCGTTCCTGGAGTTGGCCGAAAATCGGACCGCCGTCGTGTGCCCGGTGCACCTGGGCCTCATGCAAGGCGCCATGGAGGCCTGGGGGGCGCCGGTGTCGGTCGATCGGCTCGACGCGTTCGTCGAACCGGATCTGTGCGTGGCGCACCTGGCGCCGCGGGCTGCGGCCAAATGAGCACCGGCCCGGCGATCGCGGTTGCGGTCACCTTCGTGTGGCTCGGCATGGTGCTGGCGATCTCGTTCCTGGAAGCTCCGCTGAAATTCCGCGCGCCCAACGTGACGTTGCAGATCGGGCTCGGCATCGGGCGGCTGGTGTTCCGGGCCCTCAACACCGTCGAGGTCTGCTTCGCCCTGGTCCTGGTGGCGATCGTGGCCGGGGGCCCGACGACAAGGGGCGTCACCGTCGCGATTTTCGTCGCAGCCGGTGCGCTGGCCGGGCAGTTGATCGCGGTGCGCCCCAGACTGACCCGCCGCTCGGACAGGGTGCTCGCCGGGTCGGACGGTCCGCGCTCCCGAGCCCACTACGTGTACGTCGGCTTCGAGGTAGTCAAAGTAATCGCGTTGGTCGTGGCGGGGATACTGCTACTGACGGCCTGATCGTGTCCGTTCAACCGCAAAGGACTCAGCTATGGAATCGATCTCGTTGACCAGCCTCGCGTCCGAAAAACTGGCCGAGGCCAAGGAATCGCACAGCGGGCGGGCCGCCCACACCATCCACGGTGGCCACAGCCACGAACTTCGGCAGACCGTGCTGGCTTTGCTTGGCGGCCATGAGCTTTCCGAACACGACGGCCCCGCGGAGGCAACGCTGCAGGTGCTGCAGGGCCACGTGCGCCTGACCACCGGCGGTGACGCCTGGGAGGGCAAAACCGGCGACTATGTCGCGATCCCGACCGAACGGCACGCCCTGCAGGCGGTCGAGGATTCGGTGGTCATGCTGACCGTGCTGAAGACCATTCCGTCGGTTCACTAGCCGGATGCTTTCCACGCCCTGGTCAAAGGAATTCGGGCTGCGGGTACCGATCGTCAACGCGCCCATGGGCGGCGTCGCCGGAGGTCGGCTGGCGGCGGCGGTGACCGCGGCCGGCGGCCTGGGCATGGTCGGCATGGGCAGCGTCGCCACCAGGGAACTGCTGCGAACCCAGCTGCAGCACGTGCGGGGACCGTTCGGCATCGGCCTGGTCGATTGGGTGATGCGCACCGAGGCGGGCCTGCTCGAGGATGCCCTGGCCGCGGGGCCGGCCCTGCTGTCGGTCAGTTTCGGGACCGACTGGTCGTGGGTCGCCAAGGCGCACGACGCCGGGATCCCCACCGCCACACAGGTATACGACGGTGTCGGGGCGCGTCAGGCGGCCGACGCCGGCGTCGACATTCTGGTCGCCCGGGGGTCCGAGGGCGGCGGTCACGGTGAAACGAAGCTCGCGACGCTGCCGTTGCTCGATACCGTGCTGGACGCCGTCTCGGTGCCGGTCCTCGCGGGCGGCGGTGTCGCCTCGGCGCGCAGCCTGGCCGCCGTGCTGGCCGCCGGCGCGAGCGGGGCATGGGTGGGCACCCGCCTGGCCGCGTGCCCGGAGGCGCTCTCCGGCGACGGCAGCCGCCGCGCGCTGATCGCGGCCCTGGCCACCGACACAGCGGTCACCCGGGCCTTCGACGTCGCCCAGGCCCGGCCGTGGCCCGCGCGATTCCCGTCCCGGGTGCTGACCAACGACTTCGTCGAGCGCTGGACCGGTAAAGAGGACACACTCAATCCGCAGGCCTGCGACGACCTGGCGGCCTCCATCGCCGCCGATGACCGCCGGGTGGCGCCCGTGGACGCCGGTCAGGGCGTCGGGATGATCCGTGACGATGCGTCGGTGGCCGAGGTTATTGACGAAATGTGTTCGGGTGCAAAGCGTTTGCTGAACGCGTGGGGCTCCTAGCGGCCGCCTAGCGGTCGCCGGGGGTGAGCACGACACAACAGCGGTCCGGCCCCGGACACAGGTGGGCGTCGGGACCGTGCGGCGCCAGGGCATCTGCGACGCCGGTGATGAGCGCGTGGTTCATGTTGCAGGCCAGTTCGGTCTGCTCCTGCGCGAGCGCGTGGAACGGGCAGTTGGCGAGTTCGATCCTGCGGCCGACGGCGCGGGGTTCGTAGCCGTATCTGCTCAAGACCTTGACCGCAAGCTTGAGTCCGGCGGCCGGGCTGGTGGGCCGGCGCGGCGTGGCGGCGATGGTCTGCCCGTAGTCGTGCGCGACCCCGTTGAGGAGCTCGACAACGGGCGCACCCGTGGCGGACGATTCGGCGATGGCTTTCGCCATCAAGCGTCCCGCCAATTCGTACTCGCGCTGGGGGAGGCTGACGGCGATGTCGCGGCCCGCCCGGCGATACAGCTTGGACGTCCGCCCCGCGCCCGGTCCGGATCGGCCGGTCACGCGCGCGTAGTCGCTTTCCAGCAGGCCCTCGGCGGTCAGCCGATCCAAGTGAAACTTGGCCTGGTGGTGCGCAATCCCGACCGCGTCGGCCGCCTGGTCGCGGCTCACCGGCGCCGACTGGGCGCACACGAACCGGTAGAGCTCGCGGCGCACCGGGTCGGCGAGCGCCCCGATGCCGGCGGCGTCGCGTTCCAGGAAGTCGTCGTCCACGTCAACAGCCATTTCTAACGGATAAAACTCTTGACGCTTGGTTCTAACGTTCAGATCAATATCTGTTAGAAGGAGGAATCCATGAGCACCACCAACGCCACCCCACCGCTCACCGCCCAATTGAAGGACCCGGCGCTGTCGGCGTACTACGCCCTGCGCACCGTTTTCACCATCGCGCCCATCGTTTTCGGGCTGGACAAGTTCTTCAACGTGCTGACCCACCCGCATCACTGGAGCATGTACCTGGCCGGCTGGATCAACGACCTGGTGCCCGGGACCGCCGATCAATGCATGTACGTGGTGGGCGTCATCGAGATCGTGGCCGGCGTGTTGGTCGCCGTCGTGCCGCGGTTCGGCGCATGGGTGGTCGCGGCGTGGCTGGCCGGGATCATCGTCGACCTGGCCACCGGGCCGGGCTTCTACGACGTGGCGCTGCGCGACTTCGGTCTGCTGGTTGGCGCTATCGCACTCGCCCGGCTGGCGCAGGGCGTGCACACCGGCAGCATCGGGCGCCGGTAATCGGCCGGCTCAGACCCCGCGCAGATAGCGTTTGGCGATGACGCGCTGGGCCACCGAGACAACTGGCCTCGCGGCCTTACTCCACCAGGTCGCGGGCCGCGAGAATGCCGTCACCTCCGCGAACACCGCGGAGGTGACGGGATCGCGCCGGACGACGAAGCGCTCCTCGCCGGACTCCGGATGCCCCGGCAACGTGCCGTAGGCGAATCCACGGATGTCGGGCTCGTCGACGACGTACACCACCCGGCATGGCGCGGGCAGAAAACCCATGCGCACCACCACAACTGTGCCGACCTCCGCGACGTCAGAGCTGGCCCGCACCCGCAGCCCGGCCCCGTGCTGCATGCCCCAGCGCATGACGGCGTCGGCGGCTCGCTCGAAGCGCTGCTGACCCGTGCCGATCTGAGTCTCCGTGCGCAGGTGGCCGTATCCCGCGGGCAAGTTGCCGGATGCGGTCGCCCCCACCTCGGGATAGGTCAGCGGGAGTTCCTCAAGCGCTGCTAAGTCCACCCGCTCAGCTTGCCACGCCGAGATGCACGGCGACATTTCCGGCGTACGGTCGTAAAAGTGACCGCACAAAACTCGAAAACTGTTGCAGAAGCGTCCGGAACGTTCACCCTCGGCGGCGACCTGACCGTCAACCGGCTCGGGTTCGGCGCCATGCGCCTCACCGGCAAGGGTGTCTGGGGCCCGCCGGCCGACCGCGACGAATGCATCCGGGTGTTGCGCCGCGCCGTCGAACTCGGCGTGAACTTGATCGACACCGCGGACTCCTACGGCCCCTACATATCCGAAGACATCATTCGGGAGGCGCTGCATCCCTACGAGGGCCTGGTCATCGCGACCAAGGCGGGGCTGCTGCGCACCGGACCGGACGTCTGGATCCCGCTGGGCAACCCGACGTATCTGCGCCAGGAATGCGAGATGAGCCTGCGGCGCCTGGGCGTCGACACCATCGACCTGTTCCAGCTGCACCGCATCGACCCCGACTTCCCCCTCGCCGACCAGGTGGGCGAGCTGCTGACGCTGAAGAACGAGGGCAAGATCCGCCACATCGGCCTGTCCGAGATCAACGTCGACCAACTCACGGAAGCGCAGCGGACCACCGAGATCGTGTCGGTGCAGAACATGTACAACCTGTCCGCCCGGGGCGCCGAGCCGCTGCTGGACGCCGCCACCCGCCAGGGCATCGGCTTCATCCCGTGGTTCCCGCTGGCCGCCGGGCCGCTGGCCGCGCCCGACGGCCCGCTGCAGCGCATCGCCGGCGAGCACCACGCGAGCCCGTCGCAACTGGCGCTGGCCTGGTTGCTGAAACGGTCGCCGGTGATGCTGCCGATTCCGGGCACCTCGAAGGTGGCGCACCTGGAGGAGAACGTGGCCGCCGCCGAGATCACGCTGACCGACGACGAGTTCGAAACCCTCTCGGCGGCCGGGGCCCAACAGACGGTCTGAGCGCGCCGCGCCTTCTGCCGCGCAATACGGTGTGCGGGTGGCGGAACATCAGCAGCACCGCGGCGGCGGGTTCAACCCGCCGGAGCCGACGGCCAAGGGCGGGCCCGACTACGGCAGGTTTATTGATGCGGTGCGCACTCTGCAGGACCATGCCCGCGCCGTCGACGCGCCCGACGCGGTGATCACCGAGGCCGCCAACCTGCTGGACAAGGTGTCGGCCCTGCTGGCTCCGTTCGACGCCGACGAATGGAACTCCCCGTCGGGGCGCCGGATGGACCTGCCGATGCGCGGCAACATCCTGTCCGTGCCCATGAAGGCCCGCAAGACCGAGGATGGCCGCATCCAGGGCTCGGCCCGGTTCGCCCGGTTTCACCTGGGCCGCAACGGCGCCGTGCACGGCGGCTGCCTGGGCATGCTGTTCGACAGCGTGCTCGGGTTGACGTCGTCGGTGCTCACCGGCGGTCCCTACCAGCGCACGGCCTACCTGAAGATCGACTACCGCCACATCGTGCCGATCGAGAAGGAATTGCAGTTCGACGCCGGCATCGACCGGGTGGACGGGCGCAAGATCTTCGTGTCCGGCCGGTTGACCGACGGCGACACGCTGCTGACCGAAGCCGACGCCCTGTTCGTGCGGCTCAAGCCCGGTCAGCCCTGACGGCCCAGCAGGCGCCACAGGTCGTCGGCGTCGGCGTCGATCGCCTCGAAGATCTCGTGGGTCCGCTCTTGGCCCCACACCGCAGGTCCACTCCCCAAGAGCTTTTCGCGGCTGACGGCGTCGGGACTGGTTTTCACATTGCCGGCTCCGCCGTGGGGAACACCGCATTCGGCCGCTAACTCCTGGCCGTCGCGCAACCTCACCCGCACCCGCGCCGGGAAAGTCATGGTGAATGCGTCAAGCGCTGCCGGCGCCCACAACTGTCCTGTCGCCGCTCGTCCGGCCGCGCCGATTCGGCCATCTCGCAGGGCGCGGAGCAGAGCGATGCCGTCGCCGAGGGCGAAGCGAACGCCCTTGTGTTCCCGGCGAGTTCGCCGGACGGCGCCGAGCAGCCGGCGGGTTGGCGTGCCGACCGTCATGGCGCGGACGGGAAGAAGCGGTGCCATCGCTTCGGCCGTGCGCAGGGTGAGCGACCAGTCGTGCCGCAACGACACCCGGGCGGCGACCTCGGCGAGCTCGCGGTGGTGGCCGGGCAGCCATTCCTCGTTGACTTCGTCCGGCGTGAGCCGGCCGGCGACAAGCGTGGCGGCAACGGTCCACGGGATCGAGAAGTTGATAGTCACCGGTGTGGGCACGCGCTCGGCCGTGTACCCGTGCGACATGGCATCCATCCCGCACGTCAGCACGCCCGCATCGACGACCACCGAGGCGACCTCGTCGGGTGGCGGCGGCCCGAGTTCGTGCAGCGCGTCGACGGTCGTGTCGACATAAGCGCAGCCCGGATACCGCTTGACGCTCAGAGTCCGTGTCGCCCAACCGGTGCCGAGCCCACCGAGAAGTGCGGGCAGCGGCGCGTAGGAGAACGCATCGAAGAAGCCTTGCGGGTGGTCGAGGGCATCCAGGGGACCGGTGACGCCGTTGGCGGCCAGGCGGGCGGCCCGGACGCCGGCCAGAGTCGGTTCCGCTGCCGTCAGCAGCTTCGAATCGGGGGCCATGAACCCCGGCACGGTGGCGCGCGGAGCCTGGTAGAGAGCAAGGGCCAGGGCATGCGCCAGCCGGCCCGCATCGAGTCCAAGCAGCCGCCCGGCGCCGACGGCCGCTCCGGCCGCGTGCACGAACGACCACAACTGACCGTTGAGCGGCCCCAGCAGGCAGGCGCCGCCCAAGCGGGCCTCGAGCTCGTTGGCCGCCACCTGGGCGGTTAGTTGCTCGGCCGCCGAGGCGCCGGTCTCGGCGGCGAGGAGTACCGGTACCCATACGGCGGAGTGGCCGGCGTGCGCGAAGCACATGTAGTCGTCGAAGTCGAGCGCGATCGACAACGCGGCCGCGGCGTAGAGGGCGTCGTCGACGGCAACGGACCGGTGCAGTCCCGGCACCACTGCGGGGCCATCGCCGGCCCAGCTTTCGACACCGGCGAGCACGCGCCGCGACGCGACGTCGCGGGCCGATGCCGCCGTGGCCGCGAACACGGATCGGCGTTGGGAACGGCACAGGTCGACCACCGCGTCGGGGACATCGTCGAGACGCAGGTCAGCGGCCCACCCCGCCAACCGTTCGATGGTGGTGACCACGCTGGCACGGTAGGCGCACTTCGACCGAGGGGTCAATCAGTGGTGGCCCGGCGGTGTGGGGTGGTGGTCGGCCACACGGATAGCATGGTCGCGATCGTTCCGACATGTCCAAGCCTGGAGAATTGACCCGATGAGTGCCGCCGCAAAGCCCACCCCGCAGGCCGATGGCGGCGACCCGCAGCGCCCGGGCGAGCCGGGCTCGCGATCGCCGCGGGCCGATGGCGGCGACCCGCAGCGCCCGGGCGAGCCGGGCTCGCGATCGCCGCGGGCCGAGCTCCGGGTTCCTGCCGGCACCACCGCGGCCGCCGCAGTGCGGGAGGCGGGGCTGCCGGGCCGGGGTTCCCCGGACGCGATCGTCGTCGTGCGCGACGCCGACGGCAAGTTGCGCGACCTGAGTTGGGTACCCGAAGCCGACGTCGAGGTCGCCCCGGTCGCCGCCAACACCGACGAGGGCCGCAGCGTCATCCGGCATTCCGCCGCGCACGTGCTGGCCCAGGCCGTCCAGGGCCTGTTCCCGCACGCCAAGTTGGGCATCGGGCCGCCCATCACCGACGGCTTCTATTACGACTTCGATGTGGCGGAGCCGTTCACCCCCGAGGACCTGGCGGCGCTGGAAAAACGGATGCGCCAGATCGTCAAAGAGGGACAGCTGTTCGAACGCCGCGTCTACGAGTCCAAAGACGAGGCCCGCTCGGAGTTGGCCAACGAGCCATACAAGCTCGAGCTCGTCGACGACAAGTCCGGCGACCCCGACATCATGGAGGTCGGCGGCGACGAGCTCACCGCCTACGACAACCTCAATCCCCGCACCCGGGAAAGGGTTTGGGGCGACCTGTGCCGCGGGCCGCACATCCCGACCACCAAGCACATCCCGGCGTTCAAGCTGACCCGAAGCTCCGCCGCCTACTGGCGGGGCGACCAGAAAAACGCCAGCCTGCAACGCATCTACGGCACCGCGTGGGAGTCCCAGGAGGCGCTGGACCACCATCTCGAGCTGCTCGCGGAAGCCCAGCGCCGCGATCACCGCAAGCTCGGCAGCGAGCTGGACCTGTTCAGCTTCCCCGACGAAATCGGTTCCGGGCTGGCGGTTTTCCACCCCAAGGGCGGCGTCGTGCGCAGGGAGCTGGAGGAGTATTCGCGGCGCAAGCACATCGAGGCCGGGTACGAGTTCGTCAACACGCCGCACATCACCAAGGCCCAGCTGTACGTCACGTCGGGGCACCTGGAGTGGTACGCCGACGGAATGTACCCGCCGATGCATCTCGACGCCGAGTTCAACGAGGACGGCACGGTGCGCAAGCCGGGCCAGGACTACTACCTCAAGCCGATGAACTGCCCGATGCACCACCTGATCTACCGGTCGCGCGGACGGTCGTATCGCGAACTTCCGTTGCGGCTCTTCGAGTTCGGCAGCGTGTACCGCTACGAGAAATCCGGCGTGGTGCACGGCCTGACCCGGGTGCGCGGCATGACTCAGGACGATGCGCACATCTACTGCACGCGCGAGCAGATGCGCGACGAGCTGGCTTCGGTGCTGCATTTCGTGCTCGACCTGCTGGCCGACTACGGGCTCAACGACTTCTACCTCGAGCTGTCCACCAAGGACCCGGAGAAGTACTCCGGGTCTGACGAGATATGGGACGAGGCCACCGAGGTCCTGCGCGACGTCGGCGTGGCCTCCGGGCTGGAGCTGATTCCCGACCCCGGCGGCGCGGCGTTTTACGGCCCGAAAATCTCGGTGCAGGTCAAGGACGCGCTGGGCCGGAGCTGGCAGATGTCGACTATCCAGCTCGACTTCAACATGCCGGAACGCTTCGAACTCGAATACACCGCCGCCGACGGCTCGCGTCAGCGGCCGGTGCTGATCCACCGCGCGTTGTTCGGGTCCATCGAGCGGTTCTTCGGCATCCTCACCGAGCACTACGCCGGCGCGTTCCCGACGTGGCTGGCGCCCGTGCAGGTGGTCGGCATCCCCGTCGCCGACGAACACGTGCCCTACCTGGAAAGCATTGCCGCGCAGCTCAAATCGCACGGTGTGCGGGTGGAGGTGGATGCCAGCGACGACCGGATGGCCAAGAAGATCGTGCAGCAAACCAACCAGCGCGTCCCGTTCATGTTGCTGGCCGGCGACCGCGACGTCGAGGCCGATGCCGTCAGCTTCCGCTTCGGTGACCGCACGCAGATCAACGGTGTGCCACGGGACAGCGCCGTCGACGCCATCGTGGCTTGGATCGCCGATCGCCAAAATGCCGTCCCCACAGCCGAACTCGTAAAAGTGACCGGCGGTGAGTAGACAGTGACCGAAGAGGAACGCGCCGACGACACCATCCTGGACACGGGCGTCGGCCAAACCGACCACCTGCAACGCCTCTGGACGCCGTACCGGATGAACTATCTGGCCGAGGCGCCGATGAAGCGTGACCCCAACTCGTCGGGCAAGACCGAGCAGCCGTTCACCGACATCCCGCGGCTGTCCGACGAGGAAGGCCTGGTGGTCGCCCGCGGCGAGCTCGTCTACGCCGTCCTCAACCTTTACCCGTACAACCCCGGGCACCTGATGGTGGTGCCGTACCGGCGGGTGTCCGAGCTCGAGGACCTCACCGAAGACGAGAGCGCGGAGTTGATGGCCTTCATGCAGAAGGCAATTCGCGTCATCAAGAACGTGTCGCGGCCACACGGCTTCAACGTCGGGCTGAACCTGGGGACCTCGGCGGGCGGGTCACTTGCCGAACACCTGCACGTGCACGTCGTGCCGCGCTGGGGCGGCGACGCGAACTTCATCACCATCATCGGCGGCTCGAAGGTGATCCCGCAGTTGCTGCGCGAAACCCGGCGGTTGCTGGCCACGGAGTGGGCAAGGCAGCCATGAGGCTCGGGCGCTCATGAGTAAGGTGCCGTTCCTGTCGCGGGCGGCGTTCGCGCGGCTCACCACTCCGACCGCCAGGGCGTGTCTGCGGCTGGGTTTGACCCCCGACGTGGTCACCATCCTGGGCACAGCCGGATCTGTGGCGGGGGCGCTCACGCTTTTTCCGATGGGCAAGCTGTTCGCCGGTGGCTGCGTGGTCTGGTTCTTCGTGCTGTTCGACATGCTCGACGGCGCGATGGCCCGGGAGCGCGGGGGCGGCACCCGTTTCGGCGCCGTGCTGGACGCCACGTGCGACCGGATCAGCGACGGCGCGGTGTTCTGTGGACTGCTGTGGTGGGTCGCCTTCGGCCTGCACGACAAGCTGCTGACGGTGGCGACGTTGATCTGCCTCGTCACGTCGCAGGTCATCTCCTACATCAAGGCGCGGGCCGAAGCCAGCGGACTGCGCGGCGACGGCGGCATCATCGAAAGACCGGAAAGGTTGATCATCGTGTTGGTAGGTGCCGGGGTGTCGGACTTCCCCTTCGTTGCCTGGCCGCCCGCCCTGCCGGTGGCGATGTGGCTGCTGGCGGCGGCCAGCGTGGTCACCTGCGTCCAGCGGTTGCGCACGGTGTGGACCTCGCCCGGCGCGACGGAGCGGATGCCGTGATCCCCGGCACGAGTTTGCTCACCACCCCCCGCCGCCTGGCCTCTCACACCGCAAGCGACTGGGGGTACGCGGCCGGCTGGATGGCCGTGCGGGCGATGCCGGAGTTCGCCGCGCGCACCGTGTTCGGGGCGGGAGCGCGCTACGCGGCCCGCGGTGGCGGCCCGGACCAACTGCGCAAGAACCTGGCTCGCGTCGTCGGCGTGCCGCCGGCCGAGGTGCCCGACGCGCTGATGCGGGCCTCGGTGGCCTCCTACGCCCGCTACTGGCGGGAGGCGTTCCGGCTGCCGACGATGGACCTGCGCTCGGTGGCCCGCGAGCTCGACGAGACGTTCCGGGGCGCCGACAATCTGGACGCCGCGCTGGCGAACGGTCGCGGGGCGGTGTGCGCACTGCCGCACAGCGGCAACTGGGACATGGCCGGGGTGTGGCTGGCGCAGACGCGCGGCACCTTCACCACCGTCGCGGAGCGCCTCAAGCCGGAGTCGCTCTACCGGCGCTTCATCGCCTACCGCGAAAGCCTCGGCTTCGAGGTGCTGCCGTCCTCCGGTGGCGACCGACCGCCCTTCGAGGTGCTGTGCGAGCGGCTGCGGGACAACCGGGTGGTCTGCCTGATGGCCGAGCGCGACCTCACCCGCACCGGGGTCGAAGTCGACTTCTTCGGCGAACCCACCCGGATGCCCGCGGGCCCGGCGAAGCTGGCGATCGAGACCGGGGCGGCGCTGCTGCCCTCGCATTGCTGGTTCGCCGACGGCGGCTCGCGGGTGTGGATACAGCCGCCGCTGGACTGCAGCAGCGGCGACGTCCGCGTCATCACCCAGGCGCTGGCCGACCGGTTCGCCGAGAACATCGCCCGCCACCCCGAGGACTGGCACATGCTGCAGCCCCAGTGGCTGGCCGACCTGTCGGATGCCAAGCAGGCGCGGCTCAGGGAGACCTGATGCGGATCGGGATGGTCTGCCCATACTCGTTCGACGTGCCGGGCGGGGTGCAGTCGCATGTCCTGCAGCTGGCCGAGGTGATGCGCCGGCGCGGGCAGGAGGTGAGCGTCCTCGCGCCCGCTTCGCCGCACGCGGTGTTGCCCGACTACGTCGTGTCCGCCGGCAAGGCCGTCCCCATTCCCTACAACGGCTCGGTGGCTCGCCTGCGGTTCGGCCCGGCCACCCACCGCAAGGTCAAAAAGTGGCTTGCCGAAGGCGATTTCGACGTCCTTCACCTGCACGAGCCGAACGCGCCGAGCCTGTCGATGCTGGCGCTGAACATCGCCGCGGGGCCGATCGTTGCGACGTTTCACACCTCAACCACCAAGTCGCTGACGCTGACGGTGTTTCAGGGCATCCTGCGCCCGATGCACGAGAAGATCGTCGGCCGGATCGCCGTGTCCGACCTGGCCCGCCGCTGGCAGATGGAGGCGCTGGGCACCGACGCGGTCGAGATCCCCAACGGGGTGGACGTCGACTCGTTCGCCTCGGCGCCGCCGCTGGACGGCTACCCGAGGTCGGGCAAGACGGTGCTGTTCCTGGGCCGCTACGACGAGCCCCGCAAGGGTATGTCGGTCCTGCTCGACGCGCTGCCCGGGGTGGTCCAGCGCTTGCCGGATGTGCAGCTGCTCGTCGTCGGCCGCGGTGACGAGGACGACTTGCGCGGCCAGGCAGGCGAATTGGTGAAGCACATTCGCTTTTTGGGTCAGGTCGACGACGCCGGGAAGGCCTCGGCGATGCGCAGCGCCGACGTGTACTGCGCGCCGCACCTCGGCGGCGAGAGCTTCGGCATCGTCCTGGTCGAGGCGATGGCCGCCGGCACCGCGGTGGTGGCCAGCGACCTGGACGCCTTCCGGCGCGTGTTGTGTGACGGCGAAGTCGGGTGCCTGGTGCCGGTCGGCGACGGCGTAGCGCTCGCGGACGCCCTTGTGTCGGTGCTAGAAAACGATGTGCTGCGCGAACGCTATGTGGCGGCCGGTTCGGCCGCGGTCCAGCGCTACGACTGGTCGGTGGTGGCCAGCCAGATCATGCGGGTGTACGAGACGGTCGCCGCGGCCGGCGCCAAGGTCGAGGTGGCGAGCTGATGACGTGGCTGATCGTCCCCATCGCGATACTCGTGGGGCTCCTGGCGATATTGGGCGCCTGGGCCTATCAGACGGCCAACCGGCTGGACCGGTTGCACGTCCGCTACGACCTGTCGTGGCAGGCGCTCGACGGTGCGCTGGCGCGCCGCGCGGTTGTCGCGCGTGCGGTCGCCATCGACGCCTACGGCGGTGCCTCGGAGGGCAGGCGGCTGGCCGCCCTGGCCGACGCCGCCGAGGCCGCGCCGCGGCAGGCGCGTGAGTCGTGCGAGAACGAGCTCTCGGCCGCGCTGGCGATCGTCGATCCGGCGTCGCTGCCGGCTGGGCTGATCGCCGAGCTGGCCGACGCCGAGGCCAGGGTGGTGCTGGCCCGCCGCTTCCACAACGACGCGGTCCGAGACACCTTGGCGCTGCGCGAACGATTCCTGGTGCGGACCCTTCGTCTCGGCGGAACCGCCGCGCTGCCCAGCTATTTCGAGATCGTCGAGCGGCCGCATGCGCTGGCCCACGGCGACCACGGGGTGCTCAGCCACCGTACGTCCGCGCGTGTGGTGCTGCTCGACGAGACCGGCGCGGTGCTGCTGCTGCGCGGTTCGGATCCCGCCATCGCCCGCGATCACGCGCCGAGGTGGTGGATCACCGTGGGCGGCGAGGTGCGCAAGGGGGAGCGGCTTGCCGAGGCCGCCGCCCGGGAGTTGGCCGAAGAGACCGGCTTACGAGTGGCGCCGGCGGAGATGATCGGCCCCGTGTGGCGGCGCGACGAGGTGTTCGAGTTCAACGGCGCTTTGATCGACAGCGAAGAGTTCTACTTCGTACACCGCACCCACCGGTTCGAGCCGTCCGCCGCGGACCGAACGGACCTGGAACGCAGCTACATCCACGGCCACCGGTGGTGCGATGCCGCCGAGATCGCCCGACTGGCCGCGGCCGGTGAGACGGTGTACCCGATGCAGCTGTCCGAACTGCTCACCGACGCGGCCGCCCTGGCCGGTGGCCGGGCGCCGGGCCCGCTGCAATCGATCCGCTGAGGCGGTCAGAACCCGCTCGGGAGTCCGTTGGAGACCAGCGGCGGCAATCCCGCAAACAGCGGGTTCCCGACTCCGGACGCAACACCTGGGCCGAGATACCCCGCAATGCTCACCGGACCCGGGAAGAACCCGGGCGCATAGCCCAGGTCGACGATCGGCTTGAGGAACGGTTGCAGCAAGTCTGCCAACGGATTTCCGATGATGGGCAGGAACATGCGCAGCGGATCGAGCAGCGGCAACTGCGTGGTGGGCATGAAATAGAAAGACAGGTTGCCGATCTGCTCGTGGAGGGCGCTGGCGACTTGTGCCGCGGAGAGGAAGGGGACCGTGTGGTGCAGATCCAGGAACCCGAAAAGGGCGTTGAGGTCCGACGGAAGCCACAGCGGATGCAGCGGGAAGTCGGCGATCGCGTCGTATTGCAGCGTGAAAATGGAGGTCGCGTAGGACGTCGTCAGCGGGGTGGCGAAGTGAAACGCCCCGAAGCCCGGAATGAAGTGCGTCAAGATGCCGCCCATCGGATTGTTCGGGTCGGCGAGCAACACGAAGTTCAGCAGGTCCTGACTCGGCCGTAGGGCGGCCGGCAGAGCTTGCAGGTAGCGCATTTCCAGGCTGGCAATGGTCGCGCTCTGCGAATAACCAACGACGACAACGTGATTGCCCGCGGCGGTCTGGGTCAGGATCGCACTGTTCAGCGTTGCCACACCCTGGTAGACCGACTTGCCAAAGGTTTCGCTGCCGAGCCCGGTGATCGGCCAAAATTGTTCAGGCGTACGCAAACTCACCAGGGTGTACCCGGAGTAATTCTGGGCGAGATACGCCTGTTCGATGGACGTCATGTACCTGAGGTCCGGCGACGGGTTCCCGGTGCCGCCCATGATCAGCGCGATCTTGTCCGAACCCGTCGACGACTGCATGGCCGCCGCGTTCGTGGCCTCCGTTTCGGCGTACGCGTTCTTTGCCGTGATCAGGGTCTGCACGAACTGGTTGTGAAACAGTTCCGCCTGCGCGCTGAGCGCCTGATACTGCTGGGCATGCGTGTCCAGCATCGTTGCCACGCGCACCGACACCGAATCCGTTGCCGGCGGTAGCACTCCCGTGGTCGGGGCGGCCACGGCCGCGTTCGTGGCCTCCATGGACGAGCCGATCGATTGCAGCTCGTCGGCGGCCGCGGCCATGGCGTCGGGGTCGGTGATCACGAACGACATCGGCGTTCCGCCTGACTAACTCGGCACCGCGCGCGATGCCAGACCTTCGCGCGTTCCGGCGATCGAATGTGTGGCCGTGGCCGTCCCCCGCCCGGGGATGCCCGTGGAGGGCAGGTGCGGCGTGGTGGGCAGGCTCGCCGAAATGGGGCTGACCGGGGCACTGGGTGCCACCGTGGCCGCGGGAGTTGGGGCCACCGCCGGCGCCGCGTCGGCCCAGGTCGACGGGACGGATAGCGCCCCAATCGAACCGGCCCGGCCCGCACTGGCCGAGACCACGCGCCCGGCGAGCTGCGCGGTCATGGGGCCGCCGGTGCCCGGGCTGACCGTCGACGCCATGACCGGATCCATCGCGGGGACGCTGCCGGCGCCGCTCAGCAACGGATTGGTGCCGGACATCAGCTGGCCCACCATCATGTTCATCGGCTCCATCGCGAACTGGGCGGGCGTCGAGAGCATCTGCAGCTGCGACATCGGGTTCATCAGCTGCTGGGTCAACATCTGGGTCAGGGCCTGAAACAGCTGCTCCCCGAAGGAGGTAAACGTCGGGGTGGGCAGGCTCGTCAGGGTGAGGGGCGGGTTGCTGAACGGCGTCCACGTCGCCTCGGCCGCCTGGGTGCTGGCATCGTAGGCGGTCATCGCCGTCACGTCCTGGGCCCACATCTCGGCGTACTGGGCTTCGGTCGCCGCGATAGCCGCGGTGTTCTGGCCCAGGAGGTTGGTCGCGATCAGCGACATCAGCAGCGCCCGGTTGGCCGCGACGACTTCCGGGGGAACCGTCGCGGTGAACGCCGCCTCGAACGCGGCCGCCGACAACCGGGTTTGGTTGGCCACCAGCTCTGCCTGCGCCGACGTCGCGGTCATCCACTGCACGTACGGGGCGGCGGCCGTCGCCATCGTCATCGAGGCGGGACCCTGCCATGCCCCACCCGTCAGGGTCGACACCGTCGACTGGAAGGCACTTGCCGCAGAGCCCAACTGGGCGGCCAACGCGTCCCACGCCGCCGCCGCTGCCCACATCGAACCCGAGCGCGGTCCGGCATACATCCGCGCGGAGTTGATCTCCGGCGGCAAGAGCACGAAATCCGGCAACATCCTGACTCCTCCTCAGCCAGGTCGGCGGCCGCCATCCCCGTTACCAGGTGGCCCGCTATCCGTCGCGTTCGAAGACCCGATGTGAGCAAACTAACCATGAAGTGTGTAGCAAGGGGTCGATTTCCGGGCCTAGGGCCAATCGGCCCCTTTTATGGGTCCCACAGTGGAAAAACTCGTCTCCCGCCCCCACTAGACTGGGGCGACAACGGTTGAAGGAGATCAGCAGTGGACACCGCCGCGTCACCCAACGGCAGCGGACGAACCGGCACCGCGCGCGTCAAGCGCGGCATGGCCGAGATGCTCAAGGGCGGCGTCATCATGGACGTCGTCACCCCGGAGCAGGCCCGCATCGCGGAGGGCGCGGGCGCCGTCGCCGTGATGGCGCTGGAGCGGGTGCCCGCCGACATCCGCGCCCAGGGCGGCGTGTCGCGGATGAGCGACCCCGACATGATCGAGGGCATCATCGCCGCGGTGACGATCCCGGTGATGGCCAAGGCGCGCATCGGGCACTTCGTCGAGGCGCAGATCCTGCAGAGCCTCGGCGTCGACTACGTCGACGAGTCCGAGGTGCTGACCCCCGCGGACTACACCCACCACATCGACAAGTGGAAGTTCACCGTGCCGTTCGTGTGCGGGGCCACGAATCTGGGCGAGGCCCTGCGCCGCATCAGCGAGGGCGCGGCGATGATCCGGTCCAAGGGCGAGGCCGGCACCGGAGACGTCTCCAATGCGACCACGCACATGCGGGCGATCGGCGGCGAGATCCGGCGGCTGACGTCGATGTCGGAAGACGAATTGTATGTGGCCGCAAAGGAATTGCAGGCGCCTTACGACCTCGTCGTAGAGGTGGCCCGGGCCGGCAAGCTGCCCGTCACCCTGTTCACCGCGGGCGGCATCGCCACCCCCGCGGACGCCGCGATGATGATGCAGCTCGGAGCCGAGGGCGTCTTCGTCGGCTCGGGGATTTTCAAGTCGGGGGACCCCGCGCAGCGCGCCGCCGCCATCGTCAAGGCCACCACGTTCTACGACGACCCGGACGTGCTGGCCAAGGTGTCGCGCGGCCTGGGCGAGCCGATGGTGGGCATCAACGTCGAGCAGATCGCTCAGCCCCATCGGCTGGCCGAACGCGGCTGGTAAGCCGAGGCTATTGGTGGCGATCGAAGAGATCCTTGATCTCGAGCAACTCGAGGTCAACATCTACCGCGGTCGGGTGTTCAGCCCTGAGTCGGGATATTTCCAGCGCACGTTCGGTGGCCACGTGGCCGGGCAGTCATTGGTCTCGGCGGTGCGCACGGTCGACCCGCGCTACCAGGTGCACTCGCTGCACGGTTACTTCCTGCGGCCCGGGGACGCCAACGAGCCCACGGTCTTCATCGTCGAGCGCACCCGCGACGGCGGCTCGTTTGCCACCCGGCGCGTCAACGCCATCCAGCACGGCGAAATCATCTTCAGCATGGGGGCGTCCTTCCAGACCGACCAGGAGGGCATCCACCACCAGGACGTCATGCCGGCCGCGCCGCCGCCCGACGGGCTGCCCGGCCTGGACTCGATCAAGGTGTTCGACGACGCCGGCTTCAAGCAGTTCGAGGAGTGGGACGTCTGCATCGTGCCGCGCGAGCGCCTGCAGCTGTCGCCCGGCAAGGCCTCCCAGCAGCAGGTGTGGTTTCGCCACCGCGACCCGCTGCCGGACGACCCGGTCCTGCACATCTGCGCGCTGGCCTACATGAGCGACCTCACTCTCCTGGGGTCGGCGCAGGTCAACCACCTCGACGTCCGCCAGCACCTGCAGGTGGCGTCGCTGGATCACGCGATGTGGTTCATGCGGGCGTTCCGGGCCGACGAGTGGCTGCTCTACGACCAGTCGTCGCCGTCGGCCAGCGGCGGTCGCTCGCTGTGCCAGGGCAAGATCTTCACCCAGTCCGGCGAGATGGTGGCGGCGGTCATGCAGGAGGGGCTGACCCGCTTCCAGCGCGGATTCCGGCCGTGAGCCGTCCCCTGATCGGGGTGCTGGCGCTGCAGGGCGATACCCGCGAGCACCTGGCGGCGCTGCGCGAAGCCGGGGCCGAGTCGATGCCGGTGCGGCGCCGCGCGGAGCTGGACAAGGTCGACGGGCTGGTCCTTCCCGGTGGCGAATCCACCACCATGAGCCACCTGCTGCTCGACCTCGACCTGTTGGAGCCGCTGCGCGGGCTGCTGGCAGACGGGCTGCCGGCCTATGGAGCGTGCGCCGGGATGATCCTGCTGGCCAGCGAAATTCTCGACGCCGGCGCGGGCGGCCGGGAGGCGCTGCCGCTGCGTGCGATCGATATGACCGTGCGGCGCAACGCCTTTGGGCGGCAGGTTGACTCGTTCGAGGGCGACATACCGTTCGCCGGTTTGGACGGTCCGGTGCGCGCGGTGTTCATCCGCGCCCCCTGGGTGGAGCGGGCCGGCGACGACGTGCAGGCGCTGGCCGAAGCGTCGGGGCACACGGTCGCGGTGCGGCAAGGCGCGAAGCTGGCGACGGCGTTTCACCCCGAGATGACCGGCGACCGGCGCGTCCACCAGCTCTTCGTGGACATCGTCAACGGCAACGCCTGACGCGCCAGTCACAGTGGCACCAACTTCGGGGGATGATGCGATCCCCGAAATTGATAGCGCATGCGATATCAAGTCTGGGAAGAGGCATATCGTCCGGATCTTGTGACTGCTGGGGCGGCTGGGCCGCCAGGGGAGCGGCCGGGCAATCGCCGCCAGCCGTCCACGTAGACTCGTCTGGCGAACTTTCGAAGACAGAAGAGGTAAGAGACACCAATGAGCGGCCATTCCAAGTGGGCCACCACCAAGCACCAGAAGGCCGTCAAAGACGCGCGCCGAGGCAAGGAGTTCGCCCGGCTCATCAAGAACATCGAGGTCGCCGCGCGGACCGGCGGCGGGGACCCGGCGGGCAATCCGACGCTTTACGACGCCATCCAGAAGGCCAAGAAGACCTCGGTGCCCAACGACAACATCGAGCGTGCCCGCAAGCGCGGCGCCGGCGAGGAAGCCGGCGGCGCCGACTATCAGACGATCATGTACGAGGGCTACGGGCCCAACGGCGTGGCGGTGCTGATCGAATGCCTGACCGACAACCGCAACCGCGCGGCCGGCGAGGTCCGGGTGGCGGTGACCCGCAACGGCGGCACCATGGCCGATCCGGGCTCGGTCTCGTATCTGTTCACCCGCAAGGGCGTCGTCACGCTGGAGAAGAACGGGCTCACCGAAGACGACGTGCTGACGGCGGTTCTCGACGCCGGCGCCGAGGACGTCAACGACCTCGGTGAGAGCTTCGAGATCATCTCGGAGCCAACCGATCTGGTCGCGGTGCGCACCGCCTTGCAGGACGCCGGGATCGACTACGAGTCCGCCGAGGCCAGCTTCCAGCCTTCGGTCAGCGTGCCGGTGGACGTCGACGGCGCCCGGAAGGTGTTCAAGCTCGTGGACGCCCTAGAGGACAGCGACGACGTGCAGAACGTCTGGACCAACGTCGATTTGTCGGACGAGGTGCTCGCCGCTCTCGACGAGGAGTGAGCCAGATCTAGTCGTAACCGTGCCGCATGTCGTCGACGATCCGCGGATTGTCCAGCGTCGAGGGTTCGAGCGGGCGGGGGCGGGTGTCGTCGGGAAACACCGTGGCGGCGTCGAGGACGTGCTGGTTCAGGAAACGCAGCGGAGGCGCGTTGGGCGGCACGGTGGGCGTGGGCGCGTTGCCCCCCCGGCGCGCCAGCGCGAAACCCCAGTCACCGAACGTCGGCACGTACACGTGGTAGGGCGTCACGGCGTACCCGGCCGCGCGGATGGACGAGGCGGTGCGCCAGAACGCGGTCTGCGTC
Organism: Mycobacterium paraffinicum; assembly: GCF_025822865.1. Taxonomy (NCBI): domain Bacteria; kingdom Bacillati; phylum Actinomycetota; class Actinomycetes; order Mycobacteriales; family Mycobacteriaceae; genus Mycobacterium; species Mycobacterium paraffinicum. Next base: position 35,072 of record NZ_JACKUR010000024.1, on the reverse strand, counting down.
GAGAACGGGCTGCCCGCCTGCACGACCATCAGGCCATTCTCGGCGAGCGCGTGCCCGACAAGTGCGTAGAACTCGGTCGAATACAGCCGGCCCAGGACCGGGGTGTCGGGGTCGGGCAGGTCGACGATGACCGCGTCGAAGCCGCCGGGCGGGACGACGTCCGGGTGCGGCGAGCGCAACCAGCGCATCGCGTCGTCGATCACCACCTTGACCCGCGGGCTGTCCAGCGACCCGCCGTTGGCCCTGCGCATCGTGGTGCGGGCCAACTGGATCACCGCGGGGTCGAGCTCCACCTGCACGATCCTCGTGAGGCCCGGCTGACGCAGTAACTCGCGGGCCACCAGCCCGTCGCCGCCCCCGAGGACGAGGACCGATCGCGCGCTCGCCCCGAGCGCGGGGTAGACCAGGCTTTCGGTGTAGCGGTACTCGTCCCGGGTGGAGAATTGCAGGCCCCCGTCGAGGTAAAGGCGCATGTCGTTACCGCGCTGGGTGACGACGATCTCCTGGTAGGCCGAGTGTTGGTAGGCGATGATCGGGTCGGCGTAGAGGCGCTGCCTGCTCGTGGTCTCGATGTCGGCCGAACGCGCCAGCAGCGTGACGAGCAGGGCGAGCGCGGCGGCGAGCGCGCACAGCGCCGTCGCCAGTTGGCGGGCCGAAACCACCCGGCGCAGCACGAAGATCGCCACGACGGCCGCCGCCAGGAGATTGACGATGCCGGTGGCCGCCGCGCCGCGGATCATGCCCAGCTGCGGCAGCAGCAGGAACGGCCACACCAGCCCGCCCAGCAGCGCGCCGAGGTAATCGGCGGCGTTGAGGTTGGCCAGCGTCCGGCCGGTGTCGGGCGCCTCGCCACTGCGGCCGCGCTGCAGCATCGTCATCAGCAGCGGCACCTCGGCGCCGACCAGCCCACCGATCAACGCGGTGCCCACCGCCAGCATCCACATCGACTCGTCGTCGATGAAGGCGAACACCATGTACAGCGCCGCGGCCGACAACCCGCCGACGATGCTCAGCAGCACCTCCACCGCGATGAACGCGATCGCCGCGTGCGCCAGCAGCGGCTTGACCACCAGGGCGCCCACGCCGAGCGCGGCGATGTAGCCCGCGACGATCAGTGACGTGGCGACGATGCCGCCGCCGTTGAGGCTCGCCGCCAGCGTGAGCAGCGCGAGCTCGTAGACGATGCCGGACGCCGCACATGCCGCAACGGCGGCCAGCAGCACGGCGCGCCAGCGCACCGAAGGCTCCGCGGGCCGGCTCACCTCTGGCACCGGCAGATCAACGGACGTCATGACACCGCAGCGGCCGTGACCCCTCCCACGGCGAGCAATATCAGCGCCACCGCGAACGATCCCGGATGCAGCTGCGGCTCGTCGATGTGCTCGTGGAAACTGCCCGGAATCAGCAGGTGCATCGTGAGCAGCGCTATCCCCAGCAGGATCACGCCCATCAGCCCGTACACCGCCACGCCGACGAGCCCCTGGCCCAGCTGGCTATAGCTGTTCGCGATGGCGGTGATGATGACCATGGTCAACGCGATATACATCGCACCCGCGACCATGACGGCGTTGGGGCGGCGGTCGATGAACACCAGTCGGCGCAGATTGCCCGGGGTCAACACGTCGACCGCGTAGAACCCGATAAGCAGCACGGCCATACCGACCAGGAAGTACAAAATCGTTGCGACCGCGCCCTTGAGGACGGGGTTGAGGTCGACGGTGCCGATCTCGACGGCGAGGTACATGGTTTTCTCCTTTGTGGTGGTGAGCCGTCACTTGGTTCCGCCGGGGCCGCCGGGCGTACCTCCGGCGCCGCCCGAGGGTGAGCCGGGGGTGAATCCGGGGCCCAGGAAGATGAAGGCGCCGTGGCTGTATCCGGCGTTCAGGCCTTCCAGGCGGATGCTGCACGGGCGATTGCCGTCGGGGCCGACGATCACGATGTTGTTGCTGTAGCGCAGGTACTCGCTGTCGCCGTTGGCGGCCCGCGCCTCGGGGGCCTGGTACTCGGCGAGCGTGTCGGCCACGTCGTCGGGAGGCCCGCTGCATTCGTAGCGCTTCCCGTTGGCGTCGTGGGAGTACTCGTGATAGTGGCTCGCGATGTAGGAAGCAATGTTCTTCTGCGACAAGATGATTCCGGGCACCAGGAAGGCGACGGCGGCGACGGCCAGCGCACCGGCGATGACGAACAGGCGATTGCGGCTCACGGGTGCCACCGGCTCACCGTGTGGACCACGTCGCCGCCGGATCCAAAAGGGCTGCGCGGGTAGAGGTGCCAGGTCTGCCAATACCAGCCGGTGCCGTCGGGTTCGGCGGCCAAGGCAGTCAGCGCGGCGTCGTCGCCGGGGAAAGTGCCACCGAGCCAACCCTTTTCCCGCGCACACCGGTCACGAAGGTCGCGCGCCATCCGGCGGAAGGCCGCCTCGTCGTAGGAGTCGGTGCGGGATCGCAGGAAGTAGCCGGGCGCGGCCGTGTGCTCCGGCAGGTCGACGCCGAGGCCGCGTGCCGTGCAGGAGACCTCTTCGGAGAACCGGCCCGCGCCGTGCTCGACGGTGACGACGTGCGATGCGCCCAGGACCCCCAGCCGCAGGGCGCCGCCGCCGGGGTGGTGCAGAAGGCAGGTCGCCAGCGGCGGCGGTGCGGGCGCGTTGAGGGCGAGCCCGAGCTTCTGCCCGGAGACGTCCGAAGGGGCCACGGCGAGTTGATGGAGGGGCACCGACGCGCCCTAGGGGGAGGAGGGCGGGGGCGCCGGATACACGGTCAGCTCGCCCGTCAGCACGGGCTTGCCGGTCGAAACCTCCCACGGCATGCCCGGCGCCCAGCGCTCGAACGAGAGCAGCGCGGACTCGTCGGAGTTGGCGCAGTCGACGAACTCCATCTCGCCGCCCGCCGGCAGGCCCGTGGTGCCCTCGGTGGTGAACGAGGCGCGACCGCGTTCGGACTCGTGAAACGTCACCCCGTCGACGACGTAGGAGTCACCCGGCTGCAGCTGGATGTCCTTGCGGCTGACCCACATCGCCAGCTCGAGGCGCCCGTCGTCCTCTTCGACGCTGAACCAGATCGGCTGGTCGCCGCCCTCCAGCAGATGCTCCCACCACACGAACGGGCCTTCGCGATACGTCACCGATCCGCGGACCACGTAGTCGACGCCGCCGTAGCTGACGATCGCGCCGGGGCCGAGTTGCCGAGGGCCGAACTCCGGCATCGCGTTGAACGAGAGGGGATCCTGGCGTCCGCGCGGCGGGGCCGATTGCCTGGGACGCCGCAAAGCGATGACCAACACCACGATTGACGCGATGAACAGCACGATCGCGATAATGACCAGCAGTGATCCCACGCAAACCCTTCCGTTGCCACATTGCTTGAGCGAACGTGGGGTAAAGCTAACAGCTTTTACGCGGGTTCGGCGCTGTAACGTCCCGAGCCGGGAATCGGCGGCGCCGCCGCGTGTCCTCCGCCGAGCCGTCGCCCCCGGCCGCTAGGGTATCGAACAGCTGTTCTACAGGTGGGAGCGGGCAATGCGCGTGATGGGCGTCGACCCCGGACTGACCCGATGCGGACTGTCGGTGGTGGAAACAGGGCGCGGGCGCAGCGTGGTCGCGCTCGACGTCGACGTGGTGCGGACCCCGTCTGATGCGCCGCTGGCCCACCGGCTGCTGGCCATCAGCGATGCCGTCGAGCACTGGCTGGCCACCCATCAACCGGATGTCGTGGCCATCGAGCGGGTCTTCTCCCAGCTGAACGTCTCGACGGTGATGGGCACCGCGCAGGCCGGCGGGGTCGTCGCGCTGGCGGCCGCCAAACGCGGCATCGACGTGCACTTTCACACCCCCAGCGAGGTAAAGGCCGCGGTCACCGGCAACGGCGCCGCGGACAAGGCCCAGGTCACCGCGATGGTCACCAAAATCCTTGCGCTGCAAGCCAAACCGACCCCGGCCGACGCCGCCGACGCGCTGGCGCTGGCGATCTGTCACTGCTGGCGGGCGCCGATGATGGCCCGGATGGCCGCGGCCGAGGCGCTGGCCGAGCAACAGCGGCATAAGTATCTGGCCAAGCTCAAGGCCGCGCGATGATCGCCTCGGTGCGCGGCGAGGTGCTCGAGGTGGCGCTCGACCATGCGGTGATCGAGGCCGCCGGCGTCGGCTACCGGGTGAACGCGACCCCCTCGACGTTGGCGACCCTGCGCACCGGGACCGAGGCCCGGCTGATCACCGCGATGGTGGTCCGCGAGGACTCGATGACGCTGTACGGATTTCCAGACTCCGACACCCGCGACCTCTTCCTGACGCTGCTGACGGTGTCGGGCGTGGGTCCGCGGCTGGCCATGGCGACGCTGGCGGTTCACGACGCCGCGGCGCTGCGGCAGGTGCTGCACGACAGCGACGTCACCGCGCTGACCCGGGTGCCCGGGATCGGGAAACGCGGCGCCGAGCGGATGGTGCTCGAGCTGCGGGACAAGGTCGGCGCCGTCGCTGCGGGCGCACCGGGTGGCGCATCCGTGGTGAACGGTCACGCGGTCCGGGGGCCGGTGGTGGAGGCCCTGGTCGGTCTGGGCTTCGCCGTCAAGCAGGCCGAAGAGGCGACCGACAAGGTGCTGGCCAGCGAGCAGGACGCGACGACGTCCGGCGCCCTGCGCGCCGCCCTGTCGCTGCTGGGTAAGTCGCGATGACCCGTGCCGGCGACGATGCAGCGGGGGTACCGCCCGCTTGCGGGGGACGGAGCGATGAGGAGGAGCGGCGCAAATGACCGACGACTTCGCCGACCGCGAGCTGTCCCCGGCGCTGGCCGTCGGGGAGGGCGACATCGACGTCAGCCTGCGGCCACGATCGCTGCAAGAGTTCATCGGCCAGCCGCGGGTGCGCGAACAGCTCCAGCTGGTGATCGAGGGAGCCAAGAACCGCGGCGGCACACCGGATCACATCCTGCTGTCGGGTCCGCCCGGGCTCGGCAAGACGTCGCTGGCCATGATCATCGCCGCCGAACTCGGGACGTCGTTGCGGGTGACGTCGGGACCCGCGCTGGAACGCGCCGGCGACCTCGCCGCCATGCTGTCCAACCTGGTCGAGCACGACGTGCTGTTCATCGACGAGATCCACCGCATCGCGCGCCCCGCGGAGGAAATGCTGTACCTGGCCATGGAGGATTTCCGGGTCGACGTGGTGGTGGGTAAGGGTCCCGGCGCGACGTCGATCCCCCTGGAAGTGGCGCCCTTCACCCTGGTCGGCGCGACCACCCGGTCCGGCGCGCTGACCGGCCCGCTGCGCGACCGGTTCGGCTTCACCGCGCACATGGACTTCTACGAGCCCGCCGAGCTGGAGCGGGTGCTGGCCCGCTCCGCCGGCATTCTGGGTATCGAGCTGGGCGCCGAGGCGGCCGAGGAGATCGCCCGGCGCTCGCGCGGCACACCGCGCATCGCCAACCGGCTGCTGCGCCGGGTCCGGGACTTCGCCGAGGTCCGCGCCGACGGGGTGATCACCCGCGACGTCGCCAAGTCCGCGCTGGCGGTCTACGACGTCGACGAACTCGGCCTGGACCGGTTGGACCGGGCGGTGTTGTCGGCGCTGACTCGCAGTTTCGGCGGCGGGCCGGTCGGGGTTTCGACGCTGGCGGTGGCCGTTGGCGAAGAGGCCACCACCGTCGAGGAGGTGTGCGAGCCGTTCCTGGTTCGCGCCGGGATGGTGGCCCGCACCCCCCGGGGCCGGGTGGCCACTGCTCAGGCGTGGACCCACCTGGGCATGAGCCCGCCGGCGGGGGCGGCCGGTTTGGGCCAACCCGGTCTGTTCGACTAGCGGCGCAGGCGGGCGAAGCGGGCCGGCCCCGTCGGCGGCCTGGCCCTCGCGGCCAAATCGTGACCTTTCCGCCAGGCCGCTGCGCGCACGCGCGCCGGCGGGATCCGGCCAGCTCAAAGGGCCGCCGCCAGCGCCGCGCGCACCTAGGTGACGGGTCGCAGCAAACCACATGCGCGGCCCGCGGCAGGTTATACGTAGGCGCCGCCGGGTAACCAGGCTCACAACAGCAATACCTGTTGAAGGAGATTCTGATGAGGACCACGCGCTACGACTATGAACGCCCTCGCGCGCTGTACATGCCGCGCACCCGCGGCGCGCTGACCGGCCTGCTCCTGATTCTGTTGGGCGCCTGGGGCGCATTGGTGCCGTTCTTCGGACCCAACATCGATTGGGCGTACATGTCCGACCCGGCCTGGACGTGGACGACGACAAAGGGCTGGCTCGAGGTGCTTCCCGGGGCGGCTACGGCATTGGGTGGCCTGCTCGTGCTGTCGTCCGGTAACCGGGCCAGCGCCGTGTTCGGCGGCTGGCTGGCGGTCGCCGGCGGCGCCTGGTTCGTGGTGGGCCGCGCGTTCGCGTCGACGCTGGGCATCGGGGGCCTCGGTCAACCCGTGGCGTCGACGGACCTGAAGCGAGCCCTGCTCGAGATCACCTACTTCACCGGGTTGGGCGCCCTGATCGTGTTCCTGGGCGGGGCGGCCGTGGCGCGCCTGGCGGTTCGGCACGCACGCGACGTCGTGGTGAGGGAACCGGCGCCGGTGGCGGGCGACGCCGTACCGGCGGGTGAGCCCGCCGTGTACGACGAGACTCGCGGCGTGACGGGCGCGCGCGCGGACGCACCGGCGGCCGAGCCGGAACCCCGTGGGCGGGGCCTGTTCCACCGCCGCCACCACGCCGGCGTGTAGGGCGGCAACCCTCAACTCGGGAGGCGCCGGTAGCCGTTGGCTACCGGCGCCCTTTCGCGTCAGGGCACTCCGCCACCCGCAGATCGGTAGAGTCACCGGCGCCGGGACATGCGGGATGCTTGCGTGACCATCGCGCGGGCCTCGACAAGCGAGGAGGAGCGATGATCGCCGCCGGGTTGGTATTCGCCGCATTGGCGGCGTTATTGCACATCTACATCTTCGTGATGGAATCGTTGACCTGGACCTCGCCGCGCACCCGTGCCACGTTCGGCACCACGGCCGAGGAGGCCGAGACCACCAAGCTGCTGGCCTTCAATCAAGGCTTCTACAACTTGTTCCTGGCGGTGGTCAGCGGCCTGGGCATTGTCGCGATCGTCTTGCGGCACAACGCCGTTGGCGCGGCGCTGATTTTCGCCGGCGTCGGTTCGATGGCGGCGGCCGCGGTGGTGCTGCTCTTGTCCGCGCCGGAGAAGGCGCGGGCCGCGGTGACGCAGGGCATCTTTCCGGTGATCGCGATCGTGTTGCTGCTACTCGGACTTCAGCAGTAACAGCAGCCTCATCAGCACCGATAGTCACAGGGGCGAGGTGGTTTTCGCGCGCCCGATGGGTTACGACTGGAAACCGCCGGGTACCCATCTCCGGCCGGAAATAGGCCCGGTATTCAACGAGGGGAAGTCATGAAATACGCAGAAGACGGCCAAACCCGCGGGCTGAGCATGCCGCGTTCGCGTGGCGCGGTCAGCGGATTGCTCCTGGTCATCCTGGGGGCTTGGGGGGCGTTAATACCGTTTGTCGGACCGCGCTTCAATTTCGCCTACACACCCGACCGGGAGTGGGCGTGGAGTTCGGCTCGTGGGTGGCTCGAGGTCCTGCCGGGAGCCGCGACCGTGCTGGGCGGTCTGTTGTTGATCGTCGCCGGAAATCGGGTGGCGGCCATGTTGGGCGGATGGCTGGCGGTGCTGGCCGGCGCCTGGTTCGTCGTCGGTGGTCAGCTCGCGCCGCTGCTGGGAATCGGCTCCGCCGGTGACCCGGTCGCCGCCACCGAGCGCAAGCGTGCGGTGCTCGAGGTCACCTATTTCTCCGGATTGGGTGCGCTGATCGTCTTCGTCGGCGGTGTCGTGTTGGCCCGCATGGCCGTGCGGTTGGCGCGTGACGTCCAGCCCGTGGCGCCGGTGGCAGCCGCGTCGTCGCCGGGCGTCGAGCCCTACCGCGACTCGGCGTACGAGCCCGCCGAGGTGTCCTCGGGCGCGTTGACCAAGCCGCGCACGGCCGCCGACCCGGAGCCGAAGCGGGGGTGGCGTCGCCATCGCCCGGCGTCGGGTGCCAACGCCGCGTACCTGCGCTGGCCGCATCCTCAGCAATAACTGCGCATCGCAAAGCAATCGCCCAGTCCCGGCCGGGACTGGGCGATTGCCGTCTTGCGCTTAGAGCAGTCCGAGCACCTGCAGGTCGGTGATGTACTTTACGATGATCGGCGCCGTGACATGTGGAATGTCTTTGTCGGGACCGATTTTCGCCTCTTGCACCGCGGCGCGGAAGCGGTCGGTCGGTGCCATCGACCCGTTGATCGGCTTCTCGGGCTGCTGGTAGTTGCGCAGCAACGGCAGCAGCGAGTACTGGCGTTGCCGCTCCGGCAGGGCACGCATGGTGCCCTCGAAACGCCGCAGCCACTCGCCGTAGTCGGCGATGCGCTGGATCCCGTAACCGGCCTCGATCAGCCAGTCGACGTACTCGTCGAGGCCGATGCCGTCGTCGTACGGGTTCATCACGTGGTACGTCTCGAACGTATCCGTCACCTGTGCCCCCAGCGTGGAAATCGCCGCCGCAATAAACTCGACCGGAAGGCCATCGTAGTGGGCCCGCTGCCGGTTGCCGTTCTCGTCGAGCTCGTAGAACGACCCGGGTGCGATGCCAGTGGCCACCAGGCTCAGCATCAGGCGGGTGAACATGTCCGGCAGGTTGAGCTGCCCGGCATAGGTGGTGTCGGCCAGGATCATGTCGCACCGGAACACCGCGACCGGCAGGCCGCATAGGTCGTGCGCCTCGCGCAGCAGCACCTCGCCGGCCCACTTGCTGTTGCCGTAGCCGTTGGCGTAGTTGTCGTTGACCTCGCGGGTGGCGCTGATCTGCCGGATGTCGGCGTCCTCGATGAACTTGCCGGGCTGGATCTGGTCGCCCACGCCGATGGTCGAGACGTACGCGTAGGGCTTCAGCTTGCTGGTGAGCGCGATCCGGATGAGCTCGGCGGTACCGAGCGCGTTGGGGCCGAACAGCTCGCTGTAGGGCAGCACGTGGTTGACCAGGGCGGCGGGGTCGACGATCAGGTCGACGGTGTCAGCCAGCCGCTGCCAGGTCTGCGGATCCAGACCCAGGTTGGCTTCGCCCTTGTCGCCCGCGACGACCTCGAGGTGGTCGGCCGCCAGCTCTTGATAGTGCTGCAACAGCGTGGGGTCTCCGCTGTCGAAGGTCTTGTCCAGCCGTGCGCGCGCCTCCTCGTCAGAGCGGGCCCGCACCAGCGCGATGACCTTGCCGTCGACCATGTCCATCCGCTCCAGCCACTCCAGGGCCAGGTAGCGGCCCAGGAAGCCGGTCGCGCCGGTCAACAGCACCGTGCGCACCTCGGCCGCGGGCTTGGGCAGGTTCGGCGCCGCGGCCAACGTCGCCTCGTCGAGGAACTTGTCCAGCGTCAGGTCGCTGGCGTGCACCTGCTTCGCGTCGCGACCATGCACCGAGGCGAAAGTGGGCCGCTTGGTGCCCTGGCGCTCGGCCTCGATATAGCTCGCGATGGCCTGCAGGTCGTTGGCCGGGCTGACGATGACCCCCACCGGCACGTCGATGTCATAGATCTCGCGCAGCAGGTTGCCGAAGGTCAGAGCCGACAACGAGTCGCCGCCCAGGTCGGTGAAGTGGGCGTCGGGCCGCAGGTCGCTGGTCGCCGTGCCGAGCATGGCGGCCGCGGCCCGGCTGATGGTCTGCAGCACCGGGGCGTCGGCGCCGTTGCGGCGCAATTCGGCCAACTCGTTGGCCTGCCCCTGCGCCAATTCCGCGTACAGCCGTTCCAGCCGCTGGCCGTAGTGCTCCTTCAACTTGGGCCACGCCAGCTTGCGAATGCCGGTCAGCAGACCGTTCTCCAGCGTGAACGGCGTGGTCTCGATGATGAAGTCGCGCGGCACCTCGTAGGACTGCAACCCGGTCTGGCGGGCAACGGTTTGCAGGGAATCGGCGATCTTGGGCTTGAGCGCATCCAGGTCGTACTTGGCCAACGCCTCTTCGGTCGGCACCACCACCGCCAACAGGTAGGGCTGGGAGCTGTTGCCGTAGACGTAGATCTGGCGGACCAGCGGGCTGTTGCCGAACTCGGCCTCCAACTTGGCCAGCGTGACGAACTCGCCCTGCGCCAGCTTGAGCACGTTGTTGCGGCGATCGACGTATACCAACCGGTCGGGAGCGACCTCGGCGAACACGTCGCCGGTCCGGTAGTACCCGTCCTCGTCGAACATGCTCGCGGTGATTTCAGGGCGCTTGTAGTAGCCGGGGAACATGTTGTCGGTCTTGAGCAGCAACTCCCCGCGCGGGTGCGGACGGTCGGTGTTGAAGTAACCCAGGTCGGGAACGTCGACCAGTTTGTAGTCGATCACCGGCGGACGCTGGATCTCGCCGTTCAACAAGGCCATGCCGGCCTCGGTGGAGCCGTAGCCGTCCATCAGTGGCGCCTCCAGGAGGGCCTCGACCCAGCTACGCAACTCGGGGGAGGTGGGCGCCGAGCCCGTCATCGCGAAGATGTACCGACCGCCCAGCTGGTACTGCCGCTGCTCGGCAAGCACTTCGGCCTCTACGGCCTCCCGGGCCTCGGGGTCCGCGGCCTCGGGCAGCCGCCGCTCGACCTGACGCTGGAACTCGCCGAACAGCGTCTCCCAGATCCGCGGCACGAAATTGAGCTCGGTGGGCCGCACCAGTTCAAGGTCCTCCAGCAGTGTCGAGAGGTCACTCTTGGCGGCGAAGTAGGCGGTGCCGCCATTGCCCAGGGTGCCGTAGAGGATGCCACGTCCCATGACATGGCTCAGCGGCATGAAGTTGAGCGTGATCGAGGCGGCGCACTCCCCAAACCAGTTCCTTTTTGATCGCCGCCACATCTTCGCGACGTTGCGCGCCGGGTACATCGCGCCCTTGGGAGCGCCGGTGCTGCCGGAGGTGTAGATGAGGAGGGCCAGCGGGTCGTCGTCCGCTGGGGCCGGAAACTCGGTCGCGGGCAGGCCATTGCCCCGCTCGAGAGTCTCGGCGAAGGTCTCCACCTTCACCTCGGTGTCGGCGAGCCGCGCGATGGCTGATTCGACGGCCTCGCGCTGGTCGTCGACCTCGGGATGATAGTCGAAGACGACCAGCTTGACCGGCCGGTGGCCGCTCAGGATCAGATCCACGGCGTCGGACAACTGGTCGACGCTGGAGGCGATAACGCGGGGCTCAGTCTCGGCGACGATCGGCTGCAGCTGGGCCAGCGCTGCGCTGGTCTGCAACGGAACCGACACCGCGCCGATCAGACCCAACGCCATGTCGATGGTGGCGTAGTCGACGCTATTGAAGCCAAGGACGCAAACCCGGTCGCCGGTTTGCAGCCCCTCGTCGAGCAGCGCCCGCCCGAACGCCGAAACCCGCTCACCGAGCTGGCGGTAGGTGATCGTCTCGAACCGGGTGACCAATTCCAGCGAGGTGCGCCCGGTCGCCGGGTCCTTGACGAACTCGACAACGCGCTGTCCCAGCGCCGGTCGGTCCGCATAGCCGTCCAGCACCATCCGGATGATCTGCGGCAGTCGCAGCCCCGGCTGTTCGAGCGCCGCCTCGACCGCCGGGTCGGGGCGCGCGGCGGCGAACTGCGGGTCGTTGGCGGTCAGGTCCTCGATGCGGCGCTCGAGCCGCTCGTCGCGATTGATGGTCGACATAAACAAATTCCCTTGCAATGAAAGATAGTGAGTCGTTTTCGCGCCGATGCGCTGACGGTTAGAACGTTAGCTAAAGTAACGTTATTCCACCATGGGCGCGCCGCGGTGGACGTTGTGAGATTGCCCACGCGGGCCGATGGGTCCCCAGGTATTACAGGTCGCCCAGGAGCCGGCCGAGGATGTCGAGCCCCTCGTTGAGCAGCTCGTCGCTGATCGGCAGCGGCGGCAAGAGCCGGATGATGTTGCCGAACATGCCGCAGGTCAATACGACGACACCGGCGGCGTGGGCCGCGGTGGACAATTTCTGGGTCAGCTCCGCGTCGGGTTCCGAGGTCCCTGACTTCACCAACTCGATGGCGATCATGGCGCCGCGGCCACGCACATCGCCGATCCGGTCATCGCTGGCCTGCAGCCGCAACAACGGTTCGGTGATCAGCCGTTCCAATTGTTGAGCGCGCTCGATCAGCCCGTCGCTCTCGATCGTGGTGATGGTGGCCAGTGCTGCCGCACAAGCGATTGGGTTACCGCCGAAGGTGCCGCCCAAACCGCCGACGTGCGATGCGTCCATGATCGGCGCGCGGCCGGTGACCGCCGACAGCGGCAGCCCGTCGGCGATGCCCTTGGCGGTGCAGATCAGGTCGGGTTCGATGCCCTCGTGCTCGCAGGCGAACATCGCGCCGGTGCGCGCGAAGCCGGTCTGCACCTCGTCGGCGATGAACACCACGTCGTTGCTGCGGCACCAGTCGAGCAAGGCGGGCAGGAATCCCTCGGCGGGCACGATGAATCCGCCCTCGCCGGCGATCGGTTCGATGATGACGGCGGCGAGGCTGTCGGCACCGACCTGGCTCTCGATCACGTCGATCGCGTGGGCGGCGGCCTTCTCCCCGTCGGTGGCCAGCTCCTTGTCCAGCAGTCCGTCCCGGTAGGGGTAGGACACCGGGGCGCGGTAGACCTCCGGCGCGAACGGGCCGAAGCCGCTCTTGTAGGGCTTGGACTTGGCGGTCAGCGCCATCGCCAGGTTGGTGCGGCCGTGATAGGCGTGGTTGAACGCCACGACGGCGGGCTTGCGCGTGTACGTGCGCGCGATCTTGACGGCGTTCTCGACCGCCTCGGCGCCGGAGTTGAACAGCGCCGAACGCTTCTCGCCGGACCCCGGCGTGATCCGGTTGAGCTCCTCGGCGACGGCGATGTACTGCTCGTACGGCGCGACCATGAAACAGGTGTGAGTGAACTCGGCGACCTGCGCGCGCACGGCCTCCACCACCCGGGGCGCGGAGTTGCCGATGGTGGTCACCGCGATGCCCGACGCCAGGTCGATGAGCCGGTTGCCGTCGACGTCCTCGATGATGCCGCCGGAGGCGCGCGCGACGAATACCGGCAGCGAGACGTTCACCCCATGGGACACCGCAGCGGCGCGCCGTTTGGTCAGCTCCAGCGAAGCGGGACCGGGGATTTCGGTGACCAGCTGGCGAGTCTGCTCGAGGCCGGCCACGATTTTCTCCTCACCGCGGCGCACCTGTCACGTCGCCACTAAAGCCTATCGGGCGCGGCACCGTCGGGCCTCCCGCACACCGCGGCGGTCGGGAGCGACCTGCGGCACTGGCACACTGGCCGGTACGAGGTGCGCGGCCCGCGGGCCGTCCCGGCACCCGGCGACAAGAAATGCCGTAAACGCCACTACGAAAGACAGGCCCGTTCATGGAGAGTTTGATCCTGTTCCTGCCCTTCCTACTCATCATGGGTGGGTTCATGTACTTCGCGTCGCGGCGCCAGAAGCGCGCGATGCAGGCCACCATCGACCTGCACGAGTCACTGCAGCCGGGGGACCGCGTGCACACGACGTCCGGGCTGGAGGCGACGGTCGTCGCGATCACGGAGGACACCATCGATCTCGAGATCGCCCCCGGCGTGGTGACCACGTGGATGAAGCTGGCGATCCGCGACCGGATCCTGCCCGACGACGATGAAGACCTGGCCGACGGCGACGACTCCGGCGACTTGGCAGAATCCGACGAGGGCCGGGTTACCAAGGATTCCTGACGGAAGATCCTGCCGCCGCGGCGGACCGCTTGCGCAACGGGCGCGTGCACGGCACTAGGCTCTGTTCCGGGCTCTGTCCCGGGGTAAGAACCGCTACTCGAGGAGATAGAAGGAACGTGGCATCGTCTTCGGCGCCGGTGCACCCTGCCCGCTACCTGTCGGTTTTCTTGTTGCTGCTCGTCGGCGTCTACCTATTGGTGTTCCTGACCGGGGACAAGCGTGCCGCCCCCAAGCTCGGCATCGACCTGCAGGGCGGCACCCGCGTCACGTTGACCGCGCGCACCCCGGACGGGTCGCGCCCGAGCCGCGATGCGCTGGCACAGGCACAGCAGATCATCAGTGCGCGGGTCAACGGGCTTGGCGTGTCCGGTTCCGAAGTGGTTGTCGACGGCGACAACCTGGTCATCACCGTGCCCGGCAATGACGGCAACGAGGCCCGCAACCTGGGCCAGACGGCCCGCCTCTACATCCGCCCGGTGCTGAACTCGATGCCGGCGCAGGCCGTCCAGCCCAAGCCCGCCCCGAAGGCGCCGCCCCCGGGCCAGGCCCCGCCGCCGGGCCAGCCGGCACCCGGCCAGGCGCCCCCACCGGGCCAAGCGCCGGCGCCCTCGGGCCAGCCCGCACCCGCTCAGCCCGCGCCGCCGGGCGGCCGGCCGCCGGCCCAACCACGGCCCTATCCGCAGGATCCCCCGCCGCCCCCGCCGCCGAGCCCCGCCCCGCCGCCGGCGCCCGCCGGCAACGCCCCACCGGCCGACGTGCCCCCGGCCGAGCAGCCCGCGCCACCCGACCCGCGCAAGGAGCTCGCCGACCGCATCGCCGATGAGAAGAAGTGGCGCCAGAGCACCCGCCAGGGCGTCCAGTTCCTCGCTCTGCAGTTCCAGGCGACCCGGTGCGACAAAGAGGACATCCTGGCCGGCAACGACGACCCGAACCTGCCGCTGGTGACGTGCTCGACCGACCACAAGGTGGCCTACCTGCTGGCGCCGTCGATCATCAGCGGCGACCAGATCCAGGACGCCACCTCCGGCATGAACCAGCGCGGCATCGGTTACGTCGTGGACGTGCAATTCAGGCCGGCGGCCGCGAACACCTGGGCGGACTTCACCGCCGCCCACATCGGCACTCAGACCGCGTTCACGCTGGACTCCCAGGTGGTCAGTGCCCCGATGATTCAGGAAGCCATCCCCGGCGGCCGGACCCAGATCACCGGCGGCGACCCGCCGTTCACCGCCGCAACAGCCAAGCAGCTGGCCAACGTCCTGAAATACGGTTCGCTGCCGCTGTCCTTTGAGGCTTCGGAGGCCCAAACCGTCTCCGCGACACTGGGATTGACCTCGCTGCGAGCGGGGCTGATCGCGGGCGCAATCGGCTTGGTTCTGGTGTTGCTGTACTCGTTGTTGTATTACCGGGTGCTGGGCCTGCTTACGGCGTTATCGCTAATCTCTTCCGGCGCAATGATTTTCGCGATCCTGGTGATCCTGGGCCGGCAGATCAACTACACCCTGGACCTTGCGGGGATCGCGGGTCTGATCATCGGCATCGGTACCACGGCGGACTCGTTCGTGGTGTTCTTCGAACGCATCAAAGACGAGATCCGCGAAGGCCGATCGTTTCGATCGGCGGTGCCCCGGGGCTGGGTGCGGGCCCGCAAGACGATCGTGTCGGGCAACGCCGTCACCTTCCTGGCCGCCGCGGTGCTGTACGCCCTGGCGATCGGACAGGTGAGGGGATTCGCCTTCACGTTGGGCCTCACCACCATCCTCGACATCGTGGTGGTGTTCCTGGTCACCTGGCCGCTGGTCTACCTGGCGTCCAAGTCGCCGACGTTGGCGAAACCGGCATACAACGGCCTGGGCGCAATCCAGCAGGTCGCCCGGGAGCGCCGGGCTTCGTCGAGCGTCAAGACGGGACGGGGATAGCGTGATGGCCTCCAAAGGCAAGGCCCAGACGGACGCGGCCGAAGCGACCGAGATCACCGAAGCCTCCGAGGGCGTCACCGAGTCGACCGACAGCGGCGCCGGCCTGTCGCGTCATAGCTTCCTGTCCCGCCTCTACACCGGCACCGGCGCTTTCGAGGTGGTCGGGCGTCGCCGGTTGTGGTTCGGCATCAGCGGCGCAATCGTCGCCGTCGCCGTATTGAGCATCCTGCTGCGGGGTTTCACCTTCGGGATCGACTTCAACGGCGGCACGACGGTGTCGATGCCCGCCGCGGGCGCAACCGGCCAAGTACAGACGTCGCGGGTGTCCGACGTGTTCCGCAAGGCCATCGGCCGCGATCCGGAATCGGTGGTGGTCGTCGGCAACGGCGCCTCGGCCACGGTGCAGATCCGCTCCGAAACGCTGTCCAACGCCCAGACATCCACGCTGCGCAACGCCCTGTTCGACGCGTTCCAGCCCAAGGGCGCCGACGGAAAACCGAGTAAGCAGGCCATCAGCGACGCGGCGGTCTCCGAGACGTGGGGCGATCAGATCACCGACAAGGCGCTGATCGCGCTGGTGGTGTTCCTGGCGTTGGTCAGCCTGTACATCACGGTGCGCTACGAGCGGTACATGGCCATCTCGGCGCTGACGACCATGGTCTTCGACCTCACCGTCACCGCAGGGGTGTACTCCCTGGTCGGATTCGAGGTCACCCCGGCCACCGTCATCGGTTTGCTGACGATTCTCGGTTTCTCCCTTTACGACACCGTCATCGTGTTCGACAAGGTCGAGGAGAACACCCACGGCTTCCAGCACACCACCCGGCGTACCTTCGCCGAGCAGGCCAACCTCGCCATCAACCAGACGTTCATGCGCTCCATCAACACCAGCCTCATCGGGGTGTTGCCGGTCCTGGCGCTGATGGTGGTGGCGGTGTGGCTGCTGGGCGTCGGGACACTGAAGGATTTGGCGCTGGTGCAGCTGGTCGGCATCCTGGTCGGCACCTACTCGTCGATCTTCTTCGCGACTCCGCTGCTGGTCACGCTGCGCGAGCGCACCGAGCTGGTGCGCACGCACACCCGCCGCGTCACGCGGCGCCGCAAGGCCGGCGCCGAGCCCGAGGAGGCGAAGTCCACCGAGGACGAATCGGCGTCGCCGGAGTCCACGGCGGCCGGCTCGGCACCGTCTGACAAGCCCGCACCGAGCAAGCCGGCGCCGGGTGCGCGCCCGGTGCGGCCGACCGGGACCCGGCGTCCGAGCGGCAAGCGAAACGCCGGCCGGCGGTAGTCGGCATGGCCGCCAGGTATCGCCTCACCGGGGGCGCTATCGGTCTGGCCGCAATGCTCGCGGCGGCGTTCACGCTGACGGCGTGCTCCGGTAGCGCCGCCTCCCAGATCGACTACGTGGTCGACGGCCCGCTGGTCACCTACAACACCAACACCGTCGTCGGCGCCGCGTCGGCCGGGGCGCAGGCGTTCGCGCGCACGCTGGCCGGATTCAGCTACCACGGCCCCGACGGGCAGACCGTCGCCGACCGTGACTTCGGCACCGTGTCGGTGGTGGGCGGTTCGCCGCTGGTGTTGGACTACCAGATCGCCGACAACGCCGTCTATTCCGACGGCAAGCCGGTGACCTGCGACGATCTGGTGCTGGCCTGGGCGGCCCAGTCCGGGCGGTATCCCGACTTCAACGCCGCCAGTCAGGCCGGTTACCTCGACATCGCCAACGTCGAGTGCCTGCCGGGGCAGAAGAAGGCCCGGGTGTCGTTCATCCCGGACCGCGGCATCGTCGACTACAACCAGCTGTTCACCGCCACGTCGATGATGCCGTCGCATGTCATCGCCGACGAGCTGCACGTCGACGTGACCGCGGCCCTGCTGAGCAACAACGCCCAACTCGTGCAGCAGATCGCCAAGCTGTGGAACACCATCTGGGACCTCAAGCCGGGCCTGGACTTGAAGCACTTCCCGTCGTCCGGCCCGTACAAGATCGAACGCATCCTGGACGGTGGCGCGGTGGTGCTCGCGGCCAACGACCGGTGGTGGGGCCCCAAGGCGCTCACCAAGCGGATCACCGTCTGGCCCCAGGGGCCCGACATCCAGGACCGGGTCAACAACCGCAGCGTCGACGTGGTCGACGTGGCGGCGGGCTCCTCCGGAACGCTGACCACCCCGGACAATTACGACCGCGCGGATTCGCCGTCGGCCGGCGTCGAGCAGCTGATCTTCGCGCCGCAAGGCCCGCTCTCGCAGCCCAAGGCCCGCCGCGCGCTCGCCCTGTGCACGCCGCGCGACACGCTCGCGCGCGACGCCGGGGTGCCGATCGCCAACTCGCGGCTCAACCCGGCCGCCGACGACCCCGTCACCGCCGCTGACGGCGCCGCCGAGGCCGGCCAGTTCGGCAAGGCGGACCCCGCCGCCGCCCGCGACGCGCTCGGTGGTGCCCCGATGACGGTGCGGATCGGCTACCAGGGGCCCAACGCGCGCCTCGCGGTCAATGTCGGGGTGATCGGCAAATCCTGTGCCGCGGCCGGCATCACGGTCGCCAACGTCGCCCTGGACACCTCCGGGCCGCAAGCGCTCAAGGACGGGAAGATCGATGCCCTCCTGGCAGGCACCGGCGGAGCCGCCGGCAGCGGGTCCACGGGCTCGTCGGCGATGGATGCCTACGACCTGCACACCGGCAACGGCAACAACCTGTCGGGCTACTCGAATCCGCAGATCGACAGCACGATCGGGGCGCTGGCGGTGTCGGCCGACCCCGCCGAGCGCGTGCGGCTGCTGGGGGAGGCGGCGCCGGTATTGTGGGGCGACATGCCCACTTTGCCCCTCTACCGGCAGCAACGGACGCTGCTGATGTCGAAGAAGATGTATGCCGTGAGCAAGAACCCGACTCGCTGGGGCGCGGGCTGGAACATGGACCGATGGGCCCTGGTCCAGTGACGAGTGTCGACGGGAGCGCCTCGGTGGCCGACGTCATCGCCTCGCTGCTGCGCGAGGTGTCCGACTTTCCCAAGCCGGGGGTGCAGTTTCGGGACCTCACCCCGTTGTTCGCCGATCCGGCGGGGCTGGCGGCCGTCACCGACGCGCTGGCCGAGATAGCGTCGGGCGCCGACCTGGTGGCCGGGATCGACGCCCGCGGGTTCCTGGCCGCGGCGGCGGTCGCCGACCGGCTGCGTACGGGGGTACTGGCCATTCGCAAGGGCGGCAAGCTGCCGCCGCCGGTGTACGCCGAGCATTACGACCTGGAGTACGGCAGCGCGACGCTGGAAATCCCCGCGGACGGCATCGACCTGCGCGGACGCCACGTTGTGATCATCGACGACGTGCTGGCCACCGGGGGCAGCCTCGCCGCTGCGGCCCGGTTGCTGGAACGCACCGGGGCCACCGTGGTGGCGGCGGCGGTGATCCTCGAACTGACCGCGCTGGGCGGTCGTCAGGCGGTCGCGGGGTTGCCGCTGCACAGCCTGAGTCGGCTCTAGCCCGGCCCACCGCGCGATATCCTCGAGGTCGGAGGTGACCAACGTGGCGGACGACAAGAGCGCGGCGCAGGCGCTTGACGCGCCCACTGACGTCGGTGACGCCCTGCTGGTCGGCGAGCCGGTGACGGCGCAGGCCGAGCCGCCGGATCCGCCCACCGAGACGCTGAAAACCCCCAGCAGCGCGTCGCGCCGGGTGCGCGCCCGGCTGGCCCGGCGGATGACCGCCCAGCGCACCACGCTCAACCCGGTGCTCGAACCGCTGGTGGCGGTGCACCGCGAGGTCTATCCGAAGGCCAACGTGTCGCTGCTGCAGCGCGCCTTCGAGGTCGCCGACCAGCGGCACGCCACGCAGTTGCGCCATTCCGGTGATCCGTACATCACCCACCCGCTGGCCGTCGCGAACATCCTCGCCGAATTGGGCATGGACACCACCACTTTGGTGGCCGCGCTGTTGCACGACACCATCGAGGACACCGGCTACACGCTGGAGGCTTTGAGCGAGGAGTTCGGCGAGGAGGTGGGCCACCTCGTCGACGGCGTGACCAAGCTGGATCGGGTGGTGCTGGGCACCGCCGCCGAGGGCGAGACCATCCGCAAGATGATCACCGCGATGGCCCGCGACCCCCGGGTGCTGGTGATCAAGGTCGCCGACCGGCTGCACAACATGCGCACCATGCGCTTCCTGCCGCCGGAGAAGCAGGCGCGTAAAGCCCGCGAAACGCTGGAAGTCATTGCGCCCCTTGCGCATCGGCTGGGTATGGCCAGCGTCAAGTGGGAACTCGAAGACCTGTCCTTCGCGATCTTGCATCCGAAGAAGTACGACGAGATCGTCCGCCTGGTCGCCGGCCGCGCGCCGTCCCGGGACACCTACCTGGCCAAGGTCCGCGCCGAGATCACCAACACGCTGAACGCGTCGAAGATCAAGGCGACGGTGGAGGGCCGGCCCAAGCACTACTGGTCGATCTACCAGAAGATGATCGTCAAGGGCCGCGACTTCGACGACATCCACGACCTGGTCGGCATCCGGATCCTGTGCGACGAGATCAGGGACTGCTATGCCGCTGTGGGCGTCGTGCATTCGCTGTGGCAGCCGATGGCGGGACGGTTCAAGGACTACATCGCCCAGCCCCGGTACGGCGTCTACCAGTCGCTGCACACCACGGTGGTGGGCCCTGAGGGCAAGCCGCTGGAAATCCAGATCCGCACCCGCGACATGCACCGCACCGCCGAATACGGCATCGCCGCGCACTGGCGCTACAAGGAAGCCAAGGGCCGCAACGGCGTTCCGCATCCGCACGCCACCGCCGAGATCGACGACATGGCCTGGATGCGCCAGCTGCTCGACTGGCAGCGGGAGGCCGCCGACCCGGGCGAGTTCCTGGAGTCGCTGCGCTACGACCTTGCGGTGCAAGAGATCTTCGTGTTCACCCCCAAGGGCGACGTGATCACCCTGCCGAACGGGTCGACGCCGATCGATTTCGCCTACGCGGTGCACACCGAGGTCGGCCACCGCTGCATCGGCGCCAGGGTCAACGGGCGGCTGGTGGCGCTGGAACGAAAGCTGGAAAACGGCGAAGTCGTCGAGGTTTTCACGTCGAAGGCGCCCAATGCCGGGCCGTCGCGGGACTGGCAGCAGTTCGTGGTGTCGCCGCGCGCCAAGGCGAAGATCCGGCAGTGGTTCGCCAAGGAGCGGCGTGAGGAGGCGCTGGAGGCCGGCAAGGAGGCCATGGCCCGCGAGGTGCGCCGCGGCGGACTTCCGTTGCAGCGCTTGGTCAACGCCGAGTCCATGGCCGCGGTGGCCCGCGAGCTGCACTACGCGGACGTGTCCGCGCTCTACACCGCGATCGGCGAGGGCCACGTGTCGGCCCGGCACGTCGTGCAGCGGCTGCTGGCCGAGCTCGGCGGGATCGACCAGGCCGAGGAGGATCTCGCCGAGCGGTCCACGCCGACGACCATGCTGCGGCGCCCGCGCAGCAGCGACGACGTCGGCGTCTCGGTCCCCGGCGCCCCGGGCGTGCTGTCCAAGCTGGCCAAGTGCTGCACGCCGGTGCCCGGCGACCAGATCATGGGCTTCGTGACCCGCGGTGGGGGAGTGAGCGTGCACCGCAATGATTGCACCAATGCCGCGTCGCTGCAGCAGCAGGCCGAGCGCATCATCGAGGTGCACTGGGCGCCGTCGCCGTCGTCGGTGTTCCTGGTGGCCATCCAGGTCGAGGCGCTCGACCGGCACCGCCTGCTCTCCGACGTCACGCGGGTGCTGGCCGACGAAAAGGTCAACATCCTGTCGGCCTCGGTCACCACGTCCAATGACCGGGTGGCGATCAGCCGGTTCACTTTCGAGATGGGGGACCCCAAGCACCTCGGGCATCTGCTCAACGTGGTGCGCAACGTCGAAGGCGTTTTCGACGTATACCGCGTGACGTCGGCGGCCTGAGGATTAGCGGTCCCGGCTAGCCGACGCGCACCGAGTTGATGGTGACCGGGTTGGTGGGAGCCCCGCTCTGCCGGTTACCGGCGATACCCGCCTGGGCGACCTTGTCGAGGACCGCCAGGCCCGCCTGGCTGATGGTGCCGAACACCGTGCTCTGCGGCTCCAATTCCGAATCCCGGAACACCAGGACGAATTGGCTGCCGTTGGTGTTGGGCCCCTCGGTGGCCATGATCACGGTGCCGCGCGGGTACATCACCGTCGCCCGGAGCGCGGGGTCGCCGGCCGGGTACTGGTTGGTGGGGTATTCGTCGGCGAATTGATAGCCGGGGCCACCGGCGCCGTCGGCGTCGGGACCGCCGCACAGCAGCGACCCTCCGTCAGTCGAGTTGATCAGCCGGGCGCACTGGGTGCTGTCGAAGAATTGCTGTTTCGCCAGGCTGACGAAACTGTTGACCGTGCACGGAGATTCATTGTTGGCGAGTTCGATGCCGATGTCGCCCAGGTTGGTCGAGATGGTGGCCGGGATCTGCGCGGGTTCGGTGGAGACCCTGCCGGACGGGGGCGGGTTGACCGGCTTGACGATGGCGTCCGGGGCGCTCGGGTATTGGCAATTGGCGCCCAGGTCGGCCGGCGGCGCGAACGTCGGCAGCGGCGGCACGGTCCCCGTTGCCTGCGCGGTCGGTCCGGAATTCGACCCCGGCCGGTTGGGAACGCGGGCGCGGGTCGGGGTGCTCGATGCCGCGGTGTTGGCCGAGTCGTCGTTTTGGGTCACCAGTGCGATGACCAAGGCCACCACCGCGGCCAGCGCCAGGGCCGACGCGCCGACGATGCCCAGCAGCAGACGCCGGGATTGCGTCGGTGGGCTGTACGGCGGCCGCGACTCGGGACTGGCGCCCGTCGGGGGGAAGTCCTGCGTCCGTTCAGGCGGGCCCGGTGGCGATGTCAGTGGCGCCGGCGGGGGACTCCATGCGGCCGTCCCATCCGGGGTGGCCAGTGCCGCCCGGGCCGCTTCGGCGAGTTCCATCGCCGACTGGTAACGGTATTCGGGGTCTTGGGCCATCCCGCGGGCGACCACCGCGTCGAGGGCCGGGGGCACGCCGGCGGAGGTGGCCGACGGTTGCGGCGGCGGCGTGTTCAAATGCGCGTTGAGCTGTTCCTCGAGGCTGTCGCCGGCATAGGGCCGCTTGCCGGTCAAGCATTCGTGCAGGACGCAGGCCAACGAATACACATCGGCACGGTGATCCGTTGTGCCCCTGAACCGTTCGGGCGCCATGTAGGCGACCGTGCCCATCGTGTGCCCGGTCTGCGTAAGCGACGTGTCGGCCAGGTACGCGCGATGCCGAAGTCGATCAGGTAGACGAAGTCGCGCGCCTGGGTGATGAGAATGTTCTTGGGCTTGATGTCGCGATGGATCAGCCCCACCTGGTGGGCACTGTCCAGCGCAGCGGCAACCTGTTCGATCACCGCCACCGCGCGCTCGGGGGACAGCCGCCCGCCGTTCTCGTCGATGTACTGCAACAAGTCGCGACCCTCGATCAGCCGCATGTCGACATAGAGCCGACCGTCGATCTCGCCGTAACCGTGGATCGGCACCACGTGCGGGTCGTTGAGGCTCGCCGCGATGCATGCCTCCCGGCGGAATCGCTGCTGAAACTCCTGATCCTCGGCCAAGTTCGGGGGCAGCACCTTCAACGCGACAACGCGATCGGTGGCGGCGTCGTAGGCACGGTAGACCTGGCCCATGCCGCCGCGCCCCAACACGTCCAGCAGCTGGTATTGCCCGAAAGAATCTGTCCCCACGCAACGACCTTAAGCGGTGGACCGCCCGTTGGTCGCCCGATTCCCGCCGAATCAGCGGCGTTGCGCTGCTTGGCTTTAGTCGAGCAACAGCGAGGTGATGGTGACCTCGGAGGCCGGTGCGCCGTCCTCACCGCCGCCGCCGACACCGGCTTTGGCGATCTTGTCCAGCGTGGCCAGCCCGTCGGGCTGAATGGTGCCGAAGACGGTGTATTGGGGCGGCAGCTGGGAGTCCTTGTACACCATGAAGAACTGGCTGCCGTTGGTCCCGGGACCGGCGTTGGCCATCGCCAGGGTGCCGCGCGGGTAGAGGACTGGCTGTTGTGCCTTCGGGTCGTTCGGCGGGTATTGGTCCGTCGGGTACTCGTTGGCGAATTGGTAGCCCGGGCCGCCGGTGCCGTCGCCCTTGGGGTCGCCGCATTGCAGGACGCCCAGGTCCGGCGAAGTGGTCAGCCGGTGGCATTTGGTGTTGTCAAAGTATTTCTGGCCGATCAGGCTGGCGAAACTGTTTACCGTGCAAGGTGATTCGTTGTTGGCGAGCATCAATCCGATGCGGCCCTGGTTGGTCACCATGCTGGCGCTCACCTGGGCCGGGTCGGTCGGCACCTTGCCGGTGCGCGGCGGCTTGACTTCCTTGGCGGCGGGTTCCGGTGACGCCGGGTACTGGCAGTTGGCGCCCAGATCGGCCGACGGCTTGAACGCCGGCAGCGGCGGAGCGGGCGGTGTCGGTCCGGCGGGCGTCGTGGACCCGGGGGAGCTGGTGGGGGCCGCGGAGGTGGTGCTGGTCGCGGAGTTGCTCTTGTGCTCGTGCTTGGTGTTGATGACCGTGAGCACCACCGCGACGACCACCGCCACGGCCACGGCCGAGCCGGCGGCGATCAACACGATCCGGCGCAGCTTGGCTTGCTTCGCGCGGCGCTCCAGCTGGCGTTCGAGCTTGCGCTTGGCGTTGGCACGTCGCTGTTCATTGGTCGGCACGGCCGTATGCCTCCATGGTCGGTAAGTCGGGTGCCCGGCAAAAGGCGTCGGTGGCCAGCTCAGGCTAATGTGGGCGCCGCGACCGGTGTCAAGTGGGGCCCGTGGGAAACTGGGAACCGTGTTGATCACCGGATTTCCCGCCGGCATGTTGCAGTGCAACTGCTATGTGCTGGCTGAGCGGCCAGGGGCGGACGCCGTCATCGTGGATCCGGGCCAGCGGGCGATGGGCCCGCTGCGGCGCATCCTCGACGAGAACCGGCTGACCCCGTCCGCGGTGTTGCTCACCCATGGGCACATCGACCACATGTGGTCGGCGCAGAAGGTGTCCGACACCTTCGGCTGCCCGACCTACATCCACCCCGAGGACCGGTTCATGCTGAAAGACCCGATCTACGGCCTGGGCCCGCGGGCGGCGCAGCTGGTGGCGGGTGCCTTCTTCCGCGAGCCCAAGCAGGTCGTCGAGCTGGACCGCGACGGCGACAAGCTCGACCTGGGCAGCGTGACCGTCAACGTCGACCACACGCCCGGGCACACGCGCGGGTCGGTGGTCTTCCGGGTGGCGGGAGACAACGATGTGGTGTTCACCGGCGACACCCTGTTCGAACGCTCGGTGGGCCGCACCGACCTGCACGGCGGCAGCGGCCGCGACCTGCTGACCTCGATCGTGGAAAAGCTTCTGGTGCTCGATGACGAGACCGTGGTGCTGCCGGGACACGGCAACGCCACCACCATCGGCGCCGAGCGGCGGTTCAATCCGTTCATCGAAGGCCTGAGCCCGTGACGGAGTTTCACGCGCCCAAGGGGGTGCCGGATTACGTCCCGCCGGACTCCGCGCAGTTCGTGGCCGTCCGTGACGGCTTGTTGGGCGCCGCCCGCCGGGCCGGCTACGGCCACATCGAGTTGCCCATCTTCGAAGACACCGCCCTGTTCGCCCGGGGCGTGGGCGAATCCACCGACGTGGTGTCCAAGGAGATGTACACGTTCGCCGACCGCGGTGACCGCTCGGTCACCTTGCGGCCCGAGGGCACCGCGGGGGTGGTGCGCGCGGTGATCGAGCACGGCCTGGACCGCGGGGCGTTGCCGGTCAAACTGTGTTATGCGGGGCCGTTTTTCCGCTACGAGCGGCCGCAGGCCGGCCGCTATCGGCAGCTGCAGCAGGTGGGCGTGGAGGCGATCGGCGTCGACGATCCGGCGCTGGACGCCGAGGTGATCGCCATCGCCGACGCCGGTTTCCGTTCGCTGGGGCTGGACGGGTTCCGCCTGGAGATCACCTCGCTGGGCGACGAGACCTGCCGCCCGCAGTATCGGGAACTGTTGCAGGACTTCCTGTTCGGGCTCGATCTCGATGACGAGACGCGCAGGCGTGCCGAGATCAACCCGCTGCGGGTGCTCGACGACAAGCGACCGGCCGTGCGGGCCATGACGGCCGACGCGCCGGTGTTGATCGACCACCTGTCCGATGTCGCCAAGCAGCACTTCGACACCGTGCTGGCGCACCTCGACGCGCTCGGCGTGCCCTACGTCATCAACCCGCGCATGGTGCGCGGACTGGACTACTACACCAAGACCACCTTCGAGTTCGTGCACGACGGTCTGGGCGCGCAATCGGGGATCGGCGGCGGCGGCCGCTATGACGGCCTGATGCACGAGCTCGGCGGGCAAGACCTGTCCGGCATCGGGTTCGGGCTCGGCGTCGACCGCACCTTGTTGGCGCTGCGCGCCGAGGGCAAGAGCGTGGGGGAGACCGCCCGCTGCGACGTGTTCGGCGTGCCGCTGAGCGAGCAGGCCAAGCTTCAGCTGGCGGTGCTGGCCGCGCAGCTGCGCGCCTCCGGTGTGCGCGTCGACATGGCCTACGGCGACCGCGGCCTCAAGGGGGCGATGCGCGCGGCCGACCGTTCCGGCGCCCGCGTCGCGCTGGTACTCGGCGACCGCGACATCGAGGCGGGGACGGTCGGCGTGAAGGACCTCACGACGGGGGATCAGGTGCCCGTCGCCACGAATTCTGTTGTCGCCGAAGTTGTTTCAATACTCGACCGGTAGGAGGGTATCCTCGCCGGGTTATTTCTTGCTCGGAATGATGATCACGACGATCAGCGTGAGGATCGAGAAGAATAGGCCGAGAATTCCCCAGCCCAGCGGATTGCGGCCCTTCGTCATGGCGATGATTGCGCAGATGAATGCGGCAATCACGCTGCCGATCGCGACAAAAATTCCCTTGATGCCGCGGAGGATGAAGCCGGCCGCGACGGGGTCCGAGCTCGCCAGAATCACCGAGTGCAACATGTCAGGTCCTTTCGTGAGGGGCCCAAAGGTCATACCCGCCCGAATCCGCAATAAAACCGCGGTCGGGTTAGGCGCTTACCGAAAAGGACGTTATCCGCGCGGATAACCGCGCCGGACCGTCCGGTCCAGAATTCCCAACGTCGCCCGCAATGCGCCTTCGGAGAGAATCGGGAAAATTCCGGCTTCCCGCCACTTGGGATCGATGTTCGACCAGTCGTAAAACGAGGTGACCACGGTCGCCGAGCCGTCTTCGCTCGGGTGGAGTTGATAGCCGTAGACATGGCCGATCGGGGGCTGGATTTTGCCCAGAACGGTCCACGCGATCCGCCGATCCTGTTCGAATTCCGTGATGTCGACGGTGACGTCGTACTTGCCGAATTGCGGAAAGTCGTTCAATGACTCGCGGTCCATGTGCACGACGAATTGGTCACCGACGCCGCCGACCCGGTCGCCTTCGGCGCTTTGAAGCATTCCGGACGAGTCGATCGCGACGTGGCCCTGCGGGTCGCACAGCACTGCGAAGATGTCCTGTGCCGGTGCCGCGATGGTGCGCTGAGTTTCAATGCGTTCGGTCATAATCGCCTCGCAGCCGGTTCAATACGACAGGGTCAGCACTTACTCTACGACCGCGAATTCGCCTTCGGCGATACCCGGTTTCCCACCCGCTCTCGATGCGGCGTGCGATCATAAGCGATGACGCGTCGATATTCGCGTCCGCAAAAGGGGGAGGGATGGTTTCACAAGTCCGCATCGCGCTGACGGGACCGGCTGTGGCCGTTGCGCTTATCGGGGTGGCCTCGGCGGGTGCGACCGCTCCGGCCGCCGCGGCGCCCGCCTTCAGCGCCGTGTCCGGTAAGCCCGCTCCGCTGGACGACCCCGACCCCGGGCCGCCCACCAACCCCTTCGATCCCCGATGTGCGGGGATGCCGGGGTGGGCTCAATGCCAGGGCGGCCCGTACGCCGCGCCGCAGGGTCCGGCGGCCCCCTCCTGCATCAGCATGCCCGCCGACCCGGTATGCGCGGGAGGGCCGTACGCCATCCCGTCGCCGCCCCCGGCTCCGCCGCCGATCGAGATGCCCCCGGCGCCGATCGAGATGCCCCCGCCGCCACCGCCTCCGCCGCCACCCGTCGAGGTCCCCGGTCATATCTGAGCCCGGCCCGCCGCCGCAGTGCTTGACTCGGGATCGAACTAATGTTCGAATAGGTCATGCGCTGGGCGGACCAGGCCGTCGCGGTCAACGGGCAGCCCGTCGATGACGGGGCGCTGCCGGGCTTGCAGCGGATCGGGTTTGTCCGGAGCGTGCGTGCCCCGCAGTTCGAGGGGCTCACTTTTCACGAGGTGCTGTGCAAGT
This sequence comes from Mycobacterium paraffinicum, assembly GCF_025822865.1. Lineage (NCBI taxonomy): Bacteria > Bacillati > Actinomycetota > Actinomycetes > Mycobacteriales > Mycobacteriaceae > Mycobacterium > Mycobacterium paraffinicum. The sequence goes on along the minus strand of NZ_JACKUR010000024.1, from coordinate 7,163 downwards.
CCGCGCTCAACAAGGTGCCGGACGCTTCCGCGTTGCCCTTCCGGTACACGGTCAACGGCTACCGCGGCTGCTCGCACGCCTGTCGGTATTGCTTTGCCCGGCCGACGCACGAATATCTGGACTTCAACTGCGGCAACGACTTTGATAGCCAGGTGGTCGTCAAGACCAACGTCGCCGGGGTGCTCCGCCGCGAGTTGCGGCGGCCGTCGTGGCGCCGCGAGACCGTCGCGCTGGGCACCAACACCGACCCCTACCAGCGGGCGGAGGGGCGCTACGCGTTGATGCCGGGCATCATCGCCGCCCTCGCCGAATCCGGGACACCGCTGTCGATCCTGACCAAGGGCACGCTGCTGCGCCGCGACCTGCCGTTGATCGCCGCTGCGGCGCAGCAGGTTCCGCTGTCGGTCGCGGTGTCGCTGGCGGTCGGTGACGCGGAGCTGCATCGAGACGTCGAGCCCGGCACGCCCACACCGCAGGCGCGGCTGGGTCTGATCGCCGCGATCCGCGAGGCCGGCCTGGACTGCCATGTGATGGTGGCGCCCGTGCTGCCGTACCTGACCGATTCCGTCGAACACCTCGATCGACTGCTCGGCCAGATCGCGGCCGCGGGGGCCACCAGCGTGACGGTCTTCGGGCTGCACCTGCGCGGGTCGACCCGCGGCTGGTTCATGTCGTGGCTGGCCCGCTCGCATCCCGAGTTGGTGGGCCGCTATCGCGAGCTGTACCGGCGCGGGGCGTATCTGCCGGCCGGCTACCGCGAGATGCTGCGGGGGCGGGCGGCGCCGCTGGTCGCGAAATACCGGCTGGGTGGCGACGAGCGTTCGTTCCGTCAGCCCGTTGCGGTAACCCGGGTGGAGCCGGAACCCCTTCAGGCGACGCTTTTTTGAACTACGCCGGCCGGTCGGCGCGCGGCTTGGTCAGGGTGAATCGGTCTACCACGGTCACCGCGCCGAACGGCCCGCTCAGCGCGTAATGCGTGGCCTTGATCGACGTATTTCCGCCGGGGTTGCCGGGGTCCACCTCGAACGCCGCGAAGCCGTAGGGATTGTCCCGGTCGCGGAAGGCGGACCACGGCGCGTCCTCCAAGACGTAGATCGGAGCCTTGCGCCCGAGCCCCGGGTCGAAGGCGCCGACTCCGGTCAACACGCGGCAGCGCGGCTCGGGGAAGAAGAACCCGTTCGTGGGCGCCGACGTGCCACCGCCGCCGATGACGACGTGCACCGTTCCCTTGGTGGAGTCGATGACGTCGTCGCGGGTGGTCACGGGTATCGGCGTTCGGGTGTCGGTCTGCAGCGTGCCGCGCAACGGGTGCGATCGCTCGTAGTGGTGTTCGTGGCCGCACACCACCAGGTCGACCTGGTACTGGTCGAACAACGGGAGCCATTCCTCGCGGATTCCCAGGTCGGCGCCGTTGGCCTTGTCGGCGGTGGAGATCGCCGTCTGGTGCATGCACACGACGATCCAATCGATGTCGGGGTCGCGCCGCGCGGCGGCGAGTTCGTTTGCCAGCCAACGCTTCTGCTCACCGCCCGAGTAGCCGTGTACGTAGAAATTCCCGCCGTCCTGGAACGCCACGTCGTCGTTGTTCAGGCTGATCACCCGCACCGAGCCGGCCGTGAACGAGTACCACAGGCCGCGGGTCTCGGGACTGGATCCCGAATCGGGCACCTCGAAGTACGCCTGATAGGCGCCGTAACCGATTGGACCGTTGCCCAATTCGTTTTCGTGGTTTCCCGCCGCGGGCATCCAGGGCCGGTAGCGCGCCGACCGTGTGTTGTTCTCGAACCACGCCGACCAGGTCCGGATGCGGTCTTGGGCGAGGTTGGCATAGCACAGGTCGCCGTTGACGAGGTTGAACAGCGGCGCCATCCGCTCGACGGCCAGGGTGGTGTCGGCGGATGCGGGCGAGCCGATGTTGTCTGTCCCGTATGTGCCGTCCGGCAGCCTTTCCAGCGTCGGCGTGGACTGGTCACCGAAACTGGTGAAGCGAAAGGGCTTTCGCCCAGACGGGGCGGTCCGGATGGTGCCCATCTCCGGCTCCGCGCCGTCGTGCACCGCGGCGTACACGTAGTCGGTGTCCGGGGTGAGGTTCGTCAGGCGGGCGTGGTTCACCCGAACCTCGGTGTTGGACTTGGCGTCGCGGTAGGTGCGGGTTTCGGCCGCCGCCGTCTGCCCGAGGCCCGACGTCGGCGTGCCGAACATGACGCGCGGATTCCGGACGGCTTCCACGGTGTGCCAGGACACCACCACCTCGGAGCCGGCGTGCCGGCCGAATTGCAGGTGCAGTCCCGTCACCGGTGGGGCGCCGTTGCGGCTCGGCTGATACCAGAGGGCGGGCGCGCTGGGGCGCGACCACAACAGGGCGGCCCCGCCGCCCACGCCCGCCCCGAGGGCGGCCGAGACCGCGCTGGTCGTCAACAACCTGCGGCGGCTGATGCCGGAGGAGGGGTCAGGGCCGCCAGGGTGTGCGGGATCGTCGACCACTTCTGCTTCATACCCGAGGGCGGTGAACGTCCGCGGAACGGGCGCCCGCTAGTGGCGGTGCGGGCAAATCCGGCCGCCTTTCCATGCGTAGCCCCGTAACGAATTGGGTAGCGTTTTCGATATGACGAACGTGCGAATAGTGACCACGGGGGTCGCAGTGGCGACGTTTGCGGCAGCCGCAGCGCTGGCCGTCACGCCGGCGACCTCATCTGCGGACCCTGCCGGCCACCAGGTGACCTACACCATCACCACCACCGGAAATCTCACCGGCAACGTCCGCTACATGAACACCGATCCGCCCAGCCAGGCGGCCTTCAACGCCAACTCGTCGCAGTACTTGAACAGCGTGCAGACGGCGTTCAGCGCGGGGCAGCCGCTGGTGTACAACACGACGCTGGCCGACCCGAATCAGTGGGCGTTCGTGAACGCCAGCGGCGGGTGTCACTGGCCGGACTGCGATTCGTCGAACACGCCACAGATTCAGTGCCAGATCGCCGTTGACGGCCAGGTCGTGGTGACGCAGAGCGCCACCACCGGGGTCACCTGCTCTACCCGGCCCTGGTAGCGAACAGGTCGACACGCCTCATCGGTGCACTCGCAACGCGAGGTAGTACTCGTGCCGCCGGGTGTTGTCGACGGTGTAGCCCACCGCCTTCGTCACCCCGTCGTGGTCGGATTCCAACCAGCGTTCGCTGTGTTGCCGGCTGAATTCGGTCCACGACGGCACGGTGAACCTCTCGAGGACCGTGTCGGGATGTTCCAGGCTGTGGTACAGCCCCCAGCTATGGCCTCCCGTTCGCAACCGTGAGCGCCTGACCGCGCTCATCGCCTCCACGAAGTCCTCGAGGGTGTCCGTCACGACTCGATAGCGGACGGTCACCAGCACGGGTCCGTCGTTCGGGCACGGTTCGAACACGACCATCGGCGACGGCCAGGCCCGCGAAATGTCGCGGCTGAGCTTCCCGGTTTCCGGCCGCAACCCGAGCGGCACGACGCTGAGGGCGGTGACGCCGAGCAACGCCGCCGACAACGTCAGCGCCACGCCCAATCCTTCCCGCGTGGCGACCACACCCCAGAGATACGAGCCGACCGCCTGCGAGCCCGTGAAAACCAGCAGGTACATCGCCAACCCGCGGGCCCGGACCCAGCGTGGCAAGTGCAGCTGCGCCGCGGCGTTCAACGTCGTCAGCGTGATCAGCCAGGTCATCCCCGACAACACCAGGAAGGGCGCCGCCGCGGCGAACGGCAGCCAGACGACCGCGAGCGTGGCGGCGCCGTACGCGGCCGCGCAGCCGGCCAGCAGCGTGTTGGGCGGCAGCCTCTGACGTAACGGTGCGGGGACCGCGACGGCGAGCACCGCACCACAACCGATGGCCCCCAGCGCCGCACCGTAGCCACTGGCTCCCAAGTGCCAGCTGTCGGCGGCGGTCACCGGCAAGAGGGCCAACAGGGCCGAGGCGGGGAAGACGAAAAGGGCGGCGCGCAGCAGGATCCGGCGAAAGATCGGGCCGTTGATCGCGTAGGCCAACCCGGTGAGGATCGCCTGGCCGAGGTGTTCTCGTTCGACGGGCGCGATCTGTTTCGGCCGTCGCCAGGCCGCCAGGGCGATGATGATGCCCACGAACGAGATCGCGTTGATCGCGAAGACCGCGGCCGGACCGACCAGCGCCAGGACGACGCCGCCGATGGCGGGTCCGACCACCCGGGCGATGTTCACCGAGACGCTGGCCAAAGTCGCGGCGGCCGTGATCTGCTCGCGCGGAACGACCTCGGGTTGAATCGCCTGCCAGGCCGGCGCGGTCAGCGCGGAGGCGACGCCGATGGCCAAGGTGAACAGCAGCAGTGCCGTCGGGGTGAGTCGGCCGAAGTAGGTCAGTCCCGCCAGCACCAGCGCCACCACCACCGCATACGACTGCAGCACCATCAGCAGGCGCCGCTGGTCGAACACGTCGGCGAGCGCGCCGGCGAACAATCCCAACAGGAGCGTCGGCCCCAGACTCGCGGTCTGGACCAGTGCCACGACGGTGGCGCTGCTGTGACCTTCGACCAGAAACCATTGCGCCGCAACGCTTTGCATCCAGGTGCCGACGTTGGAGACGAACTGCGCGATGAACAGGGCGCGGAAAACCTGGATGCGCAAGGGCGCCCAGACCGACACCTCCGCGGTGTCGGTGCGCTCTTGCGTCAGATCCGACATACGAGCCTTTCGCGTCGTGCGGCGGGGTAGAAGTCTAAGACACGCCCCCGACGCGCGCATGGTGGAGCGGTATCAGCGCCGGGTTCGGGCCCCGGGCTCGTGGGCGACGACGACGACCTCCGCCGGTTGGGCGCCGACGGTCCGGATCGTGTGGCTGACCGACGCGTCGAAATAGGCGCTGTCGCCCGCGTGGAGCGTGAACGTCCGGTCGCCGTAATCGAGTTCGACGCTGCCGGCGTGCACGAACATGAATTCCTGCCCGCCGTGCTCGGGGTGCGGATCGTCGGCCGGCCCTTCGGTCGGTCGAACCACGAACGGCGACATGGATTTACCCAGCATCGACGGCGCCAGCACCCGATAGCGCTGACCGTCGTCGCCGCCGGGCGCCCGGTCGACGGCGATCTTCTCCTGCGCCGCCTCGTCGGAGAACAACCGCCCCACGTCCACGTCGAGGGCCTTGGCCACCTTGAGGGCCACCGCGATCGACGGGGTGCTCTGCCGGCGTTCGATTTTGGACAGGTAGCTCTTGGTCAACCCGGTCTGTTCGGCCAGCGCCTCGAGGGTGAGGCCACGTTGGGTGCGGACCGCGCGTAGCAGTGCTGTCACTGACGATCCCTCCGATGACACAAGGTTTCCTATGGTGTTACATTGTGTCATATGGCCAGCACGTTCACCGACTCCAAAGCCGAACTGATGCGTCGCGCCGCCGAGCAGCTGACGGCCTCGCAAGTCTCCGATGCCCAGCTGACCACCCGGCAGAAGCTCGCCCTGACCTGTCGCGCGTTGTTCGACGCCGGGCACGACTCGGGGCTGGCGGGGCAGATCACCGCCCGGGCCGAGGCGGACGGCACCTACTACACCCAGCGGCTGGGCCTTGGGTTCGACGAGATCACCGACGCCAACCTGCTGCTGGTGGACGAGGATCTCAACGTCCTCGACGGTAACGGAATCCCTAACCCCGCCAACCGTTTTCACAGCTGGATCTATCGCGCCCGGCCCGACGTGCAATGCATCGTGCACACCCACCCGTTCCATGTGGCGACCCTGTCGATGCTGGAGGTGCCACTCGTCGTCTCCCACATGGACACCACCCCGCTCTACGACGACTGCGCCTTCCTCGCCGAATGGCCGGGTGTGCCGGTCGGCAACGAGGAGGGGGAGATCATCACCGCGGCCCTCGCCGGCAAGAAGGCGGTGCTGCTGGCGCATCACGGCCAGGTGGTGGCCGGCGCCAGCATCGAAGAAGCGTGTTCGTTGTCGGTGCTGATCGAGCGCGCCGCCAAGCTGCAGCTGGCCGCCATGGCCGCCGGCACCGTCAAAGAGCTGCCCGAGACACTGGCCCGCGAGGCCCACGACTGGACGCTGTCGCCCCAGCGCAGCCGCGCCAACTTCGCCTACTACGCCCGGCGGGCCCTGGCTCGGCATCCGGATGCGCTCACCGATTAAGGCCCTGTACAACGACATTCGAGGAGTTCGCCCGTGCCCGACATCCACGGCATCATCGCCTACCCGGTGACTCCGTTTTCGGACGCCTTAGGCGGTCCGAACGGAGTGGCCACCGAGCGGCTGGCCGCGCTGGTCGATCGGCTCGTCTCCTCCGGCGTCCATGCCATCGCGCCGCTGGGCAGCACCGGTGAACTGGCTTATCTCGACGAACCGGAATTCGACGCCGTGGTCGACACCACCATCGCCACGGTCGGCGGTCGGGTGCCCGTGATCGTCGGTGTGTCAGATGTGACCACCGCCAAGACCATTCGCCGTGCCCGATACGCCGAGCGGGCCGGCGCCGACGCGGTGATGATCCTGCCGGTGTCCTACTGGAAGCTCCGCGAGCACGAGATCGTCCAGCACTACCGCAGCGTCAGCGACACGATCTCGATCCCGATCATGGCCTACAACAACCCGGCCACCAGCGGCGTCGACATGCCACCCGAATTACTGGTCCGCATGTTCGAGACCATCGACAACGTCACCATGATCAAGGAATCCACCGGCGACCTGACCCGCATGCAACGCATTACCGAGCTGTCCGGCGGCCGGCTGCCGTTCTACAACGGCAGCAACCCGCTGGTCCTCGACGCCCTCAAAGCCGGCGCCTCCGGATGGTGCACGGCCGCACCGAATCTGCGGCCCCAGCCCTGCATCGACCTGTACGAGGCGGTGCGCGCGGGCGACCTGGATAAGGCTCAGGTGCTCTACGACGACCTCGAGCCGCTGCTGCAGTTCATCGTCGCCGGGGGACTGGCCACCACCGTCAAGGCCGGCCTGGATTTGCTCGGCTTCCCGGTCGGGGATCCGCGCGCGCCGCTGCTGCCGCTCGACGAGGAAGGCCGCGCCGAGCTGAAGGGCATGCTGGCCGGCTAGGAGCCTGCTGAATTAGTGGTGTTTGGGGCGAGGCGCCTCGAGCCGTCTTGCGGCGTTGTGGAAGTCAGACCCTGAGGTCGACAGGAGAGGTCGCCCCGCCGGTTTGAGAGTGGCACGG